>NZ_JBIBKR010000007.1:0-498526 GCF_042959365.1 Streptomyces sp. NPDC007907
CTGGCGTTGACTTTTGGCACGCTGTTGAGTTCTCAAGGAACGGTCGCTTCCTTTGTACTCACCCTCTCGGGCTTTCCTCCGGGCGCTTCCCTTCGATCTTGCGTTTCCGACTCTATCAGATCCGTTTCGATCCGATTCCCAGTCGGTGGGATTTGCCGTTCGGCCCCGGGCTTTCGCTCGTCGGCCTTTCGACATTCACTACGTTAGCGGATTCCCCGTCCAACTCATAATCGAGTCTGTCGGCAATCGAATTCGGGCATGCGGGCACGCCGAATTCGCCCCTGCTGAGGGGAGTCGCTAGGTAGTTGGTTTGGCCGCTTCCGGCTGCTGGCGATCGCCATACCCGGTTCAGCGGCTCGGGCTACATTACGCACCTCGGCGGAGCGCGTCAACTTCGGCGGCGCCTCGGGACGTGGGCCCGGTACGGGCTCACCGTCGGGTCGTTGGCGACCCAGAAGCGCCAAGGGTGCACGGCACCGTCGCCGCCGACTCCCGTCCTGGGCCCGCTGAGTACCTGGTCGGAGGGCACGGGCGTGCCGGTCAGCATGCGGAGCGGGGTGTCTCCCGGGGTGCACGCGTCCGTGCCGTCAAGCGAACGGTCCACGTTCAGTGCGGTGGCCAGCCGGGCCGGGCCTTTGGCCAGTTCCTTGTCGTTGCGGGCCGAGAGTCGACGGGTGCGGGCCAGCTCGGCCCCCTCGATGATCTCGCCGGCGCGCAGCAGGAGCGCGCTCGCCTTCCCCTCGGGTCCACAGACCAGGTTCATACAGAACCACATGCCATAGGTGAAGTAGACGTACACGTGTCCGGGCGGGCCGAACATCACGCTATTGCGGGCCGTGCGGCCGCGGTAGGCGTGGGAGCCGGGGTCGTTCTCCCCGTCGTAGGCCTCTACCTCGGTGAGGCGGAGGGCGATCGGACCGTCCGGGGTGCTGCGTACCAGGATGCGGCCGAGGAGATCGGGGGCGACATCGAGGACGGGTCGGTCGAAGAACTCCCTGGACAGGGGCGTACGGTCAGGGGTCGCGATCATGCCGTCCGAGGGTACTGGAGATGAGTGGTGCCGCGGGGTGGCCGTTGGGCCCCGCCCTTGCCAGGGTGAGGCTTGGAACCGGCCACGGCCGGATCGCGTTTGTATGGATCAAGGATCCACCCGTTGTGGGCGAGAGGGAGAGACATGGCGTTCAAGAAGCTGCTCGCGAGCCTGGGGGCCGGCGGGGCTTCGGTCGAGACGGTGCTGCACGAGGTCAACGTCGTCCCGGGCGGTGTCGTCCAGGGTGAGGTGCGGATCCAGGGCGGCTCCGTCAACCAGCAGATCGAGGGACTCTCGGTCGGGCTGCAGGCCAAGGTCGAGGTGGAGAGCGGCGACCAGGAGTACAAGCAGGACATCGAGTTCACGAAGTCACGGCTGGGCGGTGCGTTCGAGCTGCAGGCGGGCGCGGTGCACGCGGTGCAGTTCGGTCTCGAGATCCCGTGGGAGACGCCGATCACGATGATCGACGGTCAGGCGCTGCGCGGCATGAACATCGGGGTGTCGACCGAGCTGGAGATCGCGCGTGCGGTGGACTCCGGTGACCTGGACCCGGTCAACGTGCACCCGCTGCCGGCGCAGAAGGCGATCCTGGACGCGTTCATCCAGCTGGGCTTCCGGTTCAAGAACGCGGACATGGAGCGCGGTGTGATCCGGGGTACGCGGCAGCGGCTGCCGTTCTACCAGGAGATCGAGTTCTACCCTCCGCAGCAGTACCGGGGGCTGAACCAGGTCGAGCTGAGCTTCGTGGCCGACCAGAACGCCATGGACGTGGTGCTGGAGATGGACAAGAAGCCGGGGCTGTTCAGCGAGGGCAGCGACACCTTCCGCTCTTTCCAGGTGGGTCTGAACGACTACCAGGGGACGGACTGGACCGCGTACCTGAACCAGTGGCTGTCCGAGGTCGGCAGCAAGCGCAACTGGTTCTAGGCTCGGGGGCGACTGCACGAAACGATCAGGAGGTACCGAGGTGACCGAGCTCAAGCGGCGGCCGCTCCCCCACGACTTCCATCCGCCCGTCGCGTCGTTCACGGTGACGAGCGAGGACATCGAGGAAGGCGCGACGCTCAAGGACGCTCAGGTCCACGCGGCCGGCAACACTTCGCCGCATCTGCGGTGGGAGGGTTTCCCGCCCGAGACCAAGAGCTTCGCCGTGACCTGCTACGACCCCGACGCCCCGACGGGCAGCGGTTTCTGGCACTGGGTGCTGTTCGACATCCCGGCGTCGGTGACCGAGCTGCCGGTGGGTGCCGGCAGTGGCAAGTTCGACGGTCTGCCGGAGGGTGCGATCCACGCGCGCAACGACTACGGCGACAAGGAGTTCGGCGGGGCCGCTCCGCCGCCCGGGGACGGGCCGCACCGCTACGTGTTCACGGTGTACGCCGTGGATGAGGAGAAGCTCGGTCCGGACGCCGACGCGTCGCCCGCGGCGGTCGGCTTCAATCTGCGGTTCCACACGATCGGGCGGGCCCAGCTGATCGGCGAGTACGAGGTGCCCGCCGAAGGCTGAGCACAGTCGCCGCTATCCCGGCGTTCACGGAACGTTTGCCCGCTCCTGGTCTTGGAATTGATCAGGAGCGGGCATTTTTGTTGCCGGGGGTCGCGGGGGTCACCCCTCGTGGGACCAGCAGATATTGCGTTGTCCATCTCGGCGTGCCCGGCCAGAGTTGATCCCAGCCCGCCAGGGGGTGGGCCGGTGCACGGGAGGTGGGCTGGTATGCGGGACACGCTGGTACTGAACGCGAGCTTCGAGCCGCTGTCGACGGTGACGTTGAACCGAGCCGTCGTTCTGGTGCTTCAGGACAAGGCCGTCGTCGAGCAGGCCCACCCCGAACTGCGGATGCGGGGAGCCGCGGTCGACATACCGGTGCCCCGGGTGATCAGGCTCTGCCAGTACGTACGGGTGCCGTTCCGAAGACGAGCTCCGTGGTCGAGGCGGGGTGTGCTGGTGAGGGACCGGCACCGGTGCGCGTACTGCGGGAGGCGGGCGACGACCGTGGACCACGTGGTGCCGCGGTCGCAGGGTGGTCAGGACACGTGGCTGAACACGGTGGCCTCGTGTGCGCAGGACAATCACCGGAAGGCGAACCGGACGCCTGTCGAGGCGGGTATGCCGCTGCTTCGGGAGCCGTTCGAGCCGACACCGGCCGATGCGATGCTGTTGGCTCTGGCTCAGGATGACCTTGCGGCGCTGCCGGATTGGCTGGCGCTGGACGCGGCGTGACCGGCCGCGGGGCCTTGGTGCTTCGTCGGCCGGGGGTTGAGTGAGGTTGTTCGCGCAGTTCCCCGCGCCCCTGACAAGAAGCAGTTCCCCGCGCCCCTGACAAGCAGGGGCGCGGGGAACGTTGCGTTGGGGGTGCTGTCAGTCGATGTGCGGCTTCTCGCGGCGCTCCTGGGCGGGGACGCTTGCTCCGGTCGCGCCGCCGTTGCCGCCTGAACCCCCGCCGATGCCGCCGAAGTTGCCCATGGCGCCGGAGAGGCCCTTGAGGGCGTCGCCGATTTCGCTGGGGACGATCCAGAGCTTGTTGGCGTCGCCCTCGGCGATCTTGGGGAGCATCTGGAGGTACTGGTAGGAGAGGAGCTTCTGGTCCGGGTCGCCGGCGTGGATGGCCTCGAAGACCGTGCGGACGGCCTGGGCCTCGCCCTCGGCGCGCAGGGCCGCGGCCTTGGCCTCACCCTCGGCGCGCAGGATCTGGGACTGCTTCTCACCTTCGGCGCGCAGGATCTCGGACTGGCGGACACCTTCGGCCTGGAGGATCGCGGCGCGCTTGTCCCGGTCGGCGCGCATCTGCTTCTCCATCGAGTCCTGGATGGAGGTGGGCGGTTCGATCGCCTTCAGCTCGACGCGGTTGACGCGGATGCCCCACTTGCCGGTGGCCTCGTCGAGGACGCCGCGCAGGGCCGCGTTGATCTCCTCGCGGGAGGTCAGGGTCCGCTCCAGGTCCATCCCACCGATGATGTTGCGGAGAGTGGTGACGGTGAGCTGCTCGATCGCCTGGATGTAGCTGGCGACTTCGTACGTCGCGGCCCGGGCGTCGGTGACCTGGTAGTAGATGACGGTGTCGATGTTGACGACCAGGTTGTCCTGGGTGATCACCGGCTGCGGCGGGAACGGGACGACCTGTTCACGCAGATCGATGCGGTTGCGGATGGTGTCGATGAACGGGACGACGATGTTGAGGCCCGCGTTGAGTGTCCGCGTGTAGCGCCCGAAGCGCTCGACGATGGCCGCACTGGCCTGTGGGATGACTTGGATCGTCTTGATCAGGGCGATGAAGACCAACACCACCAGAATGATCAGGACGATGATGACCGGTTCCATCGTCGTTCCCCGTGTCCCTTCTCCGCTGCGGCGTCTTCGGCAGATCTTATGGTTGTCGAAGATCTTGCTGGTCGAGTCTGACAGACCGTCGCGTTGCTGGCGAGGAGTTCCGCTCCGGTTACGTCCTGCGAGGTCACATGACGATCGCGGTGGCTCCTTCGATGTCCACGACATCCACTTCCTGGCCCACTTCGAAAGCGTGGCCGGTGTCGAGGGCGCGGGCCGACCAGACCTCGCCGGCGAGTTTGATCCGGCCGCCGGTGCCGTCGACGCGTTCCAGGACGACGGCTTGTCTGCCCTTCAACGCGTCGACGCCGGTGGCGAGTTGGGGGCGCTGGGCGCGGTGCCGGTTCGCGATGGGCCGGACGACGGCGATACCCGCGGTCGAGATGACGGCGAAGACCACGACCTGGGCGACGGCTCCGCCGCCGAAGACGCCGGTGACGACCGCAGCGGCGACGGCGCCCACCGCCAGCATGCCCAGTTCGGGCATGGCGGTCACCACGAGCGCGATGCCTAGCGCTGTCGCGCCGATCAGCCACCACAGCCATGCGTCGATGTCCACGCGGTCATGGTAGGTCCGCGGGCCCCGTCGACGACAGGGCGCCCGTGATGTGAAATCCCCTTCTTGCTCGGGGATTTGTGGGGCGGACGCCCCGCTTCAGGAGAGCGGGAGGCCCTGCGCGGTCCAGCGCTCGCCCGCCTGTTCGACGACGAGCGGCAGGCCGAAGCAGAGGGAGAGGTTGCGGGAGGTGAGTTCGAGCTCCAGCGGGCCGGCGGCGAGAACCTTGCCCTGGCGGATCATGAGGACGTGGGTGAAGCCCGGGGGGATCTCCTCGACGTGGTGGGTGACCATGAGCATCGAGGGGGCGATCGGGTCCAGGGCGAGGCGGCCGAGACGGCGGACGAGGTCCTCGCGGCCGCCGAGGTCGAGGCCGGCGGCGGGCTCGTCGAGGAGGAGCAGCTCGGGGTCGGTCATGAGGGCGCGGGCGATCAGGGTGCGCTTGCGCTCGCCCTCGGAGAGCGTGCCGAACCTGCGGTCCAGGTAGTCGCTCATGCCGAGGCGGTCGAGGAAGGCCCGGGCACGCTGCTCGTCGATCTCCTCGTAGTCCTCGTGCCAGGTGGCGGTCATGCCGTACGCGGCGGTCAGGACCGTCTCCAGGACGGTCTGGCGCTTGGGGAGCTTCTCGGCCATGGCGATGCCGGCCACGCCGATGCGGGGGCGCAGCTCGAAGACGTCGGAGCCGGGCTTGCCGAGGGTCTCGCCGAGGATGGTGGCGGTGCCCGAGCTGGGGAAGAGGTAGGTGGAAGCGAGGTTGAGGAGGGTGGTCTTGCCGGCGCCGTTCGGGCCCAGGATGACCCAGCGCTCACCCTCCTTGACCGACCAGGAGACCTGGTCCACCAGAGCCCGGCCCTCACGGACCACGGATACGTCCTGAAGCTCCAGAACATCGCTCATGAGCGCGTTGTCTCCCCTTGCAGTGTGGCCGGTCTCGGCTGTCGCGTAAGCCTGTGGCTCGGTCCGCCGCGCCGGTGGGCGCAGCCCTCCATGAAATCTACGCCACCGGCCGGCCGGGGCATTCCCTCGGTCCGGTCCTTGGAGGGTCCTAGGGTGGAGGCATGCTTTCGGAACCACGTGCTGGACGTCTCGCAGCTTGGGGAAATGCCCTTTTGGCCGGGCTTGTCTCGCCGGATGACGCCGTGCTGGCCATCGTCGGCACGGACGCGGTGCACCGGGTGGAGGGGCTGCCGGACGAGTCGGGGCAGGTCGGTCTGACGCTCGCGCTCGGGCGGCTGCGGACGCTCGGGGTGAGCGGGCTGCGGGTGGCGCTGCCCGCACCGGGGCATCCGCTGGGGCTGAGCGGGCCGCCGGAGTTCAACGCGCGGGCGCTGGAGGCCGAGGAGGCGGTGGTCTGTCACGGGGCGGCCTACGGGCTGGTGCCGGACGTGTACGAGGCCGGGCCCGAGCATGTGCGGGACGAGGTGGTGTGGCATGTGCTGCCCGTGCGGGAGGCGCCGCCCGCGGATGTGCCGTCGCTGGGTGAGGCGGAGCGGGAGCTGGCGGAGGCCCTGCGGGAGGCGACCGAGGCGTTGACGCGGCTGGACGTGGCCGGCTCGGGGCCGGTGGCGGAGGCGGCGGTCGACGCGTACCGGGCGCGGGCCGAGCGGGGGCGGGAGGTTCTGGCGCCGGGGTATCCGCCGCGGGCGGTCCGGGTGCTGGAGCTGGCGCAGCGGGTGGGGACGCTCATCGCCGTGGCGACGGAGAGTGGGCACGGGGGTGCGGTGAGTTCGTCCGAGATCTCTGCGCGGCGGGAGGCGTTGCGGCCGGTGGAGCGGACGGCTCGGCGGGCGCAGGTCGCGGCGTACAACTCCGTTGTGGAGGAGCGGGAGCGGGGGGTGCGGTGACGGTTCCTTGTGTGGTGCTCGGCGCGGGTGCTGGGTCCTGGGCCGGACCGTGACGCCGAGCGGCCTCCCGGGTGGGGCCGGGAGGCCGGGGGTGCCTCCGGCCCGGAGACGGAGGTGGCGTGTCAGTGGTTGACGGCGAGGTTGCCGAACGCCGGGTTCAGGACGCCCACGACGTTCACGCTGTTGCCGGACACGTTGACCGGGACGTGCACCGGGGCCTGGACGACGTTGCCCGAGCCGACGCCCGGGGAGCCCACGGCCTGGCCGTCGGCGTGCGCGCTGGTGGCGGAGGCCATGCCCGCCCCGGCGGCCAGCAGGCCACCCGTCACCATCGTCACGGCCGCTGCCTTCTTCAGGTTCTTCACTTCTGAGCCCTCCTTGCGATTGCCGCGGCAGGCGCCGCAGCACGCACTGAGAACGGTGGAGATCCACGGAGGTTGCGCCATATGGGGGACGTTCCCACGACAGTATGAATCTCGGTTCGGAACGCAACCTTCCGTGTGGCCGCGGGGCGGGCGGGTCAGCCGGTCACGCCATGGCGAACGGCCCACAGCGCGGCCTGTGTCCGGTCGGAGAGGTCCAGCTTCATCAGGATGTTGGAGACGTGGGTCTTGACCGTCTTCTCGGAGAGGACGAGGGCGCGGGCGATCTCCCGGTTGGAGCGGCCGTCCGCTATGAGTCCGAGGACCTCGCGCTCCCGCTCGGTGAGTGAACCGGCCCTCGTGGTGCCCGCGCTGGTCTCCTCCTGCGCCAACAGGGCGCCGGCGACCTCCGGCTGGAGGAGGATGTGCCCGGCGTGGACCGAGCGGATGGCTCCGGCGAGGGCGTCGGGGTCGACGTCCTTGTACACGTAGCCCGCGGCGCCGGCGCGCAGGGCCGGGACCACCGTGCGCTGTTCGGTGAAGCTGGTGACGACCAGCACGCGGGCGGGGTTGCCCAGCTCGCGGAGCCTGCGCAGGGCGTCGACGCCGTCCATGCCCGGCATCTTGACGTCCATGAGGATGACGTCGGGCTTCAACTCCTCGGCGTGGTCGACTCCTTCGGCACCGTCCGCCGCCTCGCCGACGACCTCGATGTCGTCCTGCACTTCCAGGAAGGTGCGCAGGCCCCGGCGGACGACCTGGTGGTCGTCGACGAGCAGCACCCTGATTGCGTCAGCCACCGGGGACCTCCATCTCGATCACGGTGCCCTTCCCGGGCGCCGATTCCACCGTCAGCGTGCCGCCGGCGCCGGCGGCCCGGTCCCGCATCGACACCAGGCCGAGGTGGCGCCCCGCGCGGCGGACCGCGCTCGGGTCGAAGCCGCCGCCGTCGTCCGTGATCCGCAGGACGGCGCCGTTGCCGCGGCGGTCCAGGGTCACGTCGACGTGGTCCGCGCCGGAGTGGCGCAGGGCGTTGTGCAGGGCTTCCTGGGCCACGCGCAGGAGGGCTTCCTCCTGGGAGGCGGGCAGGGCCTTCACTCCGTGGCCGGAGAAGGTGACACGGGCGCTGTGGGCGCGGTCGAGCACCTGGATCTGGGTGCGGAGGGTCGCGACGAGGCCGTCCTCGTCGAGGGCGGCGGGGCGCAACTCGACGACGGCGGCGCGCAGTTCGTCGGCGGCCTCGGCGGCCAGGGCGGCCACCTGCTGGAGTTCGCCCTTGGCGCGGGAGGGGTCGCGGTCCACCAGGCGGGCCGCGGCCTGGGCGGTCAGGCGCAGGGAGAACAGCTTCTGGCTGACCGCGTCGTGCAGTTCGTGGGCGAGGCGGGAGCGCTCCTCCGCGATGGTGAGCTCGCGGCTGCGTTCGTAGAGGCGGGCGTTGGTGAGGGCGATGGCGGCGTGCTGGGCGAGGATGCCGAGCAGTTCCTCGTCGTCCTCGGTGAAGCCGCAGCCGCCCTGGGGGCGCTCGCAGTTCTTGTTGGCCAGGAAGAGGGCTCCGATGACCTCGTCGCCGTCGCGGATCGGCAGGCCGAGGAAGTCGACGAGGTCGGGGTGGGCCTTGGGCCAGCCCTCGAAGCGGGGGTCCTTGCGGACGTCCGCCAGGCGCTCGGCCCTGGCCTCGTGGAGCATGGCGGCGAGGATGCCGTGCTGCCGCGGGAGGGGGCCGATGGCCTTCCACTCCTCCTCGCTGACGCCGTCCACCACGAACTGGGCGAAGCCGCCGTGGTCGTCCGGGACGCCGAGGGCCGCGTACTGCGCGTCGAGCAGCTCGCGGGCCGAGGCGACGATCGTCTTGAGGACGTCGCGCACCTCGAGGTGCCTGCTCATGGCCAGCAGCGCGGAACTCACCGCGGCGAGGCCGGACCGGGGGCCGTGACTCATGACCTCACGGTACCGGCGGGCGGTGACCGTGCGGATCGGACCGGTGGCTGCGGGGCCCCCGGTCGGTGGGACTAGGTCGCGGGGCCGAGAGCCGGTTGATGCCGAGGTCTCAGGGCGCCGGGCCCGGGGCCTACGGCGAAGGGACCCGGTGGAGTGCGGCCCGCGTCCGAGGCGGCCCGGGCGGCCCCGTTCCTAGGTTGAGGGCACGCGATCACGACGAGGGAGCTGATCATGCCGGTTGCGATCATCACCGGGGCCTCGAAGGGCCTGGGCCGTGCCCTGGCCGAGGCCCTGGCCGGGCGGGGCTGGGATCTGGTGCTCGACGCCAGGGGTGCCGAGACGCTGGCGGACACGGCCGAAGCCCTTTCCGCGCACGGCACGCGGGTGACCGCCCTGCCGGGGGACGTCACCGACCCCGGTCACCGGGCGGAGCTGGTGGCGGCGGCCTGGCGGCTGGGCGGGGTCGACCTGCTGGTGCACAACGCGAGCGCGCTGGGCGCGGAGCCGCTGGTCAGGCTGGAGGAGCTGCCCCTGGAGGGGCTGCGCCGGGCGCTGGAGGTGAACCTGGTGGCGGGGCTGGGCCTGGTCCAGGAGGCGCTGCCGTTGCTGCGGGCCGCGCGGGCCGGCGCCGTCATCGCGGTCAGCTCGGACGCGGCGGCCGGGGCGTACGAGACCTGGGGCGGCTACGGGGCGTCCAAGGCGGCCCTGGACCAGCTGGTGGCCGTGCTCGCCGTGGAGGAGCCGGGGCTGCGGGTGTGGGCGGTGGATCCCGGGGACATGGCCACGGAGCTGTACGCGGCGGCCGTGCCGGACGACCCGGAGCCGCGGCCGGAGCCGGCGGCCGTGGTGCCGGGGTTCCTGCGGCTGCTGGAGGAGCGTCCGGCGAGCGGGCGGTACGGGGCTCCGGCGCTGCTGGACGGAGCGCGATGACTCTGGCGGTGCGGGTACCGGAGGAACTGTCGGCGCGGGTGCCGGTCGAGCAGCGGGGCCCGGGGCTGGAGCGGGACGCCGTACGGCTGCTGGTGTCGCGGGGTGAGGAGGTGGCGCATCACACGTTCACGGAGCTGCCGCGGCTGCTGCGGGCCGGGGATCTGCTGGTGGTCAACACCTCGGCCACGCTGGCGGCGGCCGTGGACGGACGGTCGGGGCACGCGCGCGTGGTGGTGCACTTCTCCACCCGTGGGGACGACGGCCGCTGGGCGGTGGAGCTGCGGGAGCCCGACGGGCGGGGCACCACGCGCGCGCGTGCGGGCGGGCCCGCGGGCACGGAGGTGCGCCTGCCGGGAGGTGTGGGGCTGGTTCTGGAGGAGCCGCTGAGCGGGCGGGGCGACCGGCTGTGGTGGGCGCGGGTGTCCGGGCCGGGGGTGCCGGGGCTGCTGCGGGAGCACGGGCGGCCCATTCGCTACGCCTATACGGAGCGGGACCAGCCGCTGTCCGTCTACCAGACGGTGTTCGCGCTGCCGTCGGCGGACGGGACGGGCAGTGCGGAGATGCCGAGCGCGGCGCGGCCCTTCACGGCGCGGCTGGTGGCGGAGCTGGTGAGCAGGGGGGTGCAGTTCGCGCCGGTGACGCTGCACACGGGGGTGGCCTCGGCGGAGGCGCACGAGCCGCCCTACCCGGAGCGTTTCGCGGTGCCGGAGGCGTCCGCGCGGCTGATCAATGCGGCGCGGGCCGGTGGGGGCCGGGTCGTGGCGGTGGGGACGACCGCGGTGCGGGCGGTGGAGTCGGCGGTGGGCACCGACGGGGCCGTACGCGCGCGTGCGGGGTGGACGGACCTCGGCGTGACGCCGGAACGCGGGGTGCGGGTGGTGGACGGGCTGCTGACCGGGCTGCACGAGCCGGAGGCCTCGCATCTGCTGATGCTGGAGGCGGTCGCGGGGCGGACTGCGGTCGAGCGGGGGTACGAGGCCGCACTGCAAGGGCGCTATCTGTGGCACGAGTTCGGGGACGTGCATCTCGTGCTGCCGTGAAAAGGCCTCACACAGAGCATCGCTCGTGCAACGGGACGTGAGAATGATCTAGGGGCGATGTGAGCCCTCGCATAGGACCCACGTCACGTACGAAAGGACGTAGGAGACAAAGTCGCCCCTTTTGAGCGGCGCATACGGTCCAATCTGCCCCGATTTACCCCTCCCTGATCCACTATCTCCTTTCGTACGTCACACCTTTGCCTCGCCATTTTGCGGCCGCTAAGAATTGCTGACGTCGCTCAGCGCCGTGGGTTCACCTCCGCGGCGTTTGTGTCGGAAACACACCGAGTCCAACGCCGGACGCCGAGCGACTCCCGCGCTATTCGAAGAGGTCCCACGCAGCATGCCCAAGAACATCTTCAGCCGTGTTCAGAGTCGTAGCCTGACCCGTCACCACAAGATCGCCATGGCCGGTGTCGCCACCCTCGGTGCCGCCGCCATCGGGTTCTCCGCGGTGCCGAGCGGCGCCTCGACGAAGACCACGACCGAGGCCGCTCAGCCGGCTGCGGTGGCGTACAGCACCCAGCAGATCAAGGACGTCAAGGCGAGCGTCACGGACCAGATGGCCGGCGCCAGCCTGAAGGCCGAGCAGATCGCGGCCAAGAAGAAGGCCGACGCCGCGGCCGCCGCCAAGAAGAAGGCCGCCGCCGAGGCGGCGAAGAAGAAGGCCGAGGCCGAGCGTCAGGCCAAGGAGGCCGCGAGCCGCGCCGCCAAGCGTGCCGCGGCCAAGAAGAAGGCCGCGGTCAAGAGCTACCCGAACAACCTCGACGGCTGGATCCGCGAGTCGCTCGACATCCTGAAGAAGCACGACATCCCCGCGTCCTACGACGGCATCCACCGCAACATCATGCGGGAGTCCTCGGGTAACCCGAAGGCGATCAACAACTGGGACATCAACGCCATCAACGGCATCCCGTCGAAGGGTCTGCTGCAGGTCATCCCGCCGACCTTCAAGACCTGGCACGTCCCCGGCACCTCCTGGGACATCTACGACCCGGTCGCCAACATCACCGCCGCCTGCAACTACGCGGCCGACAAGTACGGCTCGATGGACAACGTCAACAGCGCGTACTGAGGCCTGCGCGGACCTCTCTGCTTCGCTGAACGGAACGCCGAAGGGCGGCACCCACCTGACGGGGTGCCGCCCTTCGGGCTCGCGGAGCGGGCACTACTTGCGCATGACCTCCGGCTCGTGGCGGCGCAGGAAGCGGGCCACGAAGAATCCGCAGATCACGCCGAGAACCAGGAGCGCGCCCATGTCCATGGCCCAGGCCCCGGCCGTGTGCTCCCACAACGGGTCGGTGTCGCCGGCCGTCTCGGGCGGGCTGATCTTGTTGAAGTCCAGCGTGGCACCGGAGGCGGCGACCGCCCAGCGCGACGGCATCAGGAACGAGAACTGGTTGACGCCGATCGAGCCGTGCAGCGTGAACAGACAGCCGGTGAACACCACCTGGATGATGGCGAACATCACCAGCAGCGGCATGGTCTTCTCGGCGGTCTTCACCAGCGAGGAGATGATCAGGCCGAACATCATCGAGGTGAAGCCCAGCGCCATGATCGGCACGGACAGCTCCAGCAGTGTGGCGCTGCCGAAGACCAGGCCCTCCTCGGGAATCTCCCGGCTGGAGAAACCGATGACGCCGACGAGCAGGCCCTGGAGCACGGTGATCATGCCGAGCACGAACACCTTCGACATCAGGTACGCGGAGCGCGAGAGGCCGGTGGCGCGCTCCCGCTCGTAGATGACGCGTTCCTTGATCAGTTCTCGGACGGAGTTCGCCGCGCCCGCGAAGCAGGCGCCGACCGCGAGGATCAGCAGGACCGTGGTCGCCGTGCCGTTCGGGATGATCCGGCCGGTCTGCGGATTCGCCGGGTTCGGCAGCAGGCCCTTGTCCGCGTCGATGAGCAGGCTGACCGCGCCGAGCACGGCCGGCAGGATCACCATCAGCGCCAGGAAGCCCTTGTCGGAGGCGATCACCGACACATAGCGCCGGACCAGCGTGACGAACTGGGACATCCAGCCCTGCGGCTTCGGCGGCTTCATCGCCTGCATGGGCGGAACCTGTACGGACTGCGGCGCGACGGCGTCGATGTCCGCGGCGTACATCTGGTAGTGCTGTGAGCCCTTCCAGCGGCCCGCCCAGTCGTAGTCGCGGTAGTTCTCGAAGGCGGAGAAGACATCGGCCCAGGTGTCGTAGCCGAAGAAGTTCAGCGCCTCCTCGGGCGGGCCGAAGTAGGCGACCGAGCCGCCCGGCGCCATCACCAGCAGCTTGTCGCAGATGGCCAGCTCGGCCACCGAGTGCGTGACGACGAGGACCGTACGGCCGTCGTCGGCCAGGCCGCGCAGCAGCTGCATGACGTCGCGGTCCATGCCCGGGTCGAGGCCGGAGGTCGGCTCGTCCAGGAAGATCAGCGACGGCTTGGTGAGCAGCTCCAGGGCGACCGAGACGCGCTTGCGCTGGCCGCCGGACAGGGACGTGACCTTCTTGTCCTTGTGGATGTCGAGCTTGAGCTCGCGCAGCACCTCGTCGATGCGGGCCTCGCGCTCGGCCGCCGTGGTGTCGGCGGGGAAGCGCAGCTTGGCCGCGTACTTGAGGGCCTTCTTGACCGTCAGCTCCTTGTGCAGGATGTCGTCCTGCGGGACCAGACCGATGCGCTGGCGGAGCTCGGCGAACTGCTTGTAGAGGTTCCGGTTGTCGTAGAGCACCTCGCCCTGGTTGGCGGGGCGGTAGCCGGTGAGCGCCTTGAGCAGGGTCGACTTGCCGGAGCCGGACGGGCCGATGACCGCGATCAGCGACTTTTCCGGGACACCGAAGGAGACGTCCTTGAGGATCTGCTTGCCGCCGTCGACCGTGACGGTCAGATGGCGGGCGGAGAAGGAGACCTCACCGGTGTCGACGAACTCCTCGAGCCGGTCGCCCACGATGCGGAACGTCGAGTGGCCGACGCCGACGACGTCCGCCGGGCCGAGCAGCTGCGAGCCGCCCTTGGCGATCGGCTGGCCGTTGACGTAGGTGCCGTTGTGGGAGCCGAGGTCACGGATCTCCATGCGCCCGTCGGGCGTCGCGTGGAACTCGGCGTGGTGCCGGGAGACCTGCAGGTCGGAGACGACCAGTTCGTTCTCCAGGGCACGGCCGATGCGTATGACGCGGCCGAGCGAGAACTGGTGGAACGTGGTCGGGCTGCGGTCCCCGTGGACCGGCGACGCCCCCGCGACACCGCCGGAACCCTGCTGCTGCGGAATGTGCGCCGCGGCCTGCTGCGGCTGCTGCCAGCCGGCCTGCGGGGCCTGCTGCTGCGGCTGTTGATGCGGCGGCTGCTGGGCCGGGGCCTGCTGACCCCAGCCGGGGTTCGCGCCCTGCGCGGCGTACGGCTGCTGCTGCGGCTGGGCCTGCGGCGTGGCCACGGAGGCCGCGGCGCCGGACAGGTTCAGGCGCGGACCGTCGGTCGCGTTGCCCAGGTTGACGGCCGAGCCCGGGCCCAGCTCCAGCTGGTGGATGCGCTGCCCCTGCACGAACGTGCCGTTGGTGCTGCCGTGGTCCTCGATGACCCAACTGCGGCCGTTGAAGCTGACCGTGGCGTGACGCCAGGAGACCCTGGCGTCGTCGAAGACGACGTCCCCCTGCGGATCACGTCCGAGGGTGTATGCCCTGGACGGATCGAGCGTCCAGGTACGTCCGTTTGATTCCAGTACGAGTTCCGGCACTCCATGCCCCACTGAGTTGTCCCCCGAGTTACCCCCGACATGGGGAGTCTAGGGATGTCGAACATCGGGGGGAACTATTTCAGGAGCGGCCCCCTGACCGAAAGTCGGGCCTTGTGACAACCGCCGTCGGACGCATCGGCCGATTCCGTTGACGGGGTTGAAAACGGCCCGGAGAGTGGTATTTCGTCGCGAGGGGGACATGCGTGGGTGTTCCCGCCGCGTAGCGGATCGGGGGGTCTGCCATGGGCGCTGCTGGAGAGGCCGGGACGGCGAAGGGGCACGCGCGCGTGCCCTGGGGGGACGTGCTGATGTCCGCCGTGGCCGCCGTGAGCTGGGCGTTGATCGGGATGGCGGGGACGGCGGCGCTGGGGCTGCGGCTGCTGGAGGCGGACGCGGCGGGCTCGTCGGGGCCGATGACCGCTGCGGTGGTGGCGCTCGGGGCGGGTGGTTCGGTCTCGCCGTCCGGTGATGTGTCCGTGTTCGGCCTGTCGGGCGCTGAGGCGGACACGGCCATCGAGATCACGCCACTGGGCGTCAGCCTGGTCGGAGCGGTGCTGCTGTCGTGGTTCTTCCTGCGGTCCCTGCGCGGAGCGGGAGTTGTGATCGCACCGGCCGAACTGCTCGCGCGGGCCGGGTCGGTGGTGGCGCTGTTCGTGGCGATGCTGGGCGGACTGGCGTGGGCGGGGCACGACGTCATCACGATCGACGGGGGATCGCTCGGGCTGGACGACGTGACCGGCGGGAGCGGGGGTGCCGAGATCCCGGGGCTGGGGGACGTCGGGGGGCTGCTGCCGGACCGGCTGGGCGACCTGGTCGACGCGCAGGCCGCGGTCGGCTTCACGGTCGACACCGTCCCGACCCTGCTCGGCGGGTTCGGCTGGTCGGCCGGGATCCTCCTCATCGCCCTGCTGGCCTCACGTCGTACGCCGCTGCCGCGGGGCTGGGAGGCCGTGCACCGGGTCGTGCGGCCGGCCGTGTCCGCGGTGGTGACGGTGCTGCTGGTGGCGGTGGCGGCGGGGTGCGCGGCGGCGGTGTACGCGGCGGTCGGCGACGACCATCCCCGGCGCATCGCCGGTGCTGCGTTGCTCGGGGCGCCGAACGGGGTGTGGCTGGGGGTGCCGCTCGGTCTGTTCGTGCCGTGGGACGGACGCGCGACGGGCGAACTGACCCGGTTTCTGCCCGACCCGCTGGACGACCTGCTCGGTGCCGGCTCGGACGGCTCGGTGACGCTGGGCCGGCTGGCCGAGCTGGACTCTCGAGTGTGGCTGCTGGGGGTGGCCGCGGCGTCGATGATGCTGCTCGCGGGCGTGCTGGCGGGGGTGCGGACGCCGGTCGGGGCGGGAGAACGCGCCCTCGGTTTCGCGGGGCGGTGTGCGCTGTGGCTGGGTGTCGCCACCGCGTCGGCTCTGCCGCTGCTGGCCTGGCTGACGGACGTCTCCGCGAGCGCGTCCCTGTCCGTCCTCGGCTTCGACGCGTTCGGAGCGGGCATCGAACTGCACGGCCGCCTCGCCATGGCCGTGCTGCTGGGGGCGGCCTGGGGCGCGGCGGCCGGGGCTACGGGGGCACTCCTCGCGTGGGGCTGCGGGACAGCGGGGCGCCGGGCCACGCCATGGGCCCGGGCGGCCGGACCGGCCGGCGTCGGTGACGCCGAGGGCCGGTCGGGCGCGGGGTGGGCGGATCACGAGGCCGGGGGCGTCGCCCGACGGGCGGACCTCCCGGGCAGGGGCCGGCCCGAGTACGGGACCGGGACCGGGACGTGGTCCGACGCGCGGGCAGGGGCAGGACAGCCGGAGACCAGGCGCTGGGCCGATCCCGGAACAGGACAACCGGAGACCGGGCGCTGGGCCGGGTCCGGGGCAGGACAGTCGGAGACCGGGCGCAGGCCCCAGGAGAGCGCGCACCAGGCCGGAGCCGGGCAGGCCGAGGCCGGGGGCAGGCCCCAGGAGAGCGCGCACGAGGGCGCAGCCGGGCAGGCCGGGGCCGGGCCCTACGCGCCCCGGACGCCGTATCGGCCGCCCAACCCGGGTACCAACCCGTACCTCCGGGTTCCGGACGAGCTGCGGGAGCCGGAGGACGCGCGGCCTCCCGGGGCGGAACGGGCCACCGATGCCGCGCCCGGGCCGCCGGAGTCCGGCACGCGGTCGGACGACGAGCCCCCCGCCCCGGGGGACGTCCACGGCGCCCCCACCGTCGTACGGCCGGTCGGGCCGCCGCCACGCGGCCCCCGGCAGGCGCCCGGGCCGCGGAACGGGAACGGGCCCCCGGCGCGGCCGGACGACGGGCCGCCGCCACCGCCTCCCCCGCCGCCGCGGAAACCGCCGGGCGGCAGGTGACCGGCGAGTGCGCGGGGCGCCGTACCGGCACGGTGGCCCGCAGATACCGGTACGCAAGGTTCACGTCATCGGCGCGACATGCGGTGTTCGCTGTCCGCCAGACGGACCGCAGGGGCGACAGGCACCGCGCGCCGGATACGGTGGAACCACCATGAGCGCTTCGCAGACCTCGTCTTCCGACGTCCCTGCCGACGTCCCCACCCTCCTTGTGAAGATCTTCGGCAAGGACCGGCCGGGCATCACCGCCGGCCTCTTCGACACTCTCGCGGCCTACTCCGTCGACGTCGTCGACATCGAGCAGGTCGTCACCCGTGGCCGGATGGTGCTGTGCGCGCTCGTGACCGAGCCGCCCCCGGGGCTCGAGGGTGATCTGCGGTCGACCGTCCACAGCTGGGCCGAGTCGATGAAGATGCAGGCGGAGATCATCTCCGGTCTCGGCGACAACCGGCCGCGCGGCCTGGGCCGCTCCCTGGTCACCGTGCTCGGACACCCGCTCACCGCCGAGGCGACGGCCGCGATCGCCTCGCGGATCACGAAGACCGGCGGCAACATCGACCGTATCTTCCGGCTCGCCAAGTACCCGGTGACCGCCGTCGAGTTCGCCGTCTCCGGCGTGGAGACCGAACCGCTGCGCACCGCCCTGGTGACCGACGCCGCGCGGCTCGGCATCGACGTGGCGGTCGTCGCCGCGGGCCTGTACCGGCGCGCGCAGCGCCTCGTCGTCATGGACGTCGACTCGACGCTCATCCAGGACGAGGTCATCGAGCTGTTCGCCGCGCACGCCGGCTGTGAGGACGAGGTCGCCGAGGTGACGGCGGCCGCGATGCGCGGCGAGCTGGACTTCGAGCAGTCCCTGCACGCGCGCGTGGCACTGCTGGAGGGACTGGACGCCTCGGTCGTGGACAAGGTGCGCAGCGAGGTCCGGCTGACGCCGGGCGCCCGCACCCTGATCCGTACGCTGAAGCGGCTCGGGTACCAAGTCGGCGTCGTGTCGGGCGGATTCACTCAGGTCACGGACGATCTGAAGGAGCGCCTCGGGCTGGACTTCGCCCACGCCAACACCTTGGAGATCGTCGACGGCCGGCTGACGGGCAAGGTCACCGGCGAGATCGTCGACCGTGCGGGCAAGGCCCGGCTGCTGCGCCGGTTCGCGGCGGAGGCCGGTGTGCCGCTGTCGCAGACGGTGGCGATCGGTGACGGCGCCAACGACCTGGACATGCTGAACGCCGCGGGGCTCGGGGTGGCCTTCAACGCCAAGCCGGTGGTGCGCGAGGCGGCGCACGCCGCGGTGAACTTCCCCTTCCTGGACACGGTCCTGTACCTGCTCGGTATCACGCGTGAAGAGGTCGAGGCGGCGGACATCCTCGACATCGGCTGAGCCGATGGGAGGGGCCCGGCGCCGCACCGGCGCCGGGCCCCTTCGTCGGGCGTGTCACGCGGAGATCGTCACTCGGCGGGTGCCCAGTAGTCCTGCAGCGAGGCCACGGCCGGCTCCAGGCTCTTCCACGGGCCGCCGAACGACAGCACGGCGAAGGCGGCGGCCGGGAACCCGCGGCGGGTCATCCGCTCCCGCGCGGTCTCCTCGCCCGAGCCCGCCAGGACGTCGGCGAGGCCCTGGATGCCCGGGTTGTGCCCGATCACCAGGAGGTTCCGCACGTCGTCGGGGGTCTCGTTGAGCAGGGCGATCAGCTCGCCCGGTGAGGCCTCGTAGATCCGCTCCTCGTAGACGGTTTTCGGCCGCTGCGGGAACTCCTGGACGGCGAGCTTCCAGGTCTCCCGGGTCCGGACCGCGGTGGAGCACAGGGCAAGGTCGAAGGCGATACCGGTGTCGGTCAGCCTGCGCCCGGCCTCCGCCGCGTCCATTCGGCCCCGGTCGGCGAGCGGACGCTCGTGATCGTTCACCTGTGGCCAGTCGGCTTTCGCATGGCGGAAGAGGACAATCCTGCGGGATTCTGCGACGCTCATGAGATCCAGCTTCGCATGAAACACGCCACCTGGCGCAGGGAGTTGACCCCCGGCTTCGGCCGTGGTCAGCGGGCCGTGAGCTGCTGGATGCGCTCGAAGAGGTGGCTGATCACCGGCTCGCCGGTGGCCGCGTGCGCGTCGGACGGGTTGAGGATCAGGGTGAGCAGGGCGGCGAAGGCGAGCACGGGCAGGGCGAGAGCCCACCAGGGCAGCCGGCCGGCGGCACCCGCCCGGGTCGCCGGATGGGGCCGGATGTGCGTAGGGGCCGACATGGGTGCCTCCGCTCTTCGAGTGGCCGGTGACCGTCTGGCGGCCACACACTCGAAGCTACGGGCTCCACCACTGCCAACCCATCCGGTGATCCACCCACTTGACCCTGACCCTCACCCCCTAGGGGACGCGGGGGCTAGCCCCACCATGGGACGGGCGTGCGCGGGTCAGGGCGAGGCGATGGTCGCGATGACGGCGATGACGACGAAGATCGCGAAGAAGGCGCCGAAGACGAGCAGCATCTTCTTCTGACCGTGCTGGGGATTCGGGTCGAGCACTGGCATGGGGCCAGTCTCCCACCCCCCGTCCGCGCCGGAGGGCCCGGGGTGACTCCTCTCCCACGGGCTCCCCCGGCGCCCGGCTCAGCGGGACGCCTCGTCCTCCACCGTGCGGTCGCGGCCGGCCAGGACGCCGACGACCATCTGCGGGATCATCAGGGCGCTCATCAGCGCGATCGGCAGGCCCCAGCCGCCGCTGTGCTGGTAGAGGACGCCCACCAGGAGCGGTCCGGGGATGGAGATCAGGTAGCCGGTGCTCTGTGCGAACGCCGACAGCCGGACCACGCCCGGGCCGGTCCGGGCGCGCATGCCGACCATGGTCAGCGCGAGCGGGAAGGCGCAGTTGGCGACGCCGAGCAGCAGGGCCCAGACCCAGGCGCCGGCCGAGGGCGCGAGGTAAAGCCCCGCGTAGCCGACGAGGCCGCACAGGCCCAGGGCGACCACGATGGGGCCCTGCTGCGGCAGCCGGGTGGCCAGGCGGGGGATGACGAAGGCGAGAGGTACGCCCATCACCATGGTGACCGCCAGCAGCAGTCCCGCGGTGCCGGCGGGTACACCGGCGTCCCGGAAGATCTGCGCCATCCAGCCCATGGTGATGTAGGCAGCGGTGGCCTGGAGCCCGAAGAACACGGCCAGGGCCCAGGCGGTACGGCTCCGGGCCATGCGCAGCCGGGGCGTCTGCCCGCGCGCGTACTCGGCGGAGGCCGGGGCCCGGTTGCGTGCCGTCTCCTCGGCGGCCCGCTCCCCCTCGCCGGGCTGCGTGCCGCGTCCGCGGGCGAAGGGCAGCCACGGCAGGACCGCCGCCAGGGCGAGCCCCGCCCACAGGGCCAGGCCCGTCTGCCAGCTGCCGCCGAGGGTGTCGGTCAGGGGGACCGTCACGGCGGCCGCGAGGGCCGTGCCGAGGGCCAGGGCCATCGAGTACAGGCCGGTCATGGAACCCACGCGGTCGGGGAACCAGCGCTTGACGATGACCGGCATCAGGACGTTGCTGACCGCGATGCCCATGAGGGCCAGGGCGCTCCCGGCCAGGAATCCGGCCGTGCGGCCCGCGTACGGGCGTATCAGCAGGCCCGTGGCGATCGCGGCCATGCCGGCGCACACCACGGCGCCGGGCCCGAAGCGGCGGGCGAGCCGCGGGGCCATGACGCCGAAGACGGCGAAGCACAGCGGCGGCACGGAGGTGAGCAGCCCGGCGACGCTGCCGCTCATGCCGAGCCCGTCGCGGACCTCCTCCAGGAGGGCGCCGAGGCTGGTGATGGCGGGGCGGAGGTTCAGCGCGGACAGCACGATGCCGAGGACGAGCAGGCGCGTCGTCCACGCGCGCGGGGACGCGCCGTCCGGTTTCCGGGCGTCGTGGGGATGTCCGGCGCCCTCCCGTTTCCCGGCGTCGTGCGCGGCGGCGCTGCGTACGGTCGGGGGCGTCGTCGTCCGGGTTTCCTCGCTAGGCATGAGGCCCATCATAGAATCATGGGATGATTGACTGTCCACTCCCCGGTTGCCCCCGGGCGCCCCGGCCGTGCGAAGGTGTGCCATGCCCCTGAGCCATCCCCGTCGCTCGGCTCTGTCCGAGCAGGTCATCGCCGCGCTGCGGGCCCAGATCACCTCGGGTGAGTGGCCCGTCGGCTCCCGGATCCCGACCGAGCCGGAACTGGTCGAGCAGCTCGGCGTCGCCCGCAACACGGTCCGTGAGGCCGTCCGCGCCCTCTCGCACAACGGCCTGCTGGACATCCGCCAGGGTTCCGGCACGTACGTCGTGGCGACGAGCGAGCTGGCGGGTGTCATGCAGCGCCGGTTCGCCGGGGCGGACCCCCGGCACATCGCCGAGCTGCGCTCCACCCTGGAGTCGGCCGCCGCCCGGCTGGCCGCCGAGCGGCGTACGGAGCGGGACCTCAAGCAGCTCGACGCGCTGCTGCTGCGGCGCGAGGAGGCCTGGGGGTCGGGCGACAAGGAGGCGTTCGTGACCGCGGACGCGACCTTCCACCTGGCCGTCGTGTCGGCCTCCCACAACGACGTGATGACGGCGATGTACGCGGACCTCGGCGAGGTGCTGCGGGACTGGCTGCGCGAGGACGTCGGCGAGGAGCTGACGCCGGAGACGCACATGGACCACGGACGGCTGCTGGAGGCCATCCGCGCGGGCGATGCGGACACGGCCGCGGCGGAGGCGGCACGCTACCCGTTCCTGTGCCGTCCGGACGGCGTCGCCTCCCCCACCACCGACTGACACCGGACGGCGCCACCGCCCGGACGGCGCCGGCTGCCCGGCCGCCGGACCGAAGCCGTCCGCCGGCCCCGCCTCAGTTCGCCCGGCGGTGGCTGATCCACACGTCGGCGACCTCTTTCCAGCACCGGCCGGACAGCCGCACCGTCTGCGCGGGCGCGGCCTCGACCGGTGCGCTGTCGGTGTCGATGTCCCACCAGCGGGCGCACTCGACGTGCAGGCTCACACGGTCGGTCTCCGGGTAGGGGTTGTGGCAGTACGCGGTCACCCGGGAGTCGGTCACGCGGATCCGGCAGGCCGCGCCGAAGGGGTCCGCGGTCTCGCGCTGGTCGGCGGGCACGCGCGCGTGGGGCACCGCCTCGTACGCCAGGGTCAGGACGAGCGCGACGGCGGCGAGGGACACTGAGGCCGTTCGGCGGGACAAGCGCACAAGGGGACCTCCTCGGCCGTGCTGGGGAGGGGCTCGCGTGGTGAGCGCGTACTCCAGAGTGCCCGGTCACCGGCCTCCCCCGCCCGGGCTGCTGAGCCGAACGAGTGACGCCCCGCTCCCCGCGCGCTGCGGGGAACGGGGCGTCCGGGAGATGCGGGAGATCAGGCTCCGATCGCGTGCAGACCGCCGTCCACGTGGATGATCTCGCCCGTGGTCTTCGGGAACCAGTCGCTGAGCAGGGCGACGACGCCGCGCCCGGCCGGCTCGGGGTCCTTCAGGTCCCACTCCAGCGGGGAGCGGTCGTCCCACACGGAGGCCAGCTCGCTGAAGCCCGGGATGGACTTGGCGGCCATGGAGCCGAGCGGGCCGGCCGAGACCAGGTTGCAGCGGATGTTCTGCTTGCCCAGGTCGCGGGCCATGTAACGGCTGGTGGCCTCCAGGGCGGCCTTGGCCGGGCCCATCCAGTCGTACTGCGGCCAGGCGAACTGCGCGTCGAACGTCAGACCGACGACGGAGCCGCCGTTCTGCATCAGCGGCAGGCAGGCCATGGTGAGCGACTTCAGGGAGTACGCCGAGACGTGCATGGCCGTGGCGACCGACTCGAACGGCGTGTTCAGGAAGTTGCCGCCGAGGGCGTCCTGCGGGGCGAAGCCGATGGAGTGCACGACACCGTCGAGCCCGCCGAGCTCCTCGCCGACGATGTCGGCCAGACGGCCGAGGTGCTCGTCGTTGGTGACGTCGAGCTCGATGACCTTGGTCGGCTTCGGCAGCTTCTTGGCGATGCGCTCGGTCAGCGTGGGCCGCGGGAACGCCGTGAGGATGACCTCGGCGCCCTGCTCCTGGGCCAGCTTGGCGGCGTGGAAGGCGATGGAGGCCTCCGTCAGCACGCCGGTGATCAGGACGCGCTTGCCCTCGAGAATTCCGCTCATGGTGATCAGTGACCCATTCCCAGTCCGCCGTCAACGGGGATGACGGCTCCAGTGATGTACGAGGCGTCGTCCGAGGCGAGGAACCGCACCGTCGCGGCGATCTCCTCGGGCTGGGCGTACCGGCCGAGCGGCACCTGCTTCACGATGCCCTCTCGCTGCTCGTCGGTGAGCACCTTGGTCATGTCGGTGTCCACGAAGCCGGGCGCGACGACATTGAAGGTGATGTTGCGCGAGCCCAGCTCACGGGCGAGGGAGCGCGCGAAGCCGACGAGGCCGGCCTTGGAGGCGGCGTAGTTGGCCTGGCCGGCGGAGCCGAGCAGCCCGACGACCGAGGAGATCAGTACGACGCGGCCCTTCTTGGCGCGCAGCATGCCGCGGTTGGCGCGCTTGACGACGCGGAAGGTGCCGGTGAGGTTGGTGTCCAGGACGGACGTGAAGTCGTCCTCGGACATCCGCATCAGGAGCTGGTCCTTGGTGACGCCGGCGTTGGCGACGAGGACCTCGACGGGGCCGTGGGCCTCCTCGATCTCCTTGTAGGCCTGCTCCACCTGCTCGGCGTCGGTGATGTCGCACCGGACGGCGAGGCAGCCCAGCTCCGTCAGGGCGGCCGGCGGCTCACCCGAGCGGTATGTGATGGCGACCTTGTCGCCGGCGTCGGCGAAAGCGCGGGCGATGGCGAGGCCGATGCCCCGGTTGCCTCCGGTGACGAGAACCGAGCGGCTCAACGGATCACCCTTTCGGTAGCGGTCGGATACCCCGCCCGGGCGCCTGGACGACAGGCGGTGATGACAGGCGGCTTCCTCGAAAACCTATCGGTCCGGGCAGGCCCGCGGACAATCGGGCACCGACAGTGGCGTACGGGACTCACTGTCGGGTCCCTACAGAAAGCCGCGGGCCGGGCTCGGGAAACTCGTGGCCCGCGGGCGCGCGGGACGACATGATCGGAGCTGTCACGACGTACGGCAACCACGGTCACCTCGACAGAAAGAGACGGCGGTGCCTCATACCATCGACGAGGCCTTCACGGCCCTCCCCCTACGCGCCCTCGCCGACGCGGCCCTCGCACGCGCGCGTGCGCTGGGGGCCGACCACGCGGACTTCCGCTTCGAGCGGGTGCGGGGCGCCTCCTGGCGGTTCCGGGACGCCAGACCCGCCGGGTCGTCGGACACCACCGACCTGGGGTACGCGGTGCGGGTGGTGCACGGCGGCACCTGGGGCTTCGCCTCCGGCGTGGACCTGACCATGGACGCCGCCGCCCGGGTCGCCGGGCAGGCGGTGGCGATGGCGAAGCTGTCCGCGCAGGTGATCAGGGCGGCCGGGTCGGACGAGCGGGTGGAGCTGGCCGCCGAGCCGGTGCACGCGGAGAAGACGTGGATCTCGTCGTACGAGATCGATCCGTTCACCGTGCCCGACGAGGAGAAGGCCGGGCTGATCGCCGAGTGGAGCGCGCGGCTGCTGGCGGCCGACGGGGTCGACCACGTGGACTCCTCGCTCCTCACGGTCCATGAGAACAAGTTCTATGCCGACACGGCCGGGACCGTGACCACCCAGCAGCGGGTGCGGCTGCACCCGGTGTTCAACGCGGTGTCGGTGGACGAGTCGAGCGGCGAGTTCGACTCCATGCGCACCCTCGCGCCGCCGGTGGGACGCGGCTGGGAGTACCTGACGGGCACCGGCTGGGACTGGGAGAGCGAGCTCGAGCAGATCCCGGAGCTGCTCGCGGAGAAGATGCGCGCGCCGAGCGTGCAGCCGGGCCTGTACGACCTGGTCGTCGACCCGTCCAACCTGTGGCTGACCATCCACGAGTCCATCGGGCACGCCACCGAGCTGGACCGGGCGCTCGGCTACGAGGCCGCCTACGCGGGCACCTCGTTCGCCACGTTCGACCAGCTGGGCAAGCTGCGGTACGGCTCGGAGCTGATGAACGTCACCGGCGACCGCACCGCCGAGCACGGCCTGGCCACCGTCGGCTACGACGACGAGGGCGTCGAGGGCCAGTCCTGGGACCTGGTGAAGGACGGCACGCTCGTCGGCTACCAGCTGGACCGGCGGATCGCGAAGCTGACCGGCTTCGAGCGGTCCAACGGCTGTGCCTACGCCGACTCCCCCGGCCACGTGCCGGTGCAGCGCATGGCCAACGTGTCGCTGCGGCCGGACCCGGCGGGGATGTCGACCGAGGACCTGATCGGCGGCGTGGAGCGCGGCATCTACGTCGTCGGCGACCGCTCCTGGTCGATCGACATGCAGCGCTACAACTTCCAGTTCACGGGGCAGCGCTTCTACCGCATCGAGAACGGACGGCTGGCCGGACAGCTGCGGGACGTGGCCTACCAGGCGACGACGACCGACTTCTGGGGCTCCATGGCCGCCGTGGGAGGGCCGCAGACCTACGTCCTGGGTGGCGCCTTCAACTGCGGCAAGGCTCAGCCGGGCCAGGTCGCGGCCGTCTCCCACGGCTGCCCGTCGGCCCTGTTCAAGGGCGTCAACATTCTGAACACGACCCAGGAGGCCGGTCGATGAACATCAGCTGCAGCATCGGCTGGGGGTCCGGGGGTTACCCCCCGGGAAGGCACATTCTGAACACGACCCAGGAGGCCGGTCGATGAGCGGGCGTTCCAGCAAGCCGCACGAGGTCGTGGAGCGCGCCCTCGAACTGTCCCGGGCGGACGGCTGTGTCGTCATCGCCGACGAGCAGTCCACCGCCAACCTGCGCTGGGCGGGCAACGCGCTGACCACCAACGGCGTCACGCGCGGGCGCACGCTCACCGTCGTGGCCACGGTCGACGGCAAGGAGGGCACGGCCTCCGGCGTCGTCTCCCGGTCCGCCGTGGCCCCGGACGACCTGGAGCCCCTGGTGCGCGCCGCCGAGGCCGCCGCGCGCGGGGCCGGCCCCGCCGAGGACGCGCAGCCGCTGGTCACGGGCGTGCCGCAGACACCGGAGTTCACGCAGGCGCCCGCCGAGACCTCGTCCGCCGTGTTCGCCGACTTCGCGCCCGCCCTCGGTGAGGCCTTCGCCCGCGCGCGTGCGGGCGGCCGTGAGCTGTACGGCTTCGCCAACCACGAGCTGGTGTCGTCGTACGTGGGCACGTCCACCGGACTGCGGCTGCGGCACGACCAGCCGAACGGGACGCTGGAGCTCAACGCGAAGTCACCGGACCGCACCCGGTCCGCCTGGGCCGGGCGCTCCACCCGGGACTTCAAGGACGTCGACCCGGCGGCGCTGGACGCGGAGCTGGCGGTGCGCCTCGGGTGGGCCGAGCGACGCGTGGAGCTGCCTGCCGGGCGCTACGAGACGCTGCTGCCGCCGACGGCCGTGGCGGACCTGCTGATCTACCAGATGTGGTCGGCGTCGGGCCGGGACGCGGTCGAGGGCCGCACGGTGTTCTCCAAGCCGGGCGGGGGCACGCGGGTCGGCGAGAAGCTGACCGAGCTGCCGCTGACCCTGCGCAGCGACCCCAACGAGCCGGGCCTGGAGTCGGCGCCCTTCGTGATCGCGCACTCCTCGGGGGGTGACCAGTCGGTGTTCGACAACGGGCTGCCGCTCGCGGCCACCGAGTGGATGCGCGAGGGCGAGCTGCGGCACCTGACGACCAGCCGGCACAGCGCGGGCCTGACCGGCCTGCCCGTGGCGCCGGGCATCGACAACATCGTCCTGGACGGGGGCGAGGACCGTTCCCTGGACGAGATGGTCGCGAACACCGAGCGCGGGCTGCTGCTGACCTGCCTGTGGTACATCCGCGAGGTCGACCCGGCGTCGCTGCTGCTGACGGGTCTGACCCGGGACGGCGTCTACCTCGTCGAGAAAGGCGAGGTGACGGGCGAGGTGAACAACTTCCGATTCAACGAGTCGCCGGTCGGGGTGCTGGGCCGGGCCACGGAGGCCGGGCGGACGCAGAAGACGCTGCCCCGGGAGTGGAGCGACTGGTTCACCAGGGCGGCGATGCCCGCGCTGCGCGTCCCCGATTTCAATATGAGCTCTGTCAGTCAGGGCGTATAACCTCGTAGGCGGCTGTCACCCGACTGCCCGAGGATCATCCGAGGAGATACGAGAACCGTGACGGACATCGTCGACGAGCTGAAGTGGCGCGGGCTGTTCGCCCTGTCCACCGACGAGGACGCTTTGCGCAAGGCGCTCGCGGACGGTCCCGTCACGTTCTATTGCGGTTTCGACCCGACCGCGCCGTCGCTGCACGTGGGGCACCTGGTGCAGGTGCTCACGGTGCGCCGGCTCCAGCAGGCCGGTCACCGGCCGCTGGCGCTGGTCGGCGGGGCCACGGGGCTCATCGGCGACCCCCGCCCGACCGCGGAGCGCACGCTGAACGACCCGGAGACGGTCACCGGCTGGGTCGCCAAGCTGCGCGCCCAGATCGAGCCGTTCCTGGACTTCGAGGGCGAGAACGCGGCCGTCATGGTCAACAACCTCGACTGGACGGAGAACCTCTCCGCGATCGAGTTCCTCCGTGACATCGGCAAGCACTTCCGCGTCAACAAGATGCTGACGAAGGACTCCGTGGCCCGCCGCCTGGAGTCCTCCGAGGGCATCAGCTACACGGAGTTCAGCTACCAGCTGCTGCAGGGCATGGACTTCCTGCAGCTGTACCGGCGCTACGGCTGCACGCTGCAGCAGGGCGGCAGCGACCAGTGGGGCAACCTCACGGCCGGCCTGGACCTGATCCACCGCCTGGAGCCCGACGCGACCGTGCACGCGCTGGCCACCCCGCTGATGACCAAGGCGGACGGCACCAAGTTCGGCAAGACCGAGGGCGGTGCCGTCTGGCTCGACCCGGAGATGACGACGCCGTACGCGTTCTACCAGTTCTGGCTGAACGTGGACGACCGGGACATCTCCCGCTACATGCGCATCCTGTCCTTCCGTTCCCGCACGGAGCTGGAGGAGCTGGAGCGGCAGACCGAGGAGCGTCCGCAGGCCCGGGCCGCGCAGCGCGCGCTGGCCGAGGAGCTGACGACCCTGGTGCACGGTGCCGACCAGACGGCCGCCGTGATCGCCGCGTCCAAGGCGCTTTTCGGGCAGGGCGACCTGGCGGAGCTCGACGCCGGGACGCTGGCCGCGGCCCTGTCGGAGGTGCCGCACATCCAGGTCGCCGAGCTCGGTCCGATCGTGGACCTGTTCGCCGAGGTCGGCCTGGTGGCGAGCAAGTCGGCCGCGCGCCGCACGGTCAAGGAGGGCGGCGCCTACGTGAACAACGTCAAGGTCGCCGGCGAGGACGTCGTCCCCGCGAAGGAGGACCTGCTGCACGGCCGGTGGCTGGTGCTGCGCCGGGGCAAGAAGAACCTGGCGGCCGTCGAGGTCACGGGCGGCTGAGCGTGCCGGTGAGGGGGTGGTCTCCGGTGTCGGAGGCCGCCCCCTTCGCCGTACGGGTCATGCCCTGTGTTGTTCTCCCCGGGCGGCGGTCCAGGCCTTGTCGCCCAGACCGACCAGGATGATCGCCATCACCAGCTGGAAGACGTGCCGCCACCAGTCGATGCCCGATGTGGCGTCGACACCGGCCGCCCGGGCGATGGCGTTGCCGGCGATGCCGCCGATGATGCCCAGGATGACGGTCAGCCACAGGGGGATGTGCTGCTTGCCCGGGATGATCGCCTTCGCGAGCAGGCCGAGCACCAGTCCCACGATGATCGCCCACAACCAGCCCATCACTGCCTCCTCGCACGGCTCGACGTGAGCACTACGGCCAGTGTCGGCCCAGGTGCCCTACGGCGCATGCCGACGGGGACCGTACGCAGGGCGGCGCAGACGCCCCGCACGGGCGGGGCGCGACCCGGCCTCGTCGCCATCGCTGCCGCGGCGTAACGTAAGAGCTGTCCTGGTCAGGTTCCCCGGCCGGCCGGGGACGGCTACGGGGCGGGGAGAGTCCGATACGGGCGGATGGTGGAATGCGATGCGGAAGCAGCATGGCGGCGGCAACGTCCAGGTTTTCCGGATCACCGGCGCCCGGACGGGCCTGCAGGAGGACGTGCGCGGGCGGCAGCGCCGGTACGTGATCTCGATGACGGTCCGCACGATCTCCGTGATCCTCGCGGCCACCCTGTGGAACGTCGAACGGCACGTCGCCATCGTGGCGTTGGTGCTGGGGCTGGTGCTGCCGTACATCGCGGTGGTGATCGCCAACGCCGGGCGTGAGAATGCGCCGTCTCTGCCGTCGACGTTCGTGGTGTCGCATTCCCGTCCGATGATCGGCCCGCCGGGTGCGGGTGACGGGTCAGGGGAATCGGTTGCGGAAGATGCCGTGCCCGGGCCGGGGGCGGGCGCGCGGAGCGAATCGCACGAGCGGTAGGCGCGCCCCGGCGCGCTCGCGCGGGAGATCGCGGGTGCGCGGGAAGGGAAGTCGGCTTCCCGCCAAGCTCAAGAAAAGCTCAGATCAATCATGTTGTTCCAGTGCCGGGGGCGGGGTTACCCGTGACATACTTCGTACGCGCTCCGCATCCCCCGTCGGAGCGACGGACCGACGCCGGGCAGCTCCCCCCGTGGCTGCTCGGCGTCGCCTTTTCTGTGTGCTGTGGTGAGACGAACCTGTGAGTGACGAGACGCCCATCTGTTCCGCGAAGGGCTGCCGTGTCGACGCCGTGTGGGTGCTGGCGTGGAACAACCCGAAGATCCATACGCCGGAGCGGCGCAAGACCTGGCTGGCCTGTGAGGAGCATCGCGAGCATCTGTCGCAGTTCCTCGGGGTGCGGGGGTTTTTGAAGGACGTGGTTCTTCTGAAGGATTGGGAAGCGCCGGACATGTGACGCTTCCGGGTGCGGGTGCGTCGTGGCTTGTGGCGCTCACGCGGCGGAGCCGCACATGGTTGCAGCCCCGCGCCCCTGAGTGTCTCTACCCGCCGATCGCCGACATCGGCCTGGTCGGCTGTACGAACGTCGGGTCGTCCAGGCCCGCTCCCGCCTTCTTGCCCCACATCGCCAGGCGCCAGATGCGGGCGATCTCCTCGTCGGGGGCGCCCGAGCGCAGGGCGGCGCGCAGATCCGTCTCCTCCTGGGCGAACAGGCAGGTGCGGACCTGTCCGTCGGCGGTGAGGCGGGTGCGGTCGCAGGCCGAGCAGAAGGGGCGCGTGACGGAGGCGATGACGCCGACGACATGCGGGCCGCCGTCGACGAGCCAGCGCTCCGCCGGGGCCGAGCCGCGCTTCTCCGCGCCCTCGGCGGCCAGTTCGAAGCGGGTGCGCAGGGAGGCCAGGATGTCGCCGGCCGTGATCATGCCGTCGCGCTTCCAGCCGTGCTGGGCGTCCAGGGGCATCTGCTCGATGAACCGCAGTTCGTAGTCGTGCTCCACGGCCCAGGCGAGGAGGTCGGGGGCCTCGTCGTCGTTGAGGCCGGGCATCAGGACGGAATTGACCTTCACCGGGGTCAGGCCGGCGTCGCGGGCGGCGTGCAGGCCCTCGAGGACGTCCTTGTGGCGGTCGCGGCGGGTGAGGGTCTTGAAGACGTCCGGGCGGAGCGTGTCGAGGGAGACGTTGACCCGGTCCAGGCCCGCCGCCTTCAGGGCCGCCGCCGTGCGCTTGAGGCCGATGCCGTTGGTCGTCAACGACATCTGGGGGCGGGGGTCGAGCTGCGCGACGCGCTCCACGATGCCGACCAGGCCGGGGCGCAGCAGGGGCTCGCCGCCGGTGAAGCGGACCTCCTCGATCCCGAGGGAGGTGACCGCGATGTCGATCAGGCGGACTATCTCGTCGTCCGTGAGCAGATCGGGCTTGGCCAGCCACTGCAGGCCCTCCTCGGGCATGCAGTACGTACAGCGCAGGTTGCAGCGGTCGGTCAGTGAGACCCTCAGGTCGGTGGCCACCCGGCCGTAGGTGTCGATGAGCACGTGGGCCCCCTCCCTCGTCGCGGATCACGCGTGCGGCACTGCTTCTCCGACATCTGCGAGCCTACGTGACCCCACCGACAACACCACAGGCCCGATCCCACGACGCGGGACGCGGCCGGGCCGCAGGCACCTGGAGGTTCCTACGATCCGGCCGCGCGGGAGGGGTCGTGCTCAGTGGGCTCCGGTGCCGGTCAGGGACCGGACCTCCAGCTCCGCGTACTTCTTGGCGTCGGGCTCCTCCTTGGACAGGACCGTGCCGAGCCAGCCCATGAGGAAGCCGAACGGGATGGAGATGATGCCGGGGTTCTTCAGCGGGAACCAGGCGAAGTCGACCTCGGGGAACATCGCCTTGGGATCACCGGAGACGACGGGCGAGAACAGCACCAGGCCCACGGCGACGATCAGACCGCCGTAGATCGACCACAGGGCGCCCTGGGTGGTGAAGCGCTTCCAGAACAGGCTGTAGAGGATCGTCGGGAGGTTGGCCGAGGCGGCGACCGCGAAGGCGAGGGCGACCAGGCCGGCCACGTTCAGGTCGCGGGCCAGGGCGCCCAGGCCGATGGAGACGACGCCGATGAAGACGGTCGCCCACCGGGCCGCGCGGACCTCCTCGGCGCCGGAGGCCTTCCCCTTGCGGATGACGTTGGCGTAGATGTCGTGCGCGAAGGACGACGACGAGGCGAGGGTGAGGCCGGCGACGACGGCGAGGATCGTCGCGAAGGCGACCGCAGAGATCGTGGCGAGCAGGATCGCGCCCCAGGTGGAGTCGACGCCGCCCAGGTGCAGGGCGAGCAGGGGTGCCGCCGTGTTCCCGGACGGGTTGGAGGCGAGGATCTCCTCCTGGGAGATGAGCGCGGCGGCGCCGAAGCCGAGCGCGATCGTCATCAGGTAGAAGCCGCCGATGATGCCGATGGCCCAGTTCACGGACTTACGGGCGGCCTTGGCGTCGGGCACGGTGTAGAAGCGGATCAGGATGTGCGGCAGGCCGGCCGTGCCCAGCACCAGGGCGATGCCGAGGGAGATGAAGTCCAGCTTGGAGGTGCCGGTCGCGCCGTACTGCAGGCCGGGCTCCAGGAAGGCGGCGCCCTTGCCGCTGTTCTCGGCGGCGGTGCCGAGCAGGTCGGAGATGTTGAAGTCGAACTTCAGCAGCACCAGGAAGGTGATGAGGATGGTGCCGCCGATGAGCAGCACGGCCTTGACCATCTGCACCCAGGTGGTGCCCTTCATGCCGCCGATGGAGACGTAGACGATCATCAGGACGCCGACGAGGGCGACGATGAGGATCTTGCCGGCGTCGGAGGTGATGCCGAGCAGCAGCGAGACGAGGACGCCGGCGCCGGCCATCTGGGCCAGCAGGTAGAAGATCGACACCACGATGGTGGAGGTGCCGGCGGCGGTGCGGACCGGGCGCTGGCGCATGCGGTAGGCGAGGACGTCGCCCATGGTGTAGCGGCCGGAGTTCCTGAGCGGCTCGGCCACCAGGAGGAGGGCGACCAGCCAGGCGACGAGGAAGCCGATGGAGTAGAGGAAGCCGTCGTAGCCGAAGATGGCGATGGCGCCCGCGATGCCGAGGAACGACGCGGCGGACATGTAGTCGCCGGAGACGGCGAGGCCGTTCTGGAAGGCGCTGAACTGGCGGCCGCCGGCGTAGAAGTCGGCGGCGTCCTTGGTCTGGCGGCCCGCCCAGATGGTGATGCCGAGGGTCGCGAGGACGAACAGCGCGAACAGGGTGATGATCAGCGGGCGGTGCTCGCTGGCCTCGTTCGCGGCGAGGAAGGTGTGCTGTACGGGGCTCATGCGCCGCTCTCCATCCGGGTCTTGATGGCCTCGGCCTTGGGGTCGAGCTTCGCGGCGGCGTGCCGCGAGTACCACCAGGCGATGAGGAACGTGGTGACGAACTGGGCGACGCCGAGGACGAAGGCGACGTTGATGTTGCCGAACAGCTTGCTGCCCATGAAGCCGCCCGCGTAGTTCGAGAGCAGGACGTACAGCAGGTACCAGGCGATGAAGCCGACGGTCAGCGGGAAGGCGAAGGAGCGGTAGGAGCGGCGCAGTTCACCGAACTCCGCGCTCTCCTGCACCTCGGCGAACTCCTCGGGTGTGGGGAGCTTGTGTTGCTCTTTCGAGGGGGGCGGTGCGTCGGTGGCCACGGAGTCTCCTCGCAGGGACGGAAGCGGTTGTGAACGGGGGCGGAGGCACGTGTCCTCGCGCTCCTTGTCCAACGTCACGGCGACGCATGAGAACCGGTTCAAACGCCCGGCGTTGTTTCCGAAGTCGTTTCGACAAAGCGTTGCTGCGGGCGAGAGGCCGGGATAGCTTCACCCTGCACCACCACGTCATGTACCTGCCCGGGCACCACCTGTGCCTCGGGCCGGTTTCGTTTCCGGAGGATGTGGAGACCCCATGTCTCACTTGCGTTCCAGACGCCGGCTCGCTCTCGCCGTGCCCGTCGTGCTCTCCCTGACGGCCTCGCTCGGCTTCCTGCCGGCCGCCGCGTCGGCGGCCCCGCACACCGAGTCGGCCTCCAGGTCGGCGGACGCGCCGAAGCTGTCGTACGTCGTCAACACCACGCCGTCCCGCCCTACGATCGCCTCGGTGAAGAAGGCGATCGTGAAGGCCGACGGAGCGGTGGTGGAGACCTACGAGCGGATCGGCGTCATCGTCGTCCACTCCTCGAACCCCGACTTCGCCAAGGAAATCCGCACGGTGCGCGGGGTCCAGTCGGCGGGTGCGACGCGGACGGTGCCGCTGACGGCCGCGGGCACGAAGCAGGAGGGCGGCGTCGAGTATCTGACGGCCGCCCAGGCGAAGCGCGCGGAGGCCGCCTCGGCGGGGACGGCCGAGAGCGAGCCCCTCGAAGCGGACCAGTGGGACCTGCGCGCGATCGGCGCCGACAAGGCCGCGAAGATCAACCCGGGCAGCCGCAAGGTGACGGTCGCCGTCATCGACACCGGCGTGGACGACACCCACCCCGACATCGCCCCGAACTTCTCCGCGTCCCAGTCCGCCAACTGCGACGGCGGCAAGGCCGACACCAGCGAGGGCGCCTGGCGGCCGTACACCCCCGAGGACTACCACGGCACGCACGTCGCGGGTGAGATCGCCGCCGCCCGCAACGGCGTCGGCGTCGCGGGCGTCGCCCCCGGGGTGAAGGTGTCCAGCATCAACGTGACCGACCGGACGAACGGCCTCTTCTACCCGGAGAGCGTCGTGTGCGCGTTCGTGTTCGCCGCCGACCACGGCGTCGAGATCACGAACAACAGTTACTACGTCGACCCGTGGCTGTACAACTGCATGGACGACCCCGACCAGCGGGCCATCGTCGACGCGGTCAACCGGGCGCAGCTGTACGCCCAGAGGAAGGGCACGCTGAACGTCGCCGCGGCGGGCAACTCCAACCACGACCTGGACGCGGACGCGATCGTCGACGACTCCAGCCCGGACGACTCCACCCCGGTCGAGCGCACCATCGACCCGCACGAGTGCCTCGACGTTCCGAACCTGCTGCCGGGTGTCGTCACGGTGAGCGCGACGGGCGTGAACAACGTCAAGTCGTACTACTCCTCCTACGGCAAGGGCGTGGTCGACGTCGCCGCGCCCGGCGGTGACGGGCGCTACCAGACGCCTGACACCCCCTCGAAGAACGGCCGTATCCTGTCCGCCCTGCCGAACGGCACGTGGGGCTTCCTGCAGGGCACGTCGATGGCCTCGCCGCACGCGTCCGGTGTCGCCGCGCTGCTGAAGTCCGAGCACCCCTGGGCCTCTCCGGCCCAGCTCCAGGCGATGCTGAAGGCACAGGCCGACCCGACCGCCTGCCCCACGTCCTACGACCAGAACGGCGACGGCACGCAGGACGCCGTGTGCGAGGGCGGCAAGCACCGCAACGGCTTCTACGGCCACGGCATCGTCAACGCGCTGCGCGCCGTCAAGTGACCCGACCCGCCACCGGGACCTTCCGCAAGATCAGCTCGTACCGTGAACGAACTGGAGACACCATGACTGCGCCGTACGCGCGCTACCGTCGCGCCGTCGCGATCCCGGCCGGGATGGCCATGGCAACGGCCCTCGCGTTCCTGCCGAACACCGTCGCCACGGCCGCCGAGGACGCTCCCGCCCCGACCGCGGCCCGGGCGGACGCGACCCCGCTCAGCTACGTCGTCAACGTCAAGCCGGGCCACGGCACGTCGGCGCACGTGAAGAAGGCCGTCGCCGAGGCGGGCGGCACGATCGTGACGTCGTACGACCAGATCGGCGTCATCGTCGTCCACTCCTCGAACCCCGACTTCGCCAAGGAAATCCGCACGGTGCGCGGGGTCCAGTCGGCGGGCGCCACCCGGACCGCCCCGCTCCCGTCGGCGTCGACGGGCGACCTGGGCGCACCGAAGGTGCTGAGCGCGGCCGAGGTCGCCGCGGCCGACGCCCCGGCCGGGCAGGACCCGCTGCAGCCCCAGCAGTGGGACCTGCCCGCCATCAAGGCGGACAAGGCGCACGAGAAGACGCTGGGCAGCGAGAAGGTCACGGTCGCCGTGATCGACACCGGCGTGGACGACACCCACCCCGACATCGCGCCCAACTTCGACCGCGGGGCGTCGGTCAACTGCGTGTCGGGCAAGCCGGACACGGCCGACGGGGCATGGCGGCCGAGCGCCCAGGAGAGCCCGCACGGCACCCACGTCGCCGGTGAGATCGCCGCCGCCAAGAACGGCGTCGGCATGACCGGTGTCGCGCCCGGCGTGAAGGTCTCCGGCATCAAGGTGTCCACCACGGCCGGGTTCTTCTACACGGAGGCCGTGGTGTGCGGCTTCGTGTGGGCGGCCGAGCACGGGGTCGACGTGACCAACAACAGCTATTACACGGACCCCTGGTACTTCAACTGCAAGAACGACCCGGACCAGAAGGCCCTCGTGGAGGCCGTCGGCCGGGCCTCGCGGTACGCGGAGAAGAAGGGCGCGGTCAACGTCGCCGCGGCCGGCAACGAGAACTACGACCTCGCCGCCGACGAGATCACCGACCCGTCGTCCCCGAACGACAGCACGCCGGGCGACCGGGTCGTCGACCCCTCGAAGTGCCTCGACATCCCGACCCAGCTGCCGGGTGTCGTCACGGTCGCCTCGACGGGCGCGAAGGGCATCAAGTCGTCCTTCTCCAACCACGGGCTGGGCGTCATCGACGTGGCCGCCCCGGGCGGCGACTCGACCGCCTACCAGAAGCCGGACGCCCCGGCCACGAGCGGCCTCATCCTGGGCACGCTGCCGGGCGGCAAGTGGGGTTACATGGCCGGTACGTCGATGGCGTCCCCGCACGTCGCGGGTGTCGCCGCCCTCATCAAGTCGACGCACCCGTACGCCTCTCCGGCCCTGGTGAAGGCCCTGCTGTACGCGGAGGCCGACGCCACGCCGTGCACGGACCCGTACGACATCAACGGCGACGGCAAGGTCGACGCGGTGTGCGAAGGCTCCGAGAACCGCAACGGTTTCTACGGCTGGGGCATCGCGGATGCGCTGGACGCGGTGACCAAGTAGAGCTCGTGTGAAGGTGATCCGGGCCGGGCGGGGGCACCCGTCCGGCCCGTTCCGCGTCTGGGGCAGGATTCCTTGTCATGGACGTGCACGAGAAGACGGCGACCTGGACGGCCCCACCCGTGCGGCCGCAGTGGCAGTTGGCGCTGCGGTTCGCCGGGAGCGTGGTGTGGTTTCCGGTCGTGTGTGTGCTGTGGGCGGCGGTCGTGGGCGCGTTCCTCGTGGTCGGCATGTTCGCCGAGGTGATCACCGCCTTCAGCAGCAGGCTCGAACGCGGCTACCTGGACGCCATGGGCTGGACGGTGGACCGCGTCGGGCGGCTGGCCTCCTGGTGCGTGTCCTGGCCGGAGCTGCGTCATGAGGGCGACGTCGAGTACTACAAGGCGCGGGTGGAGAAGGCGGTGGGCAAGTGGACGGCCCGGGCCTCCGCGCCGATCGAGCCGAAGAAGCCGAAGCCGCCCGTGGAGTGCGCGATACCCCTGCGTGTCTACCGCGGGGTCGGCGGCTGGTACGTCGCCGAGGTCGCACTCGCGCAGGGCTGGGAGCTGAGGCCGACGGACGAGCGCGAGGAGGTGCGGCTGTGGTGGGCGGCCGCGCCCAAGAACGGCTGAATCCGGCTGATGTCCGGCTGACGTGCGACCGACTTGCCCGGACGCGTGGAGGTTGGTGAAGATCCTGGGGTGATTCCGACAAGACCCCCGTCCGGAGCGGCCGATGCGCACGGGGCCGTACGACGCACCGGCGCGGGCCGGACCGTCGCCGTCCTGGTGCTGGTGGCGCTGGCCGCGCTGATCCCGCTGCTCGGCCCGTCCGTCGCGCTGCACGGCACCGGGGAGGCCGGGGCACCCGGCGCCGGTGGCATAGCCCTGCTCCGGACGGTGCTGTTCGCGGCGCTGTGCATACCCGTCGGCGAGCTGTTCGTGAACCGCCTGGCGCGCACGCTGCCCGGCGCGGAGGCCGGTACCCGACCGGGTTCGGGAACGGGACGGGACCCGGCGTTGCCCCGCAGTTGGTCCCCCGTCGCGGCAGCCGCCGGTTTCGTCGCCGCCCTGGGACTCGCCTCGGTCGTGGCCACCGGCAATCTCGTGCCGGGCGATGCGGCGGACGTCGACGTCGGGGGCCTCTATGCCTCCCGGGACGGCAAGCTCGCCCTGCTGGAGGTCAACGCGTTCCTGGTGACGGGGCTGTGCGCCGTGTCGCGCCGGCCGGTCACACAGGTCTGGCCACTGGCCGCCGTGATCGTCGCCGAGGCCCTGCGCGCCCACCCCACGATCGAGCACAGCCCGCTGACCGGCTCCGGGCTGACGCTCGTCCATCTGACCTGCGCGGCCCTGTGGACGGGCGGTCTGCTGCACGCGCTGCGCGTCCTGCAGCTGTGGCACGGCCGGCGCGCCACGGCGGCGGGCGCGGCCCTGCTGGGTCTCTACGCGCGCGTGGCCCTCGTGCTGCTCGCCGCCATCACCGCGACGGGCGTGTGCAGTTCACTGCGCCGGATGCCGCCGGAGACGATCCTGGAGCAGCTGACCGGTACGGCGTACGGGCGGGCCCTGTTCGCCAAGGTGCTGCTCGTGGTGGTCGTCGCCGCGCTCGCGGTGTGGGCCAGACGCCGACTGCGCCGGGCGGCCGACCCGTTGACCGCCTGCGTTCCGGCCCGGGCGGAGGTCGTGGTCCTGGGTCTCGCGGTCGCGGCGTCGGGCCTGCTGACGGCGCTTCCGGTGCCCATCCGCTGGTGACGCCGGTGCGTCTCAGGCCGCGCGCATCTCGCCGTAGGTGACGGCCGGTGCCCTGCGTGCGTCGAGGACCCCGAGGGTGCCGACGGTCAGCAGGAGTTGCGCGGCGATGTAGGTCAGCATGATCCAGAAGTCCGGGGCGGGCGGTTGCGGCCACTCGGCCACGCCGGTCGCGATGAGCGTGTCGGACAGCAGGAACAGCGCCCCGCCGAGCCCGGCGAAGAGGCCGAGCCGGGTGGCCGACCGGAACGCCATGGCGGTGAGCAGCAGGCTGTACCCGGCCACGGGCACGCGCAGGTCCGCGGGCAGGTCCGGCCACAGCAGCGCGACGGTCGTCACGAGGGCGACGGCGTAACCGAGGGCCAGGAGGCCCGTCCGCGCCCGGGGGAGCGTGTCGCGTCTGCCGTGGACCGCGAAGAGCACGAGGTAGCAGACGTGTCCGGCCGCGAAGGAGGCCATGCCCGCGAGGAAGGCCGGCTCGGCGTCCGACAGCAGCAGGACGTCCCCGCCCCAGCCGAACAGCAGGGCCGCCAGGAGCGGCCGGGGTGCCTTGCGCAGGGCGGCCAACAGGGCCAGGAGCGGCATCAGCAGGGGCTTGGCGACGGCGTGCCCGACGTCGGCACCGGCCGCGAGGCAGACGAGATCGACGGCGGCGACGAGACCGAAGGCGGCCAGGAGGAGACGCGAGAGTTTCACGCGGACGTGCTCCCGGCGACCGGAGCGGGGTCGGAGACCGACACGGGCTCGCCGGAGGACGCAGCTCCGGAAACCGGCGTGCTCCCGGAAACCGGACCGGACCGGGAAACGGGCGTGCCCCCGGGGGCAGGCGCGGTCTCGGTGGCCGGCGCGGGCACCCCGGCGGGCTTGGTCCCCTCCGGCGGGGACGAAGTCGGTGCGGCGGTGGCAGCGGCTGCCGGCTGTGGGCCCCAGCCCGGTCCGCGGAACACGCGTCCCGCGCGCTCGCTCCAACTGTTCGCCGTCCGCAGGTCCTTGGCGATCGACACGTACTCGTGCGTGGCCACCTTCAGGAGGTTGTACGTGGCGATGTTCTTGGTCAGCCCGTACCGCGGCCGCTCGGTCTCCTCGACGAACGACCCGAACAGCCGGTCCCAGACGATGAGGATGCCGCCGAAGTTGCGGTCCAGATAGCCGCCCTGGGAGGCGTGGTGGACGCGGTGGTGCGAAGGGGTGTTGAAGACGAACTCGAACCAGCGGGGCAGCTTGCCGATGCGCTCGGTGTGGATCCAGAACTGGTAGACGAGGTTCGCCGAGGAGCAGAACGCGAGCGCGGCGGGGTGCACACCGGCGACGATGAGGGGGACGTAGAACGGCCACACGGTCAGGGACGTCCAGGGCTGGCGCAGCGCGGTGGTGAGATTGAACTTCCGGCTGGAGTGGTGGACGACGTGGCAGGCCCACAGGATGCGGATGACGTGGTGGCCGCGGTGGGACCAGTAGTAGAAGAAGTCCTGCCCGAGCAGCATCAGCGGGACGGTCCACCACACCACGGGCACGCGCAGCGGCGTGAGTTCGTAGAGGGCCGTGTAGATGGCCAGGATCGGGATCTTCCACAGGAAGTCGAAGACGAGGCTGCCGAGCCCCATGCCGACGCTCGTCGCGGCGTCCTTGGCCTCGTAGCCCTCCGCGTCCTCGTCGGGATGGAGTCGGTAGCTCACCATTTCGACCACGGTGAGCAGCACGAAGGCGGGGATGGACCACAGCACGACATCGGGCAGGTTCGGCATGCAAGCACCGTAGGTCCGGCGTCCAGCCCCGACTAGACGTTGTTACCCACAAGTATTACCGACGGTACGCGCTTGCTTCTTGGCGATCTCCGCCAATCCGGAACGGGGCGAAGTCGGACGTCGGAGGACGCGGCGACCGGCTGATCGACTGAGGACCGATCAGACGTACACCCTTCGAACGGACAACCCGGACAACACGCCTGAGGGGGTATCGGAAGAGATCCTGGGCGAACCTGACGGACGGCGGTGTCAGTCACGGCCCGTATCCTCAGGGACCATGCTGGAAGACCTGACGACCGCAGTGTTCTCGGCCACGCCGTGGCCGGCCGCGTACCCCAAGGGATACGCGGTCGTTGACGTGGAGACCACGGGCCTGGCCCGGGACGACCGCATCATCTCCGCGGCGGTCTACCGGCTGGACGCGCGCGGCGAGGTCGAGGACCACTGGTACACGACGGTCAACCCCGAGCGCGACCCGGGCCCGGTGTGGATCCACGGACTGACGAGCGAGGCACTCGAAGGGGCGCCCCTCTTCCCGGACATCGCCGGGGAGTTCGCGGCCCGGCTGGACGGACGGGTGCTCGTCGCGCACAACGCCGTCTTCGACTGGCAGATGATCGCCCGGGAGTACGCGCGCGCCGAGCGCGAGGCGCCGGTACGGCAGCGGCTGTGCACCATCGCGCTCTCCAAGGAGCTCGGGCTGCCGTTGCCCAACCACAAGCTGGAGTCCCTCGCGGCGCACTTCGGCGTCGTGCAGCAGCGGGCTCACCACGCCCTGGACGACGCGCGCGTGCTGGCGGAGGCGTTCCGGCCGAGCCTGCGGGCGGCGGCGGCGAACAACGTACGGCTGCCGCTGCACGAGTGCCGGCCGCTGACCGAGTGGACCGACCGCCCCACCGCGCCCGCCATCGGCCGGCAGGCGGGCCCCGGAGGCTACGGCGGCTACCGGCCGAGCAGTTGGCGCCCGTCCCGCAAGCGCCCCGCCTGCCCCTACCCCAACCCCGGGCGCTACGAGGAGGGCGGGCGGCTCAAGCAGGGCATGCGGGTCGCCTTCTCCGGCGACACCTCCACCGAGCGGGACCTGCTGGAGGACCGCGCGACCGAGGCCGGGCTGCATGTGGCCACGAGCCTGTCCCGTCTCACCAGCCTGCTCGTCACGAACGACCCGGACTCGGGCACCAGCAAGGTCGTGAAGGCCCGGCAGTTCGGCACGCCGGTCGTGGACGAGGCGGCGTTCGGACAGCTCCTCGCCGACGTGGAGCCGGCGACGGAGGGGTAGCCGCCCCGCAGAAGACAGGGCTGCCCGGCGCCGCGGAGGGCAGCGCTGACCGGCGCCGCAGAGGGCAAGGCTGACCCGGCGCCGCGGAGGGCAGGGGTGACCGGCGCCGCAGGGGTGGCCCATCCCACGGGGCCGCCCGCCTCGCAGGGGTGGCCCTTCCCGTAGAGCCGCCCTTCAGCACTGCCCGCCCGGCAGGGCGACCGTACGGACGGGTGATTGCCGGGCGACTCGCCCGGCGCCCGCTCGCCCGCGCGGGGCCGACGGTTCACCCTGTGGCGCATGGCGACCTGTGAGGTATGTGGCAATCAGTACGGAATGACCTTCGAGGTGCACGCGCAGGGCGCGGTGCACGTCTTCGACTGCTTCTCCTGCGCGATCCACCGTATGGCCCCCATCTGCGAGCACTGCCGGGTGCAGATCATCGGCCAGGGCGTCGAGGTCGAGGGCCACTGGTACTGCGGCGCCCACTGCGCCCGGGCGGAGGGAAAGGCAGGAATTGTCGACAAGGTCTGAACCCGTACCCGACTGAATGCACCCCACGACCGAGTTGTACGGTCGTGGGGTGTACCGCTTCCTGATGTCCCGGCAGTGGGTGATCCTCACGCTGATCGCCCTGCTCCTCATCCCCACGATGATCAGGCTGGGCATCTGGCAGATGCATCGCTACGAGGAGCGCACCGCCCGGAACCAGCTGGTCACCGACGCGCTGGCGGCCGATCCGGTGCCCGTGGAGCGGCTGACCGCGCCCGGGCACACCGTGACCAGCGCCGAGCGGTACCGCACGGTGACGGCGCAGGGCCGCTTCGACACGCAGGACGAGGTCGTCGTCCGGCGCCGCACCAACTCCGACGACGAGGTCGGCTACCACGTACTCACCCCCTTCGTCCTCGACGACGGCAAGGTGCTGCTGGTCAACCGGGGCTGGATCCCCTCCACCGGCCCCAGCCAGACCACGTACCCGAAGGTTCCCGCACCGCCGGACGGCGAGATCACCGTCGAGGGGCGGCTGATGCCCGACGAGACGACCGCCGCGAGCGGTATCAAGAACCTCCGGGGCCTGCCGGACCGGCAGATCATGCTGATCAACAGCGAGCAGCAGGCCCGCCGGCTGGACGCCCGGGTGCTCGGCGGCTACATCGCCCAGACCGCTCCCGAGCCCAAGGGTGACGTCCCCGAGCTGCTGGGCAACCCCGGCAAGGAGGACGCGGCGCTGAACTACGCGTACGCCATCCAGTGGTGGCTGTTCTCCGCGGCGGTCCCGGTCGGCTGGGTGGTCCTGGCCCGCCGCGAGGCCCGGGACCGGGCCCGCAAGGCGGCCGGGGAATCCGACACCACGGAAACCGAGCCGGCGGCGGTGTAGACACCCGCGACCGGACGCCGCGCGGCGGGGGCGAGGGCCTCGCGCGTCGCACCCCCGGCTCGGAGAGGTGGCGCAGCGCCCCGAACCCGACGCCCCGCCCCTGCCGGTCACGGGACGTCACTCCCCCGGCCCCGGCCCTGATTGCCGCGCCCGCTTGCCGGGAACCCGCACTCCGTGCACCCCAGCATCGAGGACTACGCGCTCATCGGAGACGAACAGACCGCGGCCCTGGTCGGTATGGACGGATCCGTCGACTGGCTGTGCCTGCCCCGCTTCGACTCGGCCTCCTGCTTCGCCCGACTGCTCGGCGACGAGGACAACGGCTACTGGCGCATCGCCCCCGTGGGGGCCGACCGCTGCACCCGGCGCGCCTACCGCCGCGACACTCTCGTCCTGGACACCGAGTGGGAGACGGAGCAGGGGTCCGTCCGGGTCACCGACCTGATGCCCCAACGCGACCGCGCACCCGACCTGGTGCGCGTCGTCGAGGGCCTGGACGGCGAGGTGACGCTGCACAGCGCCCTCAAGTTGCGCTTCGACTACGGCTCGATCGTCCCCTGGGTACGCAAGGCCGACGGCCACCGCGTCGCGGTCGCCGGCCCCGACTCGACGTGGCTGCGCAGCGAGCCGGAGGTGACCAGCTGGGGCGAGGACTTCGGCACCCACGCGGAGTTCACCGTCAAGAAGGGGGAAAAGGTCGCTTTCGTCCTGACCTGGCACCCCTCCCACGAACCGCGCCCGCCGCTCATCGACCCGTTCGACGCACTGCGCCACAGCGTGGAGGACTGGCGGGCCTGGGTCTCGCGCTGCCGCTACGACGGTCCGTACCGGGACGCCGTCGTCCGCTCCCTGATCACCCTCAAGGCGCTCACCTACGCCCCGACGGGCGGCATCGTCGCCGCCCCCACCACCTCCCTGCCCGAGGAACCGGGCGGGGTGCGCAACTGGGACTACCGCTACTGCTGGCTGCGCGACTCCACCCTCACCCTGAACGCGCTGCTCGCCGCGGGCTACCAGGAGGAGGCGGAGGCCTGGCGGAACTGGCTGCTGCGCGCGGTCGCGGGCGATCCGGCCGACCTGCAGATCATGTACGGCGTGGCGGGCGAGCGGCGGCTGCCGGAGTTCGAACTGCCGTGGCTCTCCGGCTTCGTCGATTCCGCCCCGGTACGCATCGGCAACGACGCCGTGAACCAGCTCCAGCTGGACGTCTACGGCGAGGTCATGGACTCCCTGTCGCTCGCCCGCGAGTCGGGCCTGTCCCCGCAGCCGGACGTGTGGGCGCTGCAGAGGGCGCTGATGGACTTCCTGCGCACCCACTGGCAGCAGCCGGACGAGGGGCTGTGGGAGGTGCGCGGCGGCCGGCGCCAGTTCGTGCACTCGAAGGTGATGGTGTGGGTGGCCGCCGACCGTGCCGTACGCACCCTGGAGCACCATCCGGAGCTGGACGGCGACCTGGACGGCTGGCGGGCGCTGCGCGACGAGGTGCACGAGGAGGTGTGCGAGAAGGGCTACGACGCCGAGCGCAACACCTTCACGCAGTCCTACGGCTCACGCGAACTGGACGCCGCACTGCTGCTCATCCCCCGCGTCGGATTCCTGCCGCCGGACGATCCGCGGGTGATCGGCACGATCGACGCGGTCCGCGCAGAGCTGGCCCACGGCGGCTTCCTGCGCCGCTACAGCACGGAGGAAGCCGCCGTCGACGGGCTGCCCGGCGGCGAGGGCGTCTTCCTGGTGTGCTCGTTCTGGCTCGCGGACGCCCTGTACATGACGGGCCGCACCAAGGAGGCCCGGGAGCTGTTCGAGCGGCTGGCGGGGCTCGCCAACGACGTCGGGCTGCTGTCGGAGGAGTTCGACCCGGTGACCGGCAGGCACCTCGGCAACTTCCCGCAGGCGTTCAGCCACATCGGGCTGGTGAACACCGCCCTCGCCCTGTTCGGTGGGAACGGGGCAGGATAGGGACCATGGATCTTGGACTGAAGGACCGGGTGTACGTCGTCACCGGGGCCACGCGGGGCCTCGGCAACGCCACCGCGCGCCAGCTGGTCGCGGACGGGGCGAAGGTGGTCGTCTCGGGGCGGGACGAGAAGAGTGTCGCCGAAGCGGCGGCCGAGCTGGGAGCGAACGCGGTCGGAGTGGCCGTCGACAACGCCGACCCGGAGGCGGCAACCCGGCTGATCGGGGCCGCCCGGGAGCACTTCGGCCGTTTCAACGGTGTCCTCGTCAGCGTGGGCGGGCCGCCGGCCGGGTTCGTCGCGGACAACACCGACGAGCAGTGGCAGGCGGCGTTCGAGTCGGTGTTCCTCGGTGCGGTGCGGCTGGCTCGCGCCGCGGCCGCCGAGATGGAGGCCGGGAGCGTCATCGGGTTCGTGCTGTCCGGGTCCGTGTACGAGCCGATCCCGGGGCTGACCATCTCGAACGGGCTGCGGCCGGGGCTCGCGGGCTTCGCCAAGTCGCTCTCCGACGAGCTGGGGCCGCGGGGCATCCGGGTCGTCGGTGTCCTGCCGGGGCGGATCGACACCGACCGGGTGCGGCAGCTGGACGCGCTGTCGGCTGATCCCGAGGCGACCCGGGCCGCGTCGGAGTCGCGCATTCCGCTGCGGCGGTACGGGACACCGGAGGAGTTCGGGCGGGTGGCGGCGTTCTTGTTGTCGCCGGCCGCTTCCTACCTGACCGGTGTGATGGTGCCCGTCGACGGAGGCGCCCGCCACGGGTTCTGACCGCTGCGTGCCCTTGAGGGCGTGCCCCTGGAGTGCGTCGTCAACTCACTCGCTCCGCGCCGTGCTTGACGCCCCGCAGGCGTACCTCGGCCGGAAGTGACTCGAGACCCGCCGATCGCTTCGCGTGGGCCAGGGCGCCGGTCGTGAAGTCGGTCAGGGCCGTCCCCGGGTCCACGTGCGGCTCCAGTGCCAGGCGTACGTGGGCTTCGGGGGTGCGGCGGTGCCCCTTCAGGTGGGCGCGGGCTCCGTCCACGCCGTCGACGTGCGCCGCCTCCTGGGTGAGGACGTCCTCCAGGGCCCGGCCGCGCAGCAGGGCCCCCTCGCCGTCGCCGGTGTCGACGAGGACCTCGGCGAGGCGGCGCCGGCGCAGGACCGCGACGAGCCACCACAGGGCGAGCAGCAGCAGAACCGCCAGGGCGGCGATGACGACCGGCCACCACCAGCCCTCGTCGTGCCAGCGGGTGCGCTCGGCGTTGCTCAGCAGCACGTCGTGCTTGCTGTCGTGGATCCACCACGAGGGCATGGGGGCGCCCAGGCCGACGGCGAGGACGGAGCCGCCCAGCACCAGCAGGACCAGGCCCATCAGGCCGAGGAACACGCGGTTGGCGATCGGGAGCACCGTCGCTCACCCCTTCCGGCCGGGCCGCCGGACGCGCACCGACAGCGAGGGCGTACGGGACAGCCCCAGCCCCTTGACCGCGTCGGCGAGCACGGCGTCCAGATCGGTCCGTACGTCGTCCACTTCTCTGAAGTGCGCCATCGCGCGCACGTCCGCCCGCCTGCGGCGCACCCGTACCCGTGCCGACTGCACGCCGGCCACCTCCATGGCCCGGTCCCGCAGCGCGGTGGCGGCGGCGTCCCGGTGCAGTCCGGCACGGACCTCGGGGTGTCTGCGCCGCATGGGGAGCAGGGCCCGCAGGCCGGGTGTGGCGGCCAGGAGCAGCAGCCACAGGCCGAGGACGGCGGCGACACCGGCGCCGACGAGCACCCAGGTGTCGTCGAGGGGCTTCTCGGCCAGTTGCCGAGCCAGTTCCTTGCGCCAGTACATCCCGGGCCGGCCGGCGCGCACGGAGACGATGTCGTAGAGGAACAGCCCGGCCAGGCCCAGGAGCAGCAGGGCGACGATGGCCGCGGGGACGCGGCGCGCCGACCAGAAGCGGCCCTCGTGGCCGCCGCCCTCACCGGGCTCGGCGGCCGGCTCGTGGGCGTCCGGCGCATCGGAGCGGCCGGGTTCGTCGCCGTCGCGCGGATCCTGCTCGTCGAGGACGGGCAGCCGCTGCGTGGCGCCCTCTGGAGGTTCTTCCCGGTCCCGGGGTTCGCTCATCGCGTCCTCCCCTGTACCGTGCCGGGCGCCGCGGCCAGGTGGAGCCGCTCCACCTGGACGACGACCTCCGGCACCTGCATGCCCACCAGGTCCCCCACCCGCTCGACGACCCGGCGCCGCACGCTGCCGCAGCGGGCACCGATGTCGCAGGGGTAGTCGAGTTCGACGTGGACCCGGACGTGGGCGACTTCATGGTGGACGGCGACGGACGCGGAGGGTCGTCCGGCGTCGGGCGGCAGCGTGCCGACGGCCTCGCGGGCCGCCTGCGAGGCGATCTTCGCCACGACCCGGTCGGCGATCCGCGTCGCGCCGCGCTCGCCCGGCGGGACGACGGGCAGCGGTCTGTCGAGTTCACCGGCCCCCGTGCTCACAGGCGTCACCGCCGCCGTTCACGGACGCGGAAGAAGTCACCGAAGTCCATGTCCCCGTCCAGGAACCGGCCCACGACGAAGCCGACGGCGCCCAATGCCGCCACCAGCACGAAGGCACCGAATCCGCCGAAGTATCCGGCGAAGGCCAGCGCCATGCCGGCGATCATGCCGACCACGGCCATGCTCATGCGCTTCTCAGCTCCCTAGCCGCTGTGGTGTCCGATGGCCCGTGCCTCACTGGATCCGGCGCTCCGGTTCCTCTTCCTCCTCGTCCGGCAGCTTCACGTCGCTCACCGCGATGTTGACCTCGACGACCTCGAGACCGGTCATCCGCTCCACGGCGTTGATGACGTTCTCCCGCACGCCCCGGGCCACATCGGCGATCGACACGCCGTATTCGACGACGATCTCCAGGTCGAGGGCCGCCTGGACCTCACCGACCTCGGCCTTCACCCCGCGCGTCACCGACTTGGCGCCGCCGGGCACCCGGTCGCGCACGGCGCCGAAGGTGCGGGACAGGCCGCTGCCCATGGCGTGCACGCCGTCGACGTCGCGTGCGGCGAGCCCGGCGATCTTCTCCACCACGCCGTCCGCGATGGTCGTCCGGCCCCGGGAACCCGGGTCCCCTCCCCCGCGCTTGACCAGCGGGCTCCTGCGCGCCGCCGGTGTCTCGGACTCCCCGCCCCGGTTCTCGGTCATGTCAGTCATCGCCGCACGTCCCTTTCGGTCGTCGTCCTGGGACCACCGTAAGCACGGTTGCGCGGGAGCGCGCCTCTGATGCGGCAGGCTGGAGGAATGACGGCCGACCGATGGGCGCAAGCAGTGAGACATCAGCTGGGAATCGGCAGGCTTCTGCCGCTGGGTGACGCGCGGGACGGCGCGTGGATCGCGGAACGGGCGGTGGAGGCGGTGCTGCGGAGTGCGGCACGGGACGCGCCGGGCGTGCGCCTCGACGCGCTCCGTGTCGCGGTCGCCGACGCGGCGGACACCGTCGAGCCGGCCGTACCGGCTCCGCCGAGTGCGCTGCCGCCCGGGCCGCTGCGGGTGACGGCGGAGATCGCCGCGACGGCCTCGCGGCCCCTGCCGGCGACGGCGTCCGCGCTGCGGGAGGCGCTGGCGGCCGCGGCGGACCAGCGGCTCGGGCTGACGGTGACGGAGGTGGACCTGCGGGTGACGGGGCTGCTGGACGAGGAGGGGGCGGCCGAAGGCGCCCCCGCCGTCGCCCTTCCCGAGCCCCCGGCTGCCGCGCGGACCGAGGGCGACGACGAGGCCCGGGTGGCCGCCGCCGCGCTCGGCGTCCCGGGTGTCCTCCGTCTGACCGGCACGCTGGGGCACCCCGTGCACATCGAGCTGCTGTTCCCCGAGGGCGCGGCGCTGCCCCACCGCCATGTCCGGCTGGAGCTGGCGGTGCACTCGGACCACCGGGCCAGGGACGTGGCCCGCGAGGTCCGGACGGCGGTCAGGCGGACTCTGTCGGATCACCCGACGGTGGCGGTCGTGGTGAGCGCGGTCGGCTGACCGCGCTCCCGGTCCCGGGCCGGCGGTGCCGCGCGGCCCGGCAGCGACGGCCTGTCGGCGCGCGGGGCGCCGGTGGGCGGGTCACCTGCGGCGGACGGCCGGGGCCGGTCGTTCACCGGCGAGGCTCAGTCCTCCACGCCCGCGAGGTCCCGCAGCCTGCGGGCCTGGGCCTGGCGTTCCGCCGCGCGCTGTTCCTCGTACGTGCGGTCCTGGGCGCCGCGCAGCAGGGCCTTGGTCTCGATGACGGCGTCGCGGGGCGCGGCGAGCACGGCCGAGACGAGGTCGCGGACCGTGTCGTCCAACTGCCCGGCGGGCACGGCGAGGTTGGCCAGGCCGGTGTGCACGGCCTCCTCGGCCGTGACGAACCGCCCGGTCACGCAGATCTCCAGCGCGCGGGCGTAACCGACGAGTCCCACCAGCGGATGCGTGCCGGTCAGGTCGGGCACGAGTCCGAGGCTGGTCTCGCGCATGGCGAACTGCACGTCGTCGGCGACGACGCGCAGGTCGCAGGCGAGGGCGAGCTGGAAGCCCGCCCCGATGGCATGCCCCTGGACAGCGGCGACGGAGACGATGTCGCTGCGCCGCCACCAGGTGAACGCCTCCTGGTATTCGGCGATGGTCGCGTCCAACTCGGTGTCGGAGCCGCGCGCGAGATCGATGAACGACGGTTCGCCGTCGAAGCCCTCGGGCGTGAACGCCTGCCGGTCGAGCCCGGCCGAGAAGGACTTGCCCTCGGCCCGCAGCAGCACGACGCGGACGGAGCCCGGCAACTGCCGACCGGCCTCGGTCAGCGCCCGCCACAGAGCGGGGCTCTGCGCGTTGCGCTTGTCCGGGTTGGTCAGCGTCACCGTGGCGATCGCGTCGTCGACGGTGAGCCGTACGCCGTCCTTGTCGAGTACGGGAACGAGGTCCTTGTCGGGCGAAGCCATGGGACGCCTCCGATGTGTGCGGTCCGACGCGCCCGTACGACGGCTGGACCGCCGTGGCAGGCACGCTTAAGTGACTGCACAGTAACCACCCGGGCGATCAGTCGACCGACCGGGTGGCCACCATCGGAGCCGAGGGGCCACCCGGGGTCAGGCCGTGGCCTTTTTGCCCCGGGTCGCCCCGCCACGCCCTCGCAGCGTGACGCCCGACTCACTGAGCATGCGGTGCACAAAGCCATACGAGCGGCCGGTCTCCTCGGCCAACGCCCGGATGCTCGCACCGGCGTCGTACTTCTTCTTCAGGTCTGCCGCGAGCTTGTCGCGCGCGGCGCCGGTCACCCGGCTGCCCTTCTTCAGAGTCTCGGCCACCCGTGCCTCCTCATGGGAAGTGCGCTCTGGTCTCCTCATGATCACCCCTCCGGGCCTTCATGGCCACCCATTCGGCAAGGTCCGTGAGACAAGGTTGTGACGACGGGAGCGCGTCCCCACATACGGAATGCCTAATTCCGATGGGCGGCGTCCGCACACCCGAACGGATGATGGAGGAAAAGGCCTGGTCAGAAAGGCGGCGCGGCCGAGCCCCGAAGAATCGGGGACTCGACCGCGCAATCGATGTAGGACACACCTCGGTACGAGGAGATCTCACACAGATGATGGATCACCGCTGGGCCGAATGATCCATACGCCGTTGATCACGCATGGGATCAAGGGAGAGTGCCGCTCAGGCCAGGGCGACGAGGTCCGCGTAGTCGGCGCCCCACAGGTCCTCGACACCGTCCGGCAGCAGGATGATCCGCTCCGGCTGGAGCGCCTCGACCGCGCCCTCGTCGTGCGTGACCAGGACGACCGCGCCCTTGTAGGTGCGCAGCGCGCCGAGGATCTCCTCACGGCTGGCCGGGTCGAGGTTGTTGGTCGGCTCGTCGAGGAGCAGCACGTTGGCCGACGACACCACGAGGGTGGCGAGGGCGAGGCGGGTCTTCTCGCCGCCGGAGAGCACCCCGGCCGGCTTGTCGACGTCGTCGCCGGAGAACAGGAACGAGCCGAGCGTCTTGCGGACGTCGACCAGGTCCAGGTCGGGGGCGGCCGAGCGCATGTTCTCCAGGACCGTGCGCTCCGGGTCCAGGGTCTCGTGCTCCTGGGCGTAGTAGCCGAGCTTGAGGCCGTGGCCCTGGATGACCTTGCCGGTGTCGGGCTCCTCCGCACCGCCGAGGAGGCGGAGCAGGGTCGTCTTGCCTGCGCCGTTGAGGCCGAGGATGACGACGCGCGAGCCCTTGTCGATGGCCAGGTCGACGTCGGTGAAGATCTCCAGCGAGCCGTAGGACTTCGACAGCCCCTCGGCCATGAGCGGGGTCTTGCCGCACGGGGAGGGCTCGGGGAAGCGCAGCTTGGCGACCTTGTCGGACTTCCGCTCGGCCTCCAGGCCGGCCAGCAGCTTGTCCGCCCGGCGGGCCATGTTCTGCGCGGCGACGGTCTTGGTGGCCTTGGCCCGCATCTTGTCGGCCTGCGAATGCAGCGCGGAGGCCTTCTTCTCGGCGTTCTGCCGCTCGCGCTTGCGGCGCTTCTCGTCGGCCTCGCGCTGCTGCTGGTAGAGCTTCCAGCCCATGTTGTAGATGTCGATCTGGGCGCGGTTGGCGTCCAGGTAGAACACCTTGTTGACGACCGTCTCGACCAGGTCGACGTCGTGGGAGATCACGATGAAGCCGCCGCGGTAGGTCTTCAGGTAGTCGCGCAGCCAGACGATCGAGTCGGCGTCGAGGTGGTTCGTGGGCTCGTCGAGCAGCAGGGTGTCCGCGTCGGAGAAGAGGATCCGGGCCAGCTCGATGCGGCGGCGCTGACCGCCGGAGAGGGTGTGCAGGGGCCGGCCGAGCACCCGGTCGGGCAGGTTGAGCGCGGCGGCGATGGTGGCGGCCTCGGCCTCGGCGGCGTACCCGCCCTTGGTGAGGAACTCCGTCTCCTGGCGCTCGTACTGCTTGAGCGCCTTGTCGCGGGTGGCGCCCTTGCCGTTGGCGATGCGCTGTTCGTTGTCCCGCATCTTGCGGATCAGCACGTCCAGGCCGCGGGCCGACAGGATGCGGTCGCGGGCGAGGATGTCGAGGTCGCCGGTGCGGGGGTCCTGCGGGAGATAGCCGACCTCGCCGGAGCGGGTGATGGTGCCGCCGGCGGGCATGCCCTCGCCCGCGAGGCACTTGGTGAGGGTGGTCTTCCCCGCGCCGTTGCGGCCGACCAGGCCGATGCGGTCGCCCTTGGCGATGCGGAACGAGGCGTTTTCGATGAGGACGCGGGCACCGGCGCGCAGCTCGATACCGGAGGCGGAGATCACGGACAGACTCCAGGGCGGATACGGGGGCGGGATGGACGGCTGAGGACGTTCCCGCCGTCTAATGCGCGAGGAGAATGGCCATGGGGGACAGTCTAACGGGGGCGTGCTACCACTTTTTCTGTGTGCGGGTGTTCGATCACCGATGTCCGGGCTGGGGCCGGTGGCCGGTGGAACACTGGGCGGGACAGCCCCGCGAGACACGAGGAAGTGATCGCCATGGCAGGTACGTCCGGCGGGCGTCCGAGCATCTACCCGACGCTGCTGTACGCGGACGCCAAGGCGGCGATCCGGCAGCTCACGGAGGCCCTCGGTTTCACGGAGCTGTCGGTGTACGAGGGCGAGGACGGCTCGGTGCTGCACGCCGAGCTGGCGCAGGGCAACGGCGCGGTGATGGTCGGCTCCAAGGGCCGGGGCGGTCTGTTCGACGCGGCCATGAAGGACGCCGGCACCACGGGGGTGTACGTGGTGGTAGACGACGTCGACGCGCACCACCGCCACGCCGTGGACCACGGCGTGGAGATTCTGATGCCCCCGACGGACCAGGACTACGGCTCCCGGGACTACATGGCCCGGGACGTCGAGGGCAACGTGTGGAGCTTCGGGACCTACGCGCCCGAGACTGCGGTCTAGCCCGAGACTGCGGTCTGGCGACGCACCAGGCACGGTTCACGCCCTAGCTACCGCCGGTGTGGACCTGGAAGGCGGCGCGGCGGACCGCCTTGGCCAGGGCCGGGTCGGGGTGCGCGGCGGCGAGGGCGACCAGGACCTGCACGGTGCGGGGGTGGCCCACGGCGCGCACCTCGTCCAGCAGCATCGGGACGGTCGGCTGCACGGCCGACTCCAGGTGGCGCACCAGCAGCGGCGCCTCACCGTGGTCGGCGACGGCGGCGGCGGTGTCCACCCACAGCCAGGTGGCCTCCGCGCGGGTGAGGACCTCGTGGGCGTCCTCGGGGTCCGCGCCGTCGTGCTCGGCGAGCCACAGCAGCGCGTACGGCCTGAGCGTGGGCTCGTCCAGCACGCCGCGGACGTCCGGCTCGGCGGGGGCGCCGACCACGCGCAGCGCCTCGAAGGCGAGGCCGCGCAGCAGGGCGTCCTCGCCGCGGGCGGCGCCGAGCAGCTCGGTGACGGCGCTGCCGACGGGGCGGGCGGCGAGCCAGGCGCGGTACTCGGCGCGGGCCGCGTTGGGACGCAGCTGGGCGCAGCCGCGGAGCATGTCCTCGGCGGCCTGCTCGATGTTCCCGGCGGGGCTCTGCGCGGCGACGCAGATCTGCTCCAGCTTGACCCAGACGGCCCAGTTGCCGAGGGGGGTGAGCGTGGCCTGGCCGTCGCCGTAGGTGAGGGCGCCGACGGAGGCTAGGGCGCGCAGCGCCCAGTCGAGCAGCGGGGCGAGCGGGGCGTCGGTGGGCTGCGGTTCGGCCTGCGGTTCGGGCTGGGGGCCGTAGGGGATCTCGCAGCGGGCGGTGCGCAGCTCGGTGACGCGCTGCTCCAGGAGGTCGAGGAGCTGTTCGACCGGGACGGGCCCGGCGGACAGCTGGAGGAAGGAGAGCGCCTGCGGCATGGCCGAGACGACCTCGGCGACGGCGGCGGGCTCGTGGTCCGCGGGCTCCGGGTGGGCGAGCGACCAGGCGTCGAAGAGCGCGACCCAGCCGCGCAGCACGGCGCTGTCGTCGCGGTCCCAGGCGCGCAGCCGCCAGCCGGGGCGGGCGGTGTCGCCGTGCACCTCGACGAGGCCGGCGAGGCGGGCGGTGTCCCAGTCGGCTCTGACCTGAGCCGGGGTCAGGCCCAGATCGCGGGCGGCCCGTTCGGCGGTCGCGTCGGAGAGGGTGGCCTTGCCGTTGTCGGTGGCGCTGTCCCGGCCGGGGCCGAGCGCCCGGTCCGCCCAGCGGGCGACGCGAGCCGCGGCGGCGAGACCTGAGCGTGCCATTCTGGCCAGTTCCGCCGGTGCCGGGGTGCCCTCCGGGGGGCGCGGCGCGGGGCGGCGCGAGCGCCGCTGGTTCATCGCTGGTGGGGCGGCGGCCAGGGGTCGCGGGCGGACGAGTCGGAGCCTGGAGTCGCGCGGGATACGGGACGTCACGGGGGCAGTCTTCCGGTTGACGGTCCGAAAACCCAAACGGAATGTCACGGCGGGCGACGGGGATGGCCAACGCACCGGCCCGCGGGAGTGGTCGAGGGCCGGAAACCGGCCAGTGGTACGACGCTAAACGGAATGATGGCGACCGGTCCCTGCGGAGCGGGACGGGACGCGGTTGCGGCCGGGCGAAGAGGACGTGAACGGCGGGTGTGGGCACGGCGCCGAGAGCAGACGCGCCGGAGGGCGTACCGCAGCCGGGTCACATCAAGGGCGTCAGGAAGCGCCGGAGCGCCTCCTCGTAGGCTTCCGGGTCGGCGTTCCACAGGGCTCCGTGCGGGGCGTGGGCGACCGTGCGCAGGGCGACCACGTCCGGGCGGGAGTCGGCGAGCCGGCGCGACAGCCGCCAGGGGGCGACGGCGTCGTCCGGTCCGTGGAAGAGCAGTGCGGGGACGCGCAGTCCGTAGGACGGGGCCGTGCCCGCGGCGCGGTCGCCGGTCAGTCCCGTGCGGCCCTGGGCGGCACGGACCGCGAGGGGCAGCAGCGCACCGGGGGTGCGGCGGGCCGAGGCGAGGGCGCGCAGGGTGGTCTCCCAGCTGAGCACCGGGGAGTCGAGGACGAGCCCGGCGACGCGGTCGCGCAGCCCCGAGTGGGTGGCGGCACGCAGGGCCATGGTGGCGCCGGTGGACCAGCCGTGCAGGACGACCTGCCGGGCGCCGTAGCGCACGGCGTAGCGGATGGCCGCGTCGAGGTCGCGCCACTCGGTCTCGCCGAGGTGGTTCAGGCCGTCGGGCGGACGCGGTGCGCCCAGGTCGCCGCGGTAGGCGAGGGCGAGCACCGGGATGTGGCCGCGGTGCAGGAACCCCATGACGTTCATGGCGAGTTCCCGGGTGGTGCCCAGACCGTGCACGGCGATCACCCAGGTGTCCCGCTTGCCCGGCACGAACCACGCGGGCAGGGAGCCGAGTTCACCGGGGACGTCGACGTCGGCGTGTTCGAGTCCGAGCGCGGTGCCGGGGTTGCCGACGTACACGTTCGGGGTGAGCCAGACCTTGTCACCGGATTCCAGCGTGCCGTGGGTGACGCTCTCCAGGCGGCGCACGACGGTGTCGGCGGGGTGCCGGACGCCGGTCAGGACGGGGCCGACGACGGCGTGGGAGCCGTCGCCGGAGAGACCGTAGCGGCCGGGGCGCAGAGCGGCGAGGTCCCGGGTGAGGCTGATCTGCCCGGCGGCGGCGCCGTGCACGGTGAGCCGGGGTTCGGTGGGCAGGGGCCTGCCGGGGGGTGCCTTGAGCGCGGCGTCGCTGGCGAGCCGGCCGGCGGCCACCGCGGCGGCACCGGCCCCGATCACGGCGGTGACGGCAGCGGCCGTCGCTCTGACAGTGCGCACGCCTCCAAGTGTCCCGGCGGATCGGGCGGGCTACCAGTGGGGCGGAGCGGCGGGGTGGTGCCGGGCACCGGCGGCGGGGTGGTACCGCGGCACCGGCGGCCCGGGGCGCGCCGGCGGCCGGGTGGGGCCGGGGTGCCGGCGGCCGGGTGGGGCCGGGTAGTGCCGCGGCGCCGGCGATGGCGTGCGGGCCGCTCAGCCGCGCTGGCCGTAGCCGCGCAGGCGCTCCGCGACCTCTGCCAGCTGCTCGCGTGACAGCAGGCTCGGGGCCAGGCCGGGCACCGAGGAGGCGGTGAGCCACAGGCGGCACATCCACTCCAGCTGGGCGGTGCGGTCGTAGGCCTGGGCGAGGGTGGCGCCGTGGGTGAGGGTGCCGTGGTTCTGGAGCAGGCAGCCGGAGCGGTCGGTGAGGGCGTGGAGCATGTTCTCGGCCAACTCGTCGCTGCCGTAGGTGGCGTAGGGGGCGACGCGGACGGGGCCGCCGAGCGCGGCGGCCATGTAGTGGATCAGCGGCAGCTCGGTCACGAGCGTCGAGACGGCCGTGGCGTGCACGGCGTGGGTGTGGACGACGGCCAGGGCGTCGGTCGTGCGGTAGACGGCGAGATGCATGGGCAGCTCGCTGGTCGGGACGAGGGTGCCGAGGACCTGCCGGCCGTCCAGGCCGACGCCCGTCACGTCCTCGGGCGTCAGCCGGTCGTAGGGGACGCCCGAGGGGGTGACCAGGACGGTGTCCCCGACGCGCACCGAGACGTTGCCGGACGTGCCGACGACGAGGCCCTCCGTGACCGTCCGGCGGGCCGTGTCGACGAGGTCGTGCCAGGCGCGTGTCTCCTCGGGGCGCGCGGTCCTGCGGCGCGGCTCCCCCGCACCCCCCTCGTCCCCCGGTACGCCCGCCGTGCCCCGCTCGTCGCCACGCTGCTCAGCCATGCCGCGATCCTGCCAGGCGGGGCCTCGCGGCGCTGCGGTGCGGGGGACTTCGGGGGCGCGCTTCGTACACGACCGCGGTGGCACCCCGACGGGTGACCGGGACCCGTTCGACGGGCCACTCGTCCGGGTGAAACGGGACACTCCTGGCAGCCGGCCGCCGGGGCACCGGGCGGCCGCGCCGGGGCGGAACGCCGACCCCCTGATGCGGTCACCCCTGCGCCCCTCCCAGTTCATCTTCCGTTCACTCAGGTTCCCTACGTTCATCGAGCCAATGACCTCGAACGATTGCCTGGGTAAATGGAAAGCTTCTCGCTGATCCTCGCGATTGTGGTGATAACCGCACTCGCGTTCGATTTCACGAACGGTTTCCACGACACCGCGAACGCCATGGCCACGACCATTTCCACGGGCGCCATGAAGCCCAAGGTTGCGGTGGCCATGTCCGCGGTCCTCAACCTGGTCGGCGCCTTCCTGTCCGTCGAAGTCGCCAACACGATCTCCAAGGGCCTCGTCGACGAGGCCGGCATCCGTCCCGAGGTCATCTTCGCCGCCCTGGTCGGCGCGATCCTCTGGAACCTGCTGACCTGGCTCGTCGGTCTGCCCTCCAGCTCCTCCCACGCCCTCATGGGCGGTCTGATCGGTGCCACGATCGCCTCGGCGGGTGTCGGCGCGGTGCACGGGGACGTGCTGGTCACCAAGGTGCTGATCCCGGCGATCGCCGCCCCGCTGGTCGCGGGCATCGCGGCGATGCTGGCCACGCGGCTGACCTACTCCCTCGGCAGCAAGGCCGAGGACAAGGCGTCCAAGAAGGGCTACCGGGCCGGCCAGATCGCCTCCGCGGGCCTGGTCTCCCTGGCGCACGGCACCAACGACGCACAGAAGACCATGGGTGTCATCACTCTCGCCCTGGTCGCCGGCGGCGCCGTGGCGCCCGACTCGGACCCGCCCATGTGGGTCATCCTCTCGGCCGGTCTCGCCATCGCGCTCGGCACCTACCTGGGCGGCTGGCGCATCATCCGCACCATGGGCAAGGGACTGACCGACCTCCAGCCGCAGCAGGGCTTCGCCGCCCAGACCTCCGCGGCCACGGTCATCCTGGCCTCCTCGCACCTCGGTTTCTCCCTCTCCACGACGCACTCCGTGTCCGGTTCGGTGATGGGTGCCGGACTCGGCCGCAAGGGCGGCGTGGTCCGCTGGTCCACCGCGACGCGGATGTTCGTCGCGTGGGGTCTGACGCTGCCGGCCGCGGCCCTGGTGGGCGCGCTCGCCGAGTACGTCACCGGCTTCGGCAGCTGGGGCACCGCCGTGGTGGCCGTCTTCCTCATCGCCTCCAGCGCGACGATCTGGAAGCTGTCGCGGCGCGAGGTGGTCGACCACACCAACGTCAACGACACCGACAGCGAGAACGACGGCGCCGAGCCCGCGGGCGTGGTCACCACGGCGATCGCCGCCGTGACGCCGCCCCCTGCGGGAGGCACGGCGTCGGCGGACCCGGTCCCGACGTTCCCGGCGCAGGCCACCGCCGAGCGCACGCCGACCACGACCACCACGGTCTGACCGCCACCGGTTACAAGGAAGAGTCTCGGATATGAAGATCGACTGGGCGGCCCTCGGCTCCGTCTTCGGCGTCAGCCTCGTGGTCACCGTGGCCCTCGTCGGCCTGTTCACCCTCGGCATCACCGGTCTCTCCCGCCGCGAGCGGGCGGTGGCGGAGGGCGGGTCCGCGAGCCTCGCCGTCACCGGCGCGTACGCGTGCTTCGCGGCCTGTGCGGCGGCCGTGGGCTACGGGATCTATCTGATCGTGGCCTGAGCGCCCCACCGCACATCGTGTCCGCCGGGCGGCACGGGACTTTGGTCCCGTGCCGCCCGGTCGTCATGCGGGGCAGGGGGCGATGTGGGGTTCTCCACACTCTCCCCTCGCAGGTCAACGGCAAGTTGACGGCCGTTCCCGGCCGTGGTGGACTGCCGGGGCCAGTACGGCGGCAGGAGAGGAAGCCGGTGAAAGTCCGGCGCGGTCCCGCCACTGTCACCGGGGTAGCAATCCCCCGGGAGCCAGGAACTCTCACCGCCGATCTCGTCGAACCAGGGCGCGGACACCCTGAGTGAGGACACATATCGCCATGCGCGGCTGCCGATCGAGGTTCACCACCCCACCCCTGCCCGCCCTCCTGGCCGGCTGAGCCCATGGGTGCCGGTCGCGTCTTCGCGTACGGCGCCGCCGCCGGTCTGATCGGTGACCTGTTGCTCGGTGATCCTCGCCGGGGGCATCCGGTCGCCGCGTTCGGGCGGGCCGCGGGCGCCGTGGAACGGGTGTTGTGGCGGGACCATCGCGGGTGGGGCGCGCTGCACACCGCCGTGTGTGCCGGCGGGGCCGTCGCCCTCGGGTCCGTCGCCGCGCGTGCCGTACGCACCTCCCCCGCCGCCTCCGTCGCGCTGACCGCTGCCGCCACCTGGGCCGTGGTCGGGGGGACTTCACTCGCCCGGGAGGCCCGGACCATCGGGCGGGCCCTGGAGGCCGGGGACGTCGAGGCGGCCCGGGCCCGGCTGCCGCACCTGTGCGGCCGCGATCCGCAGGCCCTCGACGCCGACGGCATGGCCCGGGCCGTGGTCGAGTCGGTCGCCGAGAACACCTCCGACGCGGTGGTGGGGGCTCTGGTGTGGGGCGCCGTCGGCGGGGTGCCGGGGCTGCTGGGGTTCCGGGCCGTCAACACCCTGGACGCCATGGTCGGGCACAAGTCGGCCCGCTACCGCCGCTACGGGTGGGCCTCCGCACGCCTGGACGACCTCGCGGGGTGGCCCGGAGCGCGGCTGACCGCCGTCCTCGCCGCCCTGGCCGGGCCGGATCCGCGAGGGGCCGTGCGGGCCTGGCGGGCGGATGCGGCGCAGCATCCGAGTCCCAACGCCGGGCCCGTGGAGGCTTCGTTCGCCGGGGCGCTCGGGGTGCGTCTCGGCGGGACGCTGTCGTACGGCGGGCGGGTGGAGCACCGGCCCGTGCTGAACACCGGGGGGCGTGCCGTCGGCACGCGGGACGTCGAACGGGCCGTACGGCTGTCGAAGCGCGTGACATGGCTCGCGCTCGGGGTGTGCGCGGGCGCGCGGTTGTTGACGAGTGCGCGGTTGTCCAGAGGTGCGCGATCGCTCGGGAGTGCGCCGTCGCTCCGGGGTGCGCGGTCGCTGAAGAGGGGGAAATGACATGAGCGGTGGGCTTCTCGTCGCCGGTACCACTTCCGACGCCGGCAAGAGCGTCGTGACCGCCGGGATCTGCCGGTGGCTGGTGCGCCAGGGCGTCAAGGTCGCGCCCTTCAAGGCGCAGAACATGTCCCTGAACTCCTTCGTGACGACGGAAGGGGCCGAGATCGGGCGGGCACAGGCCATGCAGGCGCAGGCCTGCCGCGTCGAGCCGACCGCGCTGATGAACCCGGTGCTGCTCAAGCCCGGTGGCGAGCAGAGCAGTCAGGTCGTGCTGCTGGGCAAGCCGGTCGGGGAGCTGAGCGCGCGCGGCTACCACGGCGGACGGCAGCAGCAGTTGCTCGGGACGGTGCTGGACTGCCTGGAGCAGTTGCGGGGCACGTATGACGCGGTGATCTGTGAGGGGGCCGGTTCTCCCGCCGAGATCAACCTGCGGCGGACGGACATCGTGAACATGGGGATCGCCCGGGGCGCCGGGCTGCCCGTGCTCGTCGTCGGCGACATCGACCGGGGCGGGGTGTTCGCCTCGTTCTTCGGGACGGTGGCGCTGCTGTCGCCCGAGGACCAGCGTTGCGTCGCCGGGTTCCTCGTCAACAAGTTCCGCGGGGACGTCTCCCTGCTGGAACCGGGCCTGGACATGCTGCACGGGCTCACGGGGCGGAAGACGTACGGCGTGCTGCCGTTCCGGCACGGGCTCGGGATCGACGAGGAGGACGGACTGCGGGTCTCCCTGCGGGGAGCGGTCCGGGAGTCCGTCGTCGCCCCGCCCGTCGGCGAGGACGTGCTGCGGGTCGCGGTCTGTGCCGTGCCGCTGATGTCCAACTTCACCGATGTGGACGCGCTGGCCGCCGAACCGGGCGTCGTGGTGCGGTTCGTGGACCGGCCGGAGGAGCTGTCCGACGCCGACCTCGTCGTCGTGCCCGGCACCCGCGGGACGGTCCGGGCGCTGGAGTGGCTGCGCGAGCGCGGGCTCGCCGACGCCCTGGTGCGCAGGGCCGCCGAGCAGCGGCCCGTGCTCGGCATCTGCGGTGGCTTCCAGATCCTCGGCGAGCACATCGAGGACGACGTGGAGAGCCGAAGGGGACACGTCGGCGGGCTCGGGATCCTGCCCGTGCGGGTGCGGTTCGCCCGCGAGAAGACCCTCACCCGGCCGGAGGGCGAGGCCCTCGGCGAGCGGGTCGAGGGTTACGAGATCCATCACGGTGTCGCCGACGTCCAGGGCGGCACGCCCTTCCTGGACGGCTGCCGGGTCGGCCAGACCTGGGGCACGCACTGGCACGGCTCCCTGGAGTCGGACGGCTTCCGGCGGGCCTTTCTGCGCGAGGTGGCGGCCGCCGCGGGCCGCCGTTTCGTGCCCGCGCCGGACACCTCGTTCGCCGCGCTGCGCGAGGAGCAGCTCGACCGGCTCGGCGACCTGATCGAACAGCACGCGGACACCGACGCGCTGTGGCGGCTCATCGAGTCCGGCGCGCCGCAAGGACTGCCCTTCATTCCACCGGGAGCACCCGCATGAGCACTGTGTTGTTGTTGTCGACCGCCGACACGGACCTGCTGGCGGCCCGGGCCGCCTCCGGTGCCGACTACCGGATCGGCAACCCGACCCGCGTGGACGTCCGGGAGGAGCTGCCCGCCCTGCTGGACGGGGCGTCCGTCGCCGTCGTCCGGTTGCTCGGCGGCAAGCGGGCCTGGGAGGACGGGCTCGCCGCGCTGAGGGCCTCCGGCATCCCCACCGTGCTGCTGGGCGGCGAGGCCGTGCCGGACGCGGAGCTGATGGCCGAGTCGTCCGTCCCGGCCGGTGTCGTCGCGGAGGCGCTCAGGTACCTCGTGGAGGGCGGGCCGGACAACCTCACCGAACTCGCCCGGTTCCTCTCGGACACCGTGCTGCTGACGGGCGAGGGGTTCGACGAGCCGCGGAAGATGCCGGAGTACGGCGTCCACGGCGAGCGCGCCCGCGTGGAGGGCCGTCCGACCGTCGGCGTGCTCTTCTACCGGGCGCACGAACTGAGCGGCAACACCGCCTTCGTCGACACCCTGTGCGACGCGATCGAGGCGCGGGGCGCCAACGCGCTGCCCGTGTACTGCGGTTCGCTGCGCGGGGCGGACGCGGGCCTGTACGAGATTCTCGGGCAGGCCGACGCCCTGGTCGCCACCGTCCTCGCGGCCGGCGGCACGCACGCCTCGCAGGCCTCGGCAGGCGGCGACGAGGAGGCCTGGGACATCGGCGCCCTCGCCGAGCTGGACATCCCCGTGCTGCAGGGCCTGTGCCTGACGTCCTCGCGGCAGGCCTGGGCGGACTCGGACGCCGCCCTCTCCCCTATGGACGCCGCGATGCAGGTGGCGATCCCGGAGTTCGACGGGCGGCTGATCACCGTGCCGTTCTCCTTCAAGGAGCAGGGCCCGGACGACGTGCCCGTCTACGTCGCCGACCCGGAGCGTGCGGGGCGCGTCGCCGGCATCGCCGTACGGCACGCGCGGCTGCGGCACAAGGAGAACGCCGAGAAGAAGCTGGCGCTGGTCTTCACCGCGTACCCGACGAAGCACTCGCGGGTTGGCAACGCGGTCGGGCTGGACACGCCGGCTTCGGCGGTGCGGGTGCTGGACGCGCTGCGGGACGCCGGGTACGTCGTCGAGGGGCATCCGGACCAGGGCGACGAGCTGATCCACCGGCTCATCAACGCCGGTGGCCACGACGTGGAGTGGCTGACGGAGGAGCAGCTGGCCGCCGCGCCCGCGCGGGTGCCGCTGGCGGACTACCGGGCGTGGTTCGAGAAGCTGGACCCGGAGCTGAGGGACGCCATGACCGAGGCGTGGGGCGAGCCGCCGGGCAGCCTGTACGTCGACGGCGACGACATCGTGCTGGCGTCCCTGCAGTTCGGGAACGTCGTCGTGATGATCCAGCCGCCGCGCGGCTTCGGCGAGAACCCGATCGCGATCTACCACGACCCGGACATGCCGCCGTCCCACCACTACATGGCGGCCTACCGGTGGCTGGAGAACAGTTTCGGCGCCGACGCCATCGTGCACATGGGCAAGCACGGCACCATGGAGTGGCTGCCCGGCAAGGGGCTCGGGCTCAGCGGGGGCTGCGCCCCGGACGCGGTCCTCGGGGACCTGCCGCTGGTCTACCCGTTCATCGTCAACGACCCGGGCGAGGGCACCCAGGCCAAGCGGCGCGGGCACGCCACGGTCGTCGACCACCTGGTGCCGCCGATGGCCCGGGCCGACACCTACGGCGACCTGGCCAAGCTGGAGCAGCTCCTCGATGAGTACGCGCTCGTCTCCGACCTGGACCCGGCGAAGGCCCCGACCGTGCGCGCCCAGATCTGGACGCTGGTCAAGGCCGCGGAACTCCACCACGACCTGCACGTCGACGAACAGCCGGACGACGAGGAGTTCGACGAGTTCGTCATGCACATCGACGGCTATCTGTGCGAGATCAAGGACGTGCAGATCCGCGACGGCCTGCACATCCTGGGCGGCGGGCCGGTCGGCGAGCCGCGCGTCAATCTCGTGCTGGCCGTGCTGCGCGCCTCGCAGGTGTGGGGCGGACAGGCCAACGCGCTGCCGGGCCTCAGGGCCTCGCTGGCGCGGCACTTCGGGCTGGTGGAGAAGGAACTGCTGGCCGAGCCGGGCGCCCCGGTGAAGGTGCCGGTGGAGCTGACGGACCTGGTGGACGGCCCCGCGCGCAGTGCGGCCGACGCGATCGACCTGCTGGAGCAGCTGTGCCGGCGGATCGCGGAGGGCATGGAGGAGCGCGGCTGGGCGGTCGCCGAGGGCCCGGCTCTGGTCCGGGAGGTCCTCGGCACCGAACTGCCCGACGCGGTCGCCGTGCTGGAGTTCGCCTGCACCGAGGTCGTGCCCCGGCTGGAGCGGACCACCGACGAGATCGGGCACATCCTGCGGGCGCTGCGGGGCGGTTACGTCCCGGCCGGTCCGTCCGGTTCGCCGACCCGCGGGCTCGTCAACGTCCTGCCGACGGGCCGCAACTTCTACTCCGTCGACCCCAAGGCCATCCCGTCCCGGCTGAGCTGGGAGGTCGGGCAGTCCCTCGCCGACTCGCTGGTGCAGCGGTATCTGCAGGACACCGGTGAGTACCCGACGTCCGTCGGCCTGACGGTGTGGGGCACCTCGGCGATGCGCACCCAGGGCGACGACATCGCCGAGATCCTGGCGCTGCTGGGCTGCCGGCCGGTGTGGGACGACGCCTCGCGCCGGGTGACCGGGTTCGAGGTGGTCCCGCTAGCGGAGCTCGGCCGGCCGCGCATCGACGTGACGGTCCGCATCTCGGGCTTCTTCCGGGACGCGTTCCCGCACGTCGTGGGCCTGATCGACGACGCCGTGCGCACGGTGGCCGAGCTGGACGAACCGGCCGAGTCCAACTACGTCCGGGCCCATGCCGACCAGGACACCGCCGAGCACGGCGACCGCCGCCGGGCCACGGCCCGCATCTTCGGCTCCAAGCCGGGGGCGTACGGCGCCGGTCTGCTGCCGCTGATCGACGCCCGCAACTGGCGCTCCGACGCGGACCTCGCCGAGGTGTACGCGGTGTGGGGCGGCTACGCCTACGGGCGCGGGCTCGACGGGCGGGCCGCGCGCGGTGACATGGAGACGGCGTTCAAGCGGATCGCCGTCGCCGCGAAGAACGTCGACACCCGTGAGCACGACCTGGTCGACGCCGACGACTACTTCCAGTACCACGGCGGCATGGTCGCCATGGTGCGGCATCTGACGGGCGCGAGCCCCGAGGCGTACGTCGGCGACTCGGCCACCCCCGACCAGGTGAAGACCCGCACGCTCGGCGAGGAGACCCACCGCGTCTTCCGCGCCCGGGTGGTCAACCCGCGCTGGATGGCGGCCATGCGGCGGCACGGCTACAAGGGCGCCTTCGAGATGGCGGCGACCGTGGACTACCTGTTCGGGTACGACGCCACGGCCGGGGTCGTCGACGACTGGATGTACGAGAAGCTCAGCTCCGAGTACGTCTTCGACCCGGAGAACCGGGACTTCATGAAGAAATCCAACCCCTGGGCGCTGCGCGGCATCACCGAGCGGCTCCTGGAGGCCGCCGACCGCGGACTGTGGGCCGAGCCGGACGCGGAGACGCTTCAGCGGCTGCGCGCCACCTACCTGGAACTCGAAGGCGACTTGGAGGGCGACGAGAAGTGACCACCCCCTTTCCGTTCACGGCCGTCGTCGGCCAGGACGACCTGCGGCTCGCGCTGCTGCTGAACGCGGTGTCACCGGCGGTCGGCGGTGTGCTGGTGCGCGGCGAGAAGGGCACGGCCAAGTCGACGGCGGTGCGGGCTCTGTCGGCGCTGCTGCCCAAGGTCCCGGTCGTCCCCGGCTGCCGTTTCTCCTGCGACCCCGCCTCCCCCGACCCGGGGTGCCCGGACGGGCCCCACGAGACCGGCGGCGGCACCGAGCGGCCCGCCCGCATGGTCGAACTGCCCGTCGGCGCCTCCGAGGACCGGCTGGTGGGCGCGCTCGACATCGAGCGGGCCCTCTCCGAGGGCGTGAAGGCCTTCGAGCCGGGCCTGCTCGCGGACGCGCACCGCGGGATCCTCTACGTCGACGAGGTCAACCTCCTCCACGACCACCTGGTCGACCTGCTGCTGGACGCCGCCGCGATGGGCGCCTCGTACGTCGAGCGCGAGGGCGTCTCCGTACGGCACGCCGCCCGTTTCCTGCTCGTCGGCACCATGAACCCCGAGGAGGGCGAGCTGCGGCCGCAGTTGCTCGACCGGTTCGGGCTGACCGTCGAGGTCGCGGCCTCGCGGGAGCCGGACCAGCGGGTGGAGGTCGTCAAGCGGCGGCTGGCCTACGACGACGACCCGGCCGCCTTCGCCGCGCGCTGGGCCGAGGAGGAGGCCGCCGTGCGGGCGCGGATCGTCGCCGCGCGGGAGCTGCTGCCGTCCGTGCGGCTGGGCGACGGGGCGCTGCGGCAGATCGCGGCGACCTGCGCGGCCTTCGAGGTGGACGGCATGCGCGCCGACATCGTGATGGCGCGCACCGCCACCGCGCTGGCCGCCTGGGCCGGGCGCACGGACGTGCTCGCGGAGGACGTCCGGCAGGCGGCGCTGCTCGCGCTGCCGCACCGGCGGCGGCGCAACCCCTTCGACGCGCCGGGACTCGACGAGGACAAGCTCGACGAGACCCTGGAGGAGTTCGGCGGCTCGGACGACGACGACCCGGACCCGGACCCCGGCCCGGACGGGCCCGGCGGAGGCGGCGGACAGCCGGAACCCGACGACGCGCCCCAGGGCGGCGACGACACCGCGGCCCGGCCCGAGGCCGGGGAGAACGGGCAGCCGCAGCCCTCGGGCGCCGGCGAGCAGTCGGCCGTACGGGCCTCCGAGCCGTTCCGCACCAGGGTGCTGAGCGTGCCCGGGATCGGCGAGGGTGCCGCCGGGCGGCGTTCGCGGGCGCGCACCGAGCACGGGCGGACGACCGGGGCCCGGCGGCCCCGGGGCGCGCTCACCAAGCTGCACCTGGCGGCGACCGTGCAGGCGGCGGCGCCGCACCAGCGGGCGCGCGGACGGTCCGGCCCGGGCCTGGTCGTGCGCCGGGACGATCTGCGGCAGGCCACCCGCGAGGGGCGCGAGGGCAACCTCGTGCTGTTCGTCGTGGACGCCTCCGGGTCGATGGCGGCGCGGCAGCGGATGAGCGCCGTGAAGGGCGCCGTGCTGTCGCTGCTGCTGGACGCCTACCAGCGGCGCGACAAGGTGGGCCTGGTGACCTTCCGCGGCACGGACGCGGACGTGGCGCTGCCGCCGACCTCGTCGGTGGACGCGGCGGCGGCCCGGCTGGAGACGCTGCCCACCGGCGGGCGCACGCCGCTCGCCGCGGGGCTGCTGCGCGCGCACGACGTGCTGCGCGTGGAGCGGTTGCGCGACCCGGCCCGGCGGCCGCTGGTGGTGCTGGTGACGGACGGGCGGGCCACCGGCGGCCCGGAGCCGGTCGCCCTGGCCGGGCGTGCGGCGCGGCTGTTCGCGGCCGACGGTCTCGCCTCGGTCGTCGTGGACTGCGAGTCGGGGCCGGTGCGGCTGGGGCTCGCCGGGCAGCTCGCGGGTGAACTGGGCGGTACGGCGGTGACATTGGACGAGCTGCGGGCGGACAGCATCGCCGGGCTGGTGAAGGACGTGCAGAGGAGGGCCGCGTAATGCCGCAGGGACAGCCGAGTGTGGTGCCGGACGACGGGCTGACGACCCGGCAGCGGCGGAACCGGCCGCTGGTCGTCGTCCACACGGGCATCGGCAAGGGCAAGTCCACCGCCGCCTTCGGGCTCGCGCTGCGGGCCTGGAACCAGGGGTGGCCCATCGGGGTGTTCCAGTTCGTCAAGTCGGCGAAGTGGAAGGTCGGCGAGGAGAACGCGCTGCGGGTGCTCGGCGCCTCCGGCGAGGGCGGGTCCGTCGACTGGCACAAGATGGGCGAGGGCTGGTCGTGGGTGCAGCGCGACGCCCAGATGGACAACGAGGAGAAGGCCCGGGAGGGCTGGGAGCAGGTCAAGCGGGACCTGGCGGCCGAGACGTACAAGCTGTACGTGCTCGACGAGTTCGCCTACCCGATGCACTGGGGCTGGGTGGACACGGACGAGGTGATCTCCGTGCTGCGGGACCGGCCCGGCACCCAGCACGTCGTCATCACCGGGCGGAACGCGCCCGGAAAGCTCGTGGACTTCGCCGATCTCGTGACCGACATGTCCAAGGTCAAGCACCCCATGGACGTGGGGCAGAAGGGCCAGAGGGGCATCGAGTGGTGAGTGCTTCCGTCCCTCGGCTGGTCATCGCCGCGCCCTCGTCGGGCAGTGGCAAGACCACCGTTGCCACGGGGTTGATGGCCGCGTTCGCCGCGCGGGGGCTCGCCGTGTCCCCGCACAAGGTCGGACCGGACTACATCGACCCCGGGTACCACGCGCTCGCGACCGGGCGGGTGGGACGGAACCTCGACGCGTACCTGTGCGGGCCCGAGCTGGTCGGGCCGCTGTTCCTGCACGGGGCGCGGGGGTGTGACATCGCCGTCGTCGAGGGCGTGATGGGGCTGTACGACGGGGCCGCGGGCGAGGGTGAGCTGGCTTCGACGGCTCATGTCGCGAAGCTGCTCGGGGCGCCGGTGGTGCTGGTCGTGGACGCGTCGTCGCAGTCACGGTCGGTGGCGGCGCTGGTGCACGGCTTCGCCTCCTGGGATCCGGAGGTGCGGGTCGGGGGCGTGATCCTCAACAAGGTCGCCTCGGACCGGCACGAGGAGCTGTTGCGGGAGGCGTTGGAGCAGGCGGGGGTGCCGGTGCTGGGGGTGTTGCGGCGGGTTGCTCAGGTGGCTACGCCGTCGCGGCATCTGGGGCTGGTGCCGGTCGCCGAGCGGCGTGCTGCGGCGGTTGAGGCGGTGGCGGCGATGGGGGCGCAGGTCTCCGAGGGCTGTGATCTCGACGCGTTGGCCCGGCTGGCGCGGAGTGCGAGTGCGTTGTCGGGGGCGGCCTGGGATGCGGCCGAGGCCGTTTCCGCGCCCCCGCCGCCCCTCCCCTTCCCGTCCTCCAGGGGCTCCGCCCCTTCGACCCCGCCGGAGGGCTCCGCCCCCCGGACCCCCGGTCGGCCTGAACGGCCTCGTCCTCAAACGCCGGACCGGCTGGTTGTCGCTGTTGCCGGCGGGGAGGCGTTCACCTTCTCCTACGCCGAGACCACCGAACTGCTCACCGCCGCCGGGGCCGAAGTCGTCACCTTCGACCCCCTGCGGGACCAGGAACTGCCCGAGAAGACCGCCGGGTTGGTGATCGGGGGCGGGTTCCCCGAGGTGTACGCCGCCGAGCTGTCCGCCAACGTGCCGCTGCGCAAGGCCGTCGCCGAGCTGGCGGGCAGCGGCGCTCCCGTGGCCGCCGAGTGTGCCGGGCTGCTGTATCTGTGCCGGGAGCTGGACGGGCTGCCGATGTGCGGGGTGCTGGACGCCTCGGCGCGGATGACCGAGCGGCTCACGCTGGGCTACCGGGACGCCGTGGCCGTGGGCGACAGCGTGCTCGCGGTGGCCGGGACGCGGATGCGCGGGCACGAGTTCCACCGGACCGTCGTGGAGCCCGGCTCGGGGGCGGAGCCCGCCTGGGGGGTCCGCACCCCCCGGCCGCGGGTCGAAGGTTTTGTACAGCGCGGTGTGCACGCGAGCTATCTGCACACGCACTGGGCGTCCGAGCCCGGTGTCGCCCGTCGGTTCGTCGAGAGGTGCCGGACGTCATGAGCAGCAGGCTGGTCGGAGTCGGGGTGGGACCCGGGGATCCGGAGCTGGTGACCGTCAAGGGCGTCAACGCCCTGCGCGAGGCCGATGTCGTGGTGGTGCCCGTGATGGCCGCGCCCGACGGGCGGGACGGCGGCGAGCCCGGGCGGGCCGAGGCGACCGTCCTGCACTACGTGCCCGAGGAGAAGGTCGTCCGGGTCGTGTTCGCGCTGAACGAGCGCAGCGACCGGGCCCGGCGCGAGGCGGCCTGGGACGCGGCCGGCGAGCGGGTCGCCGAGTTGTTGCGGCGGCACGCGTCGGTGGCTTTCGCGACGATCGGGGACCCCAACGTCTACTCGACGTTCACCTACCTCGCGCAGACCATCACCGAGCTCGTGCCGGGAACGGTCGTCGCGACGGTGCCCGGGATCACCGCCATGCAGGACCTGGCCGCCCGGTCCGGTGCCGTGCTGACCGAGGGGACCGAGCCGCTCACGCTCGTGCCCGTCACCGCCGGGTCGGCCGTGCTGAAGGACGCGCTGGCCGGGCCGGGGACCGTCGTCGCCTACAAGTTCGGGCGGCAGGCGCACGAGGTCGCCGAGGCGCTGCGGGAGACCGGGCGGCTCGCCGACGCCGTGTGGGGCTCCGCGCTCGGGCTGCCGGAGGAGTCCGTACGCCGGGCCGCCGAACTCGACGACGCGCCCCTGCCCTACCTGTCGACGCTCATCGCACCCGCCCGGCGCGACGGCGGCCGGGGCGGAAAGCTCTGACCCGTCCGCCCACCGCCGCCCCTCCCCCGTTCCACCCCCTGTACGAGAGGACCATCCCATGGCCGACGCCCCTGCCGGCAAAGTGACCTTCGTCGGTGCCGGCCCCGGCGCCGCCGACCTGCTGACGTTCCGTGCCGCCCGCGCCATCGCCGAGGCCGACGTCGTGATCTGGGCGGCCAGCCTGGTCCAGGAGGAGGTCCTGGAGCACGCCCGTGCGGACGCGGAGATCCTCGACTCGGCGACCATGTCCCTGGAGGACGTCGTCGCCGTGTACGAGCGGGCCCGCGCCGAAGGGCTGAAGGTCGCCCGTATCCACTCCGGCGACCCGGCCCTGTGGGGCGGCACGCAGGAGCAGGTCGACCGGTGCGCCGCGATCGGCATCGCGACCGAGATCGTGCCCGGGGTGTCCTCCTTCTCCGCCGTCGCGGCCCTCGCCCAGCGCGAGCTGACCATCCCGGAGGTGGCGCAGTCGGTCGTACTGACCCGGCTCGGCGGCGGCAAGACGCCGATGCCGCCCGGGGAGGAGGTCCGGGAGTTCGCCAAGCACGGCACCACCATGGCGGTGTTCCTCTCCGCCGCCCGCAGCGGGCAGCTGGTGCGGGAGCTGCTGGAGGGCGGCTACCCGACGACGACGCCGGTCGTGGTGGCGTACCAGGCGACCTGGCCGGAGGAGCTCGTCGTGAAGTGCACGATCGGCACGCTGGAGGAGACGGTCAAGGAGCACAAGCTCTGGAAGCACACCCTGTTCCTGGTCGGCCCGGCGCTCGACGCGCACGGCACGCGCTCGCACCTGTACCACCCGGGTCACTTCCACGGCTACCGCAAGGCCGACCCGGAGGCCCGCAGAGCGCTGCGTGAGCGAGGTGCCAGTACATGATCACCGTGGTCGGGACCGGCACCGGCGTCCCGGTGGGCGAGGACGTCCTGGCCGGGGCCGGGCTGGTCGTCGGCGGGCGGCGGCATCTGGACGCCGTACGGCTGCCGGAGTCGGCCGAGCGGGTCGTGCTCGGGCCGCTGGCGCCCGCGCTCGACGCCGTCGAGAAGCAGGTCTGCGCAGGCGGCCGTGTCGTCGTGCTGGCGTCCGGGGATCCGGGGTTCTTCGGGATCGTGCGGGTGCTGGCCGAGCGGTTCGGGCCGGAGCGGCTGGACGTGCGGCCCGGGGTGTCGTCGGTCGCCGCCGCGTTCGCGCGCATCGGGCTGCCGTGGGACGACGCCGTGGTGGTGAGCGCCCACGGCCGGGAGCTGCGGACGGCCGTCAACGTGTGCCGGGCACAGCCGAAGACAGCCGTGCTGACCGGCCCGGGCGCGGGTCCGGCGGAGCTGGGTGCCGCGCTGCGGGACGTGCCACGGGTGCTGGTCGTCGCCTCCGGGCTGGGCTCGCGGGCGGAGCGCGTGGAGCGGGTGACGCCCGCCGAGGCCGCCGCCCGGGACTGGGGCACGGCGGTGAACGTGGTGCTGTGCCTGGACCAGGCGCGGGCGCTCGGCCCCGTGCGGACGGTCGCGGGGCCCGGGGAGCGGCCCGCCGGATGGGCCCTGGACGAGGCGGAGTTCGCCCACCGGGACTCGATGATCACCAAGTTCGAGGTGCGGGCCCTGGCCCTGGCCCGGCTGGGGCCGCGCCCGGGTGACCTGGTGTGGGACGTGGGCGCGGGCTCGGGGTCCGTGGCCGTGGAGTGCGCGCGGCTGGGCGCGGCCGTGACCGCCGTGGAGAAGACCGCGGACGGGGTCGAGCGGGTCCGTGCCAACGCCGCCGCGCACGGCGTGGACGTACGCGTGGTGCACGGCGCGGCGCCGGACGCGCTGACGGATCTCGCCGAGACGCCGGACGCCGTGTTCGTGGGAGGTGGCGGGCGCGGACTGCCCGCGATCGTCGCCGCGTGTGCGCGGCGTGCCCGGCGCACGGTGGTCGTCGCGATGGCGGCGCTCGACCGGGTGCCGGCCGCGCGCGAGGCCCTGACGAGCGCCGGTCTGCGCTGCGACGGCGTGCTGCTGCAGTCCTCGCGGCTCGCGCCGCTGCCCGGGGACGTGACCCGGCTCGCGTCGACCAACCCTGTTTTCCTGCTGTGGGGCGTCCGGCCCCCGGCAGCCGTCGAAGAAGGAGTCGCTCAGTGATCGGCCTCATTTCCGCCACGGCGGCGGGAGCTGCCGCGCGGGACCGGCTGGCCGCCGCGTGGCCGGACCGCACCCGGGTGTACGAGGGTCCCGTCGGGGACGCCGTACGGACCGCGTTCGCGCAGTGCGAGCAGCTCGTGTGCTTCCTGGCGACGGGGGCGGTGGTGCGGCTGGTGGCACCGCTGCTGTCCGGCAAGACCGAGGACCCGGGTGTGGTGTGCGTCGATGAAGGCGGGCGGTTCGCCGTGTCGCTGCTGGGCGGGCACGCGGGCGGCGCCAACGAACTGGCCCTCGAGGTGGGTGACCTGCTGGGTGCCGAGCCGGTGGTGACGACGGCCACGGACGCCGTGGACCTGCCCGGTCTGGACACCCTGGGCCTGCCCGTGGAGGGCGATGTCGCCGCGGTCTCGCGGGCGCTGCTCGACGGTGAGGCGGTGGCGCTGCGGGCCGAGGTGGCCTGGCCGCTGCCGCCGCTGCCGGTCGCGGAGGCGGGGTCGTACACGATCCGGTTGACCGACCGGCTCGTCGAGGCGGCCGAGCGCGAGGTGGTGCTGCGTCCGCCGACCCTGGTCGTCGGGGTCGGGGCGTCCAGGGGCGCCCCCACCGAGGAGGTCCTCGGACTGGTCGAGGACGCCCTGCGGGAGGCCGGGCTGGCGGTGGCGTCCGTCGCCGAACTCGCCACCGTCGACGCCAAGGCCGAGGAGACCGGCATCGTCGAGGCCGCGCGGCGGCTCGGGGTGCCCCTCGTGACGTACTCCGCGCAGGAGCTGGCCGGGGTCGACGTGCCCAATCCGTCCGACGCGCCGCTCGCCGCCGTCGGCACCCCGTCCGTCGCGGAGGCCGCCGCGCTCGTCGGCGGGGGCGCACTGCTCGTCCCCAAGCGGAAGTCGGCCGCGATCCCGGCGATGGCGACCTGTGCCGTCGTACGGCGGCCGGGGCGCGGGCGGCTCGCGGTGGTGGGGCTCGGGCCGGGCGCCCGGGACCTGCTGACGCCGCGCGCGCAGGCCGAACTGCGGCGCGCCTCCGTGCTCGTGGGGCTCGACCAGTACGTCGACCAGATCCGTGATCTGCTGCGGCCGGGCACCCGGGTCCTGGAGTCGGGGCTCGGCGCCGAGGAGGAGCGGGCGCGCACCGCGGTCGAGGAGGCCCGCAAGGGGCAGGCCGTGGCGCTGATCGGCAGCGGGGACGCGGGCGTCTACGCCATGGCCTCCCCCGCGCTGGCCGAGGCCTCCGACGACATCGACGTGGTCGGTGTGCCCGGCGTGACGGCGGCGCTCGCGGCCGGTGCCATCCTGGGCGCGCCGCTGGGCCACGACCACGTGTCGATCAGCCTGTCCGACCTGCACACACCGTGGGAGGTCATCGAGCGGCGGGTGCGGGCGGCGGCCGAGGCGGACATCGTGGTCACCTTCTACAACCCGCGTTCGCGAGGCCGTGACTGGCAGCTCCCGAAGGCGCTGGGCATCCTCGCCGAGCACCGGGCACCGCAGACACCGGTCGGGGTCGTGCGCAACGCCTCGCGGCAGGACGAGTCCAGCCGGCTCACCACGCTGGGCGCGCTCGACCCGGCGACGGTCGACATGATGACGGTCGTGACCGTGGGCAACACCGCGACCCGGGACATCGCGGGGCGCATGGTGACACCGCGTGGCTACCGCTGGCAGACAGCGCAGGAGGGTGCCGAGTGAACCGCGTCGTCCATCCCATCGAGGTGGAGTCCTACCGGCGCCTGCGGGCCCGGCTGGACACCTCGCACTTCCCGCCGCTGACCCGGGCGGTCGTGGAGCGGGTCATCCACTCCGCCGCCGACCTCGACTACGCCACCGACCTCGTCATGGACGAGGCCGCCCTGGAGAAGGCGCACGCGGCGCTGCACGCCGGGGCTCCCGTGGTCGTGGACGTCGAGATGGTCGGCGCCGGCATCACCCGGCGCGAGACGGTCTGCCGCCTCAAGGACGCCGAGTCCGGGCCCGGGCTGACCCGTTCCGCGCACGCGATCCGGCTCGCTCACGAGCAGGTCGGTCCCGGCGCCCTCTGGGTGATCGGCAACGCGCCGACGGCGCTGGAGGAGCTGCTGACGCTCGACGCCGACCCGGCACTCGTCATCGGACTGCCCGTCGGCTTCGTCGGAGCCGTCGAATCGAAGGCCGCGCTGCGCGAGAGCGGACTGCCCGCCGTGAGCAACGTGTCCGAGAAGGGCGGGTCGGCGGTCGCCGCCGCCGCGCTCAACGCCCTGCTGTACCACCCCGCTTCCGCCGAGGAGAAACTGTGACCACCCCGCCCGCCCTGCTCATCGCCGGCCACGGCACCCGGGACGACGCCGGAGCCGAGGCGTTCCGCGACTTCGTACGGGAGCTGGGGGCCCGGCACCCCGAACTGCCCGTCGCGGGCGGCTTCATCGAGCTGTCCCCGCCGCCGCTCGGCGAAGCCGTCACCGAACTGGTCGAGCAGGGCGTGCGGCGCTTCGCCGCCGTCCCGCTGATGCTGGTGTCCGCCGGGCACGCCAAGGGCGACATCCCGGCGGCCCTGGCCCGTGAGAAGGAGCGGCACCCGGGCATCTCGTACACCTACGGGCGTCCGCTCGGCCCGCACCCGGCGCTGCTGAACGTGCTGGAGCGGCGCCTCGACGAGGCCCTGGGCTCGTCGGACCGCTCGCCGGGCGACCGGTCCGAGGTGACGGTGCTGCTGGTGGGGCGCGGCTCCACGGACCCGGACGCCAACGCCGAGGTGCACAAGGCGGCCCGGCTGCTGTGGGAGGGGCGCGGCTACGCGGGCGTCGAGACGGCGTTCGTGTCGCTGGCCGCGCCGGACGTGCCGAGCGGGCTGGACCGCTGTGTGCGGCTGGGCGCCCGCCGGATCGTGGTCCTGCCCTACTTCCTGTTCACGGGCATCCTGCCGGACCGGGTGCGGCACCAGACGGAGGGCTGGGCGGCCGCGCACCCGGACGTGGAGGTGCTGTCGGCCGACGTCATCGGGCCGGAGCCGGAGCTGCTCGACCTCGTGTGGGAGCGGTACGAGGAGGCCGTCAAGGGCGATCTGCGGATGAACTGCGACTCGTGCGTGTACCGCATCGCGCTGCCGGGCTTCGAGGACAAGGTGGGCATGCCGCAGCAGCCGCACTTCCACCCGGACGACGACGACCACCACCACGGTCACGGTCACGGGCACCACCACGGCGCTCACTCGCATGCGCACTGAGCACGGGCACGATCTGCGCCACCACGGGGACGCGGAGGTCCGGGACGACGGCGGTTCGCTCGTCGACCTCGCCGTGAACGTCCGCGCGGACACGCCGCCCGCCTGGCTGCGGGAGCACATCGCCGCGTCCCTGGACGGGCTCGCGGCCTACCCGGACGGGCGGGCCGCGCGGGCGGCGGTGGCCGCGCGGCACGGGCTGCCGGTGGAGCGGGTGCTGCTGACGGCGGGCGCGGCGGAGGCGTTCGTGCTGCTGGCGCGGGCGTTGAAGGTGCGGCGGCCGGTGGTCGTGCACCCCCAGTTCACGGAGCCGGAGGCGGCACTGCGGGACGCGGGGCACACGGTCGGCCGGGTGCTGCTCCGGGAGGCGGACGGCTTCCGGCTGGACCCGGCGGCGGTCCCCGAGGACGCGGACCTGGTGGTGATCGGCAACCCGACGAACCCGACGTCGGTGCTGCACCCGGCGGACGCGATCGCCTCACTCGCCCGGCCCGGGCGAATGCTGGTGGTGGACGAGGCGTTCATGGACGCGGTGCCGGGCGAGCGCGAGGCCCTGGCCGGGCGGGTCGACGTGCCCGGCCTCGTGGTGCTGCGCAGCCTGACCAAGACGTGGGGCCTGGCGGGGCTGCGGATCGGCTACGTGCTGGCGGCGCCGGAGACGATCGAGGAGCTGGAGCGTGCGCAGCCCTTGTGGCCGGTGTCGACCCCGGCGCTGGCCGCCGCCGAGGCGTGCGTGGGGCCGCGTGCCCTGGCGGAGGCGGCCCACGCGGCGCACCGCATCGCGGCGGACCGCGCGCACCTGCTGGCGGGCCTCGCCCGCTTCGCCCCGGCCGGGCTGCGGGTGGCCGGGCCCGCGCGGGGCCCGTTCGTCCTGGTCCGCGTGGACGGGGCGTCCGCGGTCCGCCGCCGCCTGCGCGACCTCGGCTACGCCGTGCGCCGCGGGGACACGTTCCCCGGGCTGGACGAGAAGTGGCTCCGGCTGGCGGTGCGGGACCGCAGCACGACCGACGGGTTTCTACGAGCGCTGCGGCGAGCGCTGACGGACTGACACCTCAGCCCCCAAGGTGCCCGGCCGTCACCGTCTCGGCCGGACGCAGACCCGGGAGGCGGCGGGCGGGCAGGCCACGGTGACGGGCGGCCCACAGGCCGCCGGCACCTGAAGCGAAGAAGCCGGCCCGGGGGAGGTGAACCGGGCCCTCGGATGCCGACCGCCGCCCGGGCCGGCCGACGGGGCAGGATGGCCGTGCCCCGCCGGCCGGCCGCGGACGGCCGGCCGGCCGCGGACGGCCGGCGGTCAGCCCCGGCGGCGTACCCGGGACAGCACTCCCCCGCCCACAGCGAGCAGGGCAATCGCGACGCCCACGAGGTACGGCGTGGCGGAGCTGCCGCCGGTCTCGGCCAGGTTCGTCTCGGCGGGTGCTCCCTGCGGCTCGACCGCGGCGGACGGGGCGGACGCCTCGGCCGGCTCGGCCGGCTCGGCCGGGGCCGGTTCGGCCACCTCGGGCCGGGGTGTCCGGCAGGCCGCCTCGGCCAGGGTGACGGTGCCGTCGACCTCCGCGACGTTCTGCTTCAACGGGTCGACGGACACCTTGAGTTCGAGGGCGGTGGCGGCGGCGTTGCGGGCCGTGGTCCGGGTGTTGTCGAGGTCCAGGCGCACCTCGCCGACGCCCGGCACCCTGACTTCCGCCGGGCCGTGGCCGTTCAGGGCCACGCGCTTGCCGAGCACGGTCACGGAGCCGGGCAGGTCCGTCGTGGCGACCGGGCTCTCGCCGACCTCGCAGGTGGCCTTGGCGGTGACCTGCTCGACCTCGATCAGCGACAGCAGCGGCAGGCCGGGGACGTGGAGGCGGGCGTGGGCCAGGGTCGTGATCCCCTCGGCCTTCATGGGGGTCGTGGTGGCCCTCGCATCGGCCACCTCCGCGCGCAGCACGCTGAAGGGCCGGCCGCCGTCCACCGCGTCGAGCGTGGCCGTCAGCGTGGTCTTCTCGGCGCTCTGCGGGGCCTGGACGTCGTTGAGGGAGACGGTGAGGGGGACGTTCACCGGCTTGTTCAAGGGGGAGACGTCCAGGTCGGTGCGCAGTACGGCGGCGCTCGCGCGGCCGTGGTCGTCGGCGGCGTGGGCCGTGCTCACACCGGTCAGCGCCAGGGGTCCGGCGGCGAGGGCCGTGGCCGTCGCGACGGTCACGAGACGAAGTGCGGGCTTGCGGACGGAAAGGCTGTTCACGTTCAGGACTCCCAGGAAAACCGACTCGGGTCCCGGTGTGAATCGCCGCGCCGCGCGTGCGGCTTGAGCGATCTGACGCCGCTTCACTCCATCGTGGCGGGATCACGGTCGTTTTCGAATCTCCCCGGCGCAGGCGTTCCCCCTCACCGTCATGACTATCCGACCACGCGCCCGTTCAGCACCACGCGGCGCGGCGCCGCCAGTACCCGTACGTCGGCCCGCGGGTCCTCGTCGTAGACGACGAGGTCGGCCGGGGCGCCCTCGTCAAGGCCGGGGCGGCCGAGCCAGGTGCGGGCCGTCCAGGTGCCCGCGGCGAGGGCCTCGACGGGCGGGATGCCGGCGGTGACGAGTTCGCCGACCTCGGCGGCGGCCAGACCGTGGGCGAGGCTGCCGCCGGCGTCGGTGCCGACGAAGACGGGGATCCCGGCGTCGTAGGCGTTGCGCACGGTGTCGTAGCGGCGTTCGTGGAGCCGGCGCATATGGGCCGACCAGCGGGGGAACTTGCTCTCTCCGCCGTCGGCGAGCTGCGGGAAGGTCGCGATGTTGACCAACGTCGGGACGATGGCGACACCGCGCTGCGCGAACAGCGGGATGAGGTCCTCGGTGAGGCCCGTGGCGTGCTCGATGCAGTCGATGCCCGCCTCGACGAGGTCCTGGAGGGAGTCCTCCGAGAAGCAGTGCGCGGTCACGCGGGCGCCCAGGCGGTGGGCTTCGGCGATCGCCGCTTCCACCGCCTCGCGGGGCCAGCACGCCGAGAGGTCGCCGAGGTCGCGGTCGATCCAGTCGCCGACCAGCTTGACCCAGCCGTCGCCGCGGCGGGCCTCCTGGGCGACGTAGGCGACCAGGTCCTCCGGCTCGATCTCCCAGGCGTAGTTGCGGATGTAGCGGCGGGTGCGGGCGATGTGCCGCCCGGCGCGGATGATCTTGGGCAGGTCCTCGCGGTCGTCGGTCCAGCGGGTGTCGGAGGGCGAGCCGGCGTCGCGGATGAGCAGGGTGCCGGCGTCCCGGTCCGTCAGGGCCTGCTTCTCGGCGACGTCCGCGGGGACCGGACCGTGCCGGTCGAGCCCCACGTGGCAGTGCGCGTCGACGAGGCCGGGCAGGGCCCAGCCGGCGACCGTGCGGATGTCACGGGCGCCGGCGGGACGGTCGTAGGAGACGCGGCCGTCGACCACCCACAGCTCGTCCCGGACGTCCTCCGGGCCGACGAGCACCCGCCCCTTCACGTGCAGCACCACCTGATCGCTCATGCACCGCACCTTAGTGAGCCGGGCGCGGGCGATCGACGGGGGCCGGTGTGTGCGGGACTCGCCGCACAGGGGGCCGGGGGCGCCCGGTTACCCTCGACGCGGTCGAACCTGCTGTGAGTGAAGAGAGCATTGCCGTGACGCATCCGTTTCTGGACCTGGCCCCGCTCGGCGCGGACCGCTTCGCCGCCATCGAGGACCGTGTGGCGCGGCTGCTGAGCACCGAGCAGGACGTCGTGATCATGCAGGGTGAGGCGCTGCTGCCGCTGGAGGGCGCGATCCGTGCCGCGGCCGGTCCCGGCACGACGGCGCTGAACGTCGTCACGGGGCCGTACGGCCAGACCTTCGGCGACTGGCTGCGGGACTGCGGGGCCACGGTGATCGACCTGGCGGTGCCCTTCCACACGGCGGTCACGGCCGAGCAGATCCGGCAGGCCTTCGCCGAGCACCCGGAGATCGACTTCGTGTCCCTGGTGCACGCGGAGGCGGCGACGGGCAACACCAACCCGGTCGCGGAGATCGGCGAGGTCGTACGGGCGCACGGGGCGCTGTTCTACCTGGACGCCGTGGCGTCGGTCGGGGCCGAGCCGGTGCTGCCGGACGCGTGGGGCGTCGACCTGTGCGTGATCGGAGCGCAGAAGGCGATGGGTGGTCCGGCGGGTGTCTCGGCGGTGTCGGTGAGCGAGCGGGCCTGGGCGCGGATGGCGGCCAACCCGAAGGCGCCGCGCCGGTCGTACCTGTCGCTCCTCGACTGGAAGGAGCGGTGGATCGACGGCGGCCGCAAGGCGCTGCTGCACGCGCCCGCGCAGCTGGATATGCTGGCGCTGGAGGCCTGTGTGGAGCGGATCGAGGCGGCCGGCCTCGACGCCGTGATGGCCCGGCACGCGGCCGCCGCGGCGGCGGCCCGGGCCGGAGCGGTCGCGCTGGGTGGCGGGCTGGAGCCGTACGTGTACGAGGCGCGGGACGCGGCGCCCGTCGCCACGACGCTGCGGGCACCGTCCCAGGTGGTGGCGTCGGAGCTGGTCCGGCGGGCGCTGGAGGCGGATCCGGCGGTGCCGCTCGCGGCCGGCGGGGGTGCGCTGGCCAAGGAGATGATCCGGGTCAACCACTACGGTGCGGACGCGACGCCGGGTGCGGTGCGGGCGAGTCTGGCCGCGCTGGGGGTGGCGCTCTCCGAGCAGGGGCTGCCGGTGGACGTGGAGGCGGCGCTGCGTGCCGTCGAGGGGGCGTGGCGGTAGCCGTCGGCTGTCGTGCACCGGGGCACCGTTGTCGGTGCCCCGTGCCATGCTCCCCGTATGACCGCCGACACACCTGCTGACGCACCTGCCGACGCCCCGTCCGTCCTGCCCGACGGCCGCCCCGTCCCCCGGCTCACGGGCGACGAGCGGGCCATGCTCGAGAGCTGGCTGGACTTCCACCGGGCCACGCTGGAGCTGAAGTGCGCCGGGCTGGACGACGCCCAGGTGCGGATCGCGGCTGCCGAGCCGTCGTCGTTGACCCTGCTCGGGCTGGTGCAGCATCTCGCCGAGGTCGAGCGGAACTGGTTCCAGCGGGTGGCCGGCGGGCTCGCCGTACCGCCCGTGTTCGAGGACGCGACCGGCTGTGCGCTGGATCCGGAGCGGGGTCTGGACGAGGCGCTCGGGATCTGGCGGGGGGAGATCGCGCGGGGGCGGGAGCTGTGCGCCGGGTTGCCGCTGGACCACATCGGGCGGGTCGCGGAGGGGCCGGTGCCCGGCATGGAGGTCAGCCTGCGCTGGGTGCTGATCCACATGATCGAGGAGTACGCACGGCACAACAGTCACGCCGATCTCCTGCGGGAACGTATCGACGGAGTGACCGGGGCCTGAATTCCACGTGCTTTCCGCGACTTCCCACATGTAAGCTGGCACACAATTAAGAATTCCCTCAAGAAAAGCTTCCCGTCTTCTTCTGCCCGCTTTTCCCGTTCCTAAACGCGCAGATTTTGAGGACACCCGGAGGGGAAATTCCGGCGGGCCCTGTGGGGCTTACATGGTTGTGACGCGTTACACACCGTGACCACTATGCCCGGTATTTCCGGGACAATATCGGGCATACATCCGCCTCACTGTCTGAGCCCTCGCGCTCGCGCGATAACACAGATGAGGCCCATATGTAACCCCGATCGACGATGCAATTTTGAATTTCGCTGGGTAAGTTCAATTTGCATGACTGCCGTACAAGCAGATCCGCAAATCGACCGTCCCACCGTGGCTGACGGAGCCGCACTGTGGCGGATGGCGAAGGACTCGAAGGTTCTCGACCTGAACTCGTCCTACAGCTATCTGCTGTGGTGCCGGGACTTCGCCGCCACCACGGCCGTCGCCCGCGACGAGCAGGGCGAGCCGATGGGTTTCATCACCGGGTACGTGCGGCCGGACAGCCCGCACACCCTGCTGGTCTGGCAGGTGGCGGTGGACGAGGCCCACCGCGGGCGCGGCCTGGCCGCCGCGCTGCTCGACGGCCTGGTCGCACGGACCGCGGCCGAGCGCGGGGTGACCACGGTGGAGACCACCATCACCCCGGGCAACACCGCCTCGGAGCGCCTGTTCACGTCGTTCGCCGAGCGTCACGGCGCCCGGCTGGAGCGCGAGGTGCTCTTCGACACGGCCGTGTTCCCCGACGGGCCGCACGACCCCGAGGTGCTCTACCGCATCGGCCCGCTGCCCCACTGAGACTTCCCGCCCCACCCCACTCCCGTCCCACAGACTTTCCCCACGTACCGAGGAGCGATTCGTCGTGACCATCACCCAGCCGGACCTGAGCGTCTTCGAGACCGTCGAGTCCGAGGTGCGCAGCTACTGCCGCGGCTGGCCCACCGTCTTCGACCGTGCGGTGGGCAGCCGCATGTACGACGAGGACGGCCATGAGTACCTCGACTTCTTCGCCGGTGCCGGGTCACTGAACTACGGGCACAACAACCCGGTCCTGAAACGCGCGCTGATCGACTACCTGGAGCGGGACGGCGTCACGCACGGGCTCGACATGTCGACCACGGCCAAGCGCACGTTCCTGGAGACCTTCCAGAACCTGCTGCTGCGCCCGCGCGACCTGCCGTACAAGGTCATGTTCCCGGGCCCGACCGGCACCAACGCCGTGGAGGCCGCGCTGAAGCTGGCGCGCAAGGTGAAGGGGCGCGAGTCGATCGTGTCCTTCACCAACGCCTTCCACGGCATGTCGCTGGGCTCGCTGGCCGTGACCGGCAACGCCTTCAAGCGGGCCGGCGCCGGCATCCCGCTGGTGCACGGCACGCCCATGCCGTTCGACAACTACTTCGACGGCACCGTCGAGGACTTCCTGTGGTTCGAGCGGCTGCTGGAGGACCAGGGCTCGGGCCTCAACAAGCCCGCTGCCGTGATCGTCGAGACCGTGCAGGGCGAGGGCGGCATCAACGTGGCCCGGGCCGAGTGGCTGCGCGCCCTGTCCGAGCTGTGCGAGCGGCAGGACATGCTGCTGATCGTCGACGACATCCAGATGGGCTGCGGCCGTACCGGCGCGTTCTTCTCCTTCGAGGAGGCGGGCATCACGCCGGACATCGTCACCGTCTCCAAGTCGATCAGCGGCTACGGCTTGCCCATGTCGCTGTGCCTGTTCAAGCCCGAGCTCGACGTCTGGGAGCCGGGCGAGCACAACGGCACGTTCCGCGGCAACAACCCGGCGTTCGTCACGGCCACCGCGGCCCTGGAGACCTACTGGGCCGACGGTTCCGCGATGGAGAAGCAGACCCGCAAGCGCGGCGAGCAGGTCGAGCAGGCGCTGATCTCCATCACCGAGGAGAACCTGGCCGACGTGAAGGAGTACCGGGGCCGCGGCCTGGTGTGGGGCATGGAATTCCACGACAAGGCCCGCGCCGGCAAGGTCGCCAAGCGCGCCTTCGAGCTCGGGCTGCTCATCGAGACGTCCGGCCCGGAGAGCGAGGTCGTGAAGCTGCTCCCGGCACTCACCATCACGCCCGAGGAACTGGACGAGGGCCTGAGCGTCCTGGCCCGTGCCGTCCGCGAGACCGCCTGACACCGAACCAGAAGCACCACCCATCTAGGAGGCATCGCAGCACCGTGATTGTCCGTTCGTTCAAGGAGATCGAAGGTACCGACCGGCACGTGAAGGCGGCGTCCGGTACGTGGGAGAGCAAGCGCATCGTCCTCGCCAAGGAGAAGGTCGGTTTCTCCCTGCACGAGACCATCCTGTACGCGGGTACGGAGACGTCGATGTGGTACGCGAACCACATCGAGGCCGTCGTCTGCGTGGAGGGCGAGGCCGAGCTGACCGACCACGAGACCGGGCTGACCCACACGATCACGCCCGGCACGATGTACCTCCTGGACGGGCACGAGAGGCACACGCTGCGGGTCAAGCAGGACTTCCGCTGCCTCTGCGTGTTCAACCCGCCCGTGACCGGACGGGAGGACCACGACGAGAACGGCGTCTACCCGCTGCTCACCGAGGAGGTGTGACGTTTCCATGACCGCCACCACCGACATGACCACCACCGCCGGTATCCCCGACCTCTACCCCACCCGTGGTGCCACCGAGGTGCCCACCCCGCGGCAGGACCCGGTCGTCTGGGGCGCGCCCGACGCGCCCGGGCCGATCGTGCCCGGCGACCTGCTGTCCTTCGAGCGCGACGGTTTCCTCGCCATCGATCAGCTGATCACGGACGACGAGGTCACCGTCTACCGCAACGAGCTGAACCGGCTGGTCAACGACCCGGACATCCGTGCCGACGAGCGGTCGATCGTCGAGCCGCAGTCCAAGGAGATCCGCTCGGTCTTCGAGGTGCACCGGATCAGTGAGGTGTTCGCCAAACTGGTCAGTGACGAGCGGGTCGTCGGCCGGGCACGGCAGATCCTCGGCTCGGACGTGTACGTCCACCAGTCGCGGATCAACGTCAAGCCGGGGTTCGGCGCCAGTGGTTTCTACTGGCACTCGGACTTCGAGACGTGGCACGCGGAGGACGGTCTGCCGCGGATGCGCACGGTGTCGGTCTCGATCGCGCTGACCGAGAACTACGACACCAACGGCGGGCTCATGATCATGCCGGGGTCGCACAAGACGTTTCTCGGGTGTGCGGGTGAGACGCCGAAGGACAACTACAAGAAGTCGCTGCAGATGCAGGACGCGGGCACGCCGTCCGACGAGGCGCTGACCCAGATGGCCACGCAGCACGGCATCAGGCTGTTCACCGGCAAGGCCGGTTCGGCGACCTGGTTCGACTGCAACGCCATGCACGGTTCCGGCGACAACATCACGCCGTTCCCGCGCAGCAACGTGTTCATCGTGTTCAACAGCGTGGAGAACACGGCGGTGGAGCCCTTCGCGGCCCCGATCCGCCGCCCGGAGTTCATCGGAGCCCGGGACTTCACGCCGGTCCGGTGACCGCCGGTCAGCGGTGAGACGGCCGTGTGACAGAGCTGCCGGGTGGGGCCTCCTCGTGTGGGACGGGAGGCCCCACCCGGTTTTCTCATGCCGCGAGCGCGTCCAGGAGCCGGTCGACGTCCGCGGGCGTGTTGTAGAGGTGGAACGCGGCCCGCAGGTTCCCGGCCCGGTCGGAGACCTCGATGCCCGACCGGCTCAGCTCACCCTGCCGGTGTCCGAGCCCCGGCACCGACACGATCGCCGAGCCCGGCGCCGCCACGGGCTCGTGCCCCAGCCGGGCGAGCCCGGTGCGGAAGCGGTCCGCGAGACCGACGTCGTGGGCGTGCACGACGTCGACCCCGATCTCCTCCAGCAGTTCCAGGGACGCGCGCAGCCCCGCGTAGGTGAACAGGGCGGGGCTGACGTCGAACCGCCGTGCGGAGTGGGCGAGTTCCTCGACGGGTCCGTAGCAGCTGTCCCAGGGGACCTCGCCGGCCACCCAGCCGGCGAGCAGCGGGGTGAGTCCGCCGAAGTCCGGCGGGGCGACGAAGAAGGCGGCCCCGTGCGGGCCCATGAGCCACTTGAATCCGACGGCGGCGAGGAAGTCGTCGGCGTCGGCCTCCATCGGCAGCCAGCCGGCGGACTGGGAGGCGTCGACGTAGGTGCGGGCGCCGTGCGCCCGGGCCGCCTCCCGTACGGCGGGCAGGTCGGCGAGACGGCCGTCGGCGGACTGCGCGGCGCTGACCGCGACGAGCGCGGTGCCGGGACGGACGGACTCGGCGAGCCGCTCCAGGGGCACGGCCCGCACCTTGAGATCGCCGCGCACGTGGAACGGGTTCACCAGCGAGGAGAAGTCGGCCTCCGCGGTGAGGACTTCGGCACCGGCGGGCAGCGAGGCGGCGATCAGCCCGCCGTACTCGGCGACCGACGCACCGGTCGCGACCCGCTCGGCCGGAACGCCGGCCAGCCGGGCGAAGGACGCCCGGGCGGCCTCCACGTCCTCGTACAGGGGACCCAGGGGCGTGCCCTCGGCCCGCATCCGCACCGCCTGCTGCACGGCGCTGACGGTACGGGCGGGCAGGAGCCCGTTGCTCGCGGTGTTGAGGTAGGTGTGCTTCGGGGTGAACTCGGCACGGACGAGGTTCTCGAAGGTCTCCATGGGACCACTCTGCGTCCCCGGGATCTCCCCGTCCATTGCCGATTTCTGCGTAACTCCACCAAGCAGCGCTTATGCATGCGCTCCGAGCTGGGTGTTTCAGTGCTGGGGCACGGCACAGCCGTCCGGGCCGCAGGCGTCGGCGTCGCCGTCGACGATCCGCAGGGCCGGGCGCTCGCCGTACGCCTGGGCCAGGGCCCGGGCGAAGACCTCGGCGGGCTGGGCGCCGGAGACGCCGTACTTCCGGTCGAGCACGAAGAACGGCACGCCGTTCGCCCCGAGCTGCGCGGCCTCGCGCTCGTCGGCGCGGACCTCGGCGGCGTAGGCGTCCGGGTCGGCGAGCACCGTGCGCACGGCCTGCGCGTCCAGCCCGGCCGCCACGGCGAGCTCCACCAGCCGCTCGTCGTCGTTGAAGACGGAGCGCTCCTCGGCGAAGTTGGCCCGGTAGAGCCCGTCGAGCAGCTGGTCCTGGCGGCCCTGCTCCTTGGCGAAGTGCAGCAGGCGGTGCATGTCGAAGGTGCTGCCGTGGTCGCGGCCGCGAGTGCGGTAGTCGAGTCCCTCGGCGGCGGCCTGGGCCCCGAGGTTGTCCTCCCCGGCCTCGGCCTGTGCGGCGCTCATGCCGTACTTCTTGGTGAGCATCGTGATCACGGGCTGGATGTCGTCCTTGGCGCGTCCCGGGTCCAGCTCGAAGGAGCGGTGCACCACCTCGACGTCGTCGCGGTGCGGGAAGTCCCGCAGCGCCTTCTCGAAGCGGGCCTTGCCCACGTAGCACCAGGGGCAGGCGATGTCGCTCCAGATCTCGACGCGCATGTCTCGGCTCTCTCCAGGTCGGACGGTACGGAGACTCCCTCCGCCGAGTGGATGAACGTTCAAGCAGCGGGCTTCATTCCCCGGGCAGCACGAGCCGCATCCGCAGGTGGTGGTCTCCCGGCCCGGCCGGTTCCGGGACCCAGGCCTGCCGCCGGTAGAACCCCTGAGCCCGCCGGTTGTCGACGTGCACGTCGAGAACGGCCGTCCGCCTGCCGTCGCCCTGCCACTCCTCGACGCAGGCGGCGTGCAGCGCGGTGCCGACACCGCGGCGCCAGTGACCGGGGTCGACGTGGAACTGGAACAGCTTCACCTCGTCCGCCGGGACGCCCTCGGGCGTACGGAAGGAGGCGAGGCCGACCATGCGCCCCGCCTCCACGAGGCACAGGACCCGCCCGTCCGGCCGGGTGAGGGCACCGCGCCAGGCCTCAGTCCAGTCGGTGCCGTCCTGGGGCACCCCGTCGGGGTAGTACGTCGCCCGGGCCCGGGCGTGCAGCGCGACGACGTCCGCCAGCTCGGCGGGCAGGACGGTACGGATCACACGGCCTGGGGTCACTCGGTTCTTGATCATGGAATTCACGACGTGCTCGCGCCCGCGAACGGTTCCCCGACCGGCCTCAGCCGCCGTCCCGCAGATCGTCGGGCCAGAAGGGCCTGAACTCGATGTGGTCGTACGTCACCACGCAGCCCTCCCCCATCGGGGACTGGGTCATGAAGCCGACCAGGGCCGCGTCCGTCTCCTTCTCGTCGGCAAGGGTGAACAGGCGCACGAAGGTCCAGCGTTCGCCGTCGCGGGAGGCGTGGAAGGCGAAGGCGCGGCCGGTGCGGCTCACCCGGAGCCAGACGGAACTGCCTTCCACGGTGAAGGAGTTGGCGTCGTCGGAGTGCCCTCGGGTGACCACCGTGCAGACGGTGGGCACGTCCGGGGAGTACTCCAGGCAGAGCTTGCCCCAGGCCCGCTCGCCCACATGGACGTAGAGCACCCCGGCGTCGAAGGCCGCGCCGAACCCGACGGTGACCTTCGCGATCAGCTGGAAGTCCCCTTCGGGTGCCCCGAGGAGCCGGGGCGCGTCGGACGCGGGATCCAGCCCTTCACCGGTGGGCGGCACGAACCGATCCTGCCGCCCCCCGGCCCACCCGGTGAGCACGCCGTCCTCATAGGACCAATGACCATCGGGCCCATACGTACGCAGACCGAAGGGAAGTTCGGGAATCTCCAGATCCATTCGCCCCACTCTTCCAGCTCCGCCCCTCACGGGCGCGGGACTGTGCCAATTTGCGGCTCCGCCGCGTGGGCGCGATCAACCACGACGAACCCGCAGCCCGCACTCCACCGCACCCTCACGGCGCTACCGCTCCAAACGCCCGTTGAACCTACGAGGCAGCCCCAGCGGGTTCTCGTCCCTCAACTCGGCGGGAAGCAAAGCAGAAGGCGCGTTCTGATAGGCAACAGGCCGCATCCATCGCTCGATCGCCGTCCCGCCCACCGACGTGGACGTCGACGTCGTCGCCGGGTACGGCCCCCCGTGGTGCTGCGCCGGCGCGACGGCAACACCCGTCGGCCAGCCGTTCACCAGCACGCGCCCCGCCAGCGGCGTCAGCTCCGCGAGGATCTCCGCGCCGCGGCCGTGCCCGGCGGCCTCCTCCTCGGACAGCTGCACCGTCGCCGTCAGGTTGCCCGGCAGCCGCGACAGGACGGCCTTGACCTCCGCCTCGTCCTCGTAGCGGGCCACCACGGTGACCGGACCGAAGCACTCCTCCAGGAGCAGGTCGTGCTCGCCCTCCTCCGCCAGCCTGCTCGCCGGCACCGTGAGGAAGCCCGCGCTGACGGTGTGCTCGCCGCCCGCGCCCGGGGTGACCGGGGAGTCGACGTCGGGCAGTTCGGCCCGCTCGGCGACACCGGCCACGAAGTTGTCGCGCATGCGGTGGTCGAGCAGGACCCCGGCGTCGGTGTCGCTGACGGCGTCGGTCAGGGACTTGAGCAGGGCGTCGCCCACGGATCCGGCCGGCGCCAGGACGAGGCCCGGCTTCACGCAGAACTGGCCGACGCCCAGGGTCATGGAGCCGGCGAGGCCGGCGCCGATCGCCTCGGCCCGCTCGGCCGCCGCGGCCTCGGTGACGACGACCGGGTTCAGGGAGCCCAGCTCGCCGTGGAAGGGGATGGGGACGGGGCGGGCCGCCGCCGCGTCGAAGAGCGCCCGGCCGCCGCGCACGGAACCGGTGAAGCCGGCCGCCGCGACCAGCGGGTGCTTGATCAGCTCGACGCCCGCCTCGAAGCCGTGGACCAGGCCCACGACGCCCGCGGGGATGTCATGCCGGGCGGCGGCGCGGCGCAGCACCTTGGCCACGTACTCGGACAGGGCCGGGTGGTCCGGGTGGGACTTGACGACGACCGGGCAGCCGGCCGCGAGGGCGCTCGCGGTGTCGCCGCCGGCGACCGAGAAGGCGAAGGGGAAGTTCGACGCGGAGTAGACGGCGACGACGCCCAGCGGCACCTTGTAGCGGCGCAGGTCCGGGATCGGCGGGGTCGCGGTGTCGTCGGGGTGGTTGATGACGACGTCGAGGAAGGCGCCCTCGTCGACGATGTCCGCGAAGGCGCGCAGCTGGTAGCAGGTGCGCGCGAGCTCGCCGGTCAGCCGGACCGGGCCGAGCGCGGTCTCGGCGTCGGCGGTCTCGACCAAACCGTTGTTGGCCGCCTCCAGTTCGTCCGCGGCGGTGCGGAGGAAGGCCACGCGGACCGTGCGGTCGGCCAGCGCCCCGCGGGCCTCGTGCGCGGCACGGACGGCGGCGTCCACCTCCTGGGCTGTGGCCTCCACCGCAACCTGTTCACGCTGCTTCCCGGTTCGGGGGTCGACACTCCAGACTGGTGCTGCTGCCACCGCGGGTCCCTCCACATGTAATGCCGCAGTACGGGGTCATCCACCAGGCATGTTCGATATACTGAACGCTGTCTCTGATGATGAATACGCTGTGGAGACTATTTCCCGTCCAACGAAGGGGTCAAGGGCGATGTCGGCTGGCGAGACGGGCGGCGGGGCGCAGGTCAAGTCCGCGGTGCGAACGGTTGAACTGCTCGAATACTTCGCCGGACGCCCCGGCATGCACAGCCTCGCGGCGGTCCAGGAGGCCGTCGGATATCCCAAGTCCAGCCTCTACATGCTGCTGCGCACCCTGGTCGAGCTGGGCTGGGTGGAGACGGACGCGACGGGCACGCGGTACGGCATCGGGGTGCGGGCGCTGCTCGTGGGCACGTCGTACATCGACGGTGACGAGGTCGTCGCGGCGGCCCGCCCGACCCTGGACCGGCTCTCGGACGACACGACCGAGACGATCCACCTCGCCCGCCTCGACGGCACGAACGTCGTCTACCTCGCCACCCGCCAGTCGCAGCACTACCTGCGCCCCTTCACCCGGGTCGGCCGCCGGCTGCCCGCGCACTCGACGTCCCTCGGCAAGGCCCTGCTGAGCACGTACTCGGACGAGCAGGTCCGCAAGATGCTCCCGGAGACGCTGCCCGCGCTGACCGAGCACACCATCACCGACCGCGAGAAGCTCATCGAGGAGCTGCACCAGGTGCGCGAGCAGGGCTTCGCCGTGGACCGCGAGGAGAACACCCTGGGGCTGCGCTGCTTCGGTGTGGCGATCCCGTACCGCACGCCGGCGCGGGACGCGATCAGCTGCTCGGTGCCGGTGGCCCGGCTGACCCCGGCGCACGAGCAACTGGTCAAGGACGCGCTCTTCGACGCACGGGACCGGCTGACACTGGCCACCCGTAGGCTCTGAGGCATGAATGTCGAGCTGCGCCAGGTCCACGACAGCGATCTGCCGGTCTTCTTCCGGCAGATGAACGACCCCGAGTCGCTGACCATGGCGGCCTTCACCCCGGAGGATCCGACCGACCGGGCCGCCTTCGACACCCGCTGGTCTCGGATGCGCTCGTCGCCCGATGTCGTCATCCGTACGGTCCTGGCCGACGGGGACGTGGTCGGCAGCGCGGGGGTGTACGGGGTGCCGGGTGAGCGCGAGGTGACGTACTGGGTCGACCGCGCGTACTGGGGCAAGAGCATCGCCACCCAGGCGCTGCGGGCGCTGCTCGCCGAGGTTCCCGAGCGTCCGCTGTACGCGCGTGCGGCGTCGGACAACGCGGGGTCGCTGCGGGTGCTGGAGAAGTGCGGGTTCCGCGTCGTGGCGACGGCCACCGGCTACGCGGCCGCCCGCGGTGCCGAGATCGAGGAGAAGGTGCTGATGCTGGAGGGCTGAGCCGCCCTCCCCCGCCCGGCGGAGACGGATCGTCGCCGGGCATGAGGCGCCCGCGGCCGCCCGCGCGGGAGCCTGATCGCATGACGCAGTCGCTCGCTCCGCTCACCGCCCCGCGCCCGGCCGCCGGTCCCGGCCGCACCCGGCGGGTCCTCCGTGCCGTCGCCGTCGTCTCCTGTGTGCCGTACCTCGCCCTCAAGGCCGCCTGGGTCGCAGGGAGTCACGTCGGGATCCCCGAGGGCAGCCCGCTGCTCGACGACCGTCTCACCATGGCCGCGATCAACGGCCTCTCGGTCCTGCTGGACAGCGCGGTGATCGTGCTGGCGCTGGTGCTGACCCGGCCGTGGGGGCTGAAGGTGCCCGCGTGGCTGCTCGCGTTCCCGGTGTGGGTCGCGACCGGGCTGCTCGCGCCCGTCATGGCCGGGTTCCCGGCGCAGCTGGTGGTGCGGGCGTCCCGCGGGGGCGGCGCCTCGTCGGCGGGCCGTGAGGCCTTCTTGGACGAGTGGGTGTTCACCGTCGTGTACACGGGTTTCATCGCGCAGGGTCTCGCCCTCGGCGGGCTCTTCGTGCTCTACGCGCGCGACCGCTGGGGGCGGTTGTGGTGCGGGCGGGTGTGGGACCTGCCGGTCGGCGCCGTCGGGCCGGCCCACCGGGCCCTCGCCGTGGCCGCCGCCGTGCTCGCCCTGCCGCCGCTCACTCTCCACGCCCTGTGGGCCTGCGGCGTCCCCGCCGGGCTCAGCACGGGCCGGGCGGCGGGCCGGGGCGGTGAGTTCTACGTGCTGGAAGCCCTGTTCGTCGTGTTCCTGCTCGCGGCGGTCGGCGGCGCACTGCTGTTGGCCTTCCGGCGCGGCCGGGCCCTGCCCGTGGCGGTGCCGCTCGCGCTCGCCTGGGTCGGTTCGGGGGCCGTGGCCTGCTGGGGCGGCTGGCTGACGCTGGCATCCCTCGGCGGTCCGGCGGACCTCTCCGACCGTGCCACACCGCTGATGAACCTCGCCTACTGTGGCCAGATGCTCGTCGGCCTGCTGGTCGCCGCCATCGGCGCCTACCACTTCGCGGAGCGCTCGGCCGGGGCCGCGCGGCGGGCGGCGTGAGCGCAGTCGCCCGGCTGCTGTTCGGCCGACGGGCGCGCCTGCGCTGGATCCATCTGATCCTCGGCGGTGCGCTGGCCATGCCGTACGTCCTGGTCGGCTCGGTGGTCATCGGCCCGGTCACCGGCTCCGACGACGTCTTCGGCTCCTTCCCCCTGCAACTCGCCTCGTTCGGCCTGGGTCTGCCGCTCGCGGCCGTCACCTCCCTGTTCCCGCTGACCCGGCCGCTGGAGTCGGGCGCCGTGCGCTGGCTGTGCGGGGTGGACGCGGAGCGGCTCGCCTCCGGGCCGGCGCGCACGCGAGGCGAGAAGGGCCGTACGGCCGCGTGGTTCACGCTGCATCTGGGGTTCGGCGGGATCATCGCGGGGATGTCGCTGGCGCTGCCGCCGTTCGCCGTCACGCTGATCGTGCTGCCGCTCCTCGTGGGGGTGCGCGGCGACCGGCTCGGGTTGCCCGAAGTCTTCGACCATGCCTGGGTGTTGGCGCTCGCCCCGGTCGTGGGGGCGCTCTCGCTCGTGGCCCTCGCCGGCTGTGCGGCCGGGTGCGGCGCGCTGCTGGCCCGTTGGGCGCCCCTGCTGCTCGGCCCCACGCCCCGGGAGCGGCTGGCGGCGGCCGAGGCGCGGGCGGCCGACCTCGCCGTGCGCAACCGGCTGGCGCGGGAACTGCACGACTCCGTCGGCCACGCCCTGAGCGCGGTCACCCTGCAGGCGAGCGCGGCCCGCCGGGTCCTGGACTCCGACCCGGAGTTCGTCCGCGAGGCCCTCGCCGCGATCGAGGAGACGACCCGGCGTACGGTCGGTGAACTCGACGCCGTGCTCTTTGTGTTGCGCGAGGGCGACGCCCCCGGCACGGCCCCGGGGCCGACCCTTGCCGCCGACCTCGACGGTCTGCTGCGGCGCACACGGGCGGGGGGACAGCGGGTGAGCGCCACGGTGGACGCCGACCCGGAGGCGCTGCCACTGCTGCTGTCCCGTGAGGCCTACCGCATCGTGCAGGAGGGGCTGAGCAACGCCCTCAAGCACGCCGGTGAGCGGGCCGCCGTGGAGGTGCGGATCGCGGTGGCGGGCGGGGAGCTGGAGATCACCGTGGAGAACCCGGTGACCGGCCCCGCCCCCTCCCGCACCGGCGGCGGCCACGGCCTGCGGGGCATCGCGGACCGGGCGAGGCTGCTGGGCGGCACGGCCACGGCGGGAGCGACCGCCGCACACACCTGGCGCCTGCACGCACGCCTGCCGCTGAGGGGGCCGGCGTGAGAGGGGCCGCTCGCCAGGACCCGCCCGACGCGTCCGCAGAGAAGGACGGGCAGTGGAGGCCCGCCCGACCCGTCCAGCGAGAAGGACCGGCACGGGAGGACCCGCCCGACCCGTCCCGCAGGAGAAGGACGGGCACGGGAGGACCCGCCCCGACCCGTCCCGTCCCGTCCCGTCCCGCATGAGTGAACCCGCATGAGTGGACCCGTGTGAGTGACCCCGTATGAGAGGCCCCTTATGTCCCGCCCCGATCCGATCCGTGTCGTTCTCGCCGACGACGAGCGCATGGTGCGCACCGCGCTGCGCGCCATCCTCTCCGCCGAGCCGGACCTGGAGGTCGCGGGCGAGGCCGCCACGGGTGCCGAGGCGGTGGCGGCCGTGCGGGAGCTGCGGCCGGACGTCGTCCTCATGGACGTCCGGATGCCGGAGACCGACGGGATCCGCGCCACCGAGCAGATCCTCGCCACGATGGACGACCCGCCCAGGATCGTCGTCGTGACCACCTTCGAGAACGACTCCTACGTGTACGACGCGCTGCGTGCCGGAGCCGCCGGGTTCCTGCTGAAACGGGCGGACGCCGACGCGCTGGTGCAGGCGGTCCGGCTGGTGGCGCGCAGCGACAGCCTGCTGTTCCCGGCGGCCGTGCGCACCCTCGCCACCGAGCACGCCCGTGCGCACCCCGCACCGCCGGCGTGGGTGGCGAAGCTCACGGGACGGGAGGGCGAGGTGCTGCGGCACATGGCGCGGGGCCTGACCAACGCGGAGATCGCCCGCCGGATGGAGGTCGGCCCGGCGACGGTGAAATCCCATGTCGCGGCGGTCCTGGCCAAGACCGGCACCCGGGACCGGACCCAGGCGGTGATCGCCGCGTACGAAGCCGGGTTTCTGAACGGCGGATGAGAAAACCGGCCTCTGGATGAGAAACCGGGACGGACGGGAACGATCCGCCCGGTGCGGTTCGTCCTCCTGTTCGGAATGAACAAGACGATCAGGCGCGCTTCGGTCTTCTCGCTGCTCTTGGTACTGGCTCTGCTGGTCAGGGCGACCTGGGTGCAGTTCTACGAGGGCCGGGCGCTGGCAGACGACAAGGACAACCGGCGGAACGCGATCGAGACGTACTCGGCGCCGCTCGGCAACATCATCGTGGGCGGCCGGTCGGTCACCGGCTCGGCGCCGACGAAGACGGGCGACCTGAGGTACAAGCGGACGTACACGGACGGCCCGCTGTACGCGGCGGTGACGGGTTTCGCGTCGCAGGCGTACGCCCCGACTCAGCTGGAGGGCATCTACACCGATCTGCTCAACGGCACGGACAGCCGGCTCAAGTCCGTGCTGGACACGCTCACCAATCAGCGGGCCGAGCCGGGCAACGTGGTCACGACCATCGACCCGGGCGTGCAGAAGGCGGCCTACGACGCGCTCGGTGACAAGAAGGGCGGGGCCGTCGCCGTCGACCCGAAGACCGGGAAGATCCTCGCGGTCGTGTCGACGCCGTCGTACGCCCCCTCCTCCCTGACCGACGCCAACACGGCGGGGTCGGCCTGGAAGAAGCTCACCACCGACCCGGACAAGCCGCTGGTCAACCGCGCGCTGCGGCAGCCGCTGCCGCCCGGTTCGACGTTCAAGCTGGTCGTGGCGGCGGCCGCGCTGGAGGACGGGCTGTACTCGTCGGTGGACGAGAGGACGGACAGCCCGGACCCGTACACGCTGCCCGGCACCAGCCGGGACCTGACGAACGAGAACCCGAACGCGCCCTGCACCGACGCGACCATCCGTACGGCGCTGGAGTACTCCTGCAACAACGTCTTCGCCAAGATGGCCGTGAAGCTGGGCCAGGACAAGGTGAAGGCGATGGCGGAGAAGTTCGGCTTCAACGACGACGCGCTGGATGTGCCGGTCCGGGCCTACACGAGCGTCTATCCGTCGGACATGCACCCGTCTCAGACGGCCCTGACGGGCATCGGCCAGTTCGACGTCACGGCCACGCCGCTGCAGATGGCCATGGTGTCGGCGGCCATTGCCAACGGCGGCAAGCTGGTCTCGCCGCACATGGTCTCGCAGATCACCGACAGCGGGGGCGATGTGCTGGAGGACTACGACGACGCCGGTTCGAAGGAGATCGTCAGCTCCTCCACCGCGGAGCAGTTGCAGTCGGCGATGCAGACGGTCGTCAGCAAGGGCACGGGCACGAACGCGCAGGTACCGGGCGCGACCGTGGGCGGCAAGACGGGTACGGCCCAGCACGGCGAGAACAACAGCCAGGTGCCGTACGCCTGGTTCACCTCGTACGGCAAGTCCGACTCCACGGGCAAGGAGGTTGCCGTGGCGGTGGTCGTGGAGCAGTCGAGCGCGGCCCGCTCGGAGGTCAGCGGCAACGGGCTCGCGGCGCCGGTCGCCAAGGCGATGATGCAGGCGGCACTGAAGGACTGAGCCGCCGCCACTGAACCTCCGCCGCCGATACGCCGTCTGTACGGACGAGACGGGCCGCCCCCTTCCCCCCGGGGGCGGCCCGTCCTCGTGTCACCGCGCGTCCGGCGTCACTTCGCGCCCAGGAGCTGCTCGATCGGGTCGATCGCGAAGTACACCAGGAACAGCGCCGAGGTCCCCCACAGCAGCCAGTGCACCTCCTTGGCCTTGCCGAGCACGGTCTTGATGACGACGTAGGCGAGGAAGCCGGCGCCGATGCCGTTGGTGATGGAGTAGGTGAACGGCATCACGGCGATGGTGAGGAACGCGGGGATGGCGATGTCGTAGCGGTCCCAGTCGATGTGCTTGACCTGGGTCATCATCAGGAAGCCGACGGCGATCAGGGCCGGGGCGGCGGCCTGGAGCGGGACGATGGTGAGCAGCGGGGTGAGGAACAGCGCGAGGCCGAACAGGCCGCCGGTGACGAGGTTGGAGAAGCCGGTGCGCGCGCCCTCTCCGACACCGGCGGCGGACTCGATGTAGGAGGTCGCCGAGGAGGCGGAGGCCGCACCGCCGGCCACCGCGGCGGCACCGTCGATGAGCAGCACCCGGCCGAGGTTCGGGACCTTGCCCTCGTCGTCGAGCAGGCCCGCCTCGGCGCTGATGCCGACGACCGTGCCCATGGTGTCGAAGAAGTCGGACAGGATCAGCGTGAAGATCAGCAGGACGACGGTGATGACGCCGACGCCGGGGGCGCTGAAGGCACCGAACAGGTCGAAGTCGCCGAGGAGCCCGAAGTCGGGGGTGTCGACGAGCTTGTCCGGCCAGGCGGGCGTGGTGAGGCCCCAGGACTTGATGTCGGCGAGGGAGTCGATGACCACCGCCAGCGCGGTCATGGTGACGATGCTGATCAGGATGGCGCCCTTGACCTTGCGGGCGAGCAGCCCGATCGTCAGCAGCACACCGAGGCAGAAGACCAGCATCGGCCAGCCGGCGAGGGTGCCGGTGCCGCCCAGCTGAACGGGCACGGTGGTGTTCGCGGCGTCGGGGATGCGGCTGACGAACCCGGCGTCGACGAAGCCGATGAAGGCGATGAACAGGCCGATGCCGACGCTGATCGCCTGCTTGAGCGGCTGGGGTATCGCGTGCATGACGGCCTCGCGCAGACCGGTCACCACCAGCACGCAGATCAGCAGGCCTTCGAGGACGATCAGGCCCATCGCGTCGTCCCAGCTCATGAGCGGGGCGATCTGGAAGGCGACCACGGCGTTCAGGCCGAGTCCGGCGGCGAGCGCGAGGGGCAGGTTGCCGCCGACGCCCATGACGATCGTCATGACGGCGGCCACCAGGGCGGTGGCGGTGGTGAGTTGGACGGCGTCCAGCTGGTGCCCGAACTTGTCCTTCGCGCTGCCCAGAATGATGGGATTCAGGACAAGGATGTAGGCCATCGTGAAGAAGGTGGCGAAGCCGCCGCGGATCTCCCGGCCGAAGGTGGACCCTCGCTCGGAGACCCTGAAGAACCGGTCGACGCTGTTCGCCGCCGGTGGCGCGGCGTCGGACCGGTCGGCCACCTTCTGTGATTCGGACATGGCGCGTGCTCCTCGATGCCTGGGTGATCGGTGTGCGGATGCTGGCTGGATTGTCGTCGTGTTGAACCACGTTCAGGTTTTCTTCGTGTTACGAAATCGAAGTCCGGCCCGCCATACGCTGTTCGAAGCTCCGTACGAACCATCCGTCGATCGCTGCTACGCTTCCCGATCTCGTCCGGGCCTCCCCCCGGATGGTCACATGTCATCTACATGACAGCCACAGGGTGCGCCGGCCGGGAGCGCCCGTAGCCGCTGGAGGAGAGGTCGCCCGTGGGTCTTCGACGGCAACAACACCGGCAAGGAGCCCAAGGAGCCGACGCCGCCCGGGCCGGACGGCGAGGCCTGCAAGTTCACGGCCTGCGACATCGGCTACCAGTAGGGCCTCGTCCCCAGTGACTCCGGTCGGCCCTCGTCCCCCCTTGGGCCGACCGGAACCGCCGGGTGTCCGACCCCCCAGTCGGACACCCCGGCACCTCGGCCGTCCGGAGCCCCCCTCCGGACGGCCGGACGGTAGCGGCCGAGCCCCCCTCGGCCGGCCGGCAGGACGCCCCCGCCGATACGCACCGGCGGGGGCGTCGCCGTATCCGCCGCGGGCTACGAACCCGGTCGCCGCAGCCCCGCAAAGACGTTCCGACTCACGCACCGGCACCCCCGAGTGTCCCGAAAGTTTTCGGAAACTGCGGCCTCACGCAGACCCGTTGACGCGCTGCGCCCCCTCCGGTGAAACTCCGAGGGCCACTATCGAACAGAACCCCCCACACTCCGACAGGAAGTGTCATGCGCCCCCGCATCGCCCGCACGCTCCTGCTCCCGTTCCTGGCCTTGGCCGGTCTCCTCCTGGCCTTCCTCACGGCACCGCCCAGCACCGCGGACCCGGGAGCCCCACCCGTGAAGCACAGCAGCACGTACGCCGGTTATCTCTTCGCCTACTTCACCGGTGAGGGCACCGCCGACGGCGAGCAGATCCGCTACGCCCTCAGCCGCGGCAACGACCCGCTGCACTGGCGTGAGCTGAACGCCGGAAAGCCGGTGCTGACGTCCACGACCGGCGAGAAGGGCCTGCGCGACCCGTTCGTCATCCGCTCCCCCAAGGGCGACACGTTCTACCTGATCGCCACCGACCTGCGGATGTACCAGAACTCCAGCGGCAGCTGGGACGACGTCCAGCGGCACGGCAGCAAGTCGATCATGGTCTGGGAGTCCACCGACCTGGTCCACTGGACCGAACAGCGCCTGGTGAAGGTCTCCCCCGACAACGCGGGCAACACCTGGGCCCCGGAGGCCTACTGGGACGACGACCTCGGCTCGTACGTCGTCTTCTGGGCGTCGAAGCTGTACGCCGACGACGACCCGGACCACAAGGGCGACACGTACAACAAGATGCTGTACGCGACCACGAAGGACTTCCGCACCTTCAGCGAGCCGAAGGTCTGGAACGACCCGGGCTACTCGGTGATCGACTCCACGGTCGTGAAGGACAAGGACCAGTACTACCGCTACACCAAGGACGAGCGGGACCCGAGTTCCTCCAGCCCCTGCTCGAAGTTCATCACCGGCGAGAAGTCGACCTCGCTGACGTCGACGACGTACGACCTGGTGGCCGACTGCATCGGCAAGGGCGCGATGGACCGCGGCGAGGGCCCGACGGTGTTCAAGTCGAACACCGAGAAGAAGTGGTACCTGTTCATCGACGAGTACGGCGGTCGCGGCTACGTGCCCTTCGAGACCACCGACCTCGCCTCCGGCAGGTGGACCCCGTCCACGAACTACCAGCTCCCGGCGAGCCCCCGGCACGGCACCGTCCTGCCGGTGACGCAGCAGGAGTACGACCGTCTGCTGGCCGCCTACCCCTCCACCCCCGCCTCGGTCGTGGACGCGACGGCCGGGCACCAGAAGGGCTACGCGATCGTCACGGACAGCGCCTCGAAGGTCGTCCTGCCCATGGAGCCGGACGCCGGACTGCGGAGCCTCGCCCCGAGGCTGTGGGTCGGTGCGGGCGCGAAGCTGAGCCCGAAGTCCGGCACCCGGCGCGACTTCCGCACGCCGCAGAAGTACACGGTGACGGCCGCCGACGGCAGCAAGCGCACCTGGACGGTCGAGGCGGTGCCCACCCGCAGTCCCCTGCTGCCGGGCCTGAACGCCGACCCCGACGTGCACTACCTGAACGGCCGGTACTGGATCTACCCGACGACGGACGGCTTCCAGGGCTGGAGCGGCACCAGGTTCAAGGCGTACTCGTCGAAGGACCTGGTCGACTGGAAGGACCACGGCGTCATCCTCGACCTCGGTCCTGACGTGAGCTGGGCCGACAAGAACGCCTGGGCCCCCGCGATCGCCGAACGGAACGGCACGTACTACTTCTACTTCTGCGCCGAGCAGCAGATCGGCGTGGCGGTGGCCGACTCCCCCGCCGGCCCCTTCAAGGACGCGCTCGGCAAGCCCCTGGTCGCCAAGGGCGGTGCGCTGAAGGGCCAGATGATCGACCCGGCGGTCTTCACGGACGACGACGGCCGGGCCTACCTGTACTGGGGCAACGGCCACGGCTACGTGGTGCCGCTCAACGACGACATGGTGTCCTTCGACGCCTCGAAGGTGAAGGACACCACCCCGGACGACTTCCGCGAGGGCTCCTTCGTGATCAAGCGGAAGGGCACGTACTACTTCATGTGGTCCGAGGACGACACACGCAGCGAGAACTACCACGTGGCGTACGCGACGGGTCCGTCCCCGCTCGGCCCGTGGACCAAGCGCGGGACGATCCTCGAGAAGCGGCCCGAGTACGGCATCCTCGCCACCGGCCATCACTCGGTGGTCAACACCCCGGGCACCGACGACTGGTACATGGTCTACCACCGCTTCGCCCTCAACGGCCCCGGTCTGCCGGGCGGCGACGGCATGCACCGCGAGACGACCGTCGACCGCATGGAGTTCGCGGCCGACGGCACCGTCAAGCCCGTGGTGCCGACGCTGGAGGGGATCGAGCCGGTACGGCGGTGAGCCTCACAGGTACGGCATCGGCTTCCCACTGCGAGCAAGCCCCTGCGAGAGAAGGGTTTTCCGCCGGGCCGGCGGCTCGGGCCGGGTGACGTGGCGGCCGACCGGCCGGCCCGTGACGCGCAGGACCGTCGTGCCGTTGCCGGTCATGGGGTGCTCACCTCGTTCGACGGGCGCGTCCAGGGGGCGCCGAGCTCGGAGTAGAGGGAGAGGGTGTCGGCGGCGGCCGCGACGAACCCGTCGATGCCGGGGACGGCCCGGCGGTTCTCGCCGGGGACGCGGTGCCAGGCGGTGTCCGGCAGGGGCTCAGGGTCGGGGGCGGTGCGGATGGCCTCGACGACCTTCATGAACGCGCCGGTCTCGTCCGGCGGGACGAGCAGGTCCGCGCCGGTGGTGAGGTGGTCGACGAGGTTCTCCAGCAGGTCGGTGCGGCCGTGCTCGGACTCCTCCGGGCCGTGTCCCGCGCGCTGGAGCAGCACGCGGTCCTGCTTGTACCAGAAGGTGATGCGGCCGCTGCTGCCGTGCACCAGGACGTACGGCTCGTCGGCTTCCTCGGCGCACAGGGTCGCGGCGACCGTCACCGGGTGGCCCTGGGCGGTGGTGATCCGGACGCAGGAGGTGTCGTCGGACTCGATGGCGTTGGCGCGCAGCAGTTCGGTCTCGATGCCGGTGACATCCTCGGCGCGGGTGCTGGCGCCCAGGGCGAGGGCGGTGGCGACGGCGTGGGCGAGGGGGTTGGTCAGCGCCCCGTCGATCACGTCGACGCCGTTCAGCCGTCGTTTGCCCGCCCAGGGGGCCCGCTTGAAGTAGTCCTCGTCGCGCACCCAGGCACCGGCCCCGCCGAGGCCGACGAGCCGCCCGATCGCGCCCTTCTCGATCAGCTCGCGCACGGCCGTCAGGGCGTGTGACCCCAGCGACTGGAAGCCGATCTGGCAGACGACCCCGGCCTCGGCCACCCCGTCGGCCATCCGGCGGAACTCGGCGTAGGAGGGGGCGGGCGGCTTCTCCAGGAGGAGGTGCACCCCACGTCCGGCCGCCGTCAGCGCGAGGTCGGTGTGGGTCGGGATGGGGGTGCAGATCACGGCGATCCGCGCGCCGGTGGCCTCCAGCAGGGCTCCGAAGTCGGCGGACTGCTCGGGCGTGCCCAGGTCGCCGAGTTCCTCCTCGGTCAGCGGCGTCAGTTCGCAGACGCCGACGAGCCGTACGAGGCCCTGCCTCTGGAGCCGGCGGATGTTCTCGACGTGCCAGCGGCCGTGACCGCGGGCACCGGCGAGGACGAGGGGCAGCGGGGTGCTCGCAGGGGTGTTCATGGCGTCGATGATGCGGCCGGTCCCCGGAAGCCTCCCCGCCCCCGCGCCGCGGGCCACCGCCCGGTCGGCCTGCCGGGCGCCGGTGCCGAGGTGTTCCGCGTCGGAACGGGACGAGCGACGGATGTGTCGGCGATGTACAGCGGCAGCGTCGTGGTCTCGCCCGCGGGTCCGCCGCCGGTCAGGGTGTAGAGCAGGTCGACGTTGCCAAGGGGGACAGGGCGGCGCGTTCTACGCGGAGCGCGTCCACCGCGGGTCCCGCCCGCTCAGCCCGATCGCGCGGTCCAGCAGGGGCGCGTCCGCCTCGACGGTGACGACCGGACCGAAGACGGCGCCGCGCCCGGGGTCGTCGACGGAGGCGGCGAGGAAGTCGTGGCAGACGCGCAGTGCGGCCGGGTCGGGGCTGTAGGGCTGTCCGGTGGCGCGGGCCAGGTCCCAGCCGTGCACGACCAGTTCGTCGGTGGCGACGAGGCCGGCGACCTCGCCGGGCAGGTCGACGCCCCCGGCCCGGGTCATGCCGGTCCGGGCGGCCGGGTCGCGCCAGGCCTCGCCCAGTTCGGCGAGTAGGTCGGGCAGCTCCTCGCGCCAACCGGGGGCGAGTTCCGGCAGCGCGGAGCCCGGGCTGGTGTCGGTCGTGGCGCCGAGGTCCTTGCGGGCGGCGTCCCGGAAGGCGGCGGCCAGCCCCGCCAGGTGGCCGAGCAGATGCCGCACCGCGTACGCGGGGCAGGGCGTCGGATGGGCCAGCTGTTCGTCGGTGACGCCCGCCACGAGCTGCGCCACGGCCTCCGTCTGTGGGCCGAGGTCGAGGATCGTCCCGGTGGTGTCGGTCATACCTGCTCCTCAGAAGTGCGGTCCTGGGAGGGTGGACCGGCGCCGGCCGCGGAACTCATCGCTTCGGGATCGTGGACCCCGGCCGGCCTCCCTAAAATGTGCGGAGGGGTTGTTCCGGGCACCTTCGGTGGCGGGTGGTGCGTCATGGCACAGGACGGCGAGCTGAGACTGCATCTGGAGTGCGAGCTGGCGGACGAAGCCACGCGCGTGTTCCGGGAGCTGACCGACCCCGTGGAAGTGGCGCGCTGGTGGGGCCCGGACGGGTTCAGCACCCCGGGCGTGGAGATCGACCTCCGCCCCGGTGGCGCCTACCGCATCGCGATGCAGCCCCCGGAAGGCGAGCTCTTCCACCTGGTGGGCGAATACATCGACGTCGATCCCCCGGTGGGCCTGGCGTACACCTTCCGCTGGGAGGACCCCGACCCCGAGGACCGGGAGACCGTGGTGACGCTGTCACTGTTCGACACCGACGTCGGACGGTCCCAGCTCATCCTCGACCAGGGTGACTTCGCCACCGAGCGGCGGCTGGCCCTCCACGAGGAAGGCTGGATCCAGGGCCTCGGCAAGCTCGGGGAGATGCTCGCCTCGCGAGGGGACTGATCACCGCCTCCCGCCTGCCCCGTTCTGGCGGGAACTAAGGCACCTTCCCGATCCCTCGGCAGGGCCCTTAGCCCCACGATGGCCAGGTATGACGACCAAGACGACCTGGCCCCTCGTGCGCGTCCTGGGCGACCGCGACGCCGGGCTCTACCTGTGCGGCGTGGTGGTCTCCGGCTTCGGCACCTCGGCCCTGTGGCTGGCGTCCGGGGTGTGGGTGAAGGACCTGACCGGCTCGGACGGCCTGGCCGCGCTGTGCATGCTGGCCATGTGGCTGCCGACCCTGGCCGGCCCGCTGCTGGGCACCCTCGCCGACCGCGGCCGCCGCAGACCCCTGCTGATCGGCACGAACCTGCTGCCGGCCGCCCTCCTGCTCACCCTCCTGGGCGTCGGCACCACGGCCGACCTGTGGCTGCTGTACGCGGTGCTGTTCGTGTACGGCGCCACGGGCGTCGTCCACGACGCCGCCGAGTCGGCGCTCGTGGCGACCGCGATCGAACCGTCCCTGCTCGGCGACTTCAACGGCCTGCGCATGACCGCCAACGAGGCCATGAAGCTCCTGGCCCCGCCGGCGGGCGCGGGCCTCTACGCGGCGTACGGCGGTCCGGGTGTCGCCCTCCTGGACGCGGCGACGTTCGTACTGGCCGCGGGGCTGTACGCGATGCTGCGGGTGCGGGAGAGCAGGCCGGCCCGGCCCACCGGCAGCGGTCGGCGGCGCACCATGGCGGGCGCCCGGCATCTGTGGGCGCACCCCGTGCTGCGCCCCCTGGTCCTGGCGGGGGGCGTCACGATGCTGTGTGCCGGCCTGAACGGGGCCATGGTGTACGCCGTCGTCGACGACCTCGGGCACTCCCCCACGTACACCGGCGTGCTGTACGCCGTGCAGGGCGCCGGTTCCCTCGTGGTCGGGCTGCTCTGCGGCCCCGGCCTGCGCCGGCTGGGGACGCGGCGCTTCGCGGCGTCCGGCGTCGCCCTGCTGGCTCTGGCGACGGCGCTGCGGGCGGTGCCGTGGGACCCGGTGGCACTGGTGTGCGGCGCGGCGATCGGCATGGGGCTGCCCGCGGTGCTGATCGCCGCGCTGACGTCCGTGCAGCGTGAGACGCCGGGCGCGCTGCTGGGCCGGGTCACTGCCACCGCCCACACCCTGGTGTACGCGCCGAACGTGGTCGGGCTGGCCGCCGGAGCGGCCCTGGTGGAGCTGGTGAGCCACCGACTGGTGCTGGTGGCCCTGGGCGTGGCCCTGCTGGTGACGGCGGTCGCGCTGGGTCAGAGCCCGGCGAGGGCGGAGCGGACGGCCCCCAGGTCGCCGTCGGACGCCAGCCCGGCGTGATACAGCCGCAGTTCGGTGGCCCCCTGCCGGCGTGCTTCGGCGGCGTCGGCGGCGAGGGTGCCGGGGCTGCCGCCCATGCCCGCGACGACGGGGAAGTGGGCGGCGATGACCGCGCCCGCGCGGTCCTGCCGCGCGAACGGTGTCAGTGTGCCGGTGCCGCCCGCGCAGGGCACCACCACGCCGTCCGCCACGGAGAGGATGTGCGCCGGATCGACCCCCGGGTTGGCGCCGACGTGGTACGAGACCGGATCCGCGTGCAGCAGCACCTGGAAGCCGTCGGGAGCGGCGTCCCGGACCGCGGCGACGGCCTGCTCCTGGAGGGTGCGGGCGGTGTCGTCGCGGTACGCGCGCGTGGTGTGCGCGAGGGACTCGCCGAGGAGCTTCTCGATGCCCGGCCAGCCTCCGTCGGACGGCGCCGCCCCTTGCCACACCGGCTCCAGCGCGGCCCGTACTGCGGTCGCCAGCTCGTCGGGGTCGAGGCCGTGCCGGCCGTAGCCCTCGCGGCAGGACGGGCAGAAGCACAGCGCCATCAGGTACTGCCCGGCCTCCCCGAGTCCGACGCCGCCGGTCTTGTCGTGGGCGTGCAGATGCTGCAGGCCGTACCAGCCGAGGGACTCCAGCTCGGTGCCGCGCGCCCCGGGCCGGACGGCCGCCTCGGCCGCCAGGTCGGTCAGGTAGGCACGCGTGGCGGGCTGTGCGATGCACGGAGCCCAGGGGTAGCGGTCGCCGTAGGCGTTGACGACCGAGGTGCCGGGGTGCTCGGCGCCGAGGCGGGAGTTGTGCGCGAGGACGACCCAGGTGTGCACCTCCAGTCCCGCTCCGGCGAGGGCGGCGGCGGCCTCACCGAAGGCGTCGCCGGGGGCCCAGTCACCGGCCGGGTAGGGGCGCGGCTCCCGGCCCTCCCAGCGGTCGCCCGCCGGGTACAGCACGGCGGCGTGCTCGGCGGTGACGATGCGGTGGCGCGGGTGGCGGGGTGTGAGGGCGCGCGTGGAGTGATAGGCGGCGGCGAGCGTCACCTGGGCCACGCCGAGCGCGGCGATCCGCGCGGGTGCCTCCGGGTCGCCGTTGACGTCCCAGGGGTAGACGAATGTCGACGCCTTCACGTGGTCTGCTCCGGCAGCTTCACTTGGTCTCCTCCAGCAGCGCGTAGCCGCGCTCGATCACGTCGGCGAGCTGTTTCACATGGCCCTCGTCCGGTTCGTGCAGCGGGGGCCGCACCTCCCCGACGTCCAGGCCGCGCAGCCGTACACCGGCCTTGACCAGCGCGACCGCGTAGCCGCGGCCTCGGGCGCGCAGTTCCACGAACGGGCGGTAGAAGCCGTCGAGCAGCTTCTCCACGGTGGTGTCGTCGCCGGTCCGCAGGGCCTGGTGGAAGGCCAGAGCGATCTCCGGGGCGAAGCAGAACACGGCGGACGAGTAGAGCGTGACGCCGAGGGCGCGGTAGGCGAGCTGGGTCAGCTCGGCGGTCGGCAGGCCGTTGAAGCAGAGGAAGTCGCCAGGGGCCTCGGTGCGGACGGCGCTGACGACGCGCTGCATGAGGTCGAGGTCGCCGAGCCCGTCCTTGAGGCCGATGATCCCGTCCGTGCGGGCGAGCCCGACGACCGTCTCCGGGGTGAACACGGCGTTGTCGCGCTGGTAGACGATGACCGGCAGGGCGGTGGCGGCGGCCACCTCGCGGTAGTGCCGCAGCAGCCCCTCCTGCCCGGCGACGACGAGGTAGGGCGGCATGGCGAGCAGTCCGTCCGCCCCGGCGGCCTCGGCGAGGCGGGCGTAGCGCACGGCGAGCGCGGTGCCGTACCCGGCGCCGGCGACGACGGGCACACGCCCGTCGGTGGCCTCGACGGCGACCCGTGCACAGGCCTCGAACTCCTCGGGTGTCAGCGCGTGGAACTCGCCGGTGCCGCAGCAGGCGAACACGGCGGCGGCTCCGGCCTCTACCCCGCGCCGGACGTGCGTGCGGAAGGTGTCGAGGTCCACGGAGCCGTCGGGGCCGAAGGCGGTGACCGGGAAGAACAGCGGTCCGCTGGGGATGCCGAGTCGAGCGGCGAGAGGGGCTGACGTCACGAGCTCTCCCGGTTCCATATTCATGATTGGCGTCCATATTTCTGAACGTCTCCACGCTAGGGCGCCCCCTTGCGCCGGTCAAGCGCGCACACCCGCGACACACCTGCGTATTCACTCCCTCCGCGCCCTGCTTGACGGGCTCCGGCCCGCCTCCTTAGCGTGTCCACGGATATGAATACTGTGCGCTCATGTGTACGATGGCGCACAGTACGGCCGCGATCAAGGAGATCCGTGGATGCCCGCTCCCCGCACCGTCCTGCTCACCGGAGCCGCCGGCGGCCTCGGCACCCTGATGCGGGACCTGCTCCCGGCCTACGGCTACGACCTGCGCCTGCTGGACCTGCGGCCGGTCGAGGGCGAGCCCGACGCGATCACCGCCGACCTGGCCGACCGGGGCGCCGTGCGCGAGGCCGTCCGGGACGTCGACGCGGTCCTCCACCTCGCGGGCATCTCCCTGGAAGCCCCCTTCGAGAAGATCCTCAAGGCCAACATCGAGGGCACCTACCACCTGTACGAGGCCGCCCGCGAGCAGGGCGTCGGCCGGATCGTCTTCGCCTCCTCCAACCACGCCGTGGGCTACACCCCGCGCCCCCGGGGCGACGACCCCCTCATCCCGGTCGACACCCCGCGCCGCCCGGACACCTTCTACGGCCTTTCCAAGTGCTTCGGGGAGGACCTCGCGCAGTTCTACTGGGACAAGCACGGCCTGGAGACGGTCTCGGTACGCATCGGCTCCTGCTTCCCCGAGCCGACCAGTGTGCGCATGCTCTCGGTGTGGATGAGCCCCGCCGACGGCGCCCGCCTCTTCCACGCGGCCCTGACCGCCGAGCACGTCGGCCACACCGTCGTCCACGGCTCCTCCGCCAACACCCGCCTGTGGTGGGACCTCGGCACCGCCCGGGCCCTCGGCTACGAACCGCAGGACGACTCCGAGCCCTACGCCGAGAAGCTCATCGCCGAGCAGGGCGATCTGCAGGACGGCAACGAGGCGCACGCCTACCTCGGCGGCCGGTTCGTGACGGACCCGCCGATCTGGCCGTACTGACCGAAAACGATCGCCACGGAGGAGGGCGGGCACCGAACGGGCCCGCCCGCAGCCCTGTCCGGGCACGGACCGTGTCCCGGCCGTAGGCGCGACAGGACCACGCCAGGGGCGCGGGGAACTGCCCGACCAGCCACGACGCACCCGCGGCCGCCGCACCCCACACCACCCGAGCCGAGGGGGCCGCCCCGCCCGAACGGGCACACGCGGGCAGCATCGGGCCCGGATCAGGCCTGGTCACCCCGCACCACCCGCTGTAGAACTTTCCCCCAGGAGGCCCGAACGGGCAGACAGCACAGCAAGGCGGGTGAGCCCATGACCAGAACCGCGGAAGAACGCCAGCGGGAGATCGTACGGACCGCCCGCACCACCGGCTCGGTCGACGTCACCACGCTCGCCGCGGAACTCGGCGTCGCCAAGGAAACCGTACGAAGGGACCTGCGCGTCCTGGAGGACCACGGCCTGCTCCGCCGCACCCACGGCGGCGCCTACCCCGTGGAGAGCGCCGGCTTCGAGACGACGCTCGCCTTCCGCGCCACCAGCCACGTCCCCGAGAAACGCCGGGTCGCGGCCGCCGCGGCCGAACTCCTCGGCGACGCCGAGACCGTCTTCGTCGACGAGGGCTACACCCCGCAGCTCATCGCCGAAGCACTCCCCCGGGACCGGCCGCTGACCGTGGTCACCGCGTCCCTGCCGGTCGCCGGCGCCCTCGCCGAGGCCGAGCACGTCTGCGTGCTGCTGCTCGGCGGCCGGGTACGGCGCGGCACCCTCGCCACCGTCGACCACTGGACGACGAAGATGCTGGCCGGCTTCGTCGTCGACCTGGCGTTCATCGGCGCCAACGGCATCTCCCGCGAACACGGCCTCACCACCCCCGACCCGGCCGTCAGCGAGGTCAAGGCACAGGCCATCCGGGCCGCCCGGCGTGTGGTCTTCGCCGGCGTGCACACCAAGTTCGGAGCCGTCAGCTTCTGCCGGTTCGCCGAGGTCGGCGCGCTGGAGACGATCGTGACGAGCACCCTGCTCCCGGCCTCCGAGGCCCACCGCTACTCGCTGCTCGGACCGCAGGTCATCCGCGTCTGATCCACTCCTCCCCCCGTCCCACCGGGCGCAGCCGCGCCCTGTCGCGCCCCTTATCTCCCCATACCTTCTTGTCTCCCCATACCTTCCAGGAGCGATCCATGCGAACCCAGAGCCGACGACGGCCACCGCGAGCCCCGCTCGCCCTGGCCGCCGCAGGGACGCTGCTCGCCCCGCTGCTCTCCGGCTGCTGGGTCGGCGCGGGCGGGGCCGGATCCGGCGGCGACGCCATCAACGTCCTCATGGTCAACAACCCCCAGATGGTCGAGCTGCAGAAGCTGACCCGCGCCCACTTCACCCGGGAGACGGGCATCAAGGTCAACTTCACGGTCCTGCCAGAGAACGACGTCCGCGACAAGATCAGCCAGGACTTCGCCAACCAGGCCGGCCAGTACGACGTCGCCACCCTGTCCAACTACGAGATACCGATCTACGCCCGCAACGGCTGGCTGCGCGAGATGAACTCCTACGTCGCCGAAGACCCCGGCTACGACGAGCAGGACGTCCTCAAGCCGATGCGCCAGTCCCTCAGCGGCGACGACGGCAAGCTCTACGGCCAGCCCTTCTACGGCGAGTCGTCGTTCCTGATGTACCGCAAGGACGTGTTCGAGAAGAACGGCCTGACGATGCCCGCGCACCCCACCTGGCAGCAGGTGGCGGACCTCGCGGCGAGGACGGACGGCGCCGAACCGGGCATGAAGGGCATCTGCCTGCGCGGCCTGCCCGGCTGGGGCGAGGTCATGGCCCCGCTCACCACGGTCGTCAACACCTTCGGCGGCACCTGGTTCGACCAGGACTGGAAGGCACAGCTCGACTCCCCGGCCTTCGAAAAGGCGACGAAGTTCTATGTCGACCTGGTCCGTGAGCACGGCGAGTCCGGCGCCGCCCAGTCCGGCTTCGCCGAGTGCCTCAACAACATGACCCAGGGCAAGGTCGCCATGTGGTACGACGCCACCTCCGCGGCCGGATCCCTGGAGGCGGCGGACTCCCCCGTGAAGGGCAAGGTCGGCTACGCCCCCGCCCCCGTCGAGAAGACGAAGTCCTCCGGCTGGCTCTACACCTGGGCCTGGGGCATCCAGCAGGCCTCCCGCAACCCCGACAACGCCTGGAAGTTCGTCTCCTGGGCGTCCGGCAAGGGCTACGAGCAGCTGGTCGGCGACCGGGTCGGCTGGTCGAACGTCCCGGCCGGAAAGCGGGCGTCGACCTACGCCAACGCCGACTACCGCAAAGAGGCCGCCGCCTTCCAGGAGATGACCAAGGAGGCCATCGAAGGCGCCCGGCCCGACGATCCCGGCGTCCAGCCGCGGCCCGCGCCCGGCATCCAGTTCGTCGGCATCCCCGAGTTCACCGACCTCGGCACCAAGGTCTCCCAGGAGATCAGCGCGGCCATCGCCGGACGCCAGTCCGTCGAGTCGGCCCTGACGAAGTCCCAGGCGCTCGCCGAGAAGATCTCCGAGGAGTACGAGGGACGATGACCGCCACGACAACGGCCCCCGTGGCCTCCCCCGAGATACCCGGCCCCGTCCGCCGGCCCTCCGCCCGGCTGCGTGCCTGGGCCACCCGGGCCCCGCTGCTGCCCGCCCTGATCTTCATGATCGTCGTCACCCAGCTGCCCTTCGTGGCCACACTGGTGATCTCCTTCTTCGACTGGAACGCCCTCTATCCCGACGCCCGGCACTTCACCGGCGTCGACAACTACCAGGAGGTGCTCACCGACCCGGACCTGCGCCACTCGGTGGGGACGACGGTGCTGCTGACGGTGGCGGTGGTCCTGGCCAGCCTCGTCCTCGGACTCGTCCTCGCCTTGCTGCTGGACCGGAGGTTCCGCGGCCGCGGCATCGTCCGCACCCTGCTCATCGCGCCCTTCCTGGTGGTGCCGGTCGCCGCGGCCCTGCTCTGGAAGCATGTGCTCTACAACCCTGAATACGGCCTGCTCAATGGACTGTTGCACTATGTGGGCGGCCCACAACCCGACTGGATCTCGAACACCCCGCTGCTCGCCGTCGAGGCGTCCCTCGTCTGGCAGTGGACGCCGTTCATGATGCTGATCCTGCTCGCCGGACTGCAGAGCCGCGACCACGAGCAGATCGAGGCGGCCCGGGTCGACGGCGCGAGCGACTGGCAGATCTTCGTCCATCTGACGCTGCCGCACCTGCGCCGCTACCTCGAACTGGGCGCCCTGCTGGGCTCGATCTACATCGTCCAGAACTTCGACGCGGTCTTCACGATCACGTCCGGCGGCCTCGGCACCGCCAACCTCCCCTACACCGTCTACCAGAGCTTCTACCAGGCCCATGAGAACGGCCTCGCCTCGGCCGCGGGCGTCCTGGTGGTCATCGGCTCGATCGTCATCGCGACCTTCGCCCTGCGCGTGGTGTCGTCCCTGTTCCGCGAGGAGGTGTCCCGCGCATGAGCGTCGTACGCCGTAACGGCCTGGGCCTGCTGGCCTGGCTGGCCGGGATCGTGTTCTTCCTGCCCATCGCGTGGATGGCGCTGACGTCGTTCCACTCGGAGTCCGACGCCGCCACCAACCCGCCCTCCTTCGCGGCCGCCCTCACCCTGGACGGCTACAGGGAGTTCTTCGGCGCCGGCGGCGGCGCCAGCCCCTGGCCCGCCCTGATCAACTCCACGGTCGCCTCCGTGGCCTCGACGCTGCTGGTCCTGCTGCTGGCCTTCCCGGCGGCCTACGCGCTGTCGATCAACCGGGTCCGCAAGTGGACGGACGTGCTGTTCTTCTTCCTGTCCACCAAGATGCTGCCGGTCGTGGCGGGCCTGCTCCCGATCTACCTGTTCGCCAAGAACGCCGGGATGCTCGACAACATCTGGCTGCTGGTCGTGCTCTACACCTCCATGAACCTGCCGATCGCGGTGTGGATGATGCAGTCCTTCCTCGCCGAGATCCCGGTCGCGGTGATCGAGGCGGCGAGGGTGGACGGGGCCCGGCTGCCCACGGTCCTCGCGCGCGTGGTCGCCCCGATCTCCCTCCCCGGTATCGCCGCGACCGCCTTGATCTGCTTCATCTTCAGCTGGAACGAGCTGCTGTTCGCCCGGGTGCTCACGGGCGTGGTCGCCGAGACCGCCCCCGTCTTCCTGACCGGTTTCATCACCAGTCAGGGCCTGTTCCTGGCGAAGGTGTGTGCCGCATCGCTCGTCATCTCCCTGCCGGTGCTCGCCGCGGGGTTCGCCGCCCAGGACAAGCTGGTCCAGGGCCTGTCGTTGGGAGCCGTGAAATGAAGGCCGCCGTCATCGAGTCCGTGGGCAAGGCCGTCGTCGCCGAGGTCCCCGACCCGGCGCCCGGCCCGCGGGAGGTCGTGGTCGAGGTCGCGGCCTGCGGCCTGTGCGGAACCGACCTGCACATCCTCCAGGGGGAGTTCGCCCCGAAACTGCCGATCGTGCCCGGGCACGAGTTCGCCGGCGAGGTCGTCGGGGTGGGCACCCGGGTCACGGAACTCTCGGTGGGTGACCGGGTCGCGGTGGACCCGTCCCTGTACTGCTACGAGTGCCGCTACTGCCGTACCGGCCACAACAACCTCTGTGAACGCTGGGCCGCGATCGGCGTGACCACGGCCGGAGGCGCGGCGCGGTACGCGGTGGCCCCGGTGGCCAACTGCGTGAAGCTCCCCGAGCACGTCCGCACCGAGGACGCGGCGCTCGTCGAGCCCCTGTCCTGCGCGGTGCGCGGCTACGACGTGCTCCGCTCGCGTCTCGGCGCGCACGTGCTGATCTACGGCTCCGGCACCATGGGCCTGATGATGCTGGAGCTGGCCAAGCGCACCGGCGCGGCGAGCGTGGACGTCGTCGACGTGAACCCGGCCCGCCTGGAGACGGCCCGCCGCCTGGGCGTCTCGGCGTCGGCGGCGAACCCCGACGAACTGGACCGCCCGCAGGGCTGGGACCTGGTCGTCGACGCCACCGGCAACGCGGCGGCCATCCAGGACGGTCTGGACCGGGTGGCCAAGGCCGGCACGTTTCTGCAGTTCGGCGTGGCCGACTACGCGACCCGCGTGACGATCGACCCCTACCGCATCTACAACCAGGAGATCACCATCACCGGCTCGATGGCGGTGCTGCACAGCTTCGAGCGGGCGGCGGAGCTGTTCGCGGGCGGTGTCCTCGACCCGGAGATCTTCATCAGTGACCGCATTCCGCTGGAGCGGTACCCGCAGGCGCTGGAGCAGTTCGCGTCAGGGGTGGGCCGGAAGATCGTCGTCGTGCCGTAGAGGGACGGGACACCGCGGGCGGGGGCAGACGAAATTCGCTGGGGCGCCTGCCTCCCGCCTCGTACCCTCCCGTCATGCCGAGACCTCATGGATTCGCCTACGAGCAGCACACGGGCGGAACGATCCGCATCAGCCACCACGGCCGCCCCGCCACCACCCTGAACGGCCCCCGGGCCGCGCAGTTCCTCGCCGAGGTCGAGACCTCCGACCCCCAGCTCGTCATGGCCCGCTGGACCGGCAACTACAAGCGCGGCAACGAACGCACCGCCCGCAACCACCCGCGCAACCGCCGCTGACCCGATTGGCCGCAGGGTAAGGGAACGGCAAAGTCGCCTCGCTCGTTCACCCGGCATGACAGCTATGACCCCCGGCTCGAACATCCCCCTGTCCGCCGCCCGCGTGACGGTGGACGTCGCCGCCCCGGTGCGGCTCGACGTATCGGGCCTGCTGCTCACCGCCGACGGCAAGGTGCGCTCCGACGACGACTTCATCTTCTACAACCAGCCGTCGGGCCCGGGCGTGACGTACCGCTCGGGCGGCGGCAGCGCCCCCGACGCGATCACGGTCGACACCACGGCCCTCCCCCCGGGCATCGAGAAGATCGTCGTCACGGCGAGCCCGGACGCCGTGGGCCAGACCTTCCAGGGCATCGAGCCGACGGCCACCCTCCGCAACGCGGACGACGGCTCCGTCCTGGCCACGTTCACACCGCCGCAGCTCGGCAGCGAGACGGCCCTGGTGATCGTGGAGGTCTACCAGCGAGGCGGCCAGTGGAAGGCCCGCGCCGTCGGCCAGGGGTACTCCAACGGCCTCGCGGGCATCGCCACGGACTTCGGAGTCACGGTGGAGGAGCCGGCCGCCGCCCCGCCCCAGCCGGTGACCCCGCCGGCCCCTGTGCAGCCGCCCGCCCCGCCCGTCTCCGCCCCCGCCGCTCCTCCGGCCCCGGCCACCCCTCCCCCGCCCGCGCCCGGCGCCGGGAAGATCAACCTCGACAAGGGCCGCGTCAGCCTCCAGAAGAACCAGACGGTCTCCCTGATCAAGGGCGGCCGCCCGCTGCTCTCCCAGGTCAGGATGGGTCTCGGCTGGGAGCCGGCGTATCGCGGCAAGGACATCGACCTGGACGCCTCGGTCATCGCCTACGGACCGCAGCGCAACCACATCGACAGCTGCTACTTCGGCAAGCTGCAGATCGTGGGCGGCGCCATCCGCCACTCCGGCGACAACCTCACGGGTGAGGGCGGCGGGGACGACGAGACCATCATGGTCGACCTGGGCCGCCTGCCCCAGGAGGTCACGGGCCTGGTCTTCACGGTCAACTCGTTCTCGGGCCAGAAGTTCACGGAGGTCGCCAAGGCCTACTGCCGCCTCCTGGACGGCACGACCGGCGAGGAGCTGGTCCGTTTCGACCTGACCTCCGCCGAGCCGCAGACGGGCGTCCTGATGGCCAAGCTGATCCGCCAGTTCTCCGGCGAGTGGGAGATGACGGCCATGGGCGACTTCGTGAAGTCCCGCACGGTCAGGGGGATGGTGAAGCCGGCGGCCCAGGCCCTGTAAGCCACCGCACCGGCCTCCGGGGACGCCCCCGCACCAGGGGGCGTCCGGCTCACCGGCTCACCGGCGCCGCTCCCAGCCCCTCCATCAGCAGCGTCAGATACCGCCGGACGTGCCGGTCCTGCCCGTCCGCGAGTTCCGACGCGGTCGCCACGCCGTGGGCCAGCCGCAGCACATCGATCGCCTCGACGTCCGTCCGCAGCGTGCCCTCGGCCTGCGCCGCCCGCACCAGCCGCCCCGCCGCCGCCTTGACCGAGTCGCCGCAGGCCGGGTTCACCAGGGATCCCGCGTCCGTGACGGCCGGGCCCAGCAGCGCCTTCAGACCCCGCATCCGGATCATCCCGACGCCCAGTTCGTACAGCCACTCCCGCAGCGCCGCACCCGGCGGCAGTTCGCTCGCCAGCACCCCGGCCCGGGCCGCGATCGCCTCCACGCGGTCCAGATACGCGGCCTCCAGCAGCGCCTGCCGGGTCGGGAAGTGCCGGTACAGCGTGCCGGATCCGACCCCGGCACGCCTGGCGATGTCATCGAGCGAGGCGCCCTCCCCGTGCTCGGCGAACGCCTCGACGGCCACCCTCAGCAACCGCTCGTGGTTGCGCCGGGCATCCGCCCGCATGGGCCTGACCTGCGCCACGCGCCCCCTCCTCACCGACCGGGTCTCTCCTGCGCACTTTACCGAGACGGCGTCAGGGCCCCGGCGAGCCTCCGCTCAGGCGGAGCCGCGCAGCACGAGCTCGGGTGTCACCCACGCGTCCGCGCCCCGCAGCGGCTCCTCGCCCGCGCGCAGCCGGGCCACCTGTTCCACGGCCAGTCGTCCCAGCTGCCGCTTGTCGATGTGCAGGGTGGTCAGGGCCGGTTCGACCAGCTCGCCCAGCGAGAGACCGTCGAAGCCGATCACGGCCAGGTCGTCCGGAACGCTCCGGCCCCGCCGGCGGGCGGTGCGCATCGCCCCGATCGCGATCAGGTCGTTGAAGCCGAAGACCGCGGTGACCTCGGGCCGCCGGGCCAGCAACCGCTCCATGGCGGCCTCGCCACCCGCGACGCTGTGCTCGGGGCACGTCACGACCCAGTCCTCGTCGACCGCCAGACCGAGCCGCCGCGCCTGATCCAGGAAGGCCTGCCTACGGGATCCGGGGCCGTGCACGCCGTCCAGCATCCCGATCCGACGGTGCCCCGCCCGGAACAGATGGGTCATGCCCTGCTCGACACCGGCACCGGCGTCGATGCCGACGGCGGCGAACCCGGTCTGCTGCGGGCCGCGCTCCAGCAACACCAGCGGCACGCCCCCGAGATGCCGGGTGAGCACGTCGTCCGGGTCCTTGAAGTAGCCCATGACCGCGTCCGCCTGGTGGGAGAGCACGTCGAGCGCCTCCCGCTCCCGCGCCTCGTCGATCCGGGAGTCCCATACGACGACCTGCCAGCCACGCGCCTCGGCCGCCTCCAGCACCCCGGCGGCCACCTCGGGGAAGAAGGGGTTGCGCAGGTCGGGGATGACCAGGCCGGCCGTCACGGCGCCCTTCTGCACGAGCCCCCGCGCGAACCGGCTCGGCCGGTAGTCGAGGAGCCGCGCGGCCTCCAGGACCCGCTCCTTGGTGCCGGGGTCGATCTCACCCTTGTCGTTGACCGCCCGGGAGACCGTCTGCCGTGACACCCCGGCCAGGCGGGCGACGTCGTGGATCGTGGCCCGACGCCGGACACCGTCGGGCCGCTCGGCAGGCTGATTGTCCGTCCGCACGTCCAGCACTGTATCCGGCACGGAAGAGCACGCTGCCGCCCCGCACTCGCCCGAGGCCGGGGCGATGCGCAACTCGGCGCGACGGGGTGCCTCCCCAAGCTCTCGGCTTCGCTCGAGCGGGGACCCCCATCGCCCGCCCGTGCCGCCCCCAGCGGCACATCCATGCCCGCAGCTGGGGGGGGTGAGCCGAGATGCACCCGCAGCCGCCGTCGGACGCAAGGGGACTTGTCGGGGGGTGTCCGCCGCCCGCAGCGGTTGGCGCGTCAACGCCAGTCAGTCGGTACGAAGGCCCGTCGCGCCGTTCCGAGGCCCCCCGACACGTCCCCGACCAACCACCCGGCGTGAGGCGAAGACGCACCCTCTCAGTCACCGAGCTCGGTGAACAGCGTCAGCTGCAACGCACCCGGCGCTTCGAGGCGCGAGTTCAGGGAGTTCCAGGGCGTCCGGGTCGGCTCGGCCACGACCTCCGCCCCCGCTGCGGCCAGCTTCGCCGTCGTGGCGGCGGAGTCGTCCACCTGGAAAGCGACCCGGATGTGCCCGGCCACCCGCCGCCCCACCTCGACCTCGTCGATGAACGCGGCATGGTTCGGATCGGTCAGCTCCAGCGTGGCCCGCCCGGCGTCGAGGATCGTGACCCGCCCGTCCTCCGAGGCGAACGCCCCCTGCTCGGGCAGACCGAGCACGTCCCGGTAGAAGTGCAGCGCGGCGTCGTAGTCCTCGGCGGTCACGACCAGGCGGAGTTCACGGACAGCGGGCTCGTCGGACATGCCGGCACCTCCAGGCCGTCGGTTGTCCGGCACAACCGGCAACCCCGCCGGATGATTCCCGCCCCGCCGACGCATGGACAAGGCCCAGCCCGGCCCCGCCCGGGTGCGCACAAGGCCGTGGCCCGCACTCCCCACGCGGTGCGGGCCACGGTCTCTCAGGCCGCCCAGGGCCAGTCGGCGTCCCGGGAGGCCTCGATCAGCGGAACCATCCGGAACGCCGCGTCCGAGAGCCCTCCGAACGTGTGCCGGTTGCCGGTGCCCGACGGGCCGTGGCCCGCCCGGTACCCGGCGAGGTTCCAGGTGTAGACCGGCACGTCGGCCGGTACCTGCTCGGTCGGGTCGCCCCGGTGGTGGTGCGTGTACTGCTCGTCGGTGACGATCAGCACCCGGTCGTGCTTCTTGTAGTGCCGGCGCACCGCCTCCGTCGTGTCGGTGCCGCCCAGGTCGCCGAAGCGGCCGAGGACCTTCAGCACCGACTCACCGTGGCGGAACGTCACGCGCTCGCTCGTCGAGCCGAACTCGACCAGGTCCGCCCGCTCCGCCCGCAGCGCCAGCGCGGTGCCGAAGATCGCCGCCGCGTCGGCCCGGGTCAGCTCCGAGCGGTCGGACAGCCGCGACCAGAACATCGAGCCGGAGCGGTCCACGAGCACCAGCGTCCGGCCGGGCAGCGCGGGCACGTTGGCCAGCGAGTGGCCGAGTGCCTTCTCCAGCGCGTACGACCAGCGCAGCGACGGCGCGTGCTGGTAGGCGGCGAGGTAGCGGAAGGGGAACTGCCGCGAGCGGGCGACCTCCGCCGGGTCGCTGATCCGCGCGGCGACCCGCTCGGCCACCTCGTCCGAGACCCCGGCCTCGTCGAAGTTCCGCAGGTTGCGCACGAGTGCCATGGTGCCCATGGAGGGGATGACGGCCTCCCAGGCCGCCTTGTCCATCGGCCCCTGCAGCCAGCCCGCCAGCGCCTCCCAGGTCATCCCGGCCGCGGCCAGCCGCTCCGCGCCGCCCTCGGCGGTCACGACCGCGCGCCGGTCCTCCACGGGCAGCGCCATCAGGTCGCGGTGCGCGCTGAGGACGTGGTCGGACGCGGGTGGCACGGCGGTGTCCGGGTGGTGTCGGCGGTCGAGGGCGTACCGGAACAGCTCGCCCTGCCACGGCTTGGCGGGGTCGGGTGCCGCGTGCACGAGGTTGAGGATGTCGCCGAAGCGGTAGCCCTTGGAGGCGGTGTCGTACTTCAGCAGCGCCTTGCCGTGGTACAGGCGGCGCACGGCGTCCGCGACTCCGCGCTTGACGGGCTTCGGCACGTTCCGCCCGTACGTCGCGGTCCAGTACGCGAGCAGCTCGCCGGGCTCGTCGGGCCGCTGCAGGACGGAGGTGATGACCTGCCGGTTGGACGGGCCGTCGGTGGCGTCCGCGTCCAGGCGGGCCTTGACGTACTCGGCGGCACCGACGACCGAGGCCGTGCGCAGATTGCCCGGGCCGCGCAGCCAGCCGAGCAGACCGGCCGTCCACTCCGGGTCGGTCACGGCGAGTTCGCGCACGAGCCGCCGGAACCGGTCGTCGCGGTCGGCGCCGGTCTCGTAGAAGGTCTGCTGGGAGACGAAGTTGGCGACGGCGAGCAGGAAGAGCTCGGAGCGGGCGTCCCGCTCACGGCCCCGGCCGCCCTCGTAGGTGCGCAGCACACGCCCGGTGGACGTCACACGCGAGACGGGACGCGCACGGGCCGCCTTGGAATTGAATCGCGCCATGGTGAATTCCCCCGAATTCATTCGCATTTCGGAGGAGACGCTGCATGCGGAAAGAGGTGGGTGCCCGAGGACAGAAGTCGGCAACGGACTAATTCAGATGCTCTACCCATTGAGCTACAGCGACCCGAAGTCGCTGACGGGACTCGAACCCGCAACCCTCCGATCCCAGGAAGTAACCGTTGCCTGCGCACCGGGCACCCACCACATGCTGCGCCTCCCGAGATCAAGTCGGCGGCGGCGTGGGATTCTTTGGAAGAGAAGTAGCCGCTGCCATCGCACCGGGAGGTGCGTGACGTTGTGATCTCACTGTAGGAGGCGCAACTCGGGAACTGCGAGCGAATTTACGACCGCTTCTGGCGCTTCCAGGGGCCGGTGACGGCGAGCATGATGCCGGGCGTCTGGATGTTGGCGTACAGGGTGCGGCCGTCGGGCGAGAAGGTGACTCCCGTGAACTCGCTGTACTCCGGCTCCTCGGCGGTGCCGATGTTGAGCTCGTTGCGGGCGATCGGGTAGGTGCGTCCGCTGTCGGTGGCGCCGAACAGGTGCTGCACGCCTTCCCCGTCCTCGGCGATGACCAGGCCTCCGTAGGGCGAGACGGTGATGTTGTCGGGGCCGTCGAACGCGCCGTCCTTCGACGGGTCGGGGTTCACACCGAGGAGGACCTTCAGCGTCAGCGTGCGGCGCTTGGGGTCGTAGAACCAGACCTGGCCGTCGTGCTGGACCGGGCTCTCCGCACGGGCGTAGGAGGACACGATGTAGGCACCGCCGTCGCCCCACCACATGCCCTCCAGCTTGCGGGCGCGGGTGACCTCGTCGTCCTTGAACTGCTTGCGCACCGGGGTGGTGCGGGCGTCGCGGTCGGGGACGTCCACCCAGTCGACGCCGTAGACGGTGCCGATCTTGGTGGCGCGGGACAGGTCGTCGACGAACTTGCCGCCGGAGTCGAAGCACTTGGGCGCCTGGAGGACGCCGGCGTCGTCGGCGAGCTTGCGGAACCTGCCGGGGCCGTAGGTGAAGTCCTTGGGCGGGGTCCAGCGGAAGAACAGGCCGTTGGGCCCGGCGGCGTCCTCGGTGAGGTAGGCGTGGCCGCGCTTGGGGTCGATGACGACGGCCTCGTGGTCGTAGCGGCCGAAGAACTTCAGCGGCTTGGGGCTGCGGTTGGCACGCCGGTCGCACGGGTCGACCTCGAACACGTAACCGTGGTCCTTGGTCATGCCGTTGACGCCGGCCTTGTCGGAGTTCTCCTCGCAGGTGAGCCAGGTGCCCCAGGGGGTGCGGCCGCCGGCGCAGTTGGTGGAGGTGCCGGCGATGCCCACCCACTCGGCGACGCGTCCGTCGGGCCGCACCTCGACGACGGTGCAGCCGCCGGCGGCCGCAGGGTCGTAGACGAGGCCCTCGGTGAGCGGCACCGGGTGCTCCCATTTGGCGCGCGGGCCCTTCAGCTCGTGGTTGTTGACGAGCAGGGTGGTGCCGCGGGGGCCGTCGAAGGCGGCGGTGCCGTCGTGGTTGGAGGGTGTGAACTCGCCGGACTCCAGCTTGGTCCGGCCGCTGTAGGTCACGATCTCGTAGGTGAAGCCGGCGGGAAGGGCGAGGATGCCCTCGGGGTCCGCGACGAGCGGCCCGTAGCCGACTCCGTGCCGCGCGTCCGCCGCCCCGTCCGCCGCGCTGACGGTGTCGTCGGAGGCGAGGGCGTTCGGGGCGGTGGCGAGGGCGCCGACGCTGCCCGCCAGCGCGACACCGGCCCCGGTGATCGCGGAGTTTCTGGCGAAGTCCCTGCGGGTGAGCGACATGGTGTTGTCTCCTGAGACGGTGAGTATGCCGTGGGAGGTGGCGGACCTCGTTCGGCGAAACCGTCCCGCTCATCCGTGAACACCAGTTGAACAACACCCCAGGGGCGCGGGGAACTGCGCGACAAGCCGAGACGACGCCCGCGCCCGCGAGACGGGATCAACCGCCCTGCTGGGATCGCGCCTTGAACGCCGCCTTCCGCGCTTCCTTCGCCACCTTCTTGTCGGGATGCAGCCGCCCCATGGCTTCCAGCACATCGGCGGTCGCCGGATGATCGACCCGCCACACGGCCGCGAAGAACCCACTGTGCTGCTGGGCGAGGCCCTGCACCAAAGCCCGCAGTTCCTCCGAGTTGCCCTCGGCTGCGAGCTGCGCGGCCACCGTGTCGATGGTCAGCCAGTACACCATCGCCTCGGACGGCGCGGGCACGTCCGCCGCGCCGTGCTCGGTCAGCCACACCCGGGCGAGCCCGCCCAGCTCGGCATCGTCGAGCACCTCCCGCAGGGCGGGCTCGGCCGAAGCACCGACCAGTGACAGGGCCTGCTGGCACCGCAACCGCCGCAACGGCGCCCCGGCGTCGGCACCTCGGGCGGCCGCCAGCAACTCCCGTGCCGCGCTGAGCGGTTCCCGCCGCCGCAGCCACTGCTCGGTCTCGGCCTGCGCCGCGCCCGGCGGGAACTGCGCCGTGCCGTCGAGCAGTGCGTCGGCCCCCTTGTCCGCGAGGTCCCCGACGGCCGGCGCCTCGAACCCGGCCTCCAGCAGCCGCGCGCGCATGCCGTACAGCCCGAGCGGGGTGAGCCGGACCATGCCGTAGCGGGTGACATCGGTGTCGTCGACGGGCGCCGCGGGCTCCTCGTCGGCGTCGGCCATGAGCGCCTCGTCGACGGGCTGGTACTCGACGAACCCCACGGGCTCCAGCATCCGGAACTGGTCGTCCAGCCGCATCATCGCGTCGGACACCTGTTCCAGGACGTCGTTGGTGGGCTCGCCCATGTCGCTGGGGACGATCACCGAGGCGGCGAGCGCCGGCAGCGGCACCGGGGCGGCGTCGGGCGCGTCCTCGCCGGCCGTCAGCAGGTAGAGGTTGCCGAGCACGCCGTCGAGGAACTCGGCCTCGCCCTCGGGGTCCCAGTCGAGGGCGGAGAGGTCGACCTCGCCGTCCTCGTCCACGAGTCCGTCCAGGTCGGGGACGCTCGCGTCGGCGAGCACGGTCTCCAGGGCGGCGCGCCACACGGCGAGCACGTCCTGCGGCGAACCACCCGTGAGCACGGCCAGGTCCGCACCGGCGGTCACGGTGCCCTCCTGCTCGTCGACGATCTCGACGAGCCCGGCGTCCACGGCGACCCGCCACGCCTCGCTGGCGTCGGCCGCGGCGTCCTCCCCGCTCAGCCCGAGCGCCTGCGCGGCCGCGGGCAGTTGCTCGTCCACGAGCCCTCCCCCGGCGTCGACGCGGGTGTCCGGCCCGGCCCAGCGGGCGAGCCGGGCGGCCCGGGACAGCAACGGCGTGGACAGCGCATCGCGCGCCAGCTCCGCTTCGTTGTGCAGCCGCACCGGCGGCAGGGGGGAGCTGTCTGACATCGGCTGGTTCTCCTAGCGCGCCTCATGTGACTCAACCGCTCAGCCTAGACGGATATCCACCCATGCCGCCCACTTCATCTCCCCGTCGACTGCCGTACATGGCCGAAACCTTGACAAGTGACATGCACAGGCTGGAGATTGACGCGCGTAGAAGTCGGCGGACAGTTGTTCACCGGGCCGGCCCCACCAGGCCCACCCGTCCGGACCTTCTACGCGCGTCACCGCATCCGCCCCACAGGTAGCGACTGTCCAGCCTTTCCACACGTCTCCGCCCTCGTCCCGGCGCCCTGTCACGTCCCCGGAGGGAATCCCGTTGCCGAGCAAGTCGTCCGCGCGTCTCGCCGCGCTCACCGTCGCCGCCGCGTGCTCCGCGGCATCCACGATCGTTCTCACCGGCCCCGCGCACGCGGAGTCGGTCCGCATCCACGACATCCAGGGCAGCACCCGGATTTCCCCGTACGCCGGGAAGCAGGTCACGGACGTGGCCGGAATCGTCACCGGCATCCGGACCTACGGCTCGTCCCGCGGCTTCTGGATCCAGGACCCGACCCCGGACGCCGACCCGGCGACCAGCGAGGGCGTCTTCGTCTTCACCGGCTCCGCGCCGAAGGGGGTCGCCGTGGGCGACTCCGTGACGGTGAGCGGCACGGTCACGGAGTTCGTCCCGGGCGGCGCGAACTCCGGAAACCAGTCCGTCACGGAGATCACCAAGCCGACGACCACCGTCGTCTCCAGCGGCAACGCCCTCCCCGCCGCGACGGCGATCACCTCCCGCTCGGTACCGGCCGCCTACGCACCGGCCGGTGACACCGCAACCGGCGGATCCATCAACGCGCTGCCGCTGAAGCCCGCCGCGTACGCACTCGACCACTACGAGGCGCTGGAGGGCATGTCCGTCCGCGTCACCGACACCCGCGTCGTCGGCGCCACCGACCCGTACACCGAGCTGTGGGTGACGGTGAAGCCGCACGAGAACCGCAACCGCCACGGCGGCACGGTCTACGGCTCCTACGACGACCAGAACACGGGCCGCCTGCAGATCCAGTCCCTCGGCCCGACGGCGGACTTCCCCAAGGCGAACGTGGGCGACACCCTCACCGGCACCACCGCGGGCCCCCTGGACTACAACCAGTTCGGCGGCTACACCCTGGTCGCGAGCGAGCTCGGCACGCTGAAGAGCGCGGGCCTGGAGCGCGAGACGACCCGCGGGCAGCGCTCCTCCGAACTCGCCGTCGCCACCTACAACGTCGAGAACCTCGACCCGTCCGACAACACGTTCGCCGCGCACGCCGCCGCGATCGTGAACAACCTGAAGTCACCGGACATCGTGTCCCTGGAGGAGATCCAGGACAACAACGGCGCGACGAACGACGGCACGGTCGCCGCCGACCAGACCCTCACCAAGCTGATCGACGCGATCGTCGCGGCCGGCGGCCCGAAGTACGACTGGCGCTCGATCGACCCGGCGAACAACACCGACGGCGGCGAGCCGGGCGGCAACATCCGCCAGGCGTTCCTCTTCAACCCCGAGCGCGTCTCCTTCGCGGACCGCGCGGGCGGCGACGCCACGACGGCCACCGCCGTGACGAAGATTCGCGGCAAGGCCCACCTCACCCTCAGCCCCGGCCGCATCGCCCCCGCCGACGAGGCCTGGAAGAACAGCCGCAAGCCGCTGGCCGGCGAGTTCGTCTTCCGCGGCCGCACGGTCTTCGTGATCGCCAACCACTTCAACTCCAAGGGCGGCGACCAGGGGCTGACCGCCCAGTACCAGCCGCCGTCGCGCAGCTCCGAGACACAGCGCCACCAGCAGGCCACCCTGGTGAACGCCTTCGCCAAGGACATCCTCGACACCCAGAAGAACGCGGACGTCATCGCGCTGGGCGACATCAACGACTTCGAGTTCTCGCAGACCGCGAAGCTCCTGGAGGGCCGCGGCGAACTCTGGTCCGCCATCAAGTCGCTGCCGCGCAGCGAGCGTTACTCGTACGTCTACCAGGGCAACAGCCAGGTCCTCGACCAGATCCTGATCAGCCCGTCGATCCGCCGCGACTGCGACTTCGAGTACGACAGCGTGCACGTCAACGCGGAGTTCAACGACCAGATCAGCGACCACGACCCGCAGATCCTGCGCTTCCGCCCGTGACACCCCGTGGGGCCGGCCGGGCGCGGTGCCCGGCCGGCCCCACGCGCACGGTTCAATCCGGCACCAGCCCCAGAGCGTGCTCGTACCGGCTGCCGGTGACCTTCCGCAGCCCCGGATACGTCCGCACCCGCTCCCAGGAGTCCGTCGACGGCGTGGCCATCGCCGCCTCGTAGGCCCCGGTGCTCTCCCACTCGGCGTAGTTCAGCACGTGCCCGCCGTCCGTACTGAGGTGGAAGTGCGCCGACAGCAGCCCCGCGTGCCCCGCCGGATCGTCGCCGAGCCCCTTGACCACGAGGTCGACCCACTCCTCCCGGCGCTCCCGCGCCCCGTCCTCGAAGTCGATCCGCACGGTCACGATCAGACCCGGCACCCGCGCGTCCCCGACGGCACGCTCCCGGCTCCGGTAGCGCCGGTACCGCCCGAGCCCGACCCGCTCGATCCCCGGCACGGCCGTGTCGATCTCATCGACCCGTTCCTGCCGGTGCGTCCGGACGAAGGTCTCGTACGCCTGCTCGCCGGTCCACTGCGAGTAGTGCATCAGGGTGGACCCGTCCTGCCCCGCGTACACGTGATACGCCAGCAGATCCCCGGCGGGCCAGGGCCGCCCCTCCCAGGCCCGCCCGATGGCCTCCACCGCCTGCCGCTGCCGCTCGGGGGTCCCCACGCGCCATGTACTGAAGAGGGGAGCACCGACACGGGGGGCGGTCGGGTCGGGGTGCAGCTCGGTTCGACGGCTCATGAACACTCCAGTCGTAGCGCCGGTCGCGAACACACCCCACTTTTCAACCTCGACCAAGCTTGAGGTCAAGCGACCGGCGTGGTGACTGGGGCCGGGTGGTCCGCATACCCGGCGGGGCGGGGTGCGCCGCGCCGATCCGTGCCGCCCCCAGCGGCACGCATGCCCGCAGGCTGAGTGGACCGGCACCCGCGTACGGCGAGAAGGGGACGTGTCGGGGGGTGTCCGCCCGCAGCAGTTGGCGCGTCGACGAACAGTCAGTCGGCACGCAAGCCCATCGCGCCGTTCCGAGGACGGACACCCCCCGACGCGGCCCCGACCCTCATCCCACGGAAGGCGAAGACGCGCACCCCTGCTCCCCGCACCGGAAACACCACTCAGTGCCCGTGCGCATGCCTCCACCGCAGCACCCCGACCGCCACCACGGCCCCCGCCGCCCCGGCGACCAGCACCGGCTTCGGATGCCGCATCCCGGCCTGCACAACAGTCCGCACCGGCCGAGGCCCCGCGTGCGCCGCCCTGTCCTGCACGGTGTGCCCCGCCTGCGCCGCAGTGCTGCGCAACTGCACCGTCATCGCCCCGGCCTTGTCCCGCAGATCAGCGGCCCGCGCCCGCGCACGCCCCTTCACATCCGCCTTACCGGCCAATTCCTCCACGGTGTTGCCCAGTGCCGTACGGGTCCGCTCGATCTGCCGCCGCAGCTCATCGGGCCCCTTCGCCCCACCCGTCGCGTTCGCGTCCGTCATCGGTGCGCCCTCTCCTTGATCTCCTCCACGTCCGCCCTGACACTGCCGAGAGCCTGCTCGGGTGTGGGCGGAGCGGCCTTCCGCAACTGCGCCCGCCCGGTCGCCGCCAGCACGGCCGCGATCACGAACAGCACTCCCGTGACGATCAGCGCCGCGGCCCACACCGGCAGGACCAGCGAGAGCGCGGCGACACCGGCCCCGGACAGCACGAGCAGCCCGGCGTACGCGACGGCGCCCGCCGCCCCGAGCAACCCGCCGCCGCGCCCCGCACGCCGCCCCTTCTCCGCGAGCTCCTCCTTGGCGAGAGCCACTTCCTGCCGCATGAGCGTGGAGAGCTGCTCCGTGGCCTGCCCGACGAGCTCACCCACGGAACGGCGCTCGTCGTGCACGGCCCGATGATCGATGGTTCCGGTCACGGTGCCTCCTCTCGACGTCAGGGAACACCGGGTACCCGAACGCCCCCGCTGCGAACGCGGCACCGTAAGCCCTGACACTTCGCCACACTGAAGCGTCCCTTACCTGTAATCGGCAGCAAAATTAAGTAGAGCTACACAAATGCGCCACCGACACTACTCCCATGACCCCACAGCCACCCGCACCACGCCACCCGGCATCACCCCACCCGGCGCAACACCACCCGGCATCGCCCCACCCCGCCCCACCCCTGGGCCGCACCCTCTGCGCCATGATCCCCCCCTTCACCCCGTCCGGCACCGTGGACCTCGACGGCGCCCAGCACCTCGCCCGCCACGTCGTGGCGCACGGCTGCGACGGCCTTGTCCTCTCCGGCACCACGGGCGAATCCCCCACCACCTCGGACACCGAGAAGTCCGACCTGGTCCGAGCCGTCCGCGAGGCGGTCGGCGACCGGGCGAAGGTCGTCGCAGGCATCGGCACCCCGAACCCCCCACACCGCCGAACCGGCCAGGGAGGCCCAGAAGGCGGGCGCGGACGGCCTGCTGGTGGTGGCGCCGTACTACAGCAGGCCCCCGCAGGAGGCGATCGAGGCCCACTTCCGGGAGATCGCGGACGCCGGTGACCTCCCGCTCATGGTCTACGACATCCCCGCCCGCACCGGCACCCGCATCGAACCGGAGACGCTGCTCCGCCTAGCCGAGCACCCCGGGATCGTCGCGGTCAAGGACTGCTCCCACGACTTCCTGGGCGCCCAGAAGGTGCTGTCCCGCACGGCCCTGGCGTACTACGCGGGCTGCGACGAGCACAACCTCGCGCTGTACGCCGTCGGCGGCACCGGCTACGTCAGCACGGTCGCGAACGTGATCCCGGACCGTCTGCGCGCGGTCCTGGACGCGTTCGACGCGGGCGACACGGCCCGGACGGCACGCCTCCAGCAGCGTGCCACCCCCCTCATCGAGGCGATCACGGCGGCGGGCCTGCCGGGCACCGTCACGGCGAAGGCGCTCATGAACGCCCTGGGCCTCCCGGCGGGCCCGGTTCGCAGGCCTCTTCAGCCCGTCGGCCGCGGGACGGCCGACGCACTGCTCTCGCTGCCCGCCGACCTGATCAGCACGTGATCACCGCTGGGCGAACACAGGCTCCCACCGCCCCTTGGTGTTGTCCTTGGGCGACCGGAAATCGCTGAGCGGCGTGGTCTTCTCGCCGCCGATGGTCACCAGGACCAGCCGCTGGTGGTACTCGTTGCCGTCCTGCCCGATCTCCCAGGCGACGAGCGAGTTCCCGTCCGCCCAGGCCAGCAGCTGCTGCCCGCGCACCTCGCGCTGCTTCCCGGTGCGGGCGTCGAGGACGAAGGACGACGTCTTCCACTTCCGTCCCGCGAACTGACCGGCGACGAGCCGCCCGTCCGGTGAGACCCCGGCGTCGACGAACCAGTCCCGGTACTTCTCCAGCGACGGGGCGGGGACCTCCTTGCCGGTGAAGTCGTAGAACTTCTTGCCCGGTTCGGTGGGCATCCCGGACCAGGCGAGCCGGCCGTCATGGGTGAACCCGAAGTCCTGGCGGGAGTTGAGGAACGCGTCGGGGTCGTGCGCGCCCCCGCCGAAGTCCACCCCGGCCCACGAACTGCTCCCCGAGGCCACGTCGACGACGTGGAAACCGGTCCGGTCCGACTCCGTGAACGGGGCGTCCCAGCCCTCCGACCCGTCGATCTTCACCCGGCGGTCGGGATTCTCGCTGTACGCCGTCGCGACGAGCTTCCTGCCGTCGGGGGAGAACTCCACTCCCGCCACCGGCCGGTCGACCGGGATCCATCGCTTGACCTGCCCGCTCGCCAGATCGAGCAGCCCGATCCGGGGTACGGGCAGATCCCGCTCCAGGACGGCGGCGGTCCGCAGCCCGGGGGCGACCGCGACGTAGGACCACCGGTCGTCCTTCGCGTACTTCTTCGTGGCGGGGTTCAGCAGCCAGTACGTGCGCTCCGCGACGGCCCGGTCGGCGGACCGCTCGACGTTCCTGGTGGTGTAGTACGCGGCCAGCGCGACCCGTCCGGCCGCGATCAGGTCGCGCGGCGGCGACTGGTCGGGGTGGGCGGTGATGCCGGTCTGCTCCACCCCGCCCGAGGGGCGTACGTCCTGCTTGCCCGAGTCCAGCGTCGGTACGGCCACGGCGACGGCCACCACGGCGACGGCCGCGGCGGCCGCGGTCGCGAGCCGGCGGCTGCGCCGGCGCCGGCGCACGGCCAGCACCTGGTCGGCGAAACCGGGGGCCGTGGGCGGCTGCTCCTCGGCCTGGTCGCGCAGGGCGTCACGCACGAGTTCGTCGACGTTCACGGACGCACCTCCAAGGGCGAGTAGTCACGGGAGGGCCGCTGCTCGGCGGCGGCCGGGCCGAGGGCGGCCAGTTCGGGTGCGAGGGCGCGCAGCCGGGCGAGGGAACGGTGGGTGGCGGAGCGTACGGTGCCGACCGAGCAGCCCAGGATGCGGGCCACTTCGGCCTCGGGGAGGTCCTCGAAGTAGCGGAGGACGAGCACGGAGCGTTGCCGGGCGGTGAGCCGGGCCAGCGCGCCGCGCATCACCAGGCGCAGTTCGGCGGCACCGGAGGCGTCCGGGGCGGTGCCCGTCTCCGGGGGTTCGGCGACGCTCAGTTCGCGCCTCGGCCACTTCAGCCGCCAGCGGCTGACCTGCTGGCGGTAGAGGACCTGCCGTACGTAGGCCTCGGGTTCGTCGATGCGGTGCCAGCGGCCCGCCGCCTTGATCAGCGCGTTCTGGAGCAGGTCCTCGCCCGCGTGCCGGTCGCCGCCGCTGAGCAGGACGGCGGTCTTCAGCAGCGCGGACGACCGGTTCGCCACGAACTCCCGGAAACTCTCCTGCGCTTGGGCATCCATCGTCACCTTCGCTCTCCCCCGGGGGCGGGCCCTGCGCCCGCCCCCCGTACTCCTTGTGACGCGTGCGGGGGCGGCCCGCTATGCCACCCGGGGAGAACAGACGCGGGACGGCCCGCACCGCAGTCCTCTGCGGCACGGGCCGTCCCGTCTGCCCTGCCCGTTCAGTTCCAGGCGTATCCGTCCCCGAACAGCAGCGTGTGCTCCAGCACGTCCTCCGCCGGGTCGTCGATCTGTCCGGCGTTGACGTTGACCAGACCGACCCGGTGGCCGTTGTGGGAGCCGGTGTTGGTCTCGTCGGCGTGTGCGGCCCCCGCCGGCAGCCAGCACACCCCCAGCGCCACGACGGCCCCCACCAGCAAGCGCACCCCGGCCCGCCCTCGCTCGTTCCTCATGCCCCGGTCCTCGTTTCGTCGGTTCGGCGAATGATCGGACACTGCGTCCACCCGTTCATCCGCCGAACCCACCGCGAGGTCACGCCGAGTCATCCGTACGGGATCATGCCGGGACCGCCGGTCGTGGCGTGGGGCGTGCGGTCGTGGCGTGGGGCGTGGTGTCAGTTGTGGCTGTGCAGGATCTCGTTCAGTCCGCCCCACACCGCGTTGTTCGGGCGGGCCTCGACGGTGCCGGTGACCGAGTTGCGGCGGAAGAGGATGTTGGAGGCACCGGACAGCTCGCGGGCCTTGACGATCTGGCCGTCGGGCATGGTGACGCGGGTACCGGCGGTGACGTAGAGGCCGGCCTCGACGACGCACTCGTCGCCGAGAGCGATGCCCACGCCCGCCTCGGCGCCGATCAGGCAGCGCTCGCCGACGGAGATGATGACGTTGCCGCCGCCGGAGAGGGTGCCCATCGTGGAGGCGCCGCCGCCGATGTCCGAGCCGTCGCCGATCACGACACCGGCGGAGATGCGGCCCTCGACCATCGACGTGCCGAGCGTGCCGGCGTTGAAGTTGACGAAGCCCTCGTGCATGACGGTGGTGCCCTCGGCGAGGTGGGCGCCGAGGCGGACCCGGTCGGCGTCGGCGATCCGGACGCCCTTGGGGGCCACGTAGTCCGTCATGCGCGGGAACTTGTCGACGGAGGTCACCTGGAGGTGCAGGCCCTCCGCGCGGGCGTTCAGGCGCACCTTCTCGAGGTCGTCGACGGCGACCGGGCCGAGCGAGGTCCAGGCGACGTTGGCGAGGAAGCCGAAGATGCCGTCCAGGCTCTGGCCGTGCGGCTTGACCAGGCGGTGGGAGAGCAGGTGCAGACGCAGGTAGGCGTCGTGCGCGTCGATCGGCTTCTCGTCGAGCGAGGCGATGACCGTGCGGACCGCGACCACCTCGACGCCGCGGCGGGCGTCGGGGCCGATCGCCGCGGTCGCGCCGCCGCCGAGCAGCTCCGCGGCACGCTCGGCGGACAGCCGCTCGGTGCCGGACGGGCCGGGCTGGTCGGCCAGCTCGGGCGCGGGGAACCAGGTGTCGAGAACGGTGCCGTCGGCGGCGATCGTGGCGAGGCCGGCGGCCACGGCGCCGGTCGTGCGAGGAGCAGTCGTGTCGGTCATGAGGGCAACCTAACCGGCGGACACGGGTGGATGCGAACCGGTACGGGGGCATCTCACGGGGCGGGCGGTATCCGCCCGGCAAAGCCGCCCCTCAGCAGCACGGACGCCACGAGCCCCGCCCCCGCCCGCCTCACCCGCCCGCCCCCGTCGACACCCGCCTCAACACCTCCCGCGCATACCCCTCGTCGTACGGCACTCCCGTCAGCAGCACCTGGAGGCAGATTCCGTCGACGACCGCCACCAGCGCCCGGGCCGTCACCGGATCGGTGCGCCGGGACAGCACCTCGGCGATGCCCGCGGCCCATTCGGCGGCGACGGGGCGCAGCGCGGGACGGCGCAGTGCGGCCAGGTACAGCTCGTACTCCAGCTCCACCCCCGTGCGGTCGCCCGCGAGCCACTCCCCCATCAGAGCGGCGAGTTCGGAGGGGAGGTCGGCGCGGGGGTCCTCCAGGCCGCCGCGTGCGGCGACCACCTTGGCGAAGCCCTCATTGGCCTGCCGCAGCGCGGCGATCAGCAGTTCGTCGAGGGTCTTGAAGTGGTAGGTCGTCGAACCGAGCGGCACGTCGGCTTCCGCGGCGGCGCTGCGGTGGCTCAGCCCGGCGATCCCCTTCGTCCCGACGACCCGGATCGCCGCGTCGATGATCCGCTGCCGCCGCTCGGGGTCGTGGCGCCGGGCCATCAGTGCGCTCCGCCCAGGTTCAGCACCACGACCCCGGCGATGATCAGCGCGATCCCGGTGGCCTTGGCGAGGGTCATCCCCTCCCCCAGGAACGCGATCCCGATCGTGGCGATGGCGGCGGTGCCGACTCCGGCCCAGATCGCGTAGGCCGTGCCGACCGAGACGGTCTTGAGGGTCTGCGCGAGCAGCGCGAAGGAGACGACGTATCCGAGGACCGTGACCAGCGACGGCCCGAGCCTGCTGAAGCCGTCGCTGTACTTCATGGCGGTGGTCGCACCGACTTCGGCGGCTATGGCCCCGGCCAGCAGCAGATATCCCATATGTACGAGCGTACACAACCATCTGTACAATCGTACACAACGGCACCTTGATCACGAGGGGACACCGCTCTCGCAACGGAGAGAAACCGCTCTCATCAAACGCGTCACAGGCGCACCGGACGTCCACTACGGTGTCACCGGTCAAACACCGGGTCACCACAACTGCGCCGCCGTCAAGGGTGCCCCGCCGGAGGAACAGCGCATGGCAGCAGACAAGTCCCGGCCGCCTCAGGACCACCCCTGGGAGAGCGGCTGGGCACCGGACACCACCCGGGCGCCGGGGACACGACGTCTCTGGCTGGCGGGTGCGCTGGCCCTGGCGACGATCACCGCGTGCGTCACGGCCGTCACCGTGATGAACAGCGAGTCCAAGGAGCCGGACCACCGGGCGGCGGAGCCGAACACACTGAGCAGTTCGGCCCCGGGCGGCCTGATCTCCTTCGCGACCCCCTCCAAGGGCGCCGCCGCGAAGCCCGGCGCGGACCGCGCCGAGCCGTCCCCCACGCCCACCTCCGGCACTCCCACGGCCTCACCGAGCCCGAAGAAGCCCCAGACGAAGGCCCCGAAGCCGCCGAAGGGGTCCACGGCCCCGTCGAAGCGCCCGGAGCCCCCCGCCGCCCCCGGCATATCCATACGCGCGGTCAACTTCCAAGACCGCTACTGGCGGGTGCGCGACGGCTATGTGCGCCTCGACCAGATCGGCTCGGGCTCCGAGCAGCGCGAGGACGCCACCTTCAGGCGCGTCGCCGGCCTCGCCGACCCGTCCTGCTACTCCTTCACCACCGCCGACGGCCGCTACCTCCGCCACCGCAGCTTCGTCCTGGTCGCCGACGGCAACGACGGCTCGTCCCTGTTCCGCCAGGACGCCACGTTCTGCCCCCGGGTCTGGTCCCGCTCGGGAACCCTCACGCTGGAGTCGGTCAACTACCCGGGCCGCTTCCTGCGCCACCGCAACTTCCGGCTCCGCCTGGATCCCTTCGAGAACAGTCACCAGTACTACTCGGACGCGTCGTTCCAGATCGTGTCCGGCCTGGGCTGAGCATGCGTGAGGGCGGCACCCGGACAGGGTGCCGCCCTCAGTCGCGTGCAGCGGATCTCAGACGTTGAACCCGAGCGCCCGCAGCTGCTCGCGGCCGTCGTCGGTGATCTTGTCGGGGCCCCACGGGGGCATCCAGACCCAGTTGATGCGCAGTTCGCTCACCAGGCCGTCCGTGGCGGACTTCGCCTGGTCCTCGATGACGTCCGTCAGCGGACAGGCCGCCGAGGTCAGGGTCATGTCGACGGTCGCGATGTTCGACTCGTCGACGTGGATGCCGTAGATCAGGCCGAGGTTGACGACGTCGATGCCCAGCTCGGGGTCGACGACGTCCATCAGGGCCTCGCGGAGTTCCTCCTCCGAAGCCGGCTTCATCTCCACGGTCTCGCTCATGCCGTCGTCTCCTTCTCGGCGTCGGCTCCGCCCAGCACCTGGGCCGTCGCGTCCTTCCAGGCCATCCAGCTCAGCAGGGCGCACTTCACCCGGGCCGGGTACTTGGACACCCCGGCGAACGCGACCGCGTCCTCCAGGATGTCCTCCATCGCGTCGTCGGGTTCGAGCTTTCCCTTGGACTGCATCAGCTCCAGGAAGGTCTCCTGGATCTTCCGCGCGTCGGAGAGGTCCTTGCCGACGAGGAGGTCGTTCAGTACGGACGCACTCGCCTGGCTGATCGAACAGCCCTGGCCCTCGTACGAGACGTCCTCGATCGTGGTGCCGTCGTACTTCACGCGCAGCGTGATCTCGTCACCGCACGTCGGGTTGACGTGGTGCACCTCGGCGTCGCCATCCCGCAAGCCCCGCCCGTGCGGGTTCTTGTAGTGGTCCAGGATGACTTCCTGGTACATGGAGTCCAGTTTCACCGTCTAGCACGCCCCTCAGCCGAAGAAGTTCCGTACGTGCTCCAGGCCGTCGACCAGTGCGTCGATCTCGGCCGGCGTGGAGTACAGATAGAACGACGCTCGCGTGGTCGCAGGAATTCCGTAGCGCAGGCAGACCGGCCGCGCGCAGTGGTGGCCGACCCGGACCGCGATGCCCTGCTCGTCGAGGACCTGGCCCACGTCGTGCGGGTGGATGTCCCCGAGGGTGAAGGAGATCGCCGCGCCGCGCTCCTCGGCCGTGGTCGGGCCGATGATGCGCAGGTCGGGGACCTCCAGCAGCCGCTTGACCGCGTACTCGGTGAGGGCGTGCTCGTGGGCGAGGATCTTGTCCATGCCGATCGAGTTGAGGTAGTCGATCGCCGCGCCGAGTCCGACCGCCTGGGCGATCGGGGGCGTGCCCGCCTCGAACTTGTGGGGCGCCGGGGCGTAGGTCGAGGAGTGCATCGACACCGTCTCGATCATCTCGCCGCCGCCGAGGAACGGGGGCAGGTCCTCCAGCAGCTCCTGGCGGCCCCAGAGGACGCCGATACCGGTCGGGCCGCACATCTTGTGGCCGGTGAAGGCCACGAAGTCGGCCTGCAGGGCCTGTACGTCCAGCGGCATGTGCGGGGCGGCCTGGGAGGCGTCGACGCACACCAGCGCACCGACCTCCTGGGCGCGGCGCACGATCGCCTCGACAGGGTTCTGGGTGCCGAGGATGTTCGAGACCAGGACGAAGGAGACGATCTTCGTCTTCTCGGTGATGATCTGATCGATGTTCGACAGGTCGAGGCGGCCGTCGTCGGTGAGGCCGAACCACTTCAGCTTCGCGCCCGTGCGCTGCGCGAGCAGCTGCCACGGCACGATGTTGGAGTGGTGCTCCATCTCCGTGATGACGATCTCGGTCTCGGAGTCCACGCGGTAGGGCTCGTCGGCCCAGCCCAGCATGTTCGCCACGAGGTTGAGCGACTCCGAGGCGTTCTTGGTGAAGATCACCTCGTCACGGCTGGGCGCGTTGATGAAGTCCGCGACCTTGTCGCGCGCACCCTCGTACAGCGCCGTGGCCTCCTCGGCGAGCACATGCACACCGCGGTGGACGTTGGCGTTGTAGCGCTCGTAGTACTCGCTCAGGGCGTCCAGCACCTGGCGCGGCTTCTGCGAGGTCGCCGCGTTGTCCAGGTACACCAGCTTCCGGCCGTCGTGGACCTGACGGTCCAGGATGGGGAAGTCCTTGCGGATCGCCTCTGTGTCGAGGAGGCCCGGCAACTGCGTCACGCGGATACGCCACCCTTCGTGTATGCCTCGTAGCCCTCGTTCTCCAGCTTGTCGGCGAGCTCGGCACCGCCGGACTCGACGATGCGGCCACCGGAGAAGACGTGCACGTGGTCGGGCTTGATGTAGCGCAGGATGCGCGTGTAGTGGGTGATCAGCAGCGTGCCGACCTCACCCGTCTCGCGGACGCGGTTGACGCCCTCGGAGACGACGCGCAGGGCGTCGACGTCGAGGCCGGAGTCGGTCTCGTCGAGGATCGCCATCTTGGGCTTGAGGAGCTCCAGCTGGAGGATCTCGTGGCGCTTCTTCTCACCGCCGGAGAAGCCCTCGTTGACGTTGCGCTCGGCGAAGGAGGGGTCCATGTTGAGGCGCTCCATGGCCTCCTTGACCTCCTTCACCCAGGTGCGCAGCTTGGGGGCCTCACCGCGGACGGCGGTGGCGGAGGTGCGCAGGAAGTTCGACACGGAGACACCCGGGACCTCGACCGGGTACTGCATGGCGAGGAACAGGCCGGCGCGGGCGCGCTCGTCGACGGACATCTCCAGGACGTCCTCGCCGTCGAGGGTGACGGTGCCGCCGGTGACCGTGTACTTCGGGTGACCCGCGAGGGAGTAGGCGAGGGTCGACTTGCCGGAGCCGTTGGGGCCCATGATGGCGTGCGTCTCGCCCTGCTTCACGGTGAGGTCGACGCCCTTGAGGATCTCCTTCGTGGCGTTGTCGGCCTCGACGGTGACGTGCAGGTCTCGGATTTCAAGCGTTGCCATGGGTGCCTCAGGACTCCTGGGTGAGGGAGACGAGCACGTCGTCCCCTTCGATCTTTACGGGGTATACGGGGACGGGGCGCGTCGCCGGAAGGGCGTCGGGCTTGCCGGAGCGGAGGTCGAAGCGCGAGCCGTGCAGCCAGCACTCGATGTGGCAGTCGTCGACCTCGCCCTCCGACAGGGAGACGTTCGCGTGCGAGCAGATGTCGTGGATAGCGAACACCTCGCCCTCGGTCTGCACGATGGACAGGGGCGTGCCGTCGAGCTCCACCCGTTTCGGGGTGTCCTCCTCCAGCTCGCCCAGTCCACAGGCGCGTACGAAGGTCATGCGACCGCCGCCTCCAGCTCCTCCTCGATCCTGGCGATCAGACGCTCCTCGATGTCGGGGAGGCCGATCTGCTGGACCAGCTCGGCGAAGAAGCCGCGGACCACCAGACGGCGGGCCTCGTGCTCCGGGATGCCGCGGGCCATGAGGTAGAAGAGCTGCTCGTCGTCGAAGCGGCCGGTCGCCGAGGCGTGGCCGGCGCCGACGATCTCGCCGGTCTCGATCTCCAGGTTCGGCACGGAGTCGACCCGGGCGCCGTCGGTGAGGACGAGGTTCCGGTTCATCTCGTAGGTGTCGGTGCCCTCGGCCTTGGCCTCGATGAGCACGTCGCCGATCCACACGGCGTGCGCGTCGTCGCCCTGGAGCGCGCCCTTGTAGACGACGTTGGACTTGCAGTGCGGGACGTTGTGGTCGACCAGGAGGCGGTGCTCCTGGTGCTGGCCCTGGTCGGTGAAGTACAGGCCGAACAGCTCGGCCTCGCCGCCGGGGCCGGCGTACCGAACGCGCGGGTGCAGCCGGACGACGTCGCCGCCGAAGGTGACGACGACCGACTTCAGGGAGGCGTCGCGGCCGACGAGCGCGTTGTGCTGCGCGACGTGGACGGCCTTGTCGTCCCAGTCCTGGACGGAGACGACGGTGAGCTTGGCACCGTCGCCCAGGAGGTAGTCGACGTTGGCGGCGAGCACCGCGTCACCGGTGTGGTCGATGACCACGACGGCCTCGGCGAAGGCGCCCAGCTCGATCACCTGGTGGCCGAAGGCGGTGCCGCCCTCGCCGTGCACCGAGATGCGGACGGGCTCGGTGAGGACGGTCTCCTTGGGGACGGTCACGACCGAGGCCTTCTCGAACGCCGAGTAGGCCTGGGCGGCGACGCGGTCCACCGGGGTGCCGGCCTTGCCTAGCCGCGCGTCGTCGCGGCCGACGGCCTCGACGGTGACGCCCTCGGGGACCTGGACCTCGACCTTCACGCCGTTGCCGGTGGTGACGGCGGTGCCGTCGTGCAGACCGCGCAGGCGCTCCAGCGGGGTGAACCGCCACTCCTCCTCACGGCCGTGCGGGACGGGGAAGTCCGCCACGTCGAAGGAGGGGGGCGCGCTCATGCGGGTGGCGACGGTCGACTCCGCGGCGACCGCGATCGAGCCCGCGGTCGTGGATCCCACGGGGATGTTCTGGGCCTCAGCCATGGCTGTCGTAGTGCTCTCTTTCCTGAATGGACGTCTGCTGTCGAGGGGGGCGGGTCAGCCGACCGCGCCTTCCATCTGCAGCTCGATCAGCCGGTTGAGCTCCAGCGCGTACTCCATCGGGAGCTCCTTGGCGATGGGCTCGACGAAGCCGCGCACGATCATCGCCATGGCCTCGTCCTCGCTCAGGCCGCGGCTCATCAGGTAGAAGAGCTGGTCCTCGGAGACCTTGGAGACGGTCGCCTCGTGTCCCATGGACACGTCGTCCTCGCGGACGTCCACATAGGGGTAGGTGTCCGAGCGGGAGATGGTGTCCACGAGCAGCGCGTCGCAGAGCACGTTCGACTTGGAGCCCGGGGCGCCCTCGCCGATCTCGATCAGACCGCGGTAGGAGGTGCGGCCGCCGCCGCGCGCCACGGACTTCGAGACGATGTTGGACGACGTGTTCGGCGCCATGTGGACCATCTTCGCGCCGGCGTCCTGGTGCTGGCCCTCGCCCGCGAAGGCGATGGACAGGGTCTCGCCCTTGGCGTGCTCGCCCATCAGGTAGACGGCCGGGTACTTCATCGTCACCTTGGAGCCGATGTTGCCGTCGATCCACTCCATGGTCGCGCCCTCGTAGGCGACGGCGCGCTTGGTGACCAGGTTGTAGACGTTGTTCGACCAGTTCTGGATGGTCGTGTAGCGGCAGCGGGCGTTCTTCTTGACGATGATCTCGACGACCGCGGAGTGCAGCGAGTCCGACTTGTAGATCGGGGCGGTGCAGCCCTCGACGTAGTGCACGTAGGCACCCTCGTCGACGATGATCAGGGTCCGCTCGAACTGGCCCATGTTCTCCGTGTTGATGCGGAAGTAGGCCTGGAGCGGGATCTCCACGTGCACGCCCTTCGGCACGTAGATGAAGGAGCCGCCCGACCACACGGCGGTGTTCAGGGCCGCGAACTTGTTGTCACCGGCGGGGATGACGGTCCCGAAGTACTCCTTGAAGAGCTCCGGGTGCTCCTTCAGCGCGGTGTCGGTGTCGAGGAAGATGACGCCCTGCTCCTCCAGGTCCTCGCGGATCTGGTGGTAGACGACCTCGGACTCGTACTGCGCGGCGACACCGGCGACGAGGCGCTGCTTCTCCGCCTCGGGGATGCCGAGCTTGTCGTACGTGTTCTTGATGTCCTCGGGCAGGTCCTCCCAGGACTCCGCCTGCTTCTCCGTGGAGCGCACGAAGTACTTGATGTTGTCGAAGTCGATGCCGGAGAGGTCGGAGCCCCAGTTCGGCATGGGCTTCTTCTCGAACAGGCGCAGGCCCTTGAGACGGAGCTTGGTCATCCACTCCGGCTCGCTCTTCTTGTCGGAGATGTCCCGGACGACGTCCTCGTTGATGCCGCGCTTGGCGGAGGCGCCGGCCGTGTCGGAGTCGGCCCAGCCGTACTCGTACTTGCCCAGGCCCTCCAGCTCGGGGTGGGCAGTCTCCGTGGGGAGAGTCATGCGGGGTTCCTCCCGGCCGTGCTTGCAGATGCGTTGTGGGAAATCTTGGGGATGAACGTCGTGCAGACGCCGTCGCCGTGCGCGATGGTGGCGAGCCGCTGTACGTGCGTACCGAGCAGCTCGGCGAAAAATTCCGTCTCCGCCTCGCACAGTTGCGGAAACTGCTCGGCGACGTGGGCGACCGGGCAGTGGTGCTGGCAGAGCTGCTCACCCTGCTGCGGGTGGGGCGCGCTGCGCGCCGTAGCAGCGTACCCGTCGGCACTCAGGGCCTTGGCCAGCGCTTCGGTCCGCTTCTCGGGCGTGGCGCCCTCGACCGCACGGCGGTAGGCGCCGGCCTGTGCGGCGATCCTGGCGCGGGCGAACGCGGCGATCGCCTCGCTGCCGCCCTCGCGGTCGGCGATCCAGCGCAGGGCGTCGGCGGCGAGCGTGTCGTACGACTGGTCGAAGGCGTCCCGGCCGCAGTCCGTCAGGGCGAACACCTTGGCCGGCCGGCCGCGGGTGCGCGCCCCGTACACGCGGCGCTCGCGCGCCTCCACGACACCGTCGCCCGTGAGGGCGTCGAGGTGCCGGCGTACGGCCGCCTGGGTGAGGCCCAGCCGCTCGGCGAGCTCGGCGACGGTCGAGGGGCCGTGGTCCAGGATGGACCGGGCGACACGGTTGCGGGTGGACCGCTCCCCGGTCGCCAGCTCCTCGTGGGGTGCCTCGCCGACGTTTTTCACAACGCCATTGTTGCGTAATTCATCCGGACCGGGCAAGCCGCGCCCGCGGCAGCGACGGTGCCCTACGTCACTTAGGTAAACCTAATCTGACCTGCGGAAACGATCTCTGATCGATCAAACGGGTGGCAGGCGGCAGCCGTATCGGGGACACTCCACAACCATGCCCACACCCCCTCCGACCGGCCCTCTTGTCACCCGCGAGACGCTTCGGACGCAGCTCGAAGAGCTGGGCGTGCGCCCCGGTGAGACCCTCCTCGTGCACTCCTCGCTCAGCGCCCTCGGCTGGGTCAACGGCGGCGCCGTCGCGGTCGTGCAGGGGCTGCTCGACGCGCTCGGCCCGGAGGGCACGCTCGTGGTCCCCACCCAGACCGGCGACCTGTCCGACCCCGCCCTGTGGAGCAACCCGCCCGTACCCCCGGAGTGGTGGGCGGCCATCCGCGCCACCATGCATGCCTACGACCCGCGGATCACGCCCAGCCGCGGGGTCGGCGTCGTCCCGGAGACCGTGCGCACCTGGCCCGGCGCGCTGCGCAGCGCGCATCCGCAGACCTCCTTCGCGGCGCTCGGATCCCGGGCGGCGGAGGTCCTCGACGGACACGCGCCCGACTGCCGGCTCGGTGAGCGCAGCCCGCTGGCGAAGCTGGAGGCGATGGGCGCCCGGGTGCTGCTGCTCGGCGCCGGCTACGCCTCCTGCACGAGCTTCCACCTCGCCGAGTACCGGATCCCGTCCCCGCGCGTCGCCGTCGGCCGGCCGGGGCCGGACGGCTGGGAGACGGTGACCGAGGTGTCGATCAGCTCGGACCGTTTCGACGAGCTGGGCTACGACTTCGAACGGGACCGCCCCGTCGTCCGCGGAAAGGCCGGCGCGGCCGAGGTGCGGCTGTTCCCGGTGGCGGACGCGGTGGCCTACGCCGAGCGGTGGCTGGCGGTCCACCGGCCCCGCGATGAGGAATTCCCGCACCCGCCGGTCTGAGCCCCGACCGGCCTACCTAGACTCTGGAACCATGCGAAGTGAGCCCGTGATCCAGGTCCAGGCCCTGGTGAAGCGGTACGGCACGAAGACCGCGGTGGACGGGCTCGACCTGGTGGCCCGGACGGGCGTGACCGCCGTGCTCGGCCCCAACGGGGCGGGCAAGACGACCACGGTCGAGACCTGCGAGGGGTACCGGAAGCCGGACTCCGGCACGGTGCGCGTCCTGGGCCTCGACCCGGTGGGACAGTCCGCGGACCTGCGGCCCCGCATCGGCGTGATGCTCCAGTCCGGCGGCGTCTACTCGGGCTCCCGGGCCGACGAGATGCTCCGCCACGTGGCGAAACTGCACGCGCACCCCCTGGACGTGGACGCGCTGATCGAGCGCCTGGGCCTCGGCTCCTGCGGCCGTACGACGTACCGGCGGCTGTCCGGCGGGCAGCAGCAGCGGCTGGCGCTGGCCATGGCCGTGGTCGGGCGGCCGGAACTGGTCTTCCTCGACGAGCCGACCGCCGGACTCGACCCGCAGGCCCGCCGCGCCACCTGGGACCTCGTGCGGGACCTGCGCGCCGACGGCGTCTCCGTCGTCCTCACCACCCACTACATGGACGAGGCCGAGCAGCTCGCGGACGACGTGGCGATCATCGACGCGGGCCGGGTCATCGCCCAGGGCTCCCCCGAGGAGCTGTGCCGGGGCGGCGCCGAGAACACGCTGCGCTTCACCGGCCGGCCGGGCCTCGACGTGGGCTCCCTGCTGAAGGCCCTGCCCGCCGACTGCTCGGCCGCCGAGCTGACGCCCGGCTCCTACCGGGTCGTCGGCAAGGTCGACCCCCAGCTGCTCGCGACGGTGACCTCCTGGTGCGCCCAGCACGGCGTGATGCCGGAGAAGATCTCCGTCGAGCGGCACACCCTGGAGGACGTCTTCCTGGAGCTCACCGGTAAGGAGCTGCGTTCATGATTCCGCAGCACATCGAGGCCGGCCGGGGGTCCGGGGGTCGTCCCCCGGCAAAGCACAGCCTGGAGCTCACCGGCAAGGAGTTGCGTTCATGACAGCCACCGGCACCGGGACGTACACGCCGAAGCCCGGCGCGGCGCCCCTCCCCCGCATGATCGCGGCCCAGGCCGCGCTCGAGACGAAGATGCTGCTGCGCAACGGCGAGCAGCTGCTGCTGACCGTCGTCATCCCGACCCTGCTCCTGGTGCTGTTCAGCACCGTGGACATCGTCGACACCGGCGCCGGCGAGGCGGTCGATTTCCTGACGCCCGGCATCCTCGCGCTCGCGGTGATGTCGACCGCGTTCACCGGCCAGGCCATCGCCACCGGCTTCGAACGCCGCTACGGCGTGCTGAAGCGGCTCGCCTCCTCGCCCCTGCCGCGCTGGGGCCTGATGACGGCGAAGACGGTGTCGGTCCTGGTCACCGAGATGCTCCAGGTGATCCTGCTCACGGTGATCGCCTTCGCCCTCGGCTGGTCGCCGCAGGGCAACCCGGTCGCCGTCCTGCTGCTCCTGGTCCTCGGCACGGCCGCCTTCTCGGGCCTGGGTCTGCTGATGGCCGGGACGCTGAAGGCCGAGGCGACGCTGGCCGCGGCCAACCTGGTGTTCCTGCTGCTCCTCGTGGGCGGCGGGGTCATCGTGCCGCTGGACAAGTTCCCCCCGGGCGCGCAGGACGTGCTGGGCCTGCTGCCGATCTCGGCGCTGTCCGACGGGCTGCGGGACGTGCTCCAGCACGGCGCCGGGATGCCCTGGGGCGACCTGGCGATCCTGGCCGTGTGGGCGGTCGTGGGCCTGGCGGCGGCCGGGAAGTTCTTCCGCTGGGAGTAGGGACGGTGCCCTGTGACGGACCCTCGTGAACGGATGCACAAGCAGCGGCCTACGATGGTTCGCGTGCCACACGTGACCCGCGCCGACGCCCAGGCCGTCCTGCGCAACCCGCTCGCCTTCATCGCCGAGCGCTGGACCCCGGAACCCCGGACGGTCCGGCGCGCGGCCCTGACCGCACTGCTGATGTCGGTGATCATCGTCGTCACCGGCGGCGCCGTACGGCTCACCGGCTCGGGCCTGGGCTGCCCGACCTGGCCCAAGTGCACCGACGACTCGCTCACCGCCACCAGCGCGATGGGCTTCCACGGTGCGATCGAGTTCGGCAACCGCATGCTGACGTACGTGCTGTGCGCCGCCGTCGGCTGGGCGATCATCGCCGCGCGCTCGCAGAAGCCGTACCGGCGGGGCCTCGTCCGGCTGGGCTGGGCGCAGTTCTGGATCGTGATGAGCAACGCGATCCTCGGCGGCATCGTGGTGCTGGTGGGTCTCAACCCGTACACGGTCGCGGCCCACTTCGTGGCGACGTCCGCGCTCATCGCGGTCGCCACGGTGATGTGGCAGCGCACCCGTGAGGGCGACGCGGCGCCGCGCCCGCTGGTCGGCAAGGCCGTGCAGCAGCTGGTGTGGTTCCTGGTCGCGGCAGCCGTCCTGCTCATCCTGGTCGGCACGGTCGTCACCGGCGCCGGCCCGCACGCGGGCGACTCCAGCGAGGTCGAGCGGATGCCGGTCGACTGGGAGACGGTCAGCAAGCTGCACGCCGTGCTGGCGTGGATCGTGGTGACGCTGACCTTCGCCCTGTGGTTCGTCCTCAAGGCGGTCGACGCGCCGCGGAACCCGCTGAACCGCACCCGCGAGCTGTTCCTGATCCTCCTCGCGCAGGGCGTCATCGGGTACGTCCAGTACTTCACGGACCTGCCCGAGATCCTGGTCGGTGCGCACATGCTGGGCTCGGCCGTGATGTGGATCTGGGTGCTGCGGGTGGTGCTGTCGCTGCGCGAGCGCCCCGGGGCTGCCGTGGACCTGCCCGGACCCCCCGCCGCGGCCACCCTCACCAAGGCCTAAGGCCTGTCGAGCCCGTACACCCGGCGCGCGTTGCCCGACGCCAGCATCCCGGCGACCCGCTGCGCGTCGGCCAGTGACCAGGCGCCCTCGGCGACCCAGGTGCCCAGCACCCGCCCCAGGGCCTCACGGAACAGGCGGGCGCCCACCACGTGCAGTTCGGGCAGCCCCCGGGCGCCGGTGGAGAAGAGGATCTTGCCGAAGGGGGCCAGTTCCAGGATCTCCGCGAGGACCGTCGCGGCCCGGGCGCCCGTGCGGACCAGGGCGGCGCCGCAGTCCACGTGGACGTGCGGGAAGACGCCGGCGAGATGGGCGGCCTGCCGGTGGTACGGATAGCCGTGCAGCAGGACCAGGTCCGTGCGGAGGCCGGCGGTGGCCCGTACGAAGTCCGTCAGCAGTATCGGGTCCGTACGGTCGTTCCTCAGCCCCGGTGCGCCCAGCCCCGCGTGCAGCTGGAGCGGCAGCCCCGAGGCGACCGCGCTCCACAGCAGGTGCCGCAGCAGCACCGGGTCGCTCAGCTCGGCGCCGACACCGCGCCCGGCGAACCAGCGGTCGGCCGCGCCGCGCACCTCCCCCGGCCCGGGCGGCTCCGGAGCCAGCGCGAGGCCGTGCCGTACGCCGGCGACCGAGGTGAAGGCAACGGCGTGGGCGGCGGCCGCGTGCACCGACTCGGCGAGGTTCGCGAGGAAGGACTCCACGGTCCCGGAGGTGTCGGCGACCTGCTCGGCGAGGAGTTCCAGGCGCACGATCTCGCGGGCCTCGGCGGCTCCCGTACCGGCCATCTCGCCGGGCTGCGTCAGGTCGCCGGGGAGGCCGGTGTCGACCAGGTACGTCGTGATGCCGCTGCCGCGCAGGAGGCGGCGGCCAGACTCCAGGACGCCCAGTTCACGGCGTCGGGCCAGGTAGCGGGCGGGTGCGCAGTGGGGTTCGAGGCCGAGCAGGGGCGGGCACCAGCGCCGCACGGCGAAGCCGGTCTGGGTGTCGAAGAGGGTGGTGCCGGGGGCGGGCGGGCCCTCGGTGTGGCTGAGGTGGGCCTCGAAGGTGCCGAGGCCCAGCTCCGTGCGCAGCACTCCGTGGCAGTACTGGTCCACCAAGGACGGCGTTTCGATCATCCGGGCCTCCCGGTGTGGACCCTGCTGTTCCAAGGGTCCTAACGGGTGAACCGGGGTCGAGGTCGCGGTCCCAGGGGTGGGGGTCCGGGACACGGGGCGGCTGCGGGCCGGTTGTGGCTGGTCGCGCAGTTCTCCGCGCCGCTGGGCCGGCTGCTCAATTGTTCTTGGGGCCGCCTACCTGGATGCCCGCCATCCGCGACCACTCGTAGCGGCCGGTCTTGACCTTCGCCGCGAAGTCGCCGTCGAAGGACTCGTGGCGGGTAATGCCCGACGTGTTCACCGCCTGCTCGGCGATCTCGTAGGAAGGGGCGACCAGGTCGCCCCAGTTGCCGTCCTCGCCGACCAGGACGATGCGGGCGCCGCGCTCGCCGATGTAGGCGACCTGGCCCTCGGCACCGCCGTGGGCCTTGGAGAAGGAGGAGATCTGCTTGGCCAGCCGGGCCACCTTGCGCTCGGCCTTCGGGTCAACCTGCTGCGTGTCTGCCATGACCAGGATGCTACTCACCGGTAGATCGACTGGCGAGGGCAGGGTTCTGTGACGTACGCCCGGGTGTCAGCGCAGGAAGGGGTCGACCGCGACCGCCACGAACAGCAGCGACACGTAGGTGATCGACCAGTGGAACAGGCGCATCTCCTTCAGCTTCGCGCCCGTCACCTCCGCCTTCGCGCGGTTCTGCAGGCCGTGCGCCTCCCAGAGCCAGAAGCCGCCCGCCAGCAGCGCCACCGAGGTGTAGAACCAGCCGGTGTAGCCGAGGGGGGTGAGCAGGAGCGAGACGCCGACCATGACCCAGCTGTAGATCACGATCTGTTTGGCGACCACCTTGTTGGAGGCGACCACCGGCAGCATGGGCACGCCCACGCGCGCGTAGTCCTCCTTGACCTTCATGGACAGCGGCCAGTAGTGCGGCGGCGTCCAGAAGAACATGACCATGAAGAGGATGACCGGCGCCCACGACATCGAGTTCGTGACCGAGGACCAGCCGATCAGCACCGGCAGGCAGCCGGCGATGCCGCCCCACACGATGTTCTGCGAGGTACGCCGCTTGAGGATCATCGTGTAGACGACGACGTAGAAGAGGAGCGCGCCGAGGGCGAGCCACGCGCTCAGCCAGTTGACGGTGAGGCCGAACAGCAGCGTCGAGGCGACGGCCAGCGTGATGCCGAAGGCCAGGCACTCACGCGGGCTGACCATGCCGGTGACCAGCGGACGCTGCGAGGTGCGGTCCATCAGCGCGTCGATGTCGCGGTCGATGTACATGTTGAGCGCGTTGGCGCCGCCCGCGGACATGTAGCCGCCGAGACACGTCAGCAGCACCAGCGTCAGGTCGGGCACGCCCTGCTGCGCCAGGAACATCACCGGCACCGTCGTGATCAGCAGCAGCTCGATGATCCGCGGCTTGGTGAGAGCCACGAAGGCCATCACACGGGCCCCGAACGGCCGGTGGGCCGGGCTCTGGTCCGTCCCGAGCAGACCCGCTGGACGGGATTCAACGGCCGTCACGCACACCCCTACAGAGACATCCCAGCGAGCCTCACCGCTGTGAAGTCCCGGTAAAGGCTCGCGCGTACCACGCCACTTTAGACGTTGCCCAGACTCGGACATTCGCGGGGGTCGGCTCGTGTTGGCGAACGCCTTCGGAAGGGCGCCTCGAAGCTCGATTGAGCACCCGGATGAGCGGCTCCGTATTCACCTGTCGAATGCGGTACGCCCCAGTCAGGAGGCGGATCGGGATCAGCCCCGGCACTCTGGAGTGACTCGAAAAAACGCACGTCCCGCGGGGGTAGGCTCGACTGCGGCCGGTGGGCGCCCCGATACACCGGCATCCGACATGTGGAGAGGAGCCCTGACCCAGGGTGAGCACCAAGCCGACCACCACAGACCTCGAGTGGACCGAGTTGGACCAGCGGTCCGTCGACACCGCGCGTGTCCTGGCCGCCGATGCCGTACAGAAGGTCGGTAACGGCCATCCGGGTACGGCGATGAGCCTGGCGCCTGCCGCCTACACCCTCTTCCAGAAGGTGATGCGCCACGACCCGGCCGACGCCGACTGGGTCGGACGGGACCGCTTCGTGCTGTCCGCCGGCCACTCGTCCCTGACCCTCTACACCCAGCTGTACCTGGCCGGCTTCGGCCTGGAGCTGGACGACCTGAAGTCCTTCCGCACGTGGGGCTCCAAGACCCCCGGTCACCCCGAGTACGGGCACACGACCGGTGTGGAGACCACGACCGGCCCGCTCGGCCAGGGTGTCGCCAACGCGGTCGGCATGGCGATGGCCGCCCGCTACGAGCGCGGCCTGTTCGACCCGGAGGCCCCCGAGGGCGAGTCGCCGTTCGACCACTTCATCTACTGCATCGCCGGTGACGGCTGCCTCCAGGAGGGCATCTCCGCCGAGGCCTCGTCCCTCGCGGGCCACCAGAAGCTCGGCAATCTGATCCTGCTGTGGGACGACAACCACATCTCGATCGAGGGCGACACCGAGACGGCCGTCTCCGAGGACACCGTCAAGCGGTACGAGGCCTACGGCTGGCACGTGCAGCGGGTGGAGCCGAAGGCCGACGGCGACCTGGACCCGGTCGCGATCTTCGAGGCGATCCAGAAGGCCAAGGCCGTCACGGACCGGCCGTCGTTCATCGCGATGCGCTCGATCATCGCCTGGCCGGCGCCGAACGCGCAGAACACCGAGGCCGCGCACGGCTCGGCGCTCGGCGACGACGAGGTCGCGGCGACCAAGCGGGTCCTGGGCTTCGACCCGGAGCAGACCTTCGAGGTCTCCGACGAGGTCATCACGCACACCCGCAGGGCCCTGGAGCGGGGCCAGGCGGCCCGCGCGGTGTGGGAGAAGGCGTACCAGCAGTGGCGGGACAACAACCCCGAGCGCGCCGCCGAGTACGACCGGATCGCCAAGGGTGAGCTGCCCCAGGGCTGGGAGGAGAAGATCCCGGTCTTCGAGGTCGGCAAGGGTGTCGCCACGCGCGCCGCGTCCGGCAAGATCCTCCAGGCGCTCGGCGGGGTCATCCCCGAGCTGTGGGGCGGTTCGGCCGACCTGGCCGGCTCCAACAACACCACGATCGACAAGACCAGCTCCTTCCTCCCGGCGGACAACCCGCTGCCGGAGGCGGACCCGTACGGCCGCACGATCCACTTCGGTATCCGCGAGCACGCGATGGCCGCCGAGATGAACGGCATCGCGCTGCACGGCAACACCCGGATCTACGGCGGCACCTTCCTGGTGTTCTCCGACTACATGCGCAACGCGGTGCGGCTGTCGGCGCTGATGCACCTGCCGGTGACGTACGTGTGGACGCACGACTCCATCGGCCTCGGTGAGGACGGCCCGACGCACCAGCCCGTCGAACACCTCGCGTCGCTGCGCGCGATCCCCGGCCTGAACCTCGTGCGTCCGGCCGACGCCAACGAGACCGCGATCGCCTGGCGCGAGATCCTCAAGCGCTGGACGAAGGAGTTCGGCAAGGGCCAGCCGCACGGTCTGGCGCTGACGCGTCAGGGTGTGCCGACGTACGAGCCCAACGAGGACGCCGCGCGCGGCGGTTACGTCCTGTTCGAGGCCGAGGGCGGCGAGCCCGAGGTCATCCTGATCGCCACCGGCTCGGAGGTGCACGTCGCCGTCGAGGCGCGCGAGCAGCTCCAGGGCGCCGGCGTGCCCACGCGCGTCGTGTCCATGCCGTCGGTGGAGTGGTTCGAGCAGCAGGACCAGGGGTACCGGGACAGCGTCCTGCCGCCGTCCGTCCGGGCCCGTGTCGCGGTGGAGGCCGGTATCGGTCTCACGTGGCACAAGTACGTGGGGGACGCCGGCCGCATCGTTTCCCTGGAGCACTTCGGTGCTTCGGCCGACGGCAAGGTCCTTTTCCGCGAGTTCGGTTTCACTCCCGAGAACGTGGCCGCCGCCGCGCGGGAATCGATCGCCGCAGCTCAGCGCTGACGCTCATATACGACACGTAGGAGATGGAATTTCCATGACAGACGCACTCAAGCGCCTCTCCGAGGAAGGCGTGGCGATCTGGCTGGACGACCTGTCGCGCAAGCGGATCACGTCCGGCAACCTCGCCGAGCTGATCGACCAGCAGCACGTCGTGGGCGTCACCACCAACCCCTCGATCTTCCAGAAGGCGATCTCGCAGGGCGACGGCTACGACACGCAGCTGACCGACCTCGCCGCCCGCAAGGTCACCGTCGAAGAGGCCATCCGCATGATCACGACGGCGGACGTCCGCGACGCCGCCGACATCCTGCGCCCGGTCTTCGACGCCACCGGCGGCAAGGACGGCCGGGTCTCGATCGAGGTCGACCCGCGCCTGGCGCACAACACGCGGGCGACGGTCGCCGAGGCCAAGCAGCTCGCCTGGCTGGTGGACCGGCCCAACACGCTCATCAAGATCCCGGCCACCGAGGCGGGCCTCCCGGCCATCGCCGAGACCATCGGCCTGGGCATCAGCGTCAACGTCACGCTGATCTTCTCCCTGGAGCGCTACCGCCTGGTCATGGACGCGTTCCTGACCGGCCTGGAGAAGGCCAAGGAGCGCGGCCTGGACCTGTCGCAGATCCACTCCGTGGCATCGTTCTTCGTGTCCCGCGTGGACACCGAGATCGACAAGCGGCTCGACGCGCTGGGCACCGACGAGGCCAAGGCCGCGCGCGGCAAGGCCGGCGTCGCCAACGCCCGGCTGGCCTACCAGGCGTACGAGGAGGTCTTCTCCTCGGACCGCTGGAGCGCCCTGGAGAAGGCCGGCGCCAACAAGCAGCGTCCGCTGTGGGCGTCCACCGGCGTCAAGGACAAGGCGTACAAGCCCACCCTGTACGTCGACGAACTGGTGGCGCCCAACACGGTGAACACCATGCCGGAGGCGACCCTGTTCGCCACGGAGGAGCAGGGCGAGATCCGCGGCAACACCATCGCCGGCACGTACGAGCAGGCCCGCGCCGAACTCGACGCGGTCGAGAAGCTCGGGATCAAGTACGACGACGTGGTCCGGCTGCTGGAGGAGGAAGGCGTCCAGAAGTTCGAGGACTCCTGGAACGACCTGCTGAAGTCGACCGAGGCCGAACTTCAGCGCCTCGCCCCCTCGGAGGGCTGAACAGGTGTCGAGCAGCAACCCGCTGCGTGACCCCGCGGACCGACGGCTCCCGCGTATCGCGGGGCCGTCGGGCCTGGTCATCTTCGGCGTCACGGGCGACCTGTCCCGCAAGAAGCTCATGCCCGCCGTGTACGACCTCGCCAACCGGGGTCTGCTGCCGCCGGGCTTCTCCCTGGTGGGCTTCGCCCGCCGTGAGTGGGCGCACGAGGACTTCGCGCAGGAGGTCCACGACGCGGTCAAGGAGCACGCCCGCACGCCCTTCCGCGAGGAGGTCTGGCAGCAGCTCATCCAGGGCATGCGCTTCGTGCAGGGCACGTTCGACGACGACGACGCGTTCGAGCGGCTGCGCTCCACGATCGAGGAGCTCGACAAGGCACAGGGCACGGGCGGCAACTTCGCCTTCTACCTCTCGGTGCCGCCGAAGTCCTTCCCGGTGGTCATCCAGCAGCTGAAGAAGCATCAGCTGGCCGACCAGACGGGCGGCTCGTGGCGGCGCGCGGTCATCGAGAAGCCGTTCGGGCACGACCTGAAGTCGGCCGAGGAGCTCAACAAGGTCGTCCACGAGGTCTTCGCCCCGGACCAGGTCTTCCGCATCGACCACTACCTGGGCAAGGAGACCGTCCAGAACATCCTGGCGCTGCGTTTCGCCAACACGATGTTCGAGCCGATCTGGAACCGGTCCCTCGTGGACCATGTGCAGATCACCATGGCCGAGGACATCGGCATCGGCGGCCGGGCCGGGTACTACGACGGCATCGGCGCCGCCCGTGACGTCATCCAGAACCACCTACTCCAGCTCCTGGCGCTCACCGCCATGGAGGAGCCCTCCTCCTTCGACGCGGACGCGCTGGCCGCCGAGAAGACCAAGGTGCTCGGCGCGGTGAAGCTGCCCAAGGACCTGGGCCGGGACACCGTGCGCGCCCAGTACACGGCCGGGTGGCAGGGCGGTACGAAGGTGCGCGGCTACCTGGAGGAGGACGGCATCAACGCGTCCTCGAAGACCGACACCTACGCCGCGATCAAGCTGGAGATCGACAACCGCCGCTGGGCGGGCGTCCCCTTCTACCTGCGCACCGGCAAGCGTCTGGGCCGCCGCGTGACGGAGATCGCCGTCGTCTTCCAGCGGGCCCCGCACTCCCCCTTCGACTCGACGGCCACCGAGGAGCTCGGCTCCAACGCGATCGTCATCCGCGTCCAGCCGGACGAGGGCGTCACGGTCCGCTTCGGCTCGAAGGTGCCGGGCACGTCGATGGAGATCCGGGACGTGTCGATGGACTTCGCCTACGGCGAGTCCTTCACCGAGTCCAGCCCGGAGGCGTACGAGCGTCTGATCCTGGACGTTCTGCTCGGTGACTCGAACCTCTTCCCGCGTACCGAGGAGGTCGAGCTGTCCTGGAAGATCCTCGACCCGATCGAGGAGTACTGGGACAAGAACGGCAAGCCCGCCCAGTACCCGGCCGGTACCTGGGGGCCCGTCGAGGCGGACGAAATGCTCGAGCGACACGGACGGAGCTGGCGCCGGCCATGAAGACAGACCTGACGGACACCACGGCCAGCAAGGTCAACAAGGCGCTGGTGCAGGGCCGCCGGGCGATCGGCACACCGGCGGTCGGCATGGTGCTCACGCTGGTCATCGTGACGGACGAGGAGAACGCCTACGACGCGCTGAAGGCCGCGAGCGACGCCGCGCACGAGCATCCCTCACGCACGCTCGTCGTCATCAAGCGTGTCTCCCGCTCCCCCCGCGACCGTACGCAGTCCCGTCTGGACGCCGAGGTGCGGGTCGGCGCGGACGCGGGCACCGGCGAGACGGTCGTGCTCCGGCTGTACGGCGAGGTCGCGGACCACGCCCAGTCGGTGGTGCTGCCGCTGCTGCTGCCGGACGCCCCCGTGGTGGTGTGGTGGCCGGTGAACGCGCCGCTCGACCCGGCGAACGACCCTCTGGGTGCCCTCGCGCAGCGGCGTGTCACCGACACGTACGCCTCCGAGCAGCCGGTCCGGGACCTGGCCACCCGGTCGGGGACCTACACCCCCGGCGACACGGACCTGTCATGGACCCGCATCACGCCCTGGCGTTCCATGCTGGCGGCGGCACTCGACCAGGTGGCCTGCGAGGTGCGGGCCGTCGAGGTGGAGGGCGAGGAGTTCAACCCGAGCTGTGAGCTGCTGGCGATGTGGCTCGCGGACCGGCTGGACGTCCCCGTGAAGCGCTCGCTGTCCAGCGGCCCGGGTCTGACGGCGGTCCGCATGGACACCAACTGCGGCCCCATCAAGCTGGACCGGGCCGACGGTTCGCTGGCGACGCTGTCCATCGAGGGCCAGCCGGACCGGGCCGTGGCGCTCAAGCGCAGGGAGACCGCCGAGCTGATGGCGGAGGAGCTGCGGCGTCTCGACCCGGACGACACGTACGCGTCGGCGCTGCGGTACGGGGTGGACCGGCTGAAGTCCGCGTCGTCCGTGCCGTCGGTGCCGTCGGTGCCCAAAAGTGAGGGGCGAGCAGGACTCGCCCTGCCCGCTCCCGCTGAAGCGGCTGCGAAAGCACCCGCTGCGGAAGCGACGGCGCAGGCACCGGTGAGGCAGGAACCGCCGAGGCTGGAGCCCGTACGGAAGGCGACGAAGTGAGTACGGCACCGCAGCTGGTCGTCCACCGCGACAAGGAGCTGATGGCGCAGGCGGCGGCGGCCCGGCTGATCACCAGGATCGTGGACGCGCAGGCCTCCCGGGGCTCGGCGTCCGTGGTCCTGACGGGCGGCCGCAACGGCAACGGCCTGCTGGCGGCGCTGGCCGCGGCTCCCGCCCGGGACGCGATCGACTGGGGCCGGCTCGACCTCTGGTGGGGTGACGAGCGGTTCCTGCCCGAGGGCGACCCGGAGCGCAACGTCACCCAGGCGAGGGAGGCCCTCCTCGACTCGGTGCCGCTCGATCCGAAGCGGGTGCACGCGATGCCCGCGTCGGACGGGCCGCACGGCACCGACGTGGACGCGGCGGCGGCCGCGTACGCGGAGGAACTGGCGCAGGCGGCGGGGCCGGAGAACCACGGGCCGGTGCCCGCGTTCGACGTGCTGATGCTGGGCGTCGGGCCGGACACGCACGTGGCGTCGCTCTTCCCGGAGTTGCCGGCGGTGCGGGAGACGGAGCGGACGGTCGTGGGCGTCCACGGCGCGCCGAAGCCGCCACCGACCCGGGTGACGCTGACACTGCCGGCGATCCGTGCGGCGCGGGAGGTGTGGCTGCTGGCGGCCGGGGAGGACAAGGCGAAGGCTGCGGCGATCGCGTTGTCCGGGGCGGGAGAGATCCAGGCCCCGGCGGCCGGCGCGTACGGCAGGAGCCGGACCCTGTGGCTCCTGGACGGCACGGCGGCCTCCCAACTGCCGCGGTCCTTGTACCCGCCGGCTTCGGCCTAGCCAACCAGGGGGCTCCGCCCCTGGACCCCAGGACCTTCGCCCACCCACCACCCGAAACTGCCCGTGCAAGGGGCAACTGGCGGGTCCAGCCTCCTGGCTGACCGCTTCGGGTGATGGGTGGGCGAAGGAAATGAGGGTCCAGGGGGCGGAGCCCCCTGGTTCAGGCGCTACTTGACCGAGCCGGCCATCACGCCCTGTACGAAGTGCCTCTGGAACGCGAAGAACACGACGACAGGGACGACCAGGGACACGAACGCCCCGGGGGCCAGGACGTCGATGTTGCTGCCGAACTGTCGGATCTGCGACTGGAGTTCCACGGTCAGCGGCTGCGACGTGCTGTCCGCGAACAGCAACGCCACCAGCATGTCGTTCCACACCCACAGGAACTGGAAGATGGCCAGGGAGGCGATCGCCGGCCGCCCCACGGGCAGGACCAGCCGTGTGAAGATACGCCACTCGCTGCCCCCGTCCATGCGCGCCGCCTCCAGCATCTCCTTCGGCATCTCGGCGAAGTAGTTGCGGAGCAGGAACACCGCGAAGGGAAGGCCGTAGGCCACGTGGAAGAGGACGACGCCGGGGATCGTGCCGAACAGGCCCAGCTGGCCGAAGAGTTTGGCGACCGGCAGCAGACCGATCTGCACCGGCACCACCAGCAGCGCGACCACGACCAGGAAGATCGCCTCCCGCCCGGGGAAGTCCAGCCACGCGAAGGCGTACCCGGCGAGGGCCGCGATCACCACGACCAGCGCCGTGGCCGGCACCGATATCAGCACCGTGTTCCAGAACGCCTGCGTGATCCCGGCGTTGCCCAGCAGTTCCGAGTAGTTGTCGAAGGACAGCTGGCCGGGGCTGGAGAACACCGTCCACCAGCCGCCCTTGGCCGTGTCCTCGGCGGACCGCAGCGAGGACAGGAACAGCCCCGCCAGCGGTGTCATCCACACCAGGCCGATCAGGACGAGGAAGGCCTGGACGGCCCCGTTGCCCAGTCCGCGCCGGACCGCGTTCATCGCTGACTCCTTCGGAAACGGCGGACGTTGAACACCATCGCCGGGACGACCAGCAGCAGGAGCAGCACACCGAGCGCGCTGCCGAGCCCCTGGTTGTTGCCGCCGCCGAACGACACCAGCCACATCTGCGTCGCGAGCACGGTCGCGTCCTCCTGCACGGGGCCGGGCGCGATGATGTAGACGAGGTCGAAGACCTTCATCACGTTGATGACGAGGGTGATGAACACGACCGAGAGCACCGGGGCCAGTAGCGGCACCGTGATGCGCCGGAAGATCTGCCACTCGTTCGCGCCGTCCATCCGCGCCGCCTCCAGGGCGTCCCGGGGCAGCGTCGACAGACCGGCCCCGATCAGCACCATGGCGAAGCCGGTCCAGATCCACAGGTACGCGCCGATGATCGCCGGGGTGACCAGTGCCGGCCCGAGCCAGGAGACCCCGTCGTAGGCCTGGGCGAAGTTGGACGACGGCAGCCGCACCTCGTAGGAGCCGGGTTCGAGTTTCCCGAAGCGGAAGGAGCCGTCGGCGGCCGTGGTCGTCGAGGCGACCTGCTCGCCGTCACGGACCGCCTCGACCGTCATCTCCGGCAGCCCGCTCTCCCGCCGGTCGACCTTGCCCTGCTCCCCTCCCCCGCCGGGCGTGAAGTCCAGGTAGACCACGCCGCGCAGTTCGTCGGCGGCGGCTTTCCGTCCGGCCGCCGCGTAGGCCGGCTCGGCGCCGCCCGGCAGGTCGTCGGGCTGCACGCCGACCAGGCCCAGGGCCAGCGCGTCACCGGGCGACACGCTGGTGCTCGTGCGGTACGAGCCGTCCTTCTCCTTCGTCAGCCCCTGGGCGTCACGCGCCCGGGCCGTCGGGTAGGAGGACTCCCCCTCGAAGGCGTCGTGGACGGAGACGACGGCGGCGTTGAGCACGCCCTTGTCCGGGTCCTCGTCGTAGGCGAGCCGGAAGATGATGCCGGCGGCGAGGAAGGAGACCGCCATCGGCATGAAGAGGAGCAGCTTGAAGGCGGTCGCCCAGCGGACCTTCTCCACCAGCACGGCGAGGATCAGTCCGAGGCCGGTGAGCAGGGCCGGGGCGACGACGACCCAGATGGCCGTGTTGCGCACGGCCTTGAGGGTCGCCGGGTCGCGGAACATCTCGGCGTAGTTGTCACCGCCGACGAAGGTCGTCCCGGAGGCGTCGAAGAAGCTGCGGCCGATGCTGAACAGCACGGGGTAGACGACGAGCGCGCCGAGCAGCAGCAGTGCGGGCAGCACGAACAGCAGGGCGATGATCTTCCCGCGCCGGCGCAGTCGCCGGGTGCGGTCGGCGACCGGGCCGGGTGGGGAACTCGTCTCTTTCACGAGGGTCGCTGTCATGGCGTATCAGTCCTGGTACGCCTTGGCCGCCGCGGCCTCCAGCTTCGCCGCGGTGCCCTTCGGGTCGGAGGGGTCGCGCAGGAAGTCCTGCAGCAGCTTCCACTCGCCGGTGCCCTTGGTGCCGCCGAACGCGGCCGGGGCCTGGTCGGACATGTCGAAGCGGACCGAGTCCCCGGCCTCGACGAGGGACTTGGCGGTGGCGCGGGTGACGTCGTCGCCGTAGGAGGCGAGGTCGAGCTTCTTGTTCGGGGAGAGGAAGCCGCCGGCCTCGGCCCACACCGCGGAGGCCTCGGGGGTGGCGAGGTACTCCAGGAGGGCCTGGGCGGCCTTCTGGTTCTTGCCGTCCTTGAGGACGACGGCGGCGTCGCCGCCGCTGACGACGGGGGCCTCGCCGCCGCCGACCGCGGGGAACGGGAAGAAGTTGGCGTCCTCGCCGACCTTCTTGCCGAACTGGTCCTTGGCGACACCGGCGACGAAGTCGCCCTCGTAGACCATGCCGGCCTCGGGCTCCGGGCCGAACACCTTCTCGACCGAGCCGGGGAAGTCGGTGTTCAGGGCGCCCTTCTGGCCGCCGGCGATGAGCTGCTTGTCCTTGAAGAGCTTGCCGAGGGTGGTGAGGGCGTCGACGACGGAGGCGTCGGTCCACTTCAGCTTGTGCGCGGCGAGGGCGTCGTACTTCTCGGGTCCGGCCTGGGAGAGGTAGACGTTCTCGAACCAGTCGGTGAGGGTCCAGCCGTCCTGTCCTGCGACGGAGAACGCGGCGAGCCCGGAGTCGGACACGGTCTGCCCGGCCTTGAGCAGCTCGTCGTAGCTCTTCGGGGGCTTCACGCCGGCCTGTTCGAGGGCCTCGGGGCTGTACCAGACGGTCGACTTGTGTGCGGCCTTGAAGTAGAGGCCGTAGAGGGTGCCGTCGACGCTGCCGTACTTCTTCCAGACGGGGGCGTAGCCCGCGTCGACGGCCTGCTCGGTCTTCTGCGACAGCGGCTTGAGCCAGCCCTTCTGCGCGAACTGCTTGAGCACGCCGACCTGCGGGACCATCACGACGTCGGGGGCGTTGCCGCCTTCGATCTTGCTGCCGACGACGGTGGAGACGTTGTCGCCGGTGGAGACGAACTGCGTCTTGGCGCCGGTCTTCTCGGTGAAGGCGTCGAGCACCTTCTGGAAGTTCTTCTGCTCGGTGCCGGACCAGACGCCGGCGACGGTGATCGACTGGCCGTCGAGCGCCTTGTCGCCGCCGCCGGCCGAGACGGGGCCGCCGCCGCAGGCGGTCGCGCCGAGCGCCAGGACGAGAGCGGTGCAGCCGGTGAGCAGGGTGGTACGTCGTCGCATCATCGTTGATGTCCCTTCGGGGAGTTGACTTGCGAAGCGTTCGCTTGCGGGGCGTTCAGGAACGGATCCACCAGGCGGCCGTCGAGCCGGAGAGGACTCCGGGCGGGCAGGAGCCGCTGGCGAGCAGGGGGGTGCCGGAGACCGGCGCGGGGGTGGGGGCGGTGCCGAAGTTGACGGCGCAGACCAGGTCGTCGCCGCGTTCGAAGGCCAGCACGCCGGGGGGCGCGTCCAGCCAGCGCAGCGTGCCCTCGCCCAGCTGGGGCAGGGCGGCGCGCAGCTGGAGGCCGTCGCGGTACAGGTGCCAGAAGGAGCGGGTGTCGGCGAGGGCGCGGTCGGTGGCGTACTCGGCGAAGTACTCCGGCTGCGGCAGCCACGGCTTGGCGCTCTCCACGCCGGGGGTGAAGCCGAACGGCGAGGCCTGGCCCGACCAGGGCAGGGGCACGCGGCAGCCGTCGCGGATGCGGGCGCGGCTGCCGGTGCGATGGAAGATCGGGTCGGTGAGCACGTCGTCGGGCAGGTCCACGACCTCCGGCAGGCCGAGCTCCTCGCCCTGGTAGATGTAGGCGGCGCCGGGCAGGGCCAGCATCAGGAGCGCGGCGGCGCGGGCGCGGGCGGCGCCGAGGCCGCTGCCCTCGGTGGCGGGTTCGCCGTAGCGGGTGACGGTGCGGACCTGGTCGTGGTTGTTGAGGACCCAGGTGACGGTCGAGCCGGTGCCGGCGATGTCCTGCATGGCCTCCGAGATCACCTTCTGGAAGGCGTCGGCGTCCCAGGAGGCGCTGAGCAGGTCGAAGAAGAAGGCCTGGTGCAGTTCGTCGGGGCGGACGTACCGGGCGTGCTCGCGGGCGGTCGGCACGGAGACCTCGCCGACGAGCAGGCGGTCGAGGCCGTCGCGCTCGGTGTACTCCTCGCATATGGAGCGCCAGCGGCGCCACACGTCGTGCACCTCAGGCTGGTTCCAGGCGAGCGGGTTGACCGAGTCGCGGGTGCGGGCGTCGGCCTCCGGGTCGTCGGAGTCGGGCAGCTCGGGGTGCTTGTAGAGGCCGGCGGCGACGTCGATGCGGAAGCCGTCGACACCCCGGTCCAGCCAGAAGCGCAGCACCCGGTCGAACTCGGCGGCGACCTCCGGCTCGCGCCAGTTCCAGTCGGGCTGCTCGGGGGTGAACATGTGCAGGTACCACTGGCCGGGCCGCCCGTCCGCCTCGGTCACCCGGCTCCACGCCGGGCCGCCGAACATGGCGTGCCAGTTGTTGGGCGGCTCGGAGCCGTCCGGGCCGCGGCCGTCGGCGAAGTGGAAGCGGGCCCGGGCGGGGCTGCCGGCGGGGGCGGCGAGCGCCTCGCGGAACCAGGGGTGCTCGCTGGAGCAGTGGTTCGGGACGATGTCGAGGAGCACCTTGATGCCGAGCCGCCGCGCGGCGCCGACCAGCTGGTCGAACTCGTCGAGGTCACCGAAGAGCGGGTCGACGTCGCAGTAGTCGGCCACGTCGTAGCCGTGGTCGTGCTGCGGCGAGGGATAGAAGGGGCTCAGCCAGATCCCGTCGACGCCGAGCTTCTTCAGGTACGGCAGTCCGGCCCGGACCCCGGCGAGGTCGCCGATGCCGTCGCCGGTGCTGTCGAGGAAGCTGCGGACGTACACCTGATAGATCACTGCGTCACGCCACCAGTGGTGCCTGTTCAACCCATCGACCTGTCTCTGAGGAGGGCAGCGGTTATGCATGCATGTTAAGTAGGCGTGACGAGAGGGTGTCAATGAAAAGGCAGAAGGTATCCAGCGGTTGGCGTGCCGAAATAGGGACATACTCGGGCGATACTCAGCGAGATGAGACGCCCGCGTTACCTAACAAGTAAGTAGGGGAGGGCGCCGAGAGGGCGCGGAAAGTGCTAGCCGCGCGAGATGACGGCGAGCTCGCGCGCCAGCCGCCGGACCGCCGCTGCGGGCGTCTGGCGCCCCGCCATCGCGTCGTTCACGACGGCCTGCACCACCAGGCTGACCTGGTCGTAGCGCGGGCTCTTGGGGCGCGGCGCGGCCGCGAGGACGCTCGTGCGCAGCGTCGGCAGGTAGGGGAACCTGCGGATGAGCGCGGGATCCCGGTAGAGGTCCGCGCGCACGGGCGGCAGCGCACCGCGGGTGAGGACCTGCCGCTGCACGCGCTCACCGGTGAGGTACGCGATCAGGCGGGCCGCCGAGTCAGGGTGCCGCGCGTGCGCGCTGACGGCCAGGTTGGACCCGCCGAGGACACTGGTCCCCGGCCCACCGGGCCCGGGCAGGGGCACGGCGCCGACCTTCCCGGCGACCTTCGAGCCGGGGGCCGAGGCGCCGACGTAGGCGTACGGCCAGTTCCGCAGGAAGAGCAGCCGGCCGTCCTGGAAGGCCTGCTTGGACTCCTCCTCCTTGTACGTCAGCGCTTCCCTCGGGATCCAGCCCTCGCGCACTCCGCGCGCCAGGAACCCGATGCCCTCGCGGGCCGCCGCCGAGTCGACGGTGACGCGCTCGCCCTCGTCGCCCAGGATCGAGCCGCCCGCCGAGTAGACGGCCTCGGCCGCGTTCACGGTGAGGCCTTCGTAGGGCAGGAACTGTCCGGCGTAGCCGCCGAGGCCGTGCTTCGGGGCGATGGTCCTGGCGTACCGCTCCAGCTCCGCCCAGGTGCGCGGCGGATCGACGCCCTCCGCGGCGAGGACGTCCTTGCGGTACAGGAGCAGACCGGCGTTCGTGACGTACGGGACCGCGTAGAGCTGCCCGTCGTAGGTCGCCGTGTCCACGACCGGCTGGAGGAACGTCTTCAGGGGGAAGCGGTCCCGGGGCAGCGGTCTGATCCAGCCCGCCGCGGCGAACTCCGAGGTCCAGTTGACGTCGATGTTGAGCACGTCGAACCGGCTGCGATCACCGTCGCGCAGGTCGGTGATCATCTGGGCCTCGGTCTCGTCGGCCGAGTCCGGCAGCTCGACCAGGGTCACCTTCTCGCCGGGATGGGTACGATTCCAGCCCTCCAGCAGGGGGCCGAGGTAGCCGGTGAGATCGCCGGCGGTGGCCAGGGTGAGCGGCCCGCGGGACCCCGCGGAGGGCTCGCCCGCCTGCGCTCCGGCGGCGACGTAACCGGTCAGGACCACGACCAGAACGAGGAGGCCCCTACCCGCGGCTTGGATCCACCGCATAGGTTCCTCCCTGTACACCGGCGCTGGGCACCTTTGCCCGGAATCAGAGGCCATGTATACCTGTTAGGTATGGGCGATACTAGGGCCTGGAGCACATTGGACCGGACAGGAGGACTGCACGCGTGCGCCTGCCCCTCCTGGCCCTCCTCGCCCGCGGACCCGCCCACGGCTACGAGCTCAAGCAGGACCTTGAGCAACTGCTGGGCTCCGCGTACCCTCAGCCGAACGTCGGCCAGATCTATGTGACCCTCGGCCGCCTCGAGAAGTCGGGACTGATCGAGGGCGAGGACGTGACGCAGTCCAGCCGGCCCAACAAAAAGGTCTACCACCTCACCGACGCCGGGCGGGAGGCGCTGCGCGCCTGGTTCGAGGAGCCCGAGGACGAGCCGCGGGTGCGGGACGAGTTCTTCATGAAACTGGCGCTCGCCCCGCAGACCGGTCTCGCCGAGCAGATCACCCTGATCAACCAGCAGCGCCGCCAGTACCTGAACACCATGCGGCAGCTGTCGAAGCTGGCCGCCGCCGAAGACCGCGACAACCGCGTCGCCCATCTGCTGATCGAGGGCGCGATGCTGCACCTGCAGGCCGACCTCGACTGGCTGGAACGGTGCCAGGAAGAGCTGGAGGAGCTGGAGTGAGCGACGAGCGTCCCGCTCCTGTGCTGCGCGCCGAGGGACTGACCAAGACCCACCACGGCGAGGGCGCCCCGGCCCACGCCGTGCGCGGGGTCGACCTGTGCGTACGGCAGGGCGAGTTCGTGGCGATCACCGGCCCGTCCGGCGCGGGCAAGTCGACGCTGCTGCATCTGCTCGGCGGACTCCAGCGCCCGGACGAGGGCCACATCTGGCTCGACGGCGAGTCCACCGACACCTACAGCGAGGCGCGCTGGGCGGTGGAGCGCAGGAAGCGGATCGGGATCGTCTTCCAGTTCTTCAACCTCGTCTCGAACCTGTCCGTCGCCGACAACGTGGAACTGCCCGCCCTGCTCGCCGGCACCCCGCCCAAGCAGGCGCGCACCGAGCGTGAGGCGCTGCTGGCCGAGCTGGGCCTGACGGGCAAGGAGCGCAGCATGCCGGGCGAGCTGTCCGGCGGTGAGCAGCAGCGCGTCGCCCTGGCCCGGGCGCTGGTCAACCACCCGCCGCTGCTGCTGGCCGACGAGCCCGCGGGCAGCCTCGACAGCAAGGGCACCCGCGAGGTGATGCGGCTGCTGTCCCGCTTCCACCAGCGCGGCCAGACGATCGTGCTGGTCACCCATGACGCCCGGCTGGCGAGCGCCGCGGACCGGGTGATCAGCTTCTTCGACGGCCGGATCGCCGACGACGCGGCACTCGACGGCGGCACCACCCCGCCGCGCCGCGCCGGCATATCCGGTGTGCTGGAGCTGAAGGACTGACATGCGCGGGTACGACGATCCGCGGAGGGGCTGACCCGTATGCGAGCCACCCTGCGCTGGGCGCACTCCGATCTGCGCACGCACCGCGGCGAGGCACTGTTCCTCGTCCTCGCCACCGCGGGCATCGTCGCCTCCCTGCTGCTGGCCACCGCCCTGTTCGGCTACGCGACCAACCCCTGGCAGCGCGTCTTCACCCAGTCGCACGGCGCGCATGTGTGGCTGCACACCGACACGGAGGCCGACCCGGGGAAGCTGGCCCGGCTGGACGGCGTGGAGTCCGTCGTCGGCCCCTACGCCAGTGCCGCCACCACCGTCTCCTCGCGTGGCAGCCGCGCCGCGGTCGAACTGCGCGGCATGCCGCAGAAGCAGTCCGCCGGCCGCCCGCCGGTGGTCTCCGGGCACTGGCTCACCCCGTCGACTCCCGACGGCGTGGTGCTGGAGAGCCGCCTCGCCCGTGCCCTGCTGGCCCAGCCGGGCGACACCCTCGACGTGCCCGGCACCGCCCGCGAGCTGACCGTCGTGGGCCTCGCCGACAGTGCCGAGCCGCGCTACCGGCCCGGTGAGCAGCCGGGCCTGGTGTGGGCGCTTCCGTCGGCCGTGCCGGACCCGGGCGGCCAGGTGATCGGGCTGCGGCTGACCGACCCGGGCGACACGTCCTACATCGTCCAGCGTGCCGTGACCGTGCTGGGCCCGGGCGCGATCGGCGAGGTGTCCACCTGGCAGCAGGCGCAGGCCGAGGCGCAGGGCGACAACCGGCTGCTCGGCCAGGTGCTGGGCCTGTTCGGGCTGGGCGCCCTGGTCGCGGCCGGATTCGCCGTGCACGGGGCGATCGGCACCCGCATCCGAGGACACCTGCGCGACCTGTCCGTTTTGAAGGCCATCGGCTTCACCCCCGGTCAGGTGGTCCGCGTCTTCCTGCTCCAGCACCTCGCCTACGCCCTGCTGGGCGCCCTGGCCGCGGCCGGTCTCGCCGAGGCCCTGGGCAGCCGGATCCCGGGGCGGCTCGGGGACGCGGTCGGCGTGTGGCAGGGGCTGCCCGGCCACACCGTGGCGCTGCTCGTGGTGCCCGTGGGGGCGGTGCTGTTCATCGGCGCCACCACCGGGCTGGCCGCGTGGCGGGCCGGGCGGGTGCCGCCCGTGCCGGTGCCGCGACCGGCCGCGACCTCGGGGGGACGGCTGTCCGGCGTGGCCCGCCGGGCCCTCGGCGTGCGGATCCCGCCCGCGCTGGTGCTGGGTTGGCACAAGGCGTTCACGCGCCACCCCCGGTCCCTGGCCACCGTCGCCCGGCTCACGCTGCCGCTGCTGCTGATCGTCGTGGCGATGAGTGCCTGGACCACCCTCGACCGCTTCCACAGCGAGCCCGAGCGGATCGGCCTGCCGGCCGCGCTCAGTGTCCGCGCCGACTCCGGCCTGGGCGAACAGCGGGTCCGCTCCCTGCTGGAGAAGGACCCGGAGGTGGCCGCGGCCTACCCGGGCGTCGAGACGGCCGCCCTGGGTCCCAGCCAGACCGCGACGATCGCCCTGCGCGGTATCGGCACCCGGGAGGACCCCTACCCGCACACCCTTGCCGAGGGCCGCCCCGCCCGCGGCGTCGACGAGGCGGTGGCCGGGCAGGGGCTGCTCGACCTGCTGGACGTGCGGGTCGGCTCCTGGGTGCGGATGACCGTCGGCGACCGGCCGCAGATCCTGCACATCGTGGGCCGCAGCATCGAGCCGGAGAACGCCGGGCGGGTCATCTCCACCTCCCTCGACACCCTTCGCGAGAACGATCCGGGGCTCCGCCCGACGCTCTACGAGCTCCGCCTGGACCCCGGCGCGGACCCGCGGGAGGTCGCCGACCGGCTCGCCGCCGCGGGGCGCGGCCATCTGGACGTGCACGCGGTGACCAACCCGGCCGACGGGCTCTCCCCCTTGCGCGCGGTGGTCGCCGGGCTGATCGCCGTCCTCGCCCTCATCGGGCTCATCGAACTGCTGACCGCGATCGGCGGCACGGTCCGCGAGAGCGAGCGGGACCTGCTGGCCCTGAAGGCCATCGGGCTGTCCCCCCGGCAGATCACGGCGATCACCGTCACGGCCACCGGCCTCACGGCTCTGGCGGCCGTCCTCGCCGCCCTCGCCCTGGGTCTGCCCCTCGCCCGGTGGCTGATCGACGTCCAGGGCCGCTCCAGCGGCATCGGAGCGGGGATCGCCCAGGGGCCCTCCGCGGTCCTGATGGTGCTGCTGGGCACGGCGGCGGTCCTCTGCGCCGCGGCACTGGCCGCGCTCCCGGCGGCCCGGGCCGCCCGACGGCGCCTCGCGGACACGCTGAGCGCCGTGGCCTGACGCCGGTCCGCCCCGGGGTCAGCGCCCCCGGGTCAGCTCCCGTACGGCTGCTGCGGGTGGTACGGAGGCCGGAGGTGCGGGGCGTGGGGGTGCTGCTCTCCCGGCGTGTAGGGGTGCTGCCCGCTCGGCGCGTAAGGATGCCCGTACGGGTTTCCCTGCGGCGGCAGGTGGGGCGAGCCCGCCGGGGGCATCGGCGGGACCGGCCCGGGCAGGGACGGGTGTGTCGCCGGATGGGCGTTCAGCCGGATTCCGTACCGGCGCTTGAGCCGCCGCATCTCCAGCAGCGCGATGGCGGTGACCGTCACCGGCGCGCCCAGGATGAAGACGATCCCCAGGGTGAGGCTGAGCCCGTGCAGATCACCGGTCACGAGGTCCGGGACGGCCACCAGCCAGCTGGTCACCATGGCGAGCAGCGGCGGCAGGCAGCGGTGCACGGCGGCCGTGCCGAAGAAGTTGCCCGAGACGCGCACGGCTCCGTAGGCCGTGAAGGCGAGCAGCCACAGCATCGTCATGCCGAACCCGATGATCACGGCGACGTTCGCGGACGCGTTCACCGTCCGCACCAGCAGCAGCACGGCGGCCACGCAGCCGACGAACAGCACCAGCAGCGCGAGGGACTTGAGCAGCGGCGTCCGCACCTGCCGCACCGTGCCCCCGCGCCGCCACACCCACAGCATCACGCCGACCGTCAGCGGGGTGAGGAAGAGCAGCACGACGGAGGCCGTCATCGCGTTCTCCAGCAGCTCCGTGAGGTCGAAGCCGCCCTGGACGAAGGTGTAGACACCGAGCGAGGCGACCGCCCCGGCGATGACACGGAACCGCTTCAGTCGCTCCACGGACGGATCGAGGGGCTGCGGGATCCAGGCGGGGTGGAACACCGCCCGGGCCACCTCCTGGGGTTTCAGTACGGACCCCGCCGTCAGCGTGCCGCCGGTCCAACTTCCGCGTGTGCGTGCCACTTCGCGCTCCCCCGAGCACTCGCCGTGATGACGTCGGAGATGATCGTCCGGGCCGTGATGATCGTCCGGGAGTCTACGGGAAGCGGACGGCCCACTGCCGCGCGCTTCCCGCCCGGCGTGCGTCACCGTCGGCCGCGCAGCTCCCGGTATGTGGCGACCAGGGCACGGGTGGAGGCGTCCAGGCCCTCGACCTCGGCGTCCCCGGTCAGCGCGGGCTCGACGCGCTTGGCGAGGACCTTGCCCAGTTCCACGCCCCACTGGTCGAAGGAGTCGATGTTCCACACCGCGCCCTGCACGAACACCTTGTGCTCGTAGAGGGCGACCAGCTGGCCGAGGACGGACGGCGTCAGCTCGGGCGCGAGGATCGTGGTCGTCGGGTGGTCGCCCTTGAACGTCTTGTGCGGCACCAGCTCCTCCGGGACACCCTCGGCCCGCACCTCCTCGGGCGTCTTGCCGAAGGCGAGCGCCTGCGTCTGGGCGAAGAAGTTGGCCATCAGCAGGTCGTGCTGTGCCTTCAGCTGCTCGCTCAGCTCGGCGACGGGCCTCGCGAAGCCGATGAAGTCCGCCGGGATCAGCTTGGTGCCCTGGTGGATCAACTGGTAGTAGGCGTGCTGACCGTTGGTGCCCGGCGTGCCCCACACCACCGGGCCGGTCTGCCACTCGACCTCGCGCCCGTCCCGGCCGACGTACTTGCCGTTGGACTCCATGTCGAGCTGCTGGAGGTAGGCGGTGAACTTCGACAGGTAGTGGCTGTAGGGCAGGACGGCGTGCGACTGGGCGTCGTGGAAGTTGCCGTACCAGATGCCCAGCAGGCCCAGCAGCAGCGGCACGTTGGACTCGGCCGGCGCGGTGCGGAAGTGCTCGTCGACGATGCGGAAGCCGTCGAGCATCTCCCGGAAGCGGTCCGGGCCGATGGCGATCATCAGGGCCAGGCCGATCGCGGAGTCGTAGGAGTAGCGGCCGCCGACCCAGTCCCAGAACTCGAACATGTTGGCCGTGTCGATGCCGAACTCGGCGACCTTCTCGGCGTTCGTCGACAGTGCCACGAAGTGCTTGGCGACGGCGGCCTCGTCACCGAGCGCGTCCAGCAGCCAGGTGCGCGCGGACGTGGCGTTGGTGACCGTCTCGATGGTGGTGAAGGTCTTGGAGGCGATGACGAACAGCGTCTGCGCCGGGTCGAGGTCCCGGACCGCCTCGTGCAGGTCGGCACCGTCCACGTTCGACACGAAACGCACCGTCAGCGAGCGGTCGGTGAAGGCCCGCAGCACCTCGTAGGCCATGGCGGGGCCCAGGTCGGAGCCGCCGATGCCGACGTTGACGATGTTCCGGATCCGCTCGCCGGTGTGGCCGGTCCACTCGCCCGACCGCACCCGGTTCGCGAAGTCCGCCATCTTGTCGAGCACGGCGTGCACATCCGGCACCACGTTCTGACCGTCGACCTCGATCACCGCGTCCCGCGGGGCGCGCAGCGCGGTGTGCAGCACGGCCCGGTTCTCGGTGGTGTTGATCTTCTCGCCGCGGAACATGGCGTCCCGGAGCCCGAAGACGTCGGTGGCGGCGGCCAGTTCGCGCAGCAGCCGCAGGGTGTCGTCGGTGACGAGGTGCTTGGAGTAGTCGACGTACAGGTCGCCGACCCGGAGGGTGTACGCGGTGCCGCGGCCGGAGTCGGCGGCGAACAGCTCGCGCATCCCCACGTCGCCGAGCTCCTCGCGGTGCTTGGCCAGTGCCGTCCACTCAGGCGTCTGGTTGAGTCTGGTACGGCTTTCTGCGTTCATCTCGGACTTCCGCCTTCTTTCCTGTCCTGCCTGCGTACCTTGCCCCGCTGCCGGTCCCAACCTAGTTGATCAGCGCGCGACGTCGGCCGTCGTGGTGGCGTCCTCCGGCTCCACCACGGATACGTCCACCGTGCGCACGGGTATCAACGCGATGACGGCGAGGGCGAAGAAGGCTGCCGTGAGCAGCGGCGGGGTGTTCGGCCCGCGGGCGGCGGCGACGGCTCCGCCCAGCAGGGCACCGAGGGGTACTCCGGCGAAGGCCAGGGTCCGGAAGGCGGAACTGACCCGGCCCAGCAGTCCGGCGGGGCTGCGCTCCTGCATGAGCGTCGTCGTGTTGACGTTCCACACCATGCCGAGGAGCCCGAAGACGGCGAGCGCGCCCACGAGTACGGCGAGGCTGCGCACGGTGCCCATGACGACGAGGAGGGCGGTCTGCACCGCGCCGGCGAGGAGCACCGCCCGCAGACGGCCGAGCCGCGCCACCAGCCGGCCGTTCACCACTCCCCCGGCCAGGCTGCCCAGGGTGAAGGCGGTGCCGGCCGCCGCGTATCCCGCTGGGCCCGCCCGGAGCCAGTCGGTGACGAGGACGACCAGCATCGCGAGCAGGGTGCCCATGCCGATGTTGCACAGGGCCGTGGCCGTGCACAGGGCGCGCAGGGCCCGGTCGCGCCACAGGGTGCGCAGGCCCTCCGCGATCTCACGGCGCAGGGTGCTGCCCGCGGGTCTCCGCTCGCGGTCCGGTCCGGCGGCCGGCAGGGAGGCGATCAGCGCGGCGGCCACGAGGAAGGTCACGGCGTCGGCCGCGAACGGCACGGCGGCCCCCGCTGTCAGCAGCATGGGTACGACGGGGCCGCCGAGCAGGCCTCCGGCGATGCGCTGACCGGTCATCAACCGGGCGTTGGCGCTGCCGAGCGCGTCCCGGTCGACGAGGCCGGGCAGCAGCGCCGTGGCAGCGTTGTCGAAGAGGGTCTGGAGGGTGGTGAGCGCGACGGCCAGTGCGATGAGCAGGCCGATCGAGGCGTGTCCGAGCGCGACGGCCACCGCGAAGGCGGCCACCAGCAGGCCCCGCGCCGCGTCCACCGTCCACATGGCCCGCCGTTGGTCCACGCGGTCGGCCACGGCCCCGCCGAGCAGGCCGAAGACGATCCAGGGCAGATAGCCGCAGGCCGTGACGGAGGCGATGAGCAGCGGGTCGTCGGTCAGGGTGACGGCCAGCAGGGGGAGCGCGGACGTACGCAGTGCGTCACCGAAGCTGGACAGGACGGCGGCGCTCCACAGCCGTCCGAACCCACCGCGCCACGCGGGCGCGCGCACGCCCCCCGCCTCGACCGTCGCCACCGCTCCCCCTCATGGTTCGTCCGATGCACAAACCGTAGAGGGCACCACTGACAATCGGCCGACGGTGACGGCGAGGAGAAACGGAGGCGAGCCGGACACCCGCCGGAGCCGAGAAGCCGAGACGGGCCGGACAAACACTGGCGCCTGGATGCCGAGACCGGCCGGACACCCGTCGGCGTCTGGAAGCCGAGACCTGACTGAGCACCCGCCGAAGCCTGGAAACCGAGACCTGACTGAGCACCCGCCGAAGCCTCGGAAACCGAGACCTGGCTGAGCACCCGCCGAAGCCGAGAAGCCGCGCCGGGCCGGCCACCCGTCGACGCCGAGGCGCCGCGACCGGCCGGGCATCCGCCGATGCCCGGGGAGGCAGTTCCGGCCGGGCACCTGTTGGTGCCCGGCCGGTTTCGACTTCTAGATCTCGCCCCGCAGTTTGGCGAGCGCCTCGGCGAGGATCGCCTCGCCGTCCGCGTCGCTGCGCCGCTCCCGGACGTACGCCAGGTGGGTCTTGTAGGGCTCGGTGCGCGGCGGGTCCGGCGGGTTGTCCCGGTCCTGGCCTGCCGGGAAGCCGCAGCGGGGACAGTCCCAGGTATCGGGCACCTGCGCGTCGCTGGCGAAGCTCGGCTGGGTCTCGTGTCCGTTGGAGCACCAGAAGGAGATGCGCAGCCGCGGCGCGGACTCGCCGCGCTCGGCCTCGCCCATCGGCCCCGCCCCGACCCGGCTTCCCCGGATCGCGTTGCCACTTGCCACGGTCGTAACTCCCTGCGTGATGGTGCCGCGAAGCGAGTCGGCGTTCCGCTTCGCCGCGAGCGCCTCAGTCTACGTAAGGCCCAACGCGCGTCCAGTGATTGGAGTTACAACCCTCACACCTAGACGCAAGCCCCATGATAGGCCGCGCTTTGCTGCGCGTACCGAACATGGGGCCCCACGTACGAGTTCCGTGCGGATCGCGGCTCGGTCAGTTGTTCACCTTCATCAGGATGCCGAGCACGACGATGCACGCGAACCACAGCAGACCGATCACGACGGTGATCCGGTCGAGGTTGCGCTCGGCGACCGAGGAGCCGCCGACGGAGGACTGCATGCCGCCACCGAACATGTCGGAGAGGCCGCCGCCCTTCCCCTTGTGCATCAGCACCAGCAGCATCAGCAGCAGGCTGAAGACGATCAGGGCGATCGAGAACCCCAAAACCACGGCTGGACCAACTTCCTCGGATTCGGATGGACGACGCGGGGCCCAGCACAGCGCTGGACCCCGCAAGGGTACGACGGATCGCCGCTACCGCATACTCACTGGTCGCGGAAGCGCACGATCTTGACGAACTCGTCGGCGTCCAGCGAGGCACCGCCGACCAGGGCGCCGTCGATGTCGGCCTGGGCCATGATCTCCGCGACGTTGCCCGACTTCACGGAGCCGCCGTACTGGATGCGGACCTTGTCGGCCAGCTCCTGGGAGTACAGCTCGGCGATCTTGCCGCGGATCGCCGCGCAGACCTCCTGGGCGTCCTCGGCGCCGCAGACCTTGCCGGTGCCGATGGCCCACACGGGCTCGTAGGCGATCACGACGGTTTCGGCCTGCTCGGCGGGGAGGTCCTTCAGACCGCCCTCGACCTGGGCGAGGGTGTGGGAGACGTGGTTGCCCGCCTCGCGGACCTCCAGCTCCTCGCCGACGCACAGGATCGGGGTCAGGCCGTGCTTGTACGCGGCCTTGACCTTGGCGTTCACCAGCTCGTCGGTCTCGGCGTGGTACTGGCGGCGCTCGCTGTGGCCGATGGCGACATACGTGCACTTCAGCTTGGCCAGCATGGGGCCGGAGATCTCGCCGGTGAAGGCACCGCCGTCGTGCGCCGAGATGTCCTGGGCGCCGTACTTGATCTTGAGCTTGTCGCCGTCGACCAGGGTCTGCACGGAGCGCAGGTCGGTGAAGGGGGGCAGGACGGCGACCTCGACGGCCTCGTAGTCCTTGTCGGCCAGGGCGAAGGCGAGCTTCTGGACGTGCGCGATGGCCTCGAGGTGGTTGAGGTTCATCTTCCAGTTGCCCGCCATCAGCGGCGTGCGCGTGCTCATAAAGGGTCAGTCCTCCAGTGCGGCGAGGCCGGGGAGCGTCTTGCCCTCGAGGTATTCGAGGGAGGCGCCGCCACCGGTCGAGATGTGGCCGAATGCGTTCTCGTCGAAGCCCAGGATGCGGACGGCGGCGGCGGAGTCGCCACCACCGACCACGGTGAAGGCCTTCGAGTCGAGGAGTGCCTGGGCGACGGCCTTGGTGCCCTCGGCGAAATCGGGGTGCTCGAAGACGCCCATGGGGCCGTTCCAGAAGACGGTGGCGGCGTCGGCGATCTTCGAGGCGTACAGCGTGCGGGACTCGGGGCCGATGTCCAGGCCCATCTGGCCGGACGGCATGGCGTCCGCGGCCACGGTGCTGGGGCGGCCGGGGGCCTTGGTCTTGAGGTCCGGGAACTCCGGCGCGACCACGACGTCCACCGGCAGGACCAGCTCGACGCCGTTCTTCTCGGCGCGCTCGATGTACTCCCGGACGGCCGGGAGCTGGTCTTCCTGGACCAGGGAGGTGCCGATCTCGTGGCCCTTGGCCTTCAGGAAGGTGAAGACCATGCCGCCGCCGATGAGCAGGCGGTCGGCCTTGCCGAGCAGCTGGTCGATGACGGCGAGCTTGTCGGACACCTTGGCCCCGCCCAGGACGACGGCGTAGGGCCGCTTGACGTCCTCGGTGAGCTTCTTCAGGACGCCGACCTCGGTGGCGATGAGGTATCCGGCGTAGTGCGGCAGCCGGGCCGGGAGGTCGAAGACGGAGGCGTGCTTGCGGTGCACCGCGCCGAAACCGTCACCGACGTAGACGTCCGCGAGGGCGGCGAGCTGGTCGGCGAAGGCGCCGCGCTCGGCGTCGTCCTTGCTGGTCTCACCGGCGTTGAAGCGCAGGTTCTCGACGACGGCGACCTGGCCGTCGGCCAGGCCGGCGACGGTGGCCCGGGCGGACTCGCCGACCGTGTCGGTCGCGAAGGCCACGTCCGTGCCGAGGAGTTCACCGAGGCGCGCGGCGGCCGGGGCGAGGGAGAAGGCCGGGTCCGGGGCACCCTTGGGGCGGCCCAGATGGGAGGCGACGACGACCCGGGCGCCCGCCTCGGCGAGGGCCTTGACCGTGGGCAGCACGGCGCGGATGCGGCCGTCGTCGGTGATGCGGGTGCCGTCCAGCGGCACGTTCAGGTCGGCGCGGACGAAGACCCGCTTGCCCGCCACTCCCTCGGAGAGGAGTTCGTCGATCGTCTTCATGAAAGGGGACTCCTGAAAGAGCTCGTGATCGCTCGGAAGCGCTCGTGATCTAACAGATCTGATCTGTACGTGAGTCAGGGCTCGGACAGCGCGACCGCGCGCTGCCCGAGCCCTGCTCTCACACCGTGGTGCCTGGTCTATTCGATCAGAGCTGGTTGCCGACGAAGACCGTGAGGTCCACGAGGCGGTTGGAGTAGCCCCACTCGTTGTCGTACCAGCCGATGACCTTCACGTTCTTGCCCTCCTGGACCATGGTCAGGGAGGAGTCGAAGGTGCAGGACGCCGGGGCGTTCACGATGTCGGAGGAGACGATCGGGTCCTCGGTGTACTCGAGGATGCCCTTCAGCTCGCCCTCCGCGGCCTTCTGGAAGGCGGCGTTGACCTCTTCCTTCGTGACCTCACGGGACAGCTCGAGGACCAGGTCGGTGACCGAGCCGGTCGGGACCGGGACGCGCATGGCGATGCCGTCCAGCTTGCCCTTGAGCTGCGGGAGGACCAGCGCGGTGGCCTTGGCGGCACCCGTGGTCGTCGGAATGATGTTCTCGGCGGCGGCACGCGCGCGACGCAGGTCCTTGTGCGGGAAGTCAAGGATGCGCTGGTCGTTGGTGTACGCGTGCACCGTGGTCATCAGACCCTTGACGATGCCGAAGTTCTCGTCGAGGACCTTCGCCATCGGCGCCACACAGTTGGTGGTGCAGGAGGCGTTGGAGATGACGTGGTGGTTCGCCGGGTCGTACTTGTCCTGGTTGACGCCCATCACGATGGTGACGTCCTCGTCCTTGGCCGGAGCCGAGATGAGGACCTTCTTCGCGCCGCCGGCGATGTGCTTCTCGGCGTCGGCCTTCTTCGTGAAGATGCCGGTCGACTCGATGACGATGTCGACGCCCAGCTCGCCCCACGGGATGTCGGCGGGGTTGCGCTCGGCCAGGACCTTGATGGTCTTGCCGTCGACCGTGATCGTGTCGGCGGTGTGCGTGACCTCCTGCTTGAGGCGGCCCAGGATGGTGTCGTACTTCAGCAGGTGAGCGGTGGTCGCGGTGTCACCCAGGTCGTTGACAGCCACGATCTCGATGTCTGCACCCTGCTCCAGCAGCGCGCGGAAGTAGTTACGACCGATGCGGCCGAAGCCGTTGATGCCTACGCGGATCGTCACGAACCGATCTCCTCGTTGGTACGCCGGCCATGAAGTGCCGGCGAGCTCTGTTTGGGATGTCCCCGACCGCCTACGACCCTACCTCCCGGAAGGGCTGGTGGTGACATCCAGATGCCTCATACACGGCAGGGCGGTCCGTACCCGCCAGTAGGGGTACGGACCGCCCACCGCCGCGAGCAAGATCACTCAATGTCGCTGTCTCACGGGGGTTCCCTGTCGACCAGGGAACTCACCCGTCGAGGGAAGCGAGTGCCTTCCTCATCAGCGCCGCCCGGTCGGCCGCGGCGGTGACGTGCTCCAGGCCGAAGCCCAGCAGCACGGTGTCGTCCGTGGTGACCGCGCCGTACGTCTGGAACAGGGCGCCGGTGCGGGCCCAGTCCTTGAGGACGGCCGGGCTGCCCGCGGGCGGTCCGGCCGGCTTCCAGGCGCCGAGCGAGGTCTCGAAGCCCTCGGTCTCCCGCGCCGTGCCGCCGACGACGAGCGAGGCGTCGTCGGCGAGGACGCCGCGCCCGCCGCTGCCGGGGTCGGTGACGTAGCTGATCGAGACCTCGACCGTCTTCCCGGCGTAGGCGCTCAGGTCGAAGTTCACCTGCCGCCAGCCGCCGGAGCTGCCGGTGAGGCTGTTCCACGCGCCGGTGGTGCCGGTCGCGGAGCAGCCGTCGGCCGCCACGGTCAGATAGTGCTTCAGCCAGGGGTGCTCGTTGACGTAGAAGCCGCCCTCGCACTCCGTCGGCGCGGTGGTCCTGGTGGCGCCGCCGGCCTCGGGAAGGGTCGTCCAGTCGTCGGAGCCCGCGGTGTGGACCTCGACGACGGCGTGGTCGTAGCCGGGCTCGGTGTCCCACAGGAGCTGGGTGCGCAGGGCCGGCTGCTGGGCCGCGGTGGTACCGGTGAGGTCCACGGTGCGGGTGAGGCGCTTGTAGGCGTCGTCGGTGTGGACGGCGGCGGCCATCGAGGTGCCCGCGTACGGGCCGTACGGGTTGACCGTGCCGGCGAACTGCCCGGCGCCCTTGCTGGCGAACTGCGGGAACTCGTCGGTCCGCAGTTCGTCGGAGGTGACGCTGTAGGTGCCGGCCTTGTCCAGCGGATTGCCGGGGGCGGCGCCCAGCGGTCCGGTGACGCCGCCCAGCTCGCCGGAGCCGGTGAAGCCGGTGGCCCCGGGGGTGGCGGTGCGGGTGTAGGCGCCCAGGTAGTACTGGCTGAAGTCGTCCGACAGCGCGCCGCCGCCGAGGTCGACGTCGCCGCCGGCCTGTTCACCGGCCTCGATCAGCCGGCCGCCCTCGTTGAGGAAGGCACGCAGCTGGAGCTGGGTGGCGACGCCCGGGACGCCAGCGCCCGTGTAGTGGACGACGGTGTCGAAGTGGCTCAGCACGCCGAGCGCGTCCGGCGCGCCCTGCCGGGCGACGTCCCAGACGATCGCCTTGCGGCCGCTCGCCTTGAGCGCGTCCACGTACGTCTGCGCCTGTGTGGCGGTCGCGCCCTCCTCGGCGACGACGAGGGTGTTCGCCCGGGGCCGCTCGGCGACGGTGTAGGTGAAGTGCTCGCCGGCGACCTTCCTGCCGTTCTTCGCCTCGCCGGTGAACCACACCTCGACCTTGTCGCCCGGCTCGCCGTCCTTGACCTTCGCCCGGTACTCGTCGAAGTAGAGGTTGTCCTCACCGCCGTAGGTCTCGCCGCCCTTCCACGGCTTGAGCGCCATGTCCCGGATGCGGCCGCCGTTGACGCGGTACTTGAGTTCCTTGTCGCGCACGGCCTTCCGGACGACGACGGAGACCTCCTGGTCGGCGCCGCGGGAGTAGGAGGTGGTGAACGCTGCCGGGGTGAAGTCGGCGGCGTTCAGGCCGACCGACGAGGACGGCCGGTCGGGGTGGGCGGCGGTCTCGGCGACGGAGAGCGCGAACGGGATGTTCTTGGCGAACTCCTGCTGGATCAGCTTCTCGTCGTCCGGGAAGGTGAAGACCGACTGGCAGTCGGAGGCCTTCCACTCGTCGTTCGGGTCCAGGTCCGAGGCGGTCTGGCAGGTCGACATCTCGGGGGTGAACATCGCCAGGCCGTTGACGTTCGCCGCATGGCCGTCGGCTTCACCGTTGGTGGTGTACAGCTCGGAGGACAGCTGCGGGTGGTAGCCGGGGATCGCGGAGTTGTCGGGCGTGCCGGCGAGCGCCTCGTAGACGACGTCGTCCGGGGTGTGCGTGGCCACCTGCCAGCCGACTCCGTAGAGGAGGAGTTCGGCGGCGGAGTGGTAGTTGATGCCGTACGTGAAGCCGATCCGCTTCTGGAAGGCGTCCAGGGCCTGGGTCTCCGGCTCGGAGTTCGGGCCCGCGCCGCGGTAGGTCTGGCTGGTGGGGTTGGGGGACGAACCCTCGTTGTCGTAGCCCCACTTGTAGGCGAAGTTGCGGTTGAGGTCGACGCCGTCGCCGGTGGTGATGACGCCGTCGCCGTTGACGTCCCGCAGGTTCTTGCGCCACTGGCGGTGGGCGGGGTCCGCGAAGGTGTAGTCGTAGCCGTCGGGGTTGGCCGACAGCAGGAACCACAGTTCGGTGGAGTCGACGATCTTCTTGAGGCGCCGGTCCTTCTTGTAGTTGTCCAGATAGTGGTGCATCAGACGCCGGGTCATCTCCGGCGTGATCCACTCGCGTGCGTGCTGGTTGGACATGTAGAGGACCGCGGGCTTGGAGCCGTCCTTCGTCTTCTTCGCGCCCTTGGTGAGCTTGAGCGCGAGGATGTCCTGGCCCTTGACGGTCTTGCCGATGGAGACGACCTTGGTGAGGTCCGGGTGCTCCTGGGCGGTGCGCAGGAGTTCCTCCCGCAGGCCGCCTTTGCCGCTGTACGGGCGGAACACGCCCTCGGCGGCGGCCTCGACGCGGGCCTCGGCCCGGGTGGAGAGCTCGTGCTCGGTGAGGTCGACGCCCTGCTTCTCCAGCTTCTTCGCCTGCCGGTCCGTCAGGTAGACCTCGACGGTCGCGGTGCCCTTCGCGGGGACGCGCTCACTCAGTTCGTGGCCGTCCTGGCCGGCCGCCAGCAGCAGGGGTACCTGCTTGCTGGTGACGTCGGCCCGGAAGACCTTGACTTCGTCCGGGTCGGACGGGGCCGGACTCCCCGGTTGTGCCTGGGCGATGGGTGCGAAGCTCGCTCCGCCGATCAGGAGCGCGCCGACAGCGAGGATCGATCTCGCTCTTCGTCTCATGAACCCCCCTTGCGTGGGTCCGCCACAGCAGCGAACAGATGCCAGGCTCATGACAGACCATGATCGAGTCAAGGGTACCCGGCGACACGCAAAAGCCGGTTCCGGTCACCCAAGTGGGCGCCTGAACCGGCTTTTTGACGTCGTGTGGGATCAGCCGACCAGGTTGTCGGCCAGCTCCTCGCTGAGGTTGGCCTCCGTGCCCGGGATGCCGAGGTCGGAGGCGCGCTTGTCGGCCATGGCCAGCAGGCGGCGGATCCGGCCGGCGACGGCGTCCTTGGTGAGCGGTGGGTCGGCGAGCGCGCCCAGTTCCTCCAGGGAGGCCTGCTTGTGCTCCATGCGCAGCCGGCCGGCGGCGGCGAGGTGCTCGGGCACGTCGTCGGCGAGGATCTCCAGGGCGCGCTGCACCCGGGCGCCGGCGGCGACGGCCGCACGGGCCGACCTGCGCAGGTTGGCGTCGTCGAAGTTGGCGAGCCGGTTCGCCGTGGCGCGCACCTCACGGCGCATCCGGCGTTCCTCCCAGGCCAGCACCGATTCGTGCGCGCCGAGGCGGGTCAGCAGGGCGCCGATCGCGTCGCCGTCACGGACGACGACCCGGTCCACGCCGCGCACCTCGCGGGCCTTGGCGGGAATCGACAACCGTCGGGCGGCGCCGACCAGGGCGAGCGCGGCCTCGGGACCCGGGCAGGTCACCTCCAGGGAGGAGGAGCGGCCGGGCTCGGTGAGCGAGCCGTGCGCCAGGAACGCGCCACGCCAGGCGGCCTCGGCGTCGCAGGTGGCCCCCGAGACCACCTGCGGGGGCAGGCCGCGGATCGGGCGGCCCCGCCCGTCGACCAGGCCGGTCTGGCGGGCGAGCTGGTCACCGCCCGCGACGACCCGCACCACGTACCGCGAGCCGCGTCGCAGTCCGCCCGGAGCCATCACGATCAGCTCGGAGCCGTGGCCGAAGATCTCCAGGATGTCCCGCTTGAGACGGCGGGCCGCCATCGCGGTGTCCAGCTCCGCCTCGATCACGATCCGACCGCTCACGAGGTGAAGGCCGCCGGCGAACCGCAGGATGGCGGAGACCTCCGCCTTTCTGCAGCAGGTCCGGGTGACGGGGAGCCGGGAGATCTCATCCTTCACCGCTGCCGTCATCGCCATGGGCCGATCCTTCCATGCATCCGAAAAATACGGTCGTACGCGGCGGCCAACAGCTCCGGGTCGTGCCTCGGGGTTCCGTCGGGCCTGGCCACCGGCGCCAGCTCGACCGCGGCCCCGAACCGCTTGGCGGCGTCGGTCAGGGAGTCACGGTCGGGCACGGCGGCCTCGTCGGCCAGCACCACGTCCAGGGCGAGTTTAGGGGCGTGTCGTCCCAAAACCTCCAAATGACGCTGCGGGGAGAAGCCCTCGGTTTCTCCGGGCTGCGGCGCGAGGTTCAGGGAGAGTACCCGGCGGGCCTTCGTCTGCGTGAGCGCGTCCAGCAGTTCGGGCACGAGCAGGTGCGGAATGACCGAGGAGAACCAGGAGCCGGGGCCGAGCACCACCCAGTCGGCGTCCAGGACGGCTTCGACCGCCTCGGGCACGGCCGGCGGGTCGCAGGGCACCAGGTGCACGGACTGCACCTCGCCCGGGGTGAGGGCGACGGTCGCCTGGCCGCGGACCGTGTCGACGTCCTCCGGGCGCTCCGGGTCGTGGCCCTTGACCAGGGCCTGGAGCTCCAGCGGCACGGCGGACATCGGCAGCACCCGCCCCTGGGCGCCCAGCAGCCGTCCCACCAGGTCGAGGGCCTGGACATGGTCGCCGAGCTGCTCCCACAGGGCGACGATCAGCAGGTTGCCGACCGCGTGCTCGTGCAGGTCGCCCTGGGACTGGAAGCGGTGCTGGATGACCCGGGCCCAGGTCTGACCCCAGTCGTCGTCGCCGCACAGCGCCGCCAGGGCCTTGCGCAGGTCCCCGGGCGGCAGCACGCCCAGCTCGTCGCGCAGCCGGCCGCTGGAGCCGCCGTCGTCGGCCACGGTGACGACGGCGGTGAGGTCGCCGGTGATCCGGCGCAGCGCCGCGAGCGAGGCGGACAGGCCCATGCCGCCGCCGAGGGCGACGACCTTGGGCTGGGTGCCGCGCCGGCGCGGCCTGCCGCCCCGGGCCTCGGCGGGCCGGCCGCCCTTCTGGCCGGAGGCGCCCTTGTCACCGTTGCTCTCGGGCACCACCCGGCGCAGCCGGCTCAGCCGGGGTGTACGTCGTGTCATTCGCGTCCCATGTCCCGGTGTACGACCACCGTCTCCACGCCCTCGGCGGCGAGCCGGGCGGCGAGCTTCTCCGACATGGCGACCGAGCGGTGCTTGCCGCCCGTACAGCCCACGGCGATGGTCACGTAGCGCTTGCCCTCCCGGCGGTAGCCGGTGGCGACCAGCTGCAGGAGCTCCGTGTAGCGGTCGAGGAACTCCTTGGCGCCGGGCTGGTTGAAGACGTAGCCGGAGACCTCCTCGTTGAGGCCCGTGTACGGGCGCAGCTCCGGGACCCAGTGCGGGTTCGGCAGGAAGCGGCAGTCGACGACGAGGTCGGCGTCGACCGGGAGGCCGTACTTGTAGCCGAACGACATCACCGTGGCCCGCAGCTCCGGCTCCTCCTCGCCGGCGAACTGGGCGTCCATCTTGGCGCGCAGCTCGTGGACGTTCAGGCTGGAGGTGTCGATCACCAGGTCGGCGTCGCCGCGCAGCTCGCGCAGCAGCTCGCGTTCGGCGGCGATGCCGTCGACGATGCGGCCGTCGCCCTGCAGCGGGTGCGGGCGGCGCACCGACTCGAAACGGCGGACCAGGGCCTCGTCGGAGGACTCGAGGAAGACGATCCGCCGTGTGACGTTCTTCGCCTCCAGGTCGGCGAGGGACTCGCGGAGGTTGTCGAAGAAGCGGCGCCCGCGGACGTCGACGACGACGGCGATCCTCGCCACGTTGCCCTGGGAGCGGGCACCGAGCTCCACCATGGTGGGGATCAGGGCGGGCGGCAGGTTGTCCACGACGAACCAGCCGAGGTCCTCCAGGCACTTCGCCGCCGTGGAGCGCCCGGCTCCGGACATGCCGGAGATGATCACCAGCTCGGGGATGGCCGCGTCCGGGACCGAGGCCTTGTCGTTGGGCGTGCCCGTACTCACCTGTGCTCCGTCTCCGGCTTGCTCTTGTCGCGCGTCGTGCTCGTTCACATTCATGTCTCCTGCCCCCGTCGTTCGTCCGGGGTGCCCGTTGCCACGGGTTCCCCACTGGAACCCATGGTGCCCGGTTCCTCTTCCATGATCTCTCCGGTCGCCGTGTTGACGGCGGGTGCGGCCGGGGCCGACCGGGCGAGGGCCACGGCGATCGTCTCGGCCGTCTTGCGGCCTATGCCGGGGACCTCGCAGATCTGGTCGATCGTGGCGGATCGCAGTTTCTTCAACGAACCGAAGTGCTTCAGAAGTGCCTGCTTGCGCGTGTCCCCGAGGCCGGGGACGTCGTCCAGGGGGCTGGAGCGGAAGCGCTTGGACCGCTTGGTGCGCTGGTAGGTGATCGCGAACCTGTGGGCCTCGTCACGGACGCGCTGGAGCAGGTACAGGCCCTCGCTGGTGCGGGGCAAGACCACCGGGTCGTCGTCGCCGGGCAGCCAGACCTCCTCCAACCGCTTGGCGAGGCCGCACACGGCGATGTCGTCGATGCCGAGCTCGTCCATGGCGCGCCGGGCGGCAGCGACCTGCGGGGCGCCGCCGTCGACGACGACGAGCTGGGGCGGGTAGGCGAACTTCTTGGGGCGGCCGTCGTCCTCGGTGGGACCGGTCCCGACGAGGTCGCCGTTGCCGTCGGTCATGGGAGCCACGGCGTTGTCGTCGTGGGGCACGGGAGCCGCGGCGTTCCCGCCGCCGGTCACGGGCGCCGCGGCGCCCTCGCCGTCGGTCACGGAAGGCTGGGCGCTCTCGCCGTCGGTCCACTCCCCCGTCTTCTCCTTCTCGGCGAGGTAACGCCGGAAGCGCCGGGTGATCACCTCGTGCATGGAGCGGACGTCGTCCTGCCCGGCGAAGCCCTTGATCTGGAAGCGGCGGTACTCGCTCTTGCGGGCCAGGCCGTCCTCGAAGACGACCATGGAGGCCACGACGTCGTCACCCTGGAGGTGGGAGATGTCGTAGCACTCGATCCGGAGCGGGGCGCTGTCCAGGTCGAGGGCGTCGGCGATCTCCTCCAGAGCGCGTGAGCGCGTGGTCAGGTCGGAGGCGCGCTTGGTCTTGTGCAGCACGAGCGCCTGCTGGGCGTTGCGCTGCACGGTCTCCATGAGGGCCTTCTTGTCGCCGCGCTGCGGGATGCGCAGGGAGACCCCGGAGCCGCGCCGCCCGGCGAGCCACTCCTGGACGGGCTCGACGGGGTCGGGCAGGGCGGGGACGAGGACCTCCTTGGGGACGGCGTCCCCGGTCTCCTCCCCGTACAGCTGCTGCAGGGCGTGCTCGACGAGGGCACCGGTGGTGATCTCCTCCACCTTGTCGGTGACCCAGCCGCGCTGGCCGCGCACGCGCCCGCCGCGCACGTGGAAGATCTGGACCGCCGCCTCCAGCTCGTCCTCGGCGACCGCGATCAGGTCGGCGTCGGTCGCGTCGGCGAGCACGACCGCGTTCTTCTCCATGGCCTTCTTCAGGGCGCCGATGTCGTCGCGCAGCCGGGCGGCCCGCTCGTACTCCATCTCGTCGGCCGCTTCCACCATCTGCTTCTCCAGCCGGCGGATGTACGTGCTGGTCCGGCCGGTCATGAAGTCGCAGAACTCCTCGGCCAGTTCGCGGTGTTCCTCGGCGGAGACGCGGCCGACGCAGGGGGCGGAGCACTTGCCGATGTAACCCAGGAGGCAGGGGCGGCCGGTACGGGCGGCGTTCTTGAACACGCCCGCCGAGCACGTACGCACGGGGAAGACGCGCAGCAGCAGGTCGACGGTGTCACGGATCGCCCACGCGTGCGCGTACGGCCCGAAGTAGCGCACGCCCTTCTTCTTGTGACCGCGCATCACCTGCACGCGCGGGTACTCCTCGTTCATCGTCACCGCGAGGTACGGGTAGCTCTTGTCGTCGCGGTACTTGACGTTGAACCGGGGGTCGTACTCCTTGATCCAGGAGTACTCCAGCTGGAGCGCCTCGACCTCCGTCGACACCACCGTCCACTCCACGGACGCGGCCGTGGTGACCATGGAGCGGGTGCGCGGGTGCAGGCCCGCCAGGTCCTGGAAGTAGTTCGCCAGGCGCTGGCGCAGGCTTTTCGCCTTTCCGACGTAGATCACCCGGCGGTGCTCGTCACGGAACCTGTAGACCCCCGGCGAGTCGGGGATCTCACCCGGTTTGGGGCGGTAGCTGGAGGGGTCGGCCATGTCTCACACCCTACTGGCGAGCACCGACAGTCAGGCGCCGCGGAGGGACCTGATCAGGGTCCCGGCGGCAGGCAGTTTCCAACGGCATGGGCCGCCCGGGGGTTACGGCCCACCGGGAGTGGGAATGTGGCTCACCCACGGCACACGGCGACGTCCGGTGGGCGGCGTCCGTGCCGGTGCAGGCACAGGTTGTCGGTGCGGACCGGCCGTTTCCCGGTGGGGGAGCGGGCGGGCCACGGGTCGGAGGGCTGCGCAGATGAAGCGGATGCGGATCGAGAAAACCCGGCGGACGACCCGTGCCCGCCGGTACGCGGACGACGCGTTCGCGCTGCCCGACGCCCTGGACCCGCGCGATCCCGACATCGTGCGGGCCAAGCGCCTGGCCCTGCGGGAACAGGACGGCGGCGACCGCTCCTAGGCGGCCGCTCCCAGAAGCACAGGCCGACGCGAACGCCCGGGGCGCACGCCCTGGGCGTTCGCATGTCCGGGCGGCGCCGGCCGGGAGCACGTGGGTCACTGTCCGGCATCAGGTGTTGTCGGGGCCGGGTCAACACGCTTCAATGCGGGGGAACTCGGGCCCTGAACGACGGCGTACGGATGTGAAGACCTGCCCGCGCCGGTGGGAGGGCCCCGCGCAAGCGGTCTGACCAGCCGTTGCCGACTCAGAGAAGAGGCCCCTGCATGCCGCACGCCCCACAGCACGCGGACGTCGCCACCGCGGAACTGGACTCGGTCCTGCAAGGCGGCCCCTTCCACGTCGCCCTGCGGGCCGCCATCGCCGCCCGCGGCCTGCCCCTGCAGCGCGTGCAGCACCACCTGTCCCGACACGGGGTGAAGGTCGGTGTCACCAGCCTGAGTTACTGGCAACAGGGCGCCCGGCGCCCGCAGCGCCCCGAGTCGCTGCGGGCCGTGCGCGCGCTGGAGGAGATCCTGGAGCTTCCCGAGGAGTCGCTGATCCGGCTGCTCGCCGAGAGCGGGGACAGCACGTCCGGGCTGCGGTCCGCCGCCCGCTCCTACCGCTCCCTCGTCGAGGCCTCCGGCGTCCTGGACCAGTTGCTCGCCGAGCTGGACTGCCCGCCGGACGGGGGCCTGCACTCCCTCGGCCACCACGAACGGCTCCGGATCGGGGCGCGGCGCGAACTCGCCGAGCGTGAGTCGCACCACATCGTGCGCGCCCACCGGGACGGCATCGACCGCTTCGTGGCCGTCCACCACGGGGACCGCGGTGCGGCGCCGGAGCGCATGCGGGTGCACGCCCTGGAGAACTGCCGTACCGGGCGTGTCCGTTGGCACCGCGACACCGGGGTGCTCGCGGCCGAGCTGCTCTTCGACACCCGGCTGCGGGCCGGGGACACCTTCCTGTTCCGCTACGGCGTCGAGGACGGCACGGCGGGTGTGGCCCGCGAGTACGTGCGCGGCTTCGACTGCCCCGGGGGTCAGTACGTCCTTCAGGTGTGCTTCGACCCGGCGGCCCTTCCGGTGCGGTGCCACCGCTTCGCCCAGCACTCCGCGGCGGCGCCGAGGGGCGCGTGCCAGGGCTTGGCGCTGAGCGGTCGGCACCACTCGGTGCACCTGGTCGAGCCCCGGGTACGGGCGGGGTTCCTGGGCATCGGCTGGGACTGGGAGTAGCCGCCCGGGACCGCTGCGCGGGACGTCGTACGGGGACCGCCTCTCCAGGAGCCCGGATCCGCCCTTCGGGCCCGGATCCCGGCCTTCGGGCCCGAATCTGTCCTTCGAGCCCGGATCCTGTCCTTCGGCTCCGGCTCCGGATCTGTCCTTCGGCTACCGGGAGCGGTCGGACGTAAACGATTGCGCAAGCGTTTACGTCTGCCGCTCGATGCGATACGTTCCCCGCCGGAAGCGGAGGAGGGAACGCCCATGGCGACCATGGCCGATGTCGCGCGCAGCGCCGGTGTTTCCGTGGCGACGGTCTCTCACGTGCTGAACGGGACCCGGCCGGTGCTGCCGCACACCCGCCAGGCGGTGCTGGACGCCGTGGAGGAGCTCGGCTACACCCCGAACACGCTGGCCCGTTCCCTGGTGACTTCCCGCACCCGGTCCATCGGCCTGGCGGTGTCGGCGATCAGCAATCCCTACTTCACGGAGATCCTCCAGGGCGTCGAAGCCGCCGCGCTGGAGGCCGGATACAGCCTGCTGCTCGCCGATCCGCACGACGACCCGGAGCACGAGCGCAAGGTCGTCCAGCTGCTGCACGAGCGCCGGGTCGACGGCCTGATCGTCGCGCCCTCCGCCGATCCGCGCGGGCTGCTCGCCTACCTGGGGCGGCACGACGTACCGGCCGTGTTCCTGGACCGGGTGGTGGACGCGCCCGGCAAGAACGGCGGTCCGCACGTCGACCAGGTGTGCGCCGACAACGCCGAACCGATGTCCCGGCTGGTCACCCACCTCGCCGGGCTCGGTCACCGGCGGATCGGACTCGTGGCGGGGCGGCCCGGGCTCAGCACGACGAGCGAGCGGATCACCGGGTACCGCAGTGGTCTGGCCTTCGGCGGCCTGGCGTATGACGAGCGGCTGCTGGTGCACGGCGACTCGGAGTCGGCGGGTGCCGAGCAGGCGACCGGGGCCCTGTTGTCGCTGGGGGTGCCGCCCACCGCGCTGGTCACCGGCAATAACGCCATGACCATCGGCGTGCTGCGTGCGCTGCGTGCGCACGGCCTGTCCGTGCCGGGTGACATCGCCCTGTGCTGTTTCGACGACTTCGCGTGGGCGGATCTCTTCTCGCCCCGGCTCACCGCCATCGCCCAGCCCGGCAGGGACATCGGCGCCCGCGCCGTCCACGTGCTTCTGGAGCGGCTCGCCGAACCGGGCCGGCCGGTCCGGACCGTGCGGCTGCCCTGCACCTTCGTCCACCGCACGTCGTGCGGCTGCCCGAGCCCGTCCGAGGAAGGAACCCCGTCGTGATCGTCGTCGCCGGTGAGGCACTGATCGACCTGGTACCGCAGGGCACGGGTGCCCTGGCGGCGCTGCGGCCCGCGCTCGGGGGCGGCCCGTACAACACGGCCGTGGCGCTGGGCCGTCTCGGCTCCCCCACCGCTTTCTGCTCCCGGGTGTCGTCCGACGCCTTCGGACAGGCCCTGCTGGACGGACTGAGCGCGTCCGGGGTCGACGTGTCCCCGGTGCAGCGGGGCACCGAGCCGACGACGCTGGCCGTCGCCACGGTCGGCGCGGACGGCTCGGCGGCCTACTCCTTCTACGTCGACGGGACGGCCGACCGGCTGTTCGAGGCGCCCTCCGCGCTGCCGTCCGGGACCCGGGCGGTGTCCTTCGGCACCTGTTCCCTGGTGCTGGAGCCGGGCGCGAGCGCCTACGAGGAGATGATGCGCCGGGCGTCGGCACAGGGCCTGTTCACCGCGCTGGACCCGAACATCCGGCCCGGGCTGATTCCGGACGCGGACGCCTACCGGGCGCGGTTCAAGAGCTGGCTGCCGTCGGTGTCGCTGCTGAAGTTGTCCGCGGAGGACGCGGACTGGCTCGGGGGCACGCCCGGGGAATGGCTGGCGGCGGGACCGGACGCGGTCGTGATCACGCGGGGCGGTGACGGCCTGACCGCCTTCACCGCCGACGGGGAGTACACGGTGCCGGGCGAACGCGTCGAGGTCCTGGACACCATCGGCGCGGGCGACACGGTCAACGCGGCCCTGCTGCACGGGCTTGCCGTGCGCGACGCCCTGAGCACACGGGGCCTGGCCGAACTGGGCCACGCCGGCTGGACGGAACTGCTGGCGTTCGCGGCCCGCGCGGCGGCGATCACCTGCTCACGCGCCGGGGCTGAGCCGCCGTACGCGCGCGAGCTGGAGGGCTGACAGGCCGGACGCCCCGCGACCACCGCCCGTGGAGGACCGGGCCGCCGGGGCCCTGTGCGCCTCGTACCCGGTCGGGGCTTCAGCCGGTCTCCCCCACCGCCACCGCCCGCAGCGCGCCGGGGCGGCGTCCGTTGAGGCGGTCCAGGGCGATGGCCGTCGCGTCGTCCGCGGGCAGGTGGACGACGAGGTGCTGCCCCTCGTCGGGAAGCGTGAGCGTCTCGTTCAGCAGCCGCAGGGGCCCGGCCTCCGGGTGCTCGATGTGCTGGGAGGCCGTCCGTCGGGGCGCTGCGGCCAGGTCGGCGAACCGGTCGGTGAACTCCGCACCCGCCGTCACCGTCAGCTCGTCGGCCAGCTCGGCGAGATACGGGTCCCGGAGGGGGACGCCGTGCCGGAGCCGGGCGACGAGGTCGTCGGCCACCCGGTCCCAGTCCCTGTAGGCGTCGCGGGCCCGGGCGTCGGTGAACAGGTACCGCAGCAGGTTGGGCCGCTCGTCGTCGAGGAGGCCGAGGGGGCCGACCAGCCGTTCGTAGCCGGCCGTGTGGGCGAGGACGTCGCCGATCCAGTTGACCACCAGCGCGGGAGCCGGCTCCAGCCGGTCCAGCACCGCCCGCACGGTGGGGCGCGCCGCACGGCTGAGCGGCGGGGCCGCCGCACAGATCAGCGGGTCGCCACCGCCCGCCTCCTTGGTCAGGCGACGCAGCAGCGTCCGGTCGGTGAGGGAGAGGTTCAGGGCGTCGGCCAGGGCGCCCAGCACCTGGGCGGACGGGTTGCGGTCGCGACCCTGTTCCAGCCGGGTGATGTACTCGACGCTGACGCCCGCGAGGGTGGCCAGTTCGGCACGCCGCAGGCCCGGGGTACGGCGTCGGGGGCCCGCGGGCAGACCCGCCTCGGCCGGGGTGACGGCTTCACGCCAGGTGCGCAGGAACGTGCCCAACTCGTTGTCGCTCACCCGCCGAACGTACCGGCTGTGCAGACGTGGAGGGTGGCCCCGTCACTACCAGGCTCCGGCCGGTCTCCCTCGGGGACCGGCCGGCCCTCAGGGTGGAGGGCATGACGAATGACACCGCCCTGACGCCCCTGCCGCTCGCCCCCGGTCAGTGGGCCCTCGACCCGTTCCACTCCTCCGTGAACTTCACCATTCGGCACCTGGGCATCGCCAAGGTGCGGGGGCGCTTCGAGCGGCTGGAGGCCGGACTGTTCGTCGGGGAGCGGGTCGAGGACGTGCGGATCTCCGCGACCGTCGACCTGGCCTCGATCAACACCGGCAACACCGACCGGGACGCGCACGTCCGCGCCTCAGACCTCCTGGACGTGGAGAAGCGCCCGACGATGACGTACCGCTCGACGCGGGTGTCGGGCGAGGGTGAGGACTGGACCATGGAGGGGGAGCTGACGATCGGCGAGGTGACCCGCCCGGTGATGCTCGCCGTGGAGTTCGGCGGCCTGGTCGACGTGCCCATGGACGGCAGCCGGCACGCCGGGTTCGAGGCGACGGGCGAGATCCGGCGCAGCGACTTCGGGCTGCACTTCGCTCCCGGTGTGCTCGGCGACGTGGTCAAGATCCAGCTCGACATGCAGTTCGTGGAGCCGAAGGCCGCCTGACCGCACACGGAACGCGCCGTGCCCCACAGGTCGAAGCCTGGGGCACGGCGCGTTCGGCAGGGCTCAGCCCTTGCTGGTCCGGGTCGTCTTCTTCGCGGCGGCCTTGGTGGTCTTGGTCGCCGTCTTCTTGGCGGCCGTACTGTCGACCTTCTTGGTGGCGGTCTTACGGGCCGACGCCGTCTTGGCGGCGACCGTCTTGCGAGCCGCCGTCTTGCGGGCCGTGGCCTTGCGCGGTGCCTTCACCGAGGACGCGTCGCTGACGCGGTCGGCTCCGAGGACCTCCCGCAGGAACTTGCCGGTGTGGCTGGCCGGGACCCCGGCCACCTGCTCGGGCGTGCCCTCGGCGACGACCAGGCCGCCGCCTGCGCCGCCTTCGGGGCCCATGTCCACGATCCAGTCGGCGGTCTTGATCACGTCGAGGTTGTGCTCGATGACGATCACCGTGTTGCCCTTGTCGACCAGGCCGGACAGGACCGTCAGCAGCTTGCTGATGTCCTCGAAGTGCAGACCGGTGGTCGGCTCGTCCAGGACGTAGACCGTGCGGCCGGTGGAGCGCTTCTGCAGTTCGCTGGCGAGCTTCACGCGCTGCGCCTCGCCGCCGGACAGGGTGGTCGCGGCCTGGCCGAGGCGGACGTAGCCGAGGCCGACGTCCTTGAGCGTGTTGAGGTGCCGGGCGATCGCGGGGACCGCCTCGAAGAAGGCGGTGGCCTCCTCGATCGGCATGTTCAGCACCTCGGCGATGGACTTGCCCTTGTAGTGGACCTCCAGGGTCTCCCGGTTGTACCGGGCGCCGTGGCAGACCTCGCACGGGACGTAGACGTCCGGCAGGAAGTTCATCTCGATCTTGATGGTGCCGTCGCCCGCGCAGTTCTCGCAGCGGCCGCCCTTGACGTTGAAGGAGAAGCGGCCGGGCAGGTAGCCGCGGACCTTCGCCTCGGTGGTCTCGGCGAACAGCTTGCGGATGTGGTCGAAGACGCCGGTGTACGTGGCCGGGTTGGAGCGGGGGGTGCGGCCGATGGGCGACTGGTCCACGTGGACGACCTTGTCGACGAGGTCGTCGCCGTCCACGCGCGTGTGCCGCCCGGGTACGCTCCGCGCGCCGTTCAGCTCACGGGCGAGGTGCGTGTACAGGATGTCGTTGACCAGCGTCGACTTGCCGGAGCCGGAGACGCCGGTGACGGCGGTGAACACGCCCAGGGGGAACGAGACGTCGATGTCCTGGAGGTTGTTCTCCCGGGCGCCGTGCACGGTGAGCTGCCGGGAGGGGTCCAGCGGGCGGCGGATCTCGGGCAGCGGGATGGCCTTCTTGCCGGACAGGTACTGGCCGGTCTGCGATTCGGCGTTGGCGAGGAGCTCCTTCAGGGAGCCGCTGTGCACGACCTTGCCGCCGTGCTCGCCGGCGCCGGGGCCGATGTCGACGATCCAGTCGGCGGTCTTGATGGTGTCCTCGTCGTGCTCGACGACGATGAGGGTGTTGCCCATGTCGCGCAGCCGGACGAGGGTCTCGATCAGCCGGTGGTTGTCGCGCTGGTGCAGACCGATGGACGGCTCGTCGAGGACGTAGAGGACGCCGACGAGGCCGGAGCCGATCTGGGTGGCCAGGCGGATGCGCTGGGCCTCGCCGCCGGACAGGGTGCCGGCCGCGCGGTTCAGCGAGAGGTAGTCCAGGCCGACGTCGACCAGGAACCGCAGCCGCTCGTTGACCTCCTTCAGCACGCGCTCGGCGATCTTCTTGTCGCGGGCGGTGAGCTTCAGTTCGCCCAGGAAGTCCGCGCAGTCGCTGATCGACATCGCGGCGACCTCGGCGATGGACTTGTCCATGATCGTGACCGCGAGGACGATCGGCTTCAGACGCGTGCCCTCACAGGTGGGGCAGGGCACCTCGCGCATGTAGCCCTCGAAGCGCTCGCGGCTGGAGTCGCTCTCGGCCTCGCTGTGCCGGCGCTTGACGAAGGGGACGGCGCCCTCGAAGGCCGTGGTGTACCGGCGTTCGCGGCCGTAGCGGTTGCGGTAACGGACCTCGACCTGCGTCTTGTGGCCGTGGAGCAGGGCCTTCTTGGCGCGCTGCGGCAGGCCCGCGAAGGGGATGTCCGTGCGGAAGCCCAGCGCGTCGGCGAGCGCGCCGATCAGGCGGCCGAAGTAGTCCTTGGTGTGGCCGTGCGACCACGGGTGGATGGCGCCTTCGTCGAGGCTCTTGTCCGGGTCGGGGACGATGAGCTCCGGGTCGACCTCCATGCGCGTGCCGATGCCGGTGCAGTCGGGGCAGGCGCCGAAGGGCGAGTTGAAGGAGAAGGAGCGGGGCTCGAGCTCCTCGAAGGACAGGTCGTCGTACGGGCAGTACAGGTGCTCCGAGAACATGCGCTCGCGCTCGGGGTCGTCCTCGGGGAGGTCGACGAAGTCGAGCACGACCATGCCGCCGGACAGGCCGAGGGCGGTCTCCACGGAGTCGGTGAGGCGGCGCTTGGCACCGTCCTTGACGGTGAGACGGTCGACGACCACCTCGATGGTGTGCTTCTCCTGCTTCTTCAGCGTGGGCGGGTTCGACAGCTGGATGGTCTCGCCGTCCACCCGCGCGCGGGAGTAGCCCTTGGTCTGGAGGTCGGAGAAGAGGTCGACGAACTCGCCCTTGCGCTCGCGCACCAGCGGCGACAGCACCTGGAAGCGGCTGCCCTCGGGCAGCTCCAGGACCCGGTCGACGATGGCCTGCGGCGACTGGCGCGAGATCGGGCGGCGGCACTCGGGGCAGTGCGGCTTGCCGATGCGCGCGAAGAGCAGGCGCAGGTAGTCGTAGACCTCGGTGATGGTGCCCACGGTGGAGCGCGGGTTGCGCGAGGTCGACTTCTGGTCGATGGAGACGGCCGGGGAGAGACCCTCGATGAAGTCGACGTCCGGCTTGTCCATCTGGCCCAGGAACTGCCGGGCGTAGGAGGAGAGAGACTCCACGTAGCGCCGCTGTCCCTCGGCGAAGATGGTGTCGAAGGCCAGCGAGGACTTGCCCGACCCCGACAGGCCCGTGAAGACGATGAGCGAGTCGCGCGGGAGGTCGAGCGAGACGTTCTTCAGGTTGTGCTCGCGCGCTCCACGAACGATGAGACGGTCGGCCACGCCGGTCCGCACCTTTCTTGAGAGAAGTGACAGGGGCGGGGCCCCCGTCTTTCTCAGACTAGGGGGAGCCACTGACAACGCCGGTCGGATTCACGGGTTGCCAACAAACCCCGGCTCTCCAGCATGCCCGACGCCACGTCCGACCATATAGCACGTGCTTTCGATTTACGGCACTCGTTCACCACCTTCACCCGAAGGAGTGGCGCGGCTAGGGTCAGCACCATGATTGATCACGCTCATGACCTGGCATCTGTACGTGACGCGACGGAACGGCTGCTGACCGCAGTCGGTGCACTGGACAACGCGGCTGTGACGGAGCCGTCACGGCTGCCCGGCTGGAGCCGGGGCCACGTACTGGCCCACCTCGCCCGCAACGCGGACGCCCTTGTGAACGTCCTGCGGGGCCGCCCCATGTACGCCTCCGGCGAGGCGCGGGACGCCGACATCGAGCGGGACGCCCCGCGGGCCCTCGACGTGCAGCTCGCCGACCTGCGCGAGAGCGCCGCCCGCTTCCAGCAGGCGGGGGACGCTCCGGCGGACTGGACGCGCACGGTGGAGCTGCGCAACGGGGTCACGGACTCCGCGTCCCGGGTGCCGTTCCGGCGGTGGGTCGAGGTGGAGCTGCACCACGTGGACCTGGGGATCGGCTACGAGCTGGAGGACCTGCCGGCGGACTTCACCGAACGGGAGATCGACTTCCTGGCCGACCGGTTCACCGGGCACCCCGACGTGCCGGCCACCCGCGTCACGGACGGCACGCGCGCGTGGAGCACCGGACGGAAGCCCGGGGAGCACGGGCCCGAGGTGACGGTCACGGGCACTCCGGCCGACCTGCTGGGCTGGCTCGCGGGCCGCCGCGACGGGTCCGCGCTGTCGTCGGACGGCGGACCGCTTCCGGCACTGCCGCCGCTATAGGCTGACGGACATGACGTACAGCGGAGAGGTGACGGTCGGCGGACCGGCCGATGTGCACGAGCTCAAGGACCTGATGATCACCAAGATCGCGGTGGGTCCGATGAACAACAACGCCTATCTGCTGCGCTGCCGGGCCACGGACGAGCAGTTGCTGATCGACGCCGCCAACGAGGCGGACACACTGCTCGGCATGATCGGTGGCGACGGCATCGCGTCCGTCGTCACCACCCACCGGCACGGCGATCACTGGCAGGCGCTCGCCGAGGTCGTGGCGGCCACCGGGGCCCGCACCTACGCGGGCCGGGAGGACGTCGAGGGCATCCCCGTACGGACCGACGTGCCGGTCGACGACGGGGACACCATCCTGGTCGGGCGCGTGGAGCTCACCGCGCGCCACCTGGTCGGGCACACGCCCGGCTCGATCGCCCTGGTCTACGACGACCCGCACGGGCATCCCCATGTGTTCACCGGGGACTGCCTGTTCCCCGGTGGTGTGGGCAACACTCATCAGGATCCGAAGGCGTTCGCCAGTCTCATCCACGACGTCGAGACCAAGATTTTCGACGCGCTCCCGGACGAGACCTGGGTCTACCCGGGGCACGGCAACGACACGTCCCTCGGCGCGGAGCGCCCGCATCTGCCGGAGTGGCACGCGCGCGGGTGGTGAACGGCGTGCAGGGGGCGCGGTCGGGTCCGAGTGTTCGCGGGGCGTGCTCGGCGTGACTGGTGCGCCGCGCACGCGCCCCGTGTGAATCGTTCGCGCACGCCGGTGTCGCACATGCGCTCCCCCCACGCGTCGTCGCGCAGTCAACTGGGCTCAGCCCCGCGCAGGATGACGGCTCCTGAGCGGATGGGCCGCCGGCCTGTCGTTCCCCGCCCTCGGCCGGCGGCCCCGGCGCACGCCGACGCGACGCCCGTGTAAAGGGCGTCCGCCATGACCGACGGGGCTTACCGTGACGGCTCAGGTGTCCGCCGTGCCCGTCCCTGCCAGTGCCGCCACCCGCTCCACGCCGAACACGTACCCCTGCACGCCGCAGCCCGCGATGACCCCGTCGGCGCGCAGCGAGACGTAGGAGTGGTGCCGGAACGACTCGCGCTGGTGGATGTTGGAGATGTGGACCTCCAGCACCGGCAGGCCGTCGCAGGTGTTGAGGGCGTCCAGGATGGCGACGGAGGTGTGCGAGTAGGCACCGGGGTTGATCACGATGCCGCAGTGGTTCAGTCGCGCCTCGTGGATCCAGTCGACCAGCTCGCCCTCGTGGTTGGACTGGCGGAAGTCGACCGTACCGCCGTGTGCGGCCGCCGCCTTGGCGCACAGGGCCTCGACGTCGGCGAGGGTGTCGGAACCGTAGATCTCCGGCTGGCGCTGGCCGAGCAGGTTCAGATTGGGGCCGTTGAGGATCATGATCGGGGCGTGGGCCAGGGTGCGGGGCACGGTTCCTCCGGTCCGTTCGGGGTCGTGCGGCCCGTGGCGGACCGCGCTGCTCACAGCCGGTCTATCACGGCGCGCGTACGGGTCTCGCCCCGCTGAGCACGCCGATCACGGCCCGGGGTGCACGCCGGGTCCCGCCCCCTCGGGATGCCGCTCGTGACCCCGTGCACACGCCGGCCCCGCCCGCTCGGCATGCCGCTCGCGTCCCCGTGCGCACGCCGGCCCCGCCCGCTCGGCATGCCGCTCGCGTCCCCGTGCACATGGCCGGTTTTATCTCGGTGCGCCGGGCGCACGCCGGGTCGTAGCCTCCCCGCATGACGAGCCCGACGAGCCCGACGAGCCTGACCAGCCCGGCCTATCCGCCGAAGCCGTCCCCCGGTGACCGCATCGCCGTGATCTCGCCCTCCTCCGGCCTGCCAGGACTCTTCCCGCTCCCCTACGAGCTCGGTCTGCAGCGGCTGCGCAAGGAGTTCGGGCTGGAACCGGTGGAGTACCCGGCGACCCGCACCATGGGCTCCACGCCACGGCAACGGGCCGACGACATCCACGCCGCCTTCGCCGACCCGGAAATCAAGGCGGTCATCGCGTCGATCGGAGGCGACGACCAGATCACCGTGCTGCCGTACCTGGACCGGGAGGTGATCCGGGCCAACCCGAAGCCGTTCTTCGGGATGAGCGACAACACGAACCTGCTCGCGTTCCTGCGCTCCTGCGGCGTCGTCGCGTTCCACGGCGCCAGCGTCATGTGCGAACTGGGCCGTCCCGGCGCCATGCACCCGCAGACCGCCGAGTCCCTGCACGCGGCCCTGTTCACCCCGGGACCGTACGAGCTGCGGCCCGCCGAGCGGTGGCGCGACATCGACAGGGACTGGGCGGATCCGGCGACCTTCGACGCGGAGCCGGAGACCCGGCCCGGTACCGGCTGGACCTGGGTGAACCCCGACCGGGTGGTCGAGGGCCGCAGTTGGGGCGGCTGTCTGGAGATCCTCGCCTGGCTGCTGATGGCCGACCGGGAGATCGCCCGGGACCTGTCCGCTTACGACGACGGCGTGCTGCTCCTGGAGACCTCGGAGGACATGCCGAGCGCCACGGAGGTCTTCCGCACCCTGCGCGGCATGGGCGAACGCGGGCTGCTGCAACGCTTCGCCGCCCTGCTGATGGGCCGGCCCAAGACCTGGTCCTTCGATCACCCCACCACGCCGGAGGAGGCGGCGCGTTACGCGGGCGACCAGCGCGAGGCAGTCCTGCGCGCCATGCGGACCTACGCCCCCGGCACCACGATCGTCTTCGACGTGGACTTCGGGCACACCGATCCGCAACTGGTGATCCCGTACGGCGGCACGGTGCGCGTGGACGGACCCGCCCGGCGCATCACGGTCACGTACTGAGGGCCCCCGAGACCCTCCACGCGCCCCCGTAACCGGCAGTCACGGTGGGTAGTTGACGCGGCATGCACGACGTACGCACCGTAAGGGCACCCTCCATGCCGCGCCTCGCGGCCGCCTCGCTCGCCGGTACCGCCATCGAGTTCTACGACTTCTTCGTCTACGGAACCGCGGCGGCCCTGATCCTGGGGCCGTTGTTCTTCCCGACCTTCTCTCCGATGGCCGGGACGCTGGCCGCCTTCGCCACCTTCGGCGTGGGCTTCGTGGCACGGCCGCTCGGCTCGGTCCTGTTCGGGCACATCGGGGACCGGCGCGGACGGCGCCCGGTCCTCGTCGCGTCCCTGCTGCTGACCGGGGCCTCCACGGTCGCCGTCGGCTTCGTCCCGACATACGACTCGATCGGCGTGGCCGCTCCCCTGCTCCTGCTCGTCCTGCGCTTCCTCCAGGGGCTGGGGCTCGGCGGCGAGTGGGGCGGGGCGGTGCTGCTGGCCGTGGAACACGCACCGGCCCGGCGGCGTGTGCTGTGGTCGAGCTTCCCGCAGGTCGGGCCCGCGCTGGGGTTCCTGATCGCCAACGGGGTGGTGCTGGGGCTGTCCTCGGCGCTGACCGAGGCGCAGTTCGCCGCGTGGGGGTGGCGGGTGCCGTTCTGGGCGGCGGGGGTGCTGGCCGCCGCGGGGCTGTGGCTGCGGTCGTCCCTCGCGGAGAGCCCGAGCTTCCTCGGGATCGACGACCACGCGCGCGTGCCGCTCGCCGAAGTCGTCCGCCACCACTGGCGGCTCCTGCTGCTGACCGGCGGCGGACTCGCGATCGGCTACGCGATCTTCTACGCCGTGACGACCTGGTCCCTCGCCTACGGCACGGAGCGGCTCGGGGTGAGCCGTGGCGTCATGCTGACCTGCATCATGGGCGCGGTGCTGGTGAAGGGGGCCCTCACCCCGGTGGTGGCGCTGCTCGGTGACCACTACGGCCGGCGGCCCCTGTGCCTGACCGGGTGTGCGGCCGCCGCCCTGTGGATGTTCCCGATGGTCGCGCTCCTCGCCACCGGGGCACCGCTGCCGATGTTCCTCGGGTTCCTCGGGGCGATGCTCGCCTTCACCACGATGTTCGCCGTGATCGCCGCGTATCTGCCGGAGCTGTACGAGCCGCGGGTGCGCTGCACCGGCGCCGCCGTCGGCTACAACCTGGGCGGGGTCCTCGGAGGAGCGCTCACGCCGATCGTGGCGACCGCGCTCGCCGAGCAGGGCGGGCGGGTGCCGTGGGGTGTGGCCGCGTATCTGACGGCGATCGCACTCTTCAGCCTGGGGTGCTTCGCGTTGCTGCCGGAGACGCGCCCGGTGCGGGTGGGCAGTGCTGCCGAGGCAGCGGCGGGATGAGCCGGGCGGGCAGCGCTGCCGGGTGAGCCGCATGGTGTTTTCGCTCTGGCGTGAGCGTTTGGGCGGGCCTACGGGTTGATCGCCAGCTCCAGGTATGCCGCGAACAGCACCAGGTGGACACCGCCCTGGAGCGGCGTGGCCCGGCCCGGCACCACCGTCAGCGAGGCCACCACGACGGTCAGAGCGAGCAGCACCATGTGTGTGGCGCCGAGACCGAGGACGAGCGGACCGGAGAGCCACAGGGAGGCGAGCGCCACGGCGGGGATGGTCAGGCCGATGCTGGCCATGGCCGAGCCCAGCGCGAGGTTCAGGCTGGTCTGCACACGGTCGCGGCGGGCCGAGCGCAGCGCGGCGATGGTCTCCGGGAGCAGCACGAGCAGCGCGATGATCACGCCGACGACGGCTTGGTGGAGCCCGGCCGCCTCCACCCCCGACTCGATGGTGGGCGAGACGCCCTTGGCCAGGCCGACCACGCCGACCAGGGCCAGGCCGAGCAGGGCCAGGCTGATCCTGGCGGTGGAGGCGGTCGGCGCCTCGGCGTGCTCCTCGACGGTGATGACCTCGCCGTGCCGGGTGATCGGCAGGAAGTAGTCCCGGTGCCGCACGGTCTGTGTGGTGACGAACAAGCCGTACAGGACGAGCGAGGACAGCGCCGCGAAGGTCAACTGGACGGTGGAGAACTCGGGCCCCGGCTTGCTCGTGGTGAACGTGGGCAGGACGAGGCTGAGCGTGGACAGGGTCGCGACCGTGGCGAGTGCGGCGCCGGTCCCCTCCGGGTTGAAGACGGCCGTGCCGTGCCGCAGTGAGGCGACGAGCAGGCACAGTCCGACGATGCCGTTGCAGGTGATCATCACGGCCGCGAAGACGGTGTCCCGGGCCAGGGTCGAGCTCTTGTCCCCGCCGTCGGCCATCAGGGTGACGATCAGGGCGACCTCGATGATCGTGACGGCGACGGCGAGCACGAGGGACCCGAACGGCTCACCGACGCGGTGGGCCACCACTTCGGCGTGGTGCACGGCGGCCAGGACGGCTCCCGCGAGGACCAGGGTCACCAGGGCGACGACCGCCACCGGCAGATCCCGTCCCCAGGTCAGGACCAGCAGCACGACCGCGAGCAGGGGCACCAGGGTCGTCCACCGTGCCGCGAGTCGCCTGCTCCGAGCGATCATGCAGCGATCGTCGCAGAGGTGCTCGGGCCTTGCACTCCGGTGTGCCGGGCTCTTGAGGACGCCCCGAGGCGCCGCTGAGGCGTTACTTGAGGTCCCGCTCGTCCAGGACGTCGCAGTTGGTGTAGACCCGCTCGCCCGTGCTGAGAGCGTCCAGCCGCTGTGCCATCGCGCTGGTCTCGGGGTCGTTGCTGTTACGCATGGCCTCCTCGTACGAATCGAACTCGATCAGCGCCAGGTAGCGGCCGGGCTTGTCCCGGTCCTTCAGCAGCATGCTGTGGGTGGGGCCGTTCGCACGGCCGGCGTTGCGCTGCCCCGCCTCTTCGAGCACCTGCCGCATCTCGTCCAGGCGCTCGGTCTCGAACTCGATGATCTGCACGAACTTCATGACGACTCCAGCCGCCCGCGGCGCCCCCGGGCCGGGGAACGCTTCCAGGAAACAAGCAAGCACCGGGACCGGCGGTCGGCAATTCGCCGAGCACCGATCCCGGTGATGGTTGTCCCTGCGCCCGACGTGGTCAGGCGTCGACACTGTCCTTCGGAGCGCCTCCGCTCTTGTCCTGCGCCCCCTCGGCCGCCGCCTGCTTCTTGGAGGCTCGCAGGCTGGTGATCGTGGTGACGATCAGGACGGCACAGATCACGCCCAGCGAGACCGGGATGCTGATCTCGGGGACATGCACCCCGGACTCGTGCAGCGCGTGCAGCACCAGCTTCACGCCGATGAAGCCCAGGATGATCGACAGGCCGTAGCTGAGGTGGACCAGCTTCTTCAGCAGACCGCCGATGAGGAAGTACAGCTGGCGCAGGCCCATCAGGGCGAAGGCGTTGGCCGTGAAGACGATGTACGGGTCCTGCGTCAGGCCGAAGATCGCCGGGATGGAGTCGAGGGCGAACAGGACGTCGGTGGTGCCGATGGCCAGCATCACGACCAGCATCGGGGTCATGACCCGCTTGCCGTTCTCCTCGATCCACAGCTTGGTGCCGTGGTACCGGTCCGCCACGCCGAAGCGGCGCTCGGCGGCCTTGAGGAGCTTGTTCTCCTCGAACTCCTCGTCCTTCTCCTCGGCCCGGGCCTCCTGGATGAGCTTCCAGGCGGTGTAGATGAGGAAGGCGCCGAAGATGTAGAAGACCCAGGCGAAGCTGGCGAGGATCGCCGCACCGGCGGCGATGAAGATCGCTCGCAGGACCAGGGCGATGAGGACACCGATCAGCAGGACTCGCTGCTGGTACTGCGACGGGACCGCGAACTTCGCCATGATCAGGACGAAGACGAAGAGGTTGTCGACGCTGAGCGACTTCTCGGTGATGAAGCCGGCGAAGAACTCACCGGCGGGCTGGCCACCGCCGAAGATGAGCAGACCGACGCCGAAGAGTGCGGCCAGCACGATCCAGACGATCGTCCAGATCCCGGCTTCCTTGATCGACACGTCGTGCGGCTTGCGGCCGATGAAGAAGTCGACCGCGATGAGGGCGGCGAGGCCCACGATCGTTAGGACCCATAGGGTCAAGGAAACATCCACTGCGCCTCCGGCAGTCGTAACGGCAAATGTCAGCGTCGTCGCTGCCGGAGGTCTCTTCCACCCAAGGATGGGCCGACGCCCCGGGATCTGGCCTGATCCGTATTGACGGGTACGCCGCAGCAGACAGGGAGTACTCCCCTCCGTGCCGTCAACACTACCCAATCACCAAGAACAGGTAAAGTGCTTGGCAAAAGAAAGCCCAAAACCCCAGGTCAGATAGCTTTACGTGAGCTTGGTGCGGGCGATGGCCACCTGCTGGAGCACCTGCTGGAGGATCTGGCTGCCGGGCGGCACCAGTGCCGGCTCGTACGTCCACGCATGACCGACCCACGGGTCGGCGAGGTGATCGTCGGCCACCGGCGTCAGTCGCAACAGCGAACGCCACAGCGGGTCGAGCAAAGGTCCGTACCCGGAGGACTGCTCCCGGTCGGCCACCATCATCAGGTGGACACCGAAGGCGGGGCCCTCGTCGGCGAGGTAGCGCAGCTGGTTCACGGCACGGTCGTCGAAGCCGTGCGGGAAGTCGTTGACGATCAGGAGCTGCTGGGAGGTGTCGAAGCCGGGCGGGAGGGAGTCGGCGGCGCCGCCACGGACCGCCATCTGCACCAGATCGACCCGCTGGGTGAGCCGGCCCAGCACATCCGCCACCCCCGCGGCGCCGAGCGCGGGCGGGGCCGCGAGCACACCCGTCTGCACGAGGGGCACCAACGCCTGCGCCCCCGAACCGGCCGGGTCGATGACGTGGACGGTGAACTCGCCCGCCGGATAGACGGCCAGCAGCCGGGCCGCGTGCGCGACCGCCGTCTCCATGGCGAGACGGGTCATGGTGGCGGAGTCGGTGAACGAATCGTCCAACGATCCGGCCGCCCCGCTGTCGATCCACAGGCCCCGCTCCAGCGGCAGCCGGACCAGCATCGGGATGCGGACCCGGTCGGCCTCCGGCAGGTGGAGGTCGCCCAGGCGCAGGGCCATGGGGATCTCCATCGGCACCCGGTAGCCGTGCCACACCGGGTTGTCCCAGCGGGCGTACGCCGGCGGCAGGGCCGGTTCGACGACGTCGGCCTCGGCGGCGAGCTGGGCGACGTCCCGGTCCAGGGCCTCCCGGGCCTGGGCGACGAGCTCGGCGTGCCGGGCGCGGGCCGCCTCGCGAGCGGCGTCGCCCTGCCCGCCGATCCGGCTGCGCGGGTCGGAGAGGACCTGCTCCAGCTCCTTGTCCATGCGGGACTCGGCGAAGTCGACGGCACTGCGGTAGGCGGCGGTGGAGCGGGCCAGGTCCTCGAACATGCCCCAGACCTGGTTGTAGAGCCGCTCCTCCATGGACCAGCCGGTCGCGTCGCCCGCGACGGGCCGGGCGGGCTGCCCGGGTGCGGCCGGGGGCGCGGTCGGCGGGGGCGGCGGCGGAGCGGCGTTCTGGCGGCGCGGGTGGCTGTAGTCGATCGGGCCGCCGGCCGTCGGCGCGGACGGCTGGGTCACGGCGTCGGAGTCCGGTACGGCGGCGGGATACGACGGCTGCTGGGGTGCGGGCTGCCCGGGAACACCGGACTGCCCGGGACCGCCCGGCGTCTGGCCCCCGTACGGGGACATCGGTGGGACGGGGCCGGTCTGGGGCGCGGTGCCGCCCTGGTCCGGGCCGAGGGCGGGGGCCGCCGCCTGCCGGGAGCGGTCGCCGTCCGCCGTGCGCGGTGGGGGCGCCTGCACTGAGCGGGCCACTCCCTGGGCGACCGCGTCGTTGATGCTGCCGGCGAGCTGGTGGGCCTGCGACAGTCCCTGGTCGGTGAGGAGTTCGGCGAGGCCGCCCGCGTAGCCCTGGCCGACGGCGCGCACCTTCCAGGCGCCCTGCCGGCGGTAGAGCTCGAGGGCGACGACGGCCGATTCGGCCTCCAGGCCGGTGATGGTGTAGTTGGCTATCTCCTCGCCGTCGAGGCCGGTGACCGCGACGAAGGGGGCCGCCACCGCGGCGAAACGGACCGGCCCCGTCCCGCCGACGGGCAGGGCGAGCAGCACGCTGACCCGGTGGACGGTCTCCGGCACGGCGTCGAGGTCCACCGCGAGGCGGTGGTCGGCGGCGGCCTGCCGGGAGACCTCGAGGCCCGGCTGGGTGGGAGCGCCCGGGTGGGCCACCCATTCCACGCCGTGGATCCGGCCGCTCTCGTCGCCGAGTGCCGCCGCGGCCACGAGCGGCGTGCCGGCCGAGATCCGGACCTCCAGACGGGCCTGGGAGAGCGGGTGGTTCTGCCCCCGCACCAGCTCGGCCGTCATCGCCTTCGTCCCCCTGTGTCGTTGTGTCGAGTCGGGTGCTGCTCGCCGGGCCCGCCGGTCCGGGGGCCCGGGTGCGCTCAGAGCACCGGCAGGATCGCCGGCATCAGGTCCTGGAAGGTGCGCCCGTTGGCCGGGTTGCCCAGGGCCGTCATCGTCCAGCCCTGGCCCGCGCGGTGCACCTTGGCCATGATCTGGGCCGTGTACTGGCCGCCGCCGGCGAGCGTGTAGCGGGCGAGCTCCTGGCCGTTGGTCTCGTCGACCAGGCGGCAGAACGCGTTCTGCACTTCCTGGAAGGTCTGGCCCGTGAAGGAGTTCACGGTGAAGACGATCTGGTCGATGTGGACCGGGACCCGGGCGAGGTCGACGAGGATCGCCTCGTCGTCGCCGCCCTGGCCGACACCGCCGACGAGGTTGTCCCCGGTGTGGCGCACCGAGCCGTCGTCGCTCACGAGGTGGCGGAAGAAGACGACGTCGACCGGCTGCTTGTCCGCGAACAGGACGGCGGAGGCGTCGAGGTCGATCTCTCGCGTGCGCGAGCCGAACAGGCCGCGCCGGGGAGCCGCCTGCCAGCCGAGACCCATGCGAACCGCAGTCAGGCTGCCGCCGTCGTTCTTCTGCAGACTGATGGCCTGACCCTTGGTCATGTTGACGGTCACGCGCTGATTCCCCTCTCGAAATCCCCTGTTGCCGCGTGGTCGCGGTTGACCAGAACCCTACGCAGAGGCACTGACGGTGACGTACCCCGGTCCGCACTTTGTGTCGGTCTTGCAACACTGCGCGTACGCGGCAGACCGTCAGGCCAGGCCCGCCTCCTTCATCTGGCGCAGCTCCTTCTTCATCTCGGAGACCTCGTCGCGCAGCCGGGCCGCGATCTCGAACTGGAGCTCGGCGGCGGCGGCCCGCATCCGCGCGGTCAGCTCCTCGATCTGCCCGGCCAGTTCCGCCGCGGGGCGGTCGGTCGGCACGGTCTCGGCGGGCTTGCCCTTGCCCTTGGTGGACTTGGCGCTGCCGGCCGCCTTGCCGAGGGAGGGCACCGGCGCCTTGGTGCCCCCGCCGTCCTTCTTCGCCTTGCGGTAACCCGAGCCGAGCAGCTGCTCGGTGTCGATGTCCTCGCGGGCGATCTGGGCGACGATGTCGTTGATCTTCTTGCGGAGCGGCTGGGGGTCGATGCCCCGTTCCGTGTTGTACGCGATCTGCTTCTCGCGGCGCCGGTTGGTCTCCTCGATGGCCTTCTCCATCGCCGGAGTGATCTTGTCGGCGTACATGTGGACCTGGCCGGAGACGTTGCGCGCGGCGCGGCCGATGGTCTGGATCAGGGAGGTGCCGGAGCGGAGGAAGCCCTCCTTGTCGGCGTCGAGGATCGCCACCAGGGAGACCTCGGGCAGGTCGAGGCCCTCGCGCAGGAGGTTGATGCCGACGAGCACGTCGTACTCACCGGCGCGCAGTTCCCGCAGCAGCTCCACGCGGCGCAGGGTGTCGACGTCGCTGTGCAGGTAGCGCACCTGGATGCCCAGCTCGAGGAAGTAGTCGGTGAGGTCCTCGGCCATCTTCTTGGTGAGCGTGGTGACCAGGACGCGCTCGTCCTTCTCGGTACGCTGCCGGATCTCGTGCACCAGGTCGTCGATCTGGCCCTCGGTGGGCTTGACGACGACCTCCGGGTCGACGAGGCCGGTCGGGCGGATGATCTGCTCGACGAAGCCGTCCGAGCGGGACATCTCGTAGGTGCCCGGGGTGGCCGAGAGGTAGACCGTCTGGCCGATGCGCTCCTGGAACTCCTCCCACTTCAGTGGGCGGTTGTCCAGGGCGGAGGGCAGCCGGAAGCCGTGCTCGACGAGGGTGCGCTTGCGGGAGGCGTCGCCCTCGTACATCGCGCCGATCTGCGGGACGGTGACGTGGGACTCGTCGATGACGAGGAGGAAGTCGTCCGGGAAGTAGTCCAGCAGGGTGTTGGGCGGGGAGCCGGGCGTGCGGCCGTCGAAGTGCATCGAGTAGTTCTCCACGCCGGAGCAGCTGCCGATCTGGCGCAGCATCTCGATGTCGTAGGTGGTCCGCATGCGCAGGCGCTGGGCCTCCAGCAGCTTGCCCTGTTTCTCCAGCTCGGTCAGGCGCTCGGCCAGTTCCTTCTCGATGTCGTTGACGGCCCGCTCCAGGCGCTCGGGGCCCGCGACGTAGTGGGAGGCCGGGAAGACGTAGAGCTGCTGGTCGTCGCTGATGATCTCGCCGGTGACCGGGTGCAGGGTGGACAGCGCCTCGATCTCGTCGCCGAACATCTCGATGCGGACGGCCAGCTCCTCGTAGACCGGGAAGATCTCGATGGTGTCGCCGCGGACGCGGAAGGTGCCGCGGGTGAAGGCCAGGTCGTTGCGCGTGTACTGGATGTCCACGAAGCGGCGCAGCAGCTCGTCGCGGTCGATCTCCTCGCCGACCTTGAGCGGGACCATGCGGTCCACGTACTCCTGCGGGGTGCCCAGGCCGTAGATGCAGGACACCGACGCGACCACCACGACGTCACGGCGGGTGAGCAGCGAGTTGGTCGCGGAGTGGCGCAGCCGCTCGACCTCCTCGTTGATCGAGGAGTCCTTCTCGATGTAGGTGTCCGACTGCGGGACGTACGCCTCGGGCTGGTAGTAGTCGTAGTACGAGACGAAGTACTCGACGGCGTTGTTCGGGAGCAGCTCGCGGAACTCGTTGGCCAGCTGGGCGGCCAGCGTCTTGTTCGGCGCCATGACGAGGGTGGGGCGCTGGAGCTTCTCGATCATCCACGCGGTGGTGGCGGACTTGCCGGTGCCGGTCGCGCCGAGCAGCACGACGTCCTTCTCGCCCGCCTCGATGCGCCGGGCGAGCTCGGCGATGGCCGTCGGCTGGTCGCCGTTCGGCTGGTAGGGGCTGACGACCTCGAAGGGCGCCACCGTGCGTTCGATCTTTGAAACGGGCCGCATGGGATCCACCGTACGACCCCGCACTGACAATGGGCTCTGATCAGCGGTTCTGCGGGGTGCGGGACCCCCGGTGCTCCACGGTGCGGCGGGGGCGGAACCGCAGGCGGCGGGCGGAGTGACGGACGTGGGTGTGGGCGGGGATGCCGGGCTTGGGCTCGACGGGGACGACGGTGGGCCTCCCCATGACCATCAGCGGGTCGAACAAGACCACCACCGCGGCGAGGAGCAGAAAGGCGAGCGGGCCGATCAGCATGGGCGCGAGGAGCGTCGCCGGCGAGTCCCCGGTGGCGGGTTCGCCCGTGCCGTGCAGGTGGACGCTGAGGGCGGCCATGCCGGTGTAGTGCATCCCGCTGACGGCGAGCCCCATGACGAGGCTGGCGCCCACGCTCCACAGGAAGCCCCTGACCTGGCCGGCGGCCCAGAGGGCGGCGGTGGCGGCGCCCATGGCGATGGCGACGGAGATGCCCACGGTGACGGTGTTGTACTCCAGCTTTCCGTCCAGGCTCATGCTGGCCATGCCGAGGTAGTGCATCGACGCGATGCCCAGACCGGTGATGGTGCCGCCGGTGAACAGGGCCGTACCGCGCGCACCCTTGTAGCCGACGATGAAGATCCCGATGCCCACCATGATGATCGCGACGGCGAGGCTCGCGAAGGTCGTCGCCTTGTCGTAGTGGATCGGGACGCCGCGGACCGTGAACCCCATCATGGCGACGAAGTGCATGGTCCATATGCCGGAGCCGATGGCGGCGGAGCCGAGGGCGAGCCAGCCGGGGCGCCAGGACTGGGCGACGACCATGGATCTCGTGGTGCAGCGCAGGCCCAGCGCACCGCCGAGGCAGGCCATGAAGTAGGCCACCAGGGGTGTGACCAGGCCGTAGCTGAATCCGTCGACCGTGCCTTGCATGCGCGGCTGCCCTTTCCGCCCTCGTACGTCCCGGAATTCCTGATGTGCGCCCCCTCCCAGGACCGCACGAGCGGTCAGGGTTGACGCAGAGAGTATGACTCCCACCGGAATGGTCGAACGACTTTCCGGCAAAGAAACACGGCCTTGCCGCAGTTGTGCGGTACCAGTGAGCGGAGTTGGGCGAATTCCGTTCAACGTGTGGCCATCCTGCACCCCTCTCGCGTTGACCCTCTGCTGTCACAGTTGTGCTGTCCGTGATGTCGCCGTTCGTTCGTCGCGAGGAGTACGCATGCACGCGCGCGCTGTCGCCGCCTCGACCACCGCACTCCTGGGGACCGCCGCCCTGTTGTTCCCGCTCTCCCCCGCGCGGGCCGCGGAGGGCGGCGCGTCGCCGCTGGTCATCGCGCACCGGGGTGCCTCCGCCTACGCACCCGAGAACACCCTGGCCGCCGTGGACAGAGCGGCGGAGCTGGGCATCCGCTGGGTGGAGAACGACGTACAGCGGACCAGGGACGGCAAGCTGGTCGTCATCCACGACGACAGCCTGCGGCGCACCACGAACGCCGAGGAGGTCTTCCCCGGCCGGGCCCCTTGGAAGGTGAAGGACTTCACCGCTGCGGAGATCGCCCGGCTGGACGCGGGCAGCTGGTTCGGACGGGCGTACGCGGGTGCGCGCGTGCCGACACTGGACCAGTTCGTGCACCGCCTGGACCGTCACCGTCAGAAGTTGCTCCTCGAGATCAAGAATCCGAAGCTGTACCCGGGCATCGAGCGGCAGACGCTGAAGGTCCTCAACGACGAGGGCTGGCTCGACCGGCCGCATCGGGCGGGACGGCTCATCGTGCAGAGCTTCAGCGCGGCCAGTGTGCGGACGGTGCACAGGCTGAAGCCCGGCGTGAAGACGGCCCTGCTGGGGACACCGCCGATGTCGGACCTGGTCCACTACGCCCGGTTCGCCGACCAGATCAACCCCTCCCACAGCTCGCTCTCCCCGGCGTACGTGTCCTCCGTCCAGAGCTTCGACGGGCCGCACGGCAAGCCGATGAAGGTCTTCGCGTGGACGGTCAACGACGCGAGGACGGCCCGGCGGGTCGCCGGGTACGGGGTGGACGGGATCATCACGAACAGGCCGGACCTGGTGCGGAAGGCCGTGGGAGGCTGATCCGGCGTTCCGCCCGGGCGGCGTTGTCAGTGGCGGGTCCTACTGTGGGCGCATGGACAGCCGAGAGCAGGTCGGGCCGCGGGTCGTGTGGGCGGTCGTCGAGAGCGGGATCGGGCCGTTGCTGCTGGCCGCGAGCCGGGACGGCCTGGTCAACGTCGTGTTCCACGCCACGGACGCGGTCCGGGAGCGAGCGGTCGAGCGGCTGGCGTCGCGGCTGGGCTCCGAGCCCGTCGAGGCGCCCGGCTCCCCCCTGCTGGCCGAGGCGATACGCCAGGTCGAGGCATACCTGGCGGGTGAGCGGCGCGACTTCGACCTGCCGCTGGACTGGTCGCTGATCTCCGGCTTCAACCGGGAGGTCCTGCGCGAACTGGCCTCGGGCGTGCCCTACGGCACGGTCGTCGGGTACGGCGACCTGGCCGGCCGGGTCGGCCAGCCGGGCGCCGCCCAGGCCGTGGGCATGGCGATGGGCTCCAATCCGCTGCCGGTGGTGGTGCCCTGTCACCGGGTCGTCGAGAGCGACGGCGGGATCGGCGGCTTCGGCGGCGGGCTGGAGACCAAGCGGAGGCTGCTCGCCCTGGAAGGCGTGCTTCCGGAGCCGCTCTTTTAGGCGGCGGGCCCGGTCGGTCCTAGTGCCGGGCGGCGGGCCTCGTCAGTCGCACGTGCCGGGCGGCGGGCCTGGTCAGTCGTAGTGCCGGGCCTCGAAGACGTTGCCGTCCGGGTCCCGGAAGTAGAAGCTGCGGGTGGCCTGGCCCTGGGCTCCGAACGAGCCGTGCGCGAGGTCCGACACGGGCACGGAGCGCTCCTGGAGACGGCTGAGCAGCGCGTCGAAGTCGCCGCGGGGCAGGGACAGGCAGACGTGGTTGACCGGGTGCCCGGCGCTGTCGGCGGAGCCGGGCAGCATCGTCATACGCTCGGCGTAGCTCAGCGGCATGAGGTCGAGGATGGTCTCGCCGTTGACGCGCACGGAGGGGAACGGCGCCTCACCCGCCGCGAACTCGGCGAGCCGGACCGCCTGCATGCCGACGGCCTTCTCGTAGAAGTCGGCGGCGGCGAGCGGGTCGCGCACCCAGAGGACGACGTGGTCGAGACGTGGGGTGTGATCGGTCATGTCCCCCAGGCTCGTGACGACTCCGGCGGCCCGCAAGGGTTTGGCCCGGTCCGCCGCTCGCCAGAGATGAGGGAGGACGACTGACCGACTGACAGGAGGCAGGCGCGTGGTGCTGGTGGTGTCCGAGGAAGTGCGGGAGGCGATCGACGCGGGCCGGCCCGTCGTGGCCCTGGAATCCACGATCATCGCGCACGGGCTCCCCCGGCCGCGCAACCTCCAGGTGGCCCTGGAGCTGGAGGCGGTCGTGCGGCAGGAGGGCGCGGTGCCCGCCACGATCGCCGTGCTGGACGGGCGTCCTTGCGTGGGCCTGGACAAGGAGCAGCTGGAGCGGGTCGCGAACGAGGACGGCATCCGCAAGCTCGGCCACCGTGACCTGCCGCTCGCGGTGGCGTCCGGGGCGAGCGGGGCGACCACGGTGTCGGCGACGGCCCTGCTGGCGGCGCTGGCGGGCGTGCGGGTCTTCGCGACGGGCGGGCTCGGCGGGGTGCACCGGGAGTGGACGGTGACGCAGGACGAGTCGGCCGACCTGGGACTGCTGGCGCGTACGCGCATCACGGTGGTGTGTGCCGGGGTGAAGTCGATCCTGGACGTGCCGGCGACCCTGCAGCGGCTGGAGACGCTGGGGGTCGCCGTGGCCGGGTACGGCACCGGCCGGTTCCCCGGCTTCTACCTCTCCGACTCCGGGCATCCGGTGGACTGGACGCTGGAGACGCCGGAGCAGGTGGCGGCCGTCATGCGGGGACAGGACGCCCTGGGCGGGCCGGAGTCGGCGCTGATCGTCGCCAACCCCGTCCCCGAGGAGGAGCAGCTCGATCCGGAGCTGCACGCGCGCGTGCTCGCGGACGCGCTGCACGCGTGCGAGGAGGAGGGCATCACCGGCCAGGCGGTCACGCCCTTCCTGCTCGACTACCTGGTGCGGCACACGGACGGCGCCTCCCTCAGCGCCAACCTGGCCGCGGTCCGGGGGAACGTACGCCTGGCCGCACGGATCGCGGCGGCCCGGGCCCGGGGATGACGACGGCCGGCGGCACGGGGCGGGGAGGGGGAACGGGCTCCGGGCCAACGGGCTTCGGGGCTACGGGCTCCGGGAGGACGCCCCCGGGAGGCCCGGGCGTGACAGCCGGTGCGGGATTGCTGGTCGTCGGGGACGTCATCACGGATGTCGTCGCACGGCACGCCGGGCCGCTCTCGGCCGGCACGGACACCGCTGCATCGATCCGGACGGTGGCCGGCGGTGCGGGCGCCAACGTGGCGTGCTGGGCGGCCCACCGGGGAGCGGCGGACGTGCGGCTGCTCGGACGGGTCGGGACGGATGCGGCCGCCTGGCACGAACGGGAGCTGGTAGCCCAGGGGGTGCGTCCGCAGCTCGTCGTGGACCCGTTGGTGCCGACCGGCACGGTGATCTGCATGGTCGACGGCGGCGCCTCGGCGGAGCGGACGTTCCTCACCGACGGCGGCGCGTCGGTGCGGCTCGGACCCGCCGACTGGTCGGACGCGCTGCTCGACGGCGTTTCCCGGCTGCACCTCTCGGGCTACCTGCTGTTCTCCGAGCCGAGCCGGGCCCTGGTGACGGTGGCCCTCGACGCCGCACACGCTCGTGGGGTGCCGGTGAGCATGGACCCCGCTTCGGCCGGCTTCCTCGCGGAGCTGGGCGCCGAGCGGTTCCTTGCGCTCGTCGAGGGCGTGGACGTACTGCTGCCGAGCCGGGACGAGGCGTGCCTGCTGACGGGGCGGGCGGACGCGGCCGAGGCGGCTGCCGAGCTGAGCCTGCGCGTGCCGCTGGTCGTCGCCAAGCAGGGCCACGAGGGGGCACTCGTGGCCCGCGAGGGGAAGGTGAGCGCCCGCGTTCCGGCCGTACCCGCGACCCCTCGGGACACCACGGGGGCCGGTGACGCCTTCACCGGCGCGTTCCTCGCCGCCCTGCTCGCGGGTGCCACGCCGGAGGACGCCGCGGCGGAGGGCTGCCGGGCGGGCGCGCGAGCGGTGGAGCGGGTGGGCGGCAGACCGCCCGCGCCGGACTGACCCGGTCACGTCACCTGACCCGGGTACCTCACCCCGCCGCCCGCTACTGCTTGCGCCCCCACGCCGAGATCATCGGTGCCGTCGTCAGATCGAGCACACCGGACGTGACGTTCTCCAGGTGCCGGTCGATGTCCTGGTCCGTGGCGTGGCCGGCGCTCACGAGCTGGTCGCGGATCTGGCGCATCGTGACGGACTCAAGCGCCGCGCAGGCCGGTGAGGCGAGGGGGAAATAGGCGTCGGCGTGCACTCCGGTCAGCCCGGCGTCCCGCAGCAGCCGCGGCAGGGTGCGGCCGCAGGGCAGATCGGTCCCGCGATCGGCGAGCAGTCGGCGAAAGCCCTGCCGCAGCCGGTTCGCGAGCTGCTGCTCGGGGCCGTACTCGTCGGGGCAGAGAAGGGGCTGCAAGGCGGGATCGGCGTCCTCGACGAGGAGGCGCCCGCCGGGACGCAGTGCCTTGACCATGGACCGCAGCGCCCGTTGCCGGTCGGTCACATGGACGAGGGCGAGGCGGGCGTGCACCAGGTCGAAGCCCTCACCGGGCGGTTCCTGCGCGTCGAGGTCGTGGGCCCGCACCTCGACGGGGGGCCGGGCGGCGGGGGCGAGCCGTGAGGGGTCGGTGTCGGTCGCGACGACGCGGCCGGTCGGGCCGACCTTCTTGGCCAGCCAGGACACCACGGTGGTGCCCGCGCCGACCTCCCAGCACCGCCAGCCGGATCCGATGCCGAGCGCTTCGAGGTGCCGGAACGTCGTGGGGTCGAAGAGAGCGGCGAAGGCACTGAAGTGCTCCGCCGCCTCGGTCTGCCGGTTGTCCAGGAGGTGCCCGTCGGTTCGCATCATGCACTGATCATCCCAGTTGTCCGACTTATCCGTACTCGTCGACGCTCCGGCACGTACAACCGCGTAGACGCTCCGGCACGGACAACCGCCTCGATGCTTTCGCGACGGAGAAGCGCCATACCCGGACCTGACTGAGAACCGCCCGGCCCGGGCATGCGTCGATACGGCAGAACGGAGGAGCCGAGACATCGGCGCGCGGTTCGTCCACAGCCGGGAACCAAGCGGAACGGGCCGTTTCCACAGGCTTACCCGCAGCTCACGCGGGCCTGGCAGACTGGCGCGCCAAGGCGCAGGAAGTTCCACGCAAGGAGAGCCGGATGTCCATGGCAGGGAATCTGCGGAAGGTCACGAGCCTCGGCGGGGTCGGCGGTCTTCGCAAGGTGGCCAGGCTGGCCCGGCGTCGCCCGCGTGTCGACCTGAGTCACCCGGCCCGGTCCCCGCTGGGCTCCTCCGTGGTGAACTGCGTGACGTACCGGGACGGCGTCCGCATTCCCGCGGGCGGCGATCTGGTGGACACCGTGGAGCGGGTACGCAAGCACCGGGAGGGCTTCGTCTGGCTCGGCCTTCACGAGCCCACCGACCAGGAGTTCGCGGGCATCGCCGAGCTCTTCGACCTGCACCCGCTGGCCGTCGAGGACGCGATCGAGGCCCACCAGCGCCCCAAGCTGGAGCGCTACGGCGAGACGCTCTTCGCCGTGTTCAAGACGGTCTGCTACGTCGAGCACGAGGAGCTGACGGCCACCAGCGAAGTGGTGAACACCGGCGAGATCATGGTGTTCGTCGGCGCGGACTTCGTGATCACGGTGCGACACGGCCGGCACGGCTCACTGGGCCCGCTGCGCGAGGAACTGGAGTCCGATCCCGGCCAGCTCGCCAAGGGCCCGTCGGCGGTGCTGCACGCACTCGCGGACCATGTGGTCGACGACTACCTGACGGTCACGGACTCGGTGCAGGCGGACATCGACCAGGTCGAGACGGACGTGTTCTCGCAGTCCGGCGCGCGGACCGACCCGGGGCGCATCTACCAGCTCAAGCGTGAACTGCTCGAACTTAAGCGGGCGGTGGTGCCGCTCAGCCGGCCGCTGGAGGATCTCGCCACGCGGCCGATCCGGGCGGTCGATCCGGAGATACAGGCGTACTTCCGCGACGTCTCGGACCATCTGCTGCGGGCGAAGGATCAGATCGCCGCCTTCGACGAACTGCTCAACTCGATCCTCCAGGCGCACCTCGCGCAGGTCACGGTCGCGCAGAACGAGGACATGCGGAAGATCACCGCATGGGCCGCGATCGTCGCCGTGCCGACGATGGTCTGCGGGGTCTACGGCATGAACTTCGACCACATGCCCGAGCTGCACTGGCGCTACGGCTACGGCATGGTCATCGGCGTCATATCCGCCGCGTGTCTCGCCCTGTACCGGGGGTTCCGGCGCAGCGGCTGGCTCTGAGGCGGCCGGGTCGGGTGCGGCGCCACGGGCCGCCTGCGGGGTGATCCGCGCGGCCGGCGCAAGGCGGGTCGCTCAGTGCATGGCGGTCGTGGAGTAGACGCTCTCCGCCCAGGAGGCGATCTGGTCCTTCGCCAGATGCCGGGCGAGGTCGGCTTCGCTGATCATGCCGACGAGGCGCTTGTCCCGGATCACGGGCAGCCGGCGAATCTGGTGCTCCCGCATCTCGCGGAGCACCTCGCCGACATCGGCGTCGGCGTCGATCCAGCGGGGCGTGCCCTTGGCCATCTCACCGGCGGTGACCCTGGCGGGGTCGTGCCCCATGGCGACGCAGCCGACCACGATGTCGCGGTCGGTGAGGATGCCGCAGAGCCGCTCGTTCTCGTCGCTGATGGGCAGGGCTCCGACGTTCAGCTCGCGCATGAGCTGGGCGGCGCGGTCGAGGGTCTCGTGGGCGGGGATCCATTGGGCGCCGCGGTGCATGATGTCTCCGGCGGTGGTCATGGAGTACCTCCCGGTGCCGGACGGCCGGCGCGGAGCGGGACGCACCGCGAGTCCCGGCGCCCCTCATTCTCGTCGCGCCACCGGACGCCCGCACACGCAAGCGGGGCTGCCCAAGGGCGGTACCCGGCACCGGCCATGCCTCAGCCGCCCCATGCCGGATGGCGCGGATCGTCGGCCCGCACCAGGACGTCCGCCGTCTCCGCCGGATCCGTCTCGTGCTCGTAGCGCTCGAAGGCGGCCAGGGTCCAGTGCTCGGCCTCGGGGGTGCGGCGGCGCAGGGCGCCCCGGGAGAGGAGGACGTGGACGCTCAGATCGAAGGGGAACCAGTGCCGAAGGAGGAACGGCCCGTGCATCAACAGCACGCCGCCGGGCGGGAGTTCGACGTACGGGCTGCGGGTCGCGCGGTCGGCGGCCGGGTCCCACAGGTCGGGCAGCACACGGCCGGTGCCGTCGGCTTCCAGCGGACCGAACACCTCACGCCACAGGGCGCCCGTGTCGTACCAGCCGCTGTAGTAGGCCTCGACGTCCTGGTGGCCGTACTCCAGTCGTACCGAGGCGGGGCGCAGAAAGCCCGCCGTGCCCACGACGAGCGAGGAGCGGCCGCGTATGCGCAGCGCCTCGGAGACACGGTGGGCGAGGTCCCCGGGGCGAGCGGCCGGGGCACCATCGAAGGCGATGCGCGGCCAGGGGCTGCCGTCGGCGGGCTTCAGATCGAGCAGGCGCTCGGCGAGCCGGTCGCCGAGCCGTTCCCAGGTGATCGCTTCGAGTCGCACACCGCCCATGATGCGTCAGGCCGTGGCCGGAGGTGTTCCGCTGCCTCGCTGGGAATTGTCCGGACCACCTGGCACTTGGACCACCTGGATCGTCCGGATTCATCACGTCCTGCGTACTTCGCGCCGCCGTCATGGGGAATGAACAGGTCATGGTCCCCCGCGCCTCGCTTCCGCCCCACACCGGGCTTCTCGTCTTCCAGCCCCTCAAGCGGCGGCACTGCGGCGAGTGCCGCCGCGGGCCACTGCCGCTGCTGGTCCTCGAGGACGGCGCCCCGCGCTGCCTCGACTGCGCCGACCTCGCCCATCTGGTGTTCCTGCCGAGCGGCGACACCGCGCTGACCCGCAGGTCGCGGGAGGAGAGCGCACTGTCGGCGGTGGTCGTGCGGTTCAACCGGCGCAAGAGCCGCTACGAGCGGCAGGGTGTCCTGGTCGAGGAGGCGGCGCTCGCCCGGGCCGAGCAGCGCTGCCTCGCGGACGCGGAGGCGAGACGGCGACGCCGGGTGCGGGACGCGCGGCGGCGGGCGGCGCAGGACGCCCTGTTCGCCCAGGAGTTCGCCGTGGAGATACTCCGGCTCTTCCCCGGGTGCCCGGCCGACCGGGCGCGGGCCATCGCCCTGCACGCTTCGGAGCGGGGCAGTGGACGGGTGGGCCGCAGCGCGGCGGGGCGTGCGCTGACCGAGGGCGCGGTGACCTCGGCGGTCGTGGCGTCCGTACGGCACCTGGACACGCCGTACGACCGACTGCTGATGAGCGGCGTGCCGCGGCACGAGGCGCGGCGGCGGATCGCGGCGGCGGTGGCGACGGTGCTGGGGGGATGGACGGGGGAGGGGCTCGGTTCCGCGGGGTGAGGTAACGCCCCCGAGGCGCAGTGCCGCCGCACGGCCGCCCCACCGTTCTCATGAACAGCGGGCAGCGAGGCGACGGGTGAGCGGTCGACCGGCGGAGCGTGCGGACGCGGGCTGCTTGCGCGTGGGCCCTGGACGTCCGCTTATGGCCCCGCGCCGCTCGGCCATGGTCACGGTGCCCGTACGGAATTTCACTTGTGGTGAGAAAGGGTGCCGGGCAGGATCCCGGCTCGACGGGCGGGAGAGGACATGATCGACGGACCGTACTTCGTGCTGACGGTGCTGGGGGTGCTCGGGACCGGCCTGGTGGCCGGGGTGTTCTGCGGGTTCTCGACCTTCGTCATGCGGGGCCTCGGCATGCTGCCGCCCGCACAGGGGGTCGCCGCGATGAAGGCGATCAACGTGGCCGCGGTGACTCCGCCGTTCATGGTCGTGTTCCTCGGGTCGGCCGTGCTGTGTGCGGTGATCGCCGTGGTGACGTTCGTGCTGTGGCCCGACGAGGGGACGGTGGAGCTGCTGGTGGGCAGCGCCCTGTACCTGTTCGGGTCGTTCGGGCTGACCATGGTCGCGAACGTGCCGCGCAACGACGAGCTGGCCGGGCACGATCCGAACACGCCGGAAGCGGCGGCGTACTGGCCGGTCTACCTGCGCGAATGGACGCTGTGGAACCACATCCGCACGGCCGCGTCGGCCGGGGCGGCGCTGGCGTACGTGCTGGCGCTCACCTGACCCCACGGCCTGCCCACCGACCGTGCCCCGCGCGACGGGCACCGGCCGGGAGGCGGACGTATCGTGGCGAGAAGCGACACGCGCACGCAAGGAAGACGGCCATGGCCGATCCCAAGGGTTTCATGACCACGCCGCGCCAGGACTGGCCGCGCAGGCCGGTCGAGGAACGGGCGCGGGACTGGGACGAGGTCTATGTCCCCGGGGCGCTGCTGCCGATCATCAGCAAGCAGGCCGGCCGTTGCATGGACTGCGGCATCCCCTTCTGCCACGACGCCTGCCCGCTGGGCAATCTGATCCCGGAGTGGAACGACCTGGTCTCCAGAGAGGACTGGCGGGCGGCCTCCGACCGGCTGCACGCCACGAACAACTTCCCGGAGTTCACCGGCCGCCTGTGCCCGGCCCCGTGCGAGGCGGGGTGTGTGCTGGCGATCAACCAGCCGGCCGTCACCATCAAGAACGTCGAGTGCGCGATCGCCGACCGGGCCGTGGAGGAGGGCTTCGCGCCGCCGAGGCCGCCGGAACGGCTGTCCGGCAAGACGGTCGCGGTGATCGGCTCGGGCCCGACCGGGCTGGCCGCGGCCCAGCAGCTGACGCGGGCCGGGCACACGGTCGCCGTGTATGAGAGGGACGACCGGCTCGGCGGGCTGATGCGGTACGGCATCCCCGCGTTCAAGATGGAGAAGCACCATCTGGAGCGGCGGCTGGAGCAGATGCGGGCCGAGGGGACGAAGTTCAGGACGTCGACCGCGGTGGGGCGGGACGTCGGGGCCGAGGAGCTGCGGACCCGTTACGACGCCGTGGTGCTCGCGACCGGGGCGACCGCGTGGCGTGAACTGCAGGTGCCGGGGCGGGAGCTGACGGGGATCCACCAGGCGATGGAGTATCTGCCCCTGGCCAACCGGGTGCGTGAGGGTGATCTGGAGACGTCTCCGCTGTCGGCCGCGGGGAAGCACGTGGTCATCGTCGGCGGGGGTGACACCGGTGCGGACTGTCTGGGTACGGCGGTCCGGGAGGGTGCGGCGTCCGTGACCCAGCTGGACATCTACGCGTTGCCGGATGCGGAGCGCGACGAGGACACCGAGCCCTGGCCGACGTATCCGATGCGGGTCTACCGGCTGTCCGCCGCCCATGAGGAGGCCCGGGACCTGCGGACCGCCCCGGTCGCGCACGCGGACGCGCGGCTGTTCGCGGCGTCCACGCTGCGCTTCGACGGTGACGCGCAGGGGCGGGTGCGGTCGCTGCACCTGGTCGAGGTGGACGCGCGGCGCCGCCCGGTGGAAGGCACCGGGCGGACGCTCCCCGCCGACCTCGTGCTGCTCGCCCTCGGCTTCTCCGGACCCGACCGCGAGGACGGGCTCGTGGACCAGCTGGGGCTGACCTTGGAGCCCCGCGGGACGATCGCGCGGGACTCCGGTTTCGCCACGAACGTGCCCGGGGTGTTCGCCGCGGGGGACGCGGCCCGGGGTCAGTCGCTCATCGTGTGGGCGATCGCCGAGGGCCGGGCGGTGGCGGCCGCCGTCGACCGTCATCTGACGGGCAGCTCAAGACTCCCGGCACCGATCGGCCCGTACGACCGGCCCATGGCGGTGTGACGCCCCAGCCGCCCGGCCCCCGGTGGGCCCGGCCCCCGCCGGTCTCACCGCTCGTCCGTCCCCGCCACCTTCGCCGTCGACAGTGCCACCCGGTTCCACGTGTTGATCGTGCAGATCAGAGCGATGACCTGGGCGAGTTCCCGCTCGTCGAACCGTGCGGCCGCCTGCGTGTACACGTCGTCCGGGACGCCGGCGTCGGCGACGAGGGTCAGCGCGTCCGTGAGTGCGAGGGCGGCCTGCTCCCGTTCGGTGAAGAAGTGGCGGGCCTCGCGCCACACGGCGACCATGTGCAGCCGGTCCTCGCTCTCGCCGGCCTTGCGGGCGTCTTTGGTGTGCATGTGAAGGCAGTACGCACAGTGGTTGAGGTGCGAGGAGCGGATCTGGACGAGTTCGACGAGGGCCGGGTCGAGGCCCTCGCGTGCGGCGGCGTCGAAGGCGATGAGGGCCCGGAAGGCCTTCGGGGCCGAGGTGCCGAAGTTCAGCCGGTGCGTGGCCACTTGGGTTCCGTTCGTGCTCGTGTTCGTCGTCATGTCCTACAACCTACGAGCCGGAAAGACCCGTTGTAGGGTGCATTTCCATGGTGGATTCGTGGGTCAATGCGGCGGAGCGGATCGGGTCCGACCTGCATCTGGAGCTGACCGGGCCGGGCGGTCGCCGGGCGGCGCTGATCCGGGCCCTGCGCGAGGCCGTCCGCAGCGGGCGGCTCGCTCCGGGCACCCGGCTGCCGCCGTACCGCTCGCTCGCGGCGGACCTCGGTGTCGCCCGCAACACGGTGGCGGACGCCTACGCGGAGCTCGTCGCGGAGGGCTGGCTCACCGCACGGCAGGGCTCGGGCACGCGGGTGGCGGAGCGGGCGGAGCCGTTGCGGTCGGCCGCGCGCGTGCCCGTGAAGGCACCTCCCCGCGCGCGCGGCCCCCGGCACGACCTGACGCAGGGCACCCCGGACGCCTCGGCCTTCCCGCGCACCGCCTGGCTGGCCTCCTACCGGCGGGCCCTGCAGCAGGCGCCCAACGAGGTGTTCGGGCCGGGCGACCCGGCGGGGCGGCTCGAACTGCGGGAGGCACTCACGGAGTACCTGGCACGCGCCCGGGGCGTGCGGACCGCGCCGGACCGGATCGTGATCTGCTCCGGTTTCGCGCACGCGCTGCGGCTGCTGTTCGGCGGCGGCGTCCTGCGCGGACCCCTGGCGGTGGAGGCGTACGGCCTCGGCTTCCACCGGGAGATCCTGGCCGCGGCCGGAGCACGGACCGTGCCGCTCCCCCTCGACGAACACGGCGCCCGGGTGGACCGGTTGGGGCGCGAGCGGGCGGTCCTGCTGACGCCGGCGCACCAGTTCCCGACCGGTGGTCCGCTGCACCCCGCGCGCCGGGCCGCCGTGATCGACTGGGCACGCACGCGGGGCGGGCTGGTCCTGGAGGACGACTACGACGGCGAGTTCCGCTACGACCGCAAGCCGGTCGGCGCCGTCCAGGGGCTCGACCCGGAGCACGTGATCCACATCGGCTCGGTGAGCAAGAGCCTGTCGCCGGCGGTGCGGCTGGGCTGGATGGTGCTCCCGGCGCGGTTCGTCGGCGCCGTACTGGACGCCAAGGGCGAGCGCGAGGCGTGGGCGAGCGTCCTCGACCAGCTGAGCCTGGCGGACTTCATCGGCTCGGGGGCGTACGACCGGCATGTGCGGCGGATGCGCCAGCGCTATCGCGGCCGCCGGGACCGGCTCGTCGCGGCGCTCGCCGAGCACGCGCCGCACGTCGTGGCCACCGGTGTCGCGGCCGGGCTGCACGCGGTGCTGCGGCTTCCGCCCGGCACCGAGGCGTCGGCGGTCAAGGCCGCCGCCTGGCAGGGCGTCGCCCTCGACGGTCTCGCGGCGTTCCGGCATCCGGAGACGGACATGCCGGTGGACGACGGACTGGTCGTGGGGTACGCGACCCCCTCCGAGCATGCCTACGGACCGGCCCTGGAGGCCCTGTGCGGAGCACTGCCGCCGCCGTGACCGGCCCGAAGCGGACCCCTGGAAGACCCCGGAGTGCCTAGGCCTTGCGCCCGACCGCCCCGTACCCCGGGATCACCCCGTCGTCCTGTCCGGGCACGGGCTCGCCCAGCTCGGGGTGCCAGCGGTGGGGCACCTCGACGCCGGGCTCGACGAGGTCGAGGCCGTCGAAGAAGCGGGTGAACTCCTCACGGGAGCGCAGGGCCAGCGTGACGCCCGCGGCGCGCAGCTTCGCGGTGGCCGCCTCGGACTCCTCCGGGGTGAAGTCGGCGGTCGCGTGGGTCATCACCAGGTAGCTGCCGGAGGGCAGTTCGGAGAGCAGCCGGCGGACCAGGTCGTGGGCGCCCTCCTCGTCGGAGACGAAGTGCAGCAGCGCGACGAGCGACAGGGCGACGGGGCGGCCGAAGTCCAGGATTTTCCTCGCGCCCTCCAGGATGGCGTCCGGGTCGCGCACGTCGGCCTGGAGGTACTCGGTCGCGCCCTCGTCCGCTCCGCGCAGCAGGGCCGCCGCGTGGGCCAGGACGATGGGGTCGTTGTCGCAGTAGACGACCCGGGCTCCGGGCGCGGTCTCCTGGGCGACCTGGTGGAGGTTGGGCTCGGTCGGGATGCCGGTGCCGATGTCCAGGAACTGCCGCACGCCGTTGCGGGCCAGCCAGCGCGTGGCCCGGTGCATGAACGCGCGGTTGACCCGTGCCATCACCGGCACCCGGGGATCGAGGGTGAGCATCTGCCGGCCCATCTCCTCGTCGACCGGGTAGTTGTCCTTGCCGCCGAGGTACCAGTCGTACATCCGCGCGGGATGGGGTCTGGTCGTGTCGATCTGGGCGGCCGGTGTGGGGTTCTGCCCGGTCATGAGGCACTCCGTAGGACACAGGGGGCGGTCAATTCAGCACCACTGTAGGAAAGTTGAACCAGAACAACGGCAGGTCGGGAAGTGTGCGACCGCGAGAACGGCGGCAGTTCATCAGGACAGCAGGAAGTCCGCCTGCCCCGACTTCGCCCCCTCTATGAAGGCCGTCATCTCGTCGGTCGTGTAGATCAGCGCCGGCCCGTCCGGGTCGGTGGACTGACGGAGGGCGATCCGGCCGTCGGCGAGTTTCATCGCCTCCAGGCAGTTGCCTCCGTTTCCGCCGCTCCACGGCTTGTGCCAGCCTTCGCTGCCCAAGTCACGCGCGGGCATGCCGTTGTAGACGTGTTTGCGCGGCTTGATGCGATCCATTCACAGCTCCTTGCGGAGATCCCGGAGGATCTCCTTCGTGCGATGTGCCGTAGCGGCCTGCGCCGCCATGCGGTCCATGACCTCGAGGTGGGTCGCCACTTCGGCGCGCGCGTCGAGATAGACCGCGCCGGTCAGGTACTCGCTGTAGACCATGTCCGGCAGTTCGGGCATGGCGAATCGGAACAGCACGAACGGCCCGTACGTACCCGGGTGGGGCCCGTTGGCGAACGGGGCGACCTGGAGTGTCACGTTGGGCAGCTGCGTGGCGTCGAGCAGCCTGCCGATCTGGGCGCGCATCACCTCCGGGCCACCGGCCGGGCACCGCAGCGCGGTCTCGTCCATCACGACCCACAGCCGGGGCGCGTCCTCGCGGGTGAGCAGGTCCTGGCGCTGCATACGCAGGGCGACATGGCGCTCGATGTCGTCGGGCCGGGTCTGGCCGATGGCGCCCGACCGCAGCACCGCGCGCGCGTAGTCCTCGGTCTGCAGCAGTCCGGGGACGAAATGGGGCTCGTAACTGCGGATGACACTGGCCGCGCCCTCGAGGCTCACGTACATCGAGAACCAGCCGGGCAGGACGTCATGGAAACGCTGCCACCAGCCGGGCCTGTTGGCCTCCTCGGCCAGCTGGACGAAGGCCTCGGCCTCCTCGTCGGAGATTCCGTACGCCTTGAGGAGCAGTTGCAAGTACGGGATTTTGAGTGCGACCTCGGCCATCTCCATGCGGCGGACCGTGGCGGGGGCGACGCGGAGAATGCGCGCGGCCTCCTCGCGCTTCAACCCGGCGTGCTCCCTCAGGTCCAACAGGCGGCGGCCGAGGACGACCTGACCGACCGTCGGTGCGGACCGCGGTTCACTCACGCTCCACCTCCAGGAAGAGTTCTGACGAGCCGGTCACAAAAGAACGCCGACAGCCCGGCGGCGCCATTCGAGGACCTTTTTCGAAGAGCTGATCCGAACACACGCTTCGAACGAATCTTCGACGATCTCAACTGGCGCCGCGCGAGGTGCTGTTGCGAGCAGTGTGCCATGGCCTTCCAGACCGTCACACAGCACTCTGCAATTTTCAGAGTGACACTTGCCAAGTGTTCACGGCGCGGCGATAGTGGCAAGCGTGATTCCGTCCGCGCCCTTAGGAACAGACGCCGCGCGAGCCCCTTTCAGGCTCGGCGCCGCCACGGGAGAGGTCCCCCTCGGGGCCGCTGCCGAGCGCCGGTTCCGTTTCGAGCTGGCCGCACACCCGGGTTCTCCCGCACAGGCCAGACGCCTGACGCGGGCCCGGCTGACGGGCTGGTCGGTGTGCGAGGACACGTGCGACAGCGCGGCCCTGGTGGTGTCCGAGCTGGTCACCAACGCCATCGTGCACACGGCGAGCACCCACATAGTGTGCGAGCTGCACGACGGCGCCGACCTGGTGCGGATAGCCGTGCGCGACGAAGGCTGCGCTCCCGGCCAGCCCCACGCCGCCAGCCGGACACAGCCCGAGGAGGAGCACGGGAGGGGACTGCTCCTCGTCGACGCTCTGTGCCGGTCCTGGGGTGCCCAGGAGGACGGCCCCGGACTGCTGGTCTGGGCCGAGCTGCCGCGCACGGAACTCCCGCACGATCAGGCCGATCCCAGGGACGACCTGGGCTGGGGCGCCCGCCCCAAGCGGGACCCGTCCGACGACTCCGACGACGCCGCCCACCAGGCACGCCACACGCGCGGAGCGCCGGAGGTGCCCCGTCAGGGGCGCCGCCGAGAGCGGGGACACGCGTGAGCCCCGCACCGGGAGGCCGTGTGCTGAGCCTGGACACGCTGCTGCGCGTCCGCCGCGGGCTGCGGACACCCGGCCCGGTCCTGCGGCTGCCCGTACCCGACGGCATGACGGCCCCGCTCGGGTGCGACGCCATCGCCGTCCCCGCCCGTCTCGGCCCGCCGGTCATGCCGCGGCTGCCCCGCGTGGGCTGCGTCTACGCCGACGAGACGCACTGGTGGTGGCTGGTGCCGTCCGACTCCGACCACGCCCTGGAGTGGCCCGCCCCGGCGCGCTACGTCACCGGTGCGCTCGTGCCGGACCTGCCGGAGCTTCCGGACCTGATCCACCGCCCGGACGGCAGCCTTCCGTACACCCCGCCGATCCCCCTGTACCTGGCTCTGTGCCGCGAGACGGGGACGGCACCGTCCTGGTCACGTCAGGTCAGCGCGTAGACGAAGCCGGCCTGCCCCGGCAGCCCGACCTCCGCCCGGACCGCGTGAGCACCACCGATCCCCGACACCGGCGCGCACCCGACAGCCCCGCCGGGACGCGCCCCCGCGACGCCTGATCCCGCACCCCCGCCGCATCGTGTCCCGCGGCGCACCCCGCCACCCCCGCACCACCCCGCACCCCCGCGCCACCCCGCACCTCTCCCGGCCCGGTCGTGCGCCCGCGCGCATCCGGCGCCCCGGGCTGCGCCCTGCCCGGGCCGGTGCCCGCCCCGCGATAGTGGCCGTTCGTTCAGCAGCGGGCCCGAGCGGGGGAGGTCGGTCGACCGTGGGGAAGAAGCGGACCGCGCCGGAGGTGTCCGAGTCGGAGCGGCTGCTCTTCGGCGGGCCGCTGCGCTACGACATGGGATGGAACAGCCACGCCGACGCGTTCCTGGAGCTGAACTTCCGCGCCATGCTCACCCGGCTGCCGTCCCTGCTCGCGGCCAGCCTCCGGCTCGCCCGGCAGGCGGACCGGAGCGCCGCGCGGATCGTGCTGGCCGCCGAGGCGGGCCGGGGTGTCGCGCAGGCGGTGAGCCTGCTCGCGGTGAACAGCGTGCTGGCCCGGCTGATGGGCGGCGGCCCGATCGGCGACCGTCTGCACGGAGCCGTACCCGCCCTGGTCACCGTGGCGGCCGTGATGTTCCTCGCCGCGCTGCTGCGGGCCGCGAGCACCTACGCCACCGGCCGGCTGGAGCCCAAGGTCGAACGGGTGGCCACCGAGCGGTACCTGGAGCGGGCCGCGGCCGTGGAGCTGGCCGCGATCGAGGACCACGCCTTCCACAAGCTGCTGGACACCGCGCAGTACGGCGCCGCCTCCGCACGCCGGATGATCTCCTACGGCACGCGCGTCATCAACGCGATGATCTCGCTGGTCGCAGCGGCGGGCGTGCTGACCGTGCTGCACCCCGCCCTGCTGCCGCTGCTGGTCACGATGACCCTGCCGAGCGCCTGGAGCGCGCTGACCGTCGCCCGGCGGCGTTACGAGTCCTTCCACGCCTGGGTGCAGCACGCCCGTGCGGGCCGGCTGCTCGGCAGTCTGCTGATCGAGCCCGAGGCGGCCCCCGAGATCCGGGTGCACGGGGTGGGGTCGTTCCTGCTGCGGCACTTCCGGGCGATGTCGGAGACGGCCGAGGCCGAGCAGGCCCGCCTGGCGAGGCTCGCCGCGCGCACCGGCCTGATCGCCGCGGCATGGACGGGCCTGGCCACGGTGGCGACGTACGCGACGCTGGGCGGACTGCTGCTGGCGGGCGCGATGGCCCTGTCGGTGGCGGGTACGGCCGTGATCGCGATCCGGACCGGGTCACAGAGCCTCGACACGCTCGTCGTGGAGGTCAACGCGCTGCACGAGGAGGCGCTGTTCGTCGGCGACCTGCACCGGCTGTACACCGAGGCGGACCAGTGGGCGATCCCGGCGGGCGGCGCCCCGCTGCCGGAGGAACCGCGCGAGATCCGCTTCGAGAACGTCACCTTCCGCTACCCGGGCGAGTCCACCCGACCCGCCCTCGACGACGTGACGCTCACCCTGCCGCTGGGGCGGATCGTGGCCCTGGTCGGTGAGAACGGCTCCGGCAAGACGACCCTGGTCAAGCTGCTCGCCGGGCTCTACACACCGGAGCGGGGGCGGATCCTGTGGGACGACGTGGACGCCGCGACCGCCGACCGCAACCGCCTGGCCGAACGGATCGCGATGGTGGCTCAGGACTTCAAACGGTGGCCGTTCACGGCCCGGGTGAACGTCGCCCTGGGGCGGCCCTCGGTGCCCGTGTGCGAGGACCGGCTGGCCGCGTCGGTCGCCGAGGCGGGAGCGGAGGCGGTGATCGCGGACCTGCCGCGCGGCCTGGACACCCTGCTCGCCCGCAACTTCAGCGGCGGGCACGAGCTGTCGGGCGGCCAGTGGCAGCGGCTGGGCATCGCCCGGGCGGCCTACCGCAGGGGCCGCATCCTGATCGTGGACGAGCCGACGGCGGCCCTGGACGCCCGGGCCGAGCTGGAGGTCTTCGAGCGGATCCGGGCCCTGGCCGACAGCGGACAGACGGTCGTACTGATCACGCACCGGCTGGCGTCCGTACGGCACGCGGATCTGGTGCACGTCCTGGACCAGGGCCGGCTCGTGGAGTCGGGAACGCCGGACGAGCTGCTGGCGACCGGCGGGCTCTACGCCGAGCTGTACGCGCTCCAGGCGGAGCAGTTCGCCTCGTCGCCCGCGCCGGCCGGGAAGCTGCCGGCGCCGAAGGCGGGCTGACGGCGCGCGTCAGGCCGTGGCGTCGGCCGCGTCCCCGCTGCGCACGATCACCAGGAACATGTCCGAGGCGAGATCCATGACGACCTCGGCGGGCAGGCCCTCGCTGCGCCGTGCCTGCGCGAACTCCTCCGCAGGCCAGGAGCCTCGCGGCCCACCTGCGGGAAAGCTCTCGAGCACCGTTCGCCCGTTCACCCTGCACCTCCATGTAGCGCTGTACTCGTAGAGTTAAACGCCAACCATGGGGTGAACGGCTCGCGAAGTGACGGTTCTGAGACGTACTCGACACGCGTTCACCGCTTAGTGTGACCAGCCTCTCAGCCTCTTGGCGCATGTGTTCACTTTCCGTATCAGTCATCGCACGTGTCGTGACACCGGAGGTGCTCAAGTTCCACACGCGCATCACAGCCGACGCGGGCCTACCGATCCGCTCTTGATCGTCGTGCAGGAGGACCAGACATGCGCTGATGATGAGCTCGGCGGGACAGAGTCCGCGGCAGAAGGCGTCACCACGCCGACGTACGACGGTGTCGTAGGGCTGCACGATCCGGACCGCAGATCCCGTCACGGCTCTGTCGCGGGGCGGCCCGGGCGCGCACCCTGGCCTCACCACCACGACTGTCGGCTTCTGAAGGGGGCCCGGCATGCTCCTCGGCACGTGGAACCTGGAGAACCTCTACCGGCCCGGCGGCCCGTACGGCCCGCGGGACGAGGCCGGCTACGAGGCGAAGCTCGCCGCCCTCGCCGCCGTGATCACGGAACTCGATCCGACCGTGCTCGGTGTGCAGGAGGTCGGGGACCCGGAGGCCCTGAAGGATCTGGCCGGGATGCTCGACGACGACTGGCACGTCGCCCTGTCCGAGCACCCGGACAGCCGGGGCATAAGGGTCGGGTTCCTCAGCCGTACGGCGATGACGGTGGTGGCCGACACCCGGGCGTTCCCGGCGGAGCTGCGTCCGGTCCAGGCGGACGACTCGGGGCTGACGGCGGGGCAGGCGGGGCGGGGCGTCCTGGCGGTCGAGACCGAGGGCGGTGACGGCCCGCTGTGGGTGGCCGTCTGTCATCTGAAGTCCAAGCTGCTGTCGTATCCGAACGGCCGTTTCCAGCCTCGCGACGAGGGCGAACGCGCCCGCTACGGCGCCTACGCCCTGTACCGGCGGGCCGCCGAGGCGACGGCTCTGCGCGCCCTGGCCGACGGGTTGCTGGCCCGGGACGGGCAGGGGCGGGACGTGGCGGTCCTGGGCGACCTGAACGACGAGGTGCAGGCGGCCACCACGCAGCTCCTGCTGGGCCCGCCGGGCTCGGAGATCGGCACATCGGGCTACGGCCGGCCCGACGGGGGCGACGCCACGCGGCTGTGGGACGTGGCCGCGCTCATCCCGCCCGGGCAGCGCTGGTCCCGGGTGAACTCCGGGCGGCACGAGCTGATCGACCACGTGCTGCTGAGCCATCGTCTGGTGCACCGGGCGACGGCGGCGGGCACGGGCGTGCCCGGCGAGGGGCCGCCCGGCCTGCCCTCGGTCGGCCCCGACCCGGTGGAACGGCGGGGCGAGCCCGGGTCGGACCACGCTCCCGTGTGGGTGCGGGTCGGCGGCTGAGCAGCGTGACCGTACCGGGCGAGGCGCCGCCGCGGAGGTCCGTCGATCGCGGCGCGGTCGGTGAGCGGGTGCGTGTCCGGGAGGGCGGCCACGGGCCGGAGACCCCCTAGCCGGCGAGGGCTGTCCGGTGCGGTCGCAGGCCCACCCGGGTTCCCCGTCCGGCGAGTTCGGCGAGGACGGCCGTGAGGCGCTCCTCGTGGCGGGGCCCGATCCGGCCGGTGTCGTCGAGGTGCACGGCGCAGGCGGTCGTGGTGTCGACGAGGCGTTCGAGGAGGTCGGCCACCTCGTCCGCGCCCTCGGTGTGCCGGGCGAGGGCGGGCAGTTCGTGGGCGGCGAGCGAGATGGCCGAACGGGCCTCGGCCAGGGTGCGGTAGGCCTCGCGGCGCAGGGTCCAGCGGGTGGCGCGATGGCCGGAGGGGGTACCGGAGGTCCCGATGCGCGGGGCGCCGGCCTCGTCGAGGACATGGGTGAGGTAGGCGTACGCGGCCCGGTCCGCCGCCGCGAGCCGGGCGCGCACTCCCCCGCCGCGCTGGCCCGGCATCGGCAGGTGCCCGACGACCAGCACGATCGCGCAGGCCAGCAGCGTCTCGCCGATCCGGCCCACGGAGGCCTGGGGCTCGCCGCCGACCATGACGAGCGCGAGGACGAGGACGGTGACGACGGCGGTCTGCGCGGCGAAGTGCCGCGTGGCCACGGGTATCAGCGCGCCGCTGAGGGCGACGAGCGCGATCAGTCCTTCCGGGTGGGGCAGGAGGGCGGCGAGCCCGGCGAAGAGCAGCGCCCCGAGGACGGTCCCGGCGGCGCGGTTCAGCACGCGCGAGGCGAGCGGCCCGAGGTCGGGCTTGACCAGGAAGACGGCCGTGGCGGGCAGCCAGTACCAGTGATCGTGCTGCCCGTACCACTGGCTCCGGTGCAGGGCCTGGGCGACCGCCGAGCCGGCGCCGAAGCAGAGGGCGACGCGCAGCCCGTACTCGCGTCCGGCACTGCCGAGGACGGCGCGCAGCCGGTCCCGGGCGCTGCGGGGCCGGGTGTGCAGGTCGCCGCCCCCGCCCTGGTCGAACACCTCGGCGGCGTGCAGGAGGGCGTCGTCGAGGGCACGCAGGGCGGGCGCCGAACGGGCGGGGGCGGGAAGCGGCCCGGTGTGGGTGTTGCCGCGCACGGCGGCGGCGAGCCGACGGGGGCCCTCGGAGGCCCGCTCGGCGACGGGTTGCTCGGCCCAGGCGAGGGCGGTGGCGGCCTCCGCCAGGGGCAGGGCCGCGGCGTACTGCGCGTGCAGCCGCCGCTCGGCGGAGGAGGAGGCGTACTTCCGCAGCCGGGGCCCGGCGAGGGCGTCCTGGGCGTGGTCGAGGGCGGCGGTGAGCGCGGCCCGGCGGCGGACGGCGTCCGGACCGCCGACCGCGTCGAGCAGTTCGGCGACGGCCTCGTACACCCCGGCGACGGCCGTGCGCTCCCCGTCGAACCGGAAGTCACCGGCGAGCGAGCCGGGCGTGGGCAGGACGAGGCGCAGCACGAGCAGCCACCCCGCGCCGGCGAGGAAGGCGAGTGCCCGCTCCCCTCCGGGCTCCGGCAGGGGCATCCCGGCGCCGATCGCCGCGCCGACCAGCACCTGTGTTCCGGCGGCGGAGGCGACGGGCCCGACGGCGCTCATCCCCCCGGCGACGAGCCCGACGACCGTGAGCACCACGGTGAGGACGACCGGCCCCGTCTCCTGCCCGGCGTACGTCCCGGTCACGAGCCCCGCCGCACCGCCCAGGGCGGGCACGCCGATCCTCTTGACCGAGTGGCGCCGGCTCCCGGGCCGGTCGTTGATCCCGGCGAGCATGGCGGCGATCGCGGCGACCACGCCGAGGGAGGTGAGACCTGCCTGCACGGCCACCAGCAGGAGGGGCCCGGCGGACAGGGCGCCCCGCGTCACCGCGCTCCAGGGCACCGGCCCCCGCTGGGCACGCAGGGCGTGCGCGAGCCAGGGCGGAAGCGTCGGGGTGATGCGGCGGGACACGGTGCTCCTGTCGTCTCGGCGAGGGCAGGGGTGGGCCTTCGGGCGACGGCGGCCGGGGCGAGGTGTGGCTGTCCACGGTAGGCGGGGTTCCTGGAGGACAGGTTTCCGGAACGTGTCGGGCGCCTCGGAACCGGTGTTCTTTATGTACGCAACCAGCGGTACGCCACCGGGACACGAGCCGCGGCAACCTTTTCGCACCCGGAGGCCACTGAGGGTCTTGAGCGCGCGTTCTCCCGAACCACGCACGGACCCGAAGGACTCATCCGTGGCATTCCGATCCCACCGCCGTCCCCTCAGCAGGCGGCGCACGGCCCTGGCCCTCACGGTCGCCGCGGCGGCCGTGGGTCTCCTCGTCTCCCTCGTCGACCTCAGCAAGGAGGCCTTCGCGAAGCTCGCCGGGCTCTCCGCGGGCCGGATACCGATCACCTGGAGCTTGCAGAGCCCCGGCACGTCGCAGACCCTCTCGATCCGCTACAAGACCGGCTCCAGCAGCCACTGGTGCGGCATCCAGGCACTGGGCCACCGCAATCCGCTCGCCCGGCTGGAGGTCAGGACCGGCAGCGGCTGGACCCGGCTGCCCCGTACCGAGTACAACTACTTCCTCTCCCCCGGCGGCACCGGCTGCGGCGGCTCCCTCAGGCTCACCGACATCTACGGCGAACAGCTCACCGTCGACGGCATCGCGATCCGCCCGGACAGCGTCCAGCCGACCCGCGTCCAGTTCACCCGGCGGTGACGGCGTCCACGGCCCGGGCGAGGAGTGACTCCGTGTGGGCGACGGCCCGGGCGAGCGCGTCCGGGCCGTCCGTGAGGCCGCGCAGCACCGCGTCCACCTCCCCCAGCCCCGCCCGCGCCAGCAGTCCCTTCTCGTTGGTGACCCACTCCCCGCGCGCCGCCAGCACCGCGTGCGCGGTCTGGGTCGCGGCGAGGGCGATCGCGCCCGCGACCTGGGTGACGGCGTTCTTCGGGGCGTGTCCGGCCCGGGCGTAGGCGAGGGTGGCCGCGGCCATGCCGTGCCAGTGCTCCGGGGCGCTCTCGCGCAGGGCCCGCGGATAGGCGTCCGGACGCGGCAGTTCGCCCCGCAGCACCTTGTTGATCGCGAGTTCGGCGACGAGCAGGTACGTCGGGATGCCCGCCAGGTGGAACATGAGGGGCTCGACGCGGACGCGGCCGGCGTACGCTTCCGCCACCTCGTGCTCGACGACGTCCAGATCGCGGTAGTGGACGTCCACGCGACGGCCCTCGATCGTCAGCCAGGCCCCTCCGTTGAAGACGCCGCCGCCCCACGCGCCGATCGCGCAGACCTCGCCCTCCCAGCCGACCGCGCGCAGGTCGGCCGGGTCGAAGGCGCCCCGGTAGTAGAGCGCCAGGTCCCAGTCGCTGTCGGGCCGTTCGATGCCCTGGGCCCGGGAGCCGCCGAGCGTGACGGCCTCGACGGCGGGCAGGGCGGCCAGTCGGTCGGCGGTGGCGGCGAGGAAGGTGCGGTCGGGCAGGGAGGGGTCCGGGAGGGTGGACACGGAGGGCTCCTGGTCGGGCGGTCCTCGAGCGGGCGGGCTCCGGGGCGGACGGGGCAGCGGACAGACGAGTCCTGCTGCGACGGGTGCCGGGGCGGACGCGTCCCGGGCAGCGTAGGAGGACGGCGCTGTCGCCGGGTACCGAAATACGCGTGCGGGCACGGCCGCGGGGCCCGCATGATCAGGGGGTCGCCCAGCCGCCGCCCGCAGATCGGAGACCTCACGTGATCCGCCGCGTCACCGTCCCGAGCCTCTTCCCGCCGCCCTCCTACTCCCACGCGTCCGTGGTGGAAGCCGGCACACGGCTGGCGTTCCTCGCCGGGTCCGTACCGCTGGGCCCCGACGGCGGGCTCGTCGGCCCCGGAGATCCCGTGCGGCAGGCCGAGCAGGTCATCGCCAACCTGCGGGAGCAACTGGACGCAGTCGGCAGCGATCTGGCGCATGTCGTGGCGACCGACGTGTACGTGGTGAGCGGCGAGCCGGCCGTGCTGTCCGCCGTCTGGAGCGTGGTCGAGGCGTCCGGGCTCAGTGCGGGCCCGCACTCGTCGACGCTGATCGGCGTGGCGTGCCTCGGCTACACGGGACAGTTGGTGGAGATCACGGCGACAGCGGTGATTCCCGAGTAGGCGCCGGCCCCCAGGCGGGGGTCAGTCCGGTCACGGTGGTGCCCGGGCCTGCGGCGGCCCGGGCACCTCGTACGATCTCCTCGGTCATCTCCCGCGTGGTGTTGCAGTCGGTGACGACCGTTCTTCAGCCGCCCCGGGTGGGCAGCTGTGCCGCGTGCCCGGCCGTGCGCAGTACGTCGCGCAGCATCGCGGGGGTCAGGCGACCGGTGAAGGTGTTGCGCTGGCTGACGTGGAAGCAGCCGAACAGCTCCAGTCCGTCCAGCGGGACGCGCGCCCCGTGCGCGAAGGCGGGCCGCGGCCGGGGCACGGACCAGCCGGCCTCGGCGAACGCGGGCAGCGCGGCCTGCCAGCCGAAACCGCCGAGCACGACCACGGCCCGCAGCGTCGGGCGCAGCAGCCGCAGTTCCTGCACGAGCCAGGGGCGGCAGGTGTCCCGCTCCACGGGGGTGGGCTTGTTGGCGGGCGGGGCGCAGTGCACGGGCGAGGTGACGCGCACGCCCTTCAGCTCCAGACCGTCGTGAGCGTGCACGGCGGTCGGCTGCGTGGCGAGGCCCACGTCGTACAGCGCCTCGTAGAGCACGTCGCCGGAACGGTCGCCGGTGAACATCCGTCCGGTGCGGTTGCCGCCGTGCGCCGCCGGGGCGAGTCCGACGATCAGCAGCCGGGCGTCCGCCGGCCCGAACCCGGGCACGGGCCGGCCCCAGTACGTCCAGTCCGCGAAGGCGGCCCGCTTGACCCGGGCCGTCTCCTCACGCCAGGAGACCAGCCGCGGGCAGGCCCGGCAGTCCGCGATGCGCCGGTCGAGGAGGGGGAGACCGCTGGCGTCCATCACTCCACCGTAGAGGCGACGGGCACCATTCCCCTCACCGGGGGACAGAAGACTCAGGACGTCCCGGCGTGCGAACGCGAGGCGACGGTCTGGTCCGGCGCGGACCGGGCGCCGACGCGGCGCAGCCAGAGCAGGGCCCCGGTCAGCAGCACCGCACCGCTCACCAGCCAGGGCAGCGGCCCCGGCCGCATCGCCCCGACGACGAGGCCGGTGAGCGCGCCGGCCAGTTGCAGGGCGAGGGACTGCACGGACAGGGCGGTGGCGCGGCCCGCAGCCGTGACGCGGCGGTGCAGCCGACGAAGACGACCCTGACGGCGGCTCCCAGCAGCAGGGGAACGGACAGGGGCAGCACCACACCGTGCGTCGCTTCGCTCAGCCGGGCACCGAGGTCGGGCCCCAGAGAGAAGCCAGGGCAGGGCACCGCCGAGCAGCATGCCGGCCGCGAGGGCGGCGGACGTGGCCGACCCGCCCCGGGCCAAGCCCGTGCGCAGCTCGGCGTCCGGGCCGGAGCACGCCTGGACGGTGTCGACGTACCAGGCCTCGGCGGTGCCGCTGGACAGGGCCCGGCCCACGCCCATGAACACCAGGCCCGCGGTGAGCAGCCACGCGGTGGTGCCGAGGCCGACCAGAACGGCGGCGCCCACGTTGAGCACACCGGCCACGGCCAGTACCGGACGGCGCCCCAGGACGTCGGAGAGCCCTCCCGTGGGCAGCTCCAGCGCGGCGACGGTGAGCGACTGGGCGGCGAAGAGCCCCGCGATCGTGGCCAGGGACATGCCGCGTTCGCTGAGCAGCAGGACCATCGAGGCCAGGCCGAGCCCCGACGGCAGCCACAGGAGCGCGCAGACGGTCGCGTAACGTCGGCGAGCCGTCCGCGCCCCCGGCAGCTCGGTCATGAGACGCCCTGCCGGTCCGCGTCCCCACGGTCGTGCGGGGCGAGGGGCAGACCGGGAATTTGTTTTGCAGAGTGCTTCGAGGACGCGGTTCTGCCCGGTAGGGCTCCTGGGGCGACTAAGGTCGAGGGCATGGCTTCTCGAGGAGCGGAGTACGACAGCGCGGACGGGACCGAAGGACCGGCGGAGACCGCCGAAGCCGTCGGCACCGGTGCGGGCGCGGGCGTCGACGGGAAGGGCGAGGCGGAGCCCCTGGACCCGAAGGTCGCCGCGGCCGTCGCCGCTGCCGAGGCCGCGGGTCCGCAGGCCGGTGCGACCGTCCGCGTGGACAGCTGGATCTGGTCCGTACGCCTCGTCAAGACCCGGTCCATGGGAGCCACCGCCTGCCGGGGCGGCCACGTCCGCGTGAACGGCGAGCGTGTGAAGCCCGCACATGGCGTCCGCGTCGGTGACGAGGTACGCCTGCGGCACGAAGGCCGTGAACGGGTCGTCGTCGTCACGCGGTTGATCCGCAAGCGGGTCGGCGCCCCCGTCGCCACCCAGTGCTACGTCGACAACTCCCCGCCGCCCCCGCCCCGTGAGGCCGTCGCCCCCGCCGGCATCCGCGACCGCGGAGCGGGCCGCCCCACCAAGCGCGACCGCCGCGACATGGAACGCCTGCGCGGAGTGACGGGCCCGGGCAGCGTGTCCGGCCCCGGCCCGGTCCCCGGCAGGCCCTTCGGCGGAGGCGCGGGCAAGCCGCGACCCTGAGGTGATCCAGGCGTGCACGGCGCACAGGCCATCGCGAGGGACAGGGCACCGCGCACAGCCCGCTCGCACGCGGGGTGTCGCGACAAGGGCGGAGAGGCGCCCCCACCCTGAGGCCGGCCCGGACCGTGCTCCGGCCGGAGCCGGCTCACCCCTGACGCCGCAGCAGGGTGAGCAGATCAGCGTTGCGCCCCCGCCGCGCCCACGCGATGAGGGCGAGCGGCACGATCAGAATCAACGGCGTGGCCGCGTACTGCCCGTCGAAGACGGCTATCTGCACGATGAACGCGCCCACCATCAACGCGCCCAGCGCCATCGCCGCCACCGACTGGAGCACCGGGACCAACAGGGCGATCGCCCCGGCCAGTTCGAGCGCGCCGATGGTGTACATGCCCGCGCTCCCCCAGCCGAGCCGTTCGAACGACTCGGCAGCCGACTCGTGCCCGATCAGCTTGGGCAGGGCACTCGCGATCGCGTAGAAGAGGGCGAGCAGGATCTGCAGAGCGCGCAGGGCGATCCGCGCGCGCCGCCCACGGGCAGGAGCGGACTCGGCGATGACGACGCCGGACGGAGTGGAGTCGGCGGTAGCGGCTGCGGCTGCGGTGATCTCGGACATGAAGGTCTCCTGGTGCAAGCGATCGGCCGTGGTGTCGGAGAGGTAGACCGGCCCTCGCACCGGAACTCATCGCTGCGGAGGATGTGATGCAGAAAAGTTGCCCCCGGCCCATCCCCCCGGCGTGCAGCGCAGTTGGTCTCACGCATCAACTCCCCACGGGCACCTCCCCGTCGGCGGTCTGGGTCGTCGGGATCGCGCGGACCCATATCCGATCCTCTGTCAGGTAGCGGTCGACCTTCAGGCCCGCCTCCACCAGTGCCTCCTCGAACTGTTCCTGGGTCAGGGGGCGTGAACGGAACGTCTGGGTCCAGACCGCGTCCGGGAACTCGTACTCCGCTCGCACGGAGTTCACCCCGTCGCCGACCGGCTCCGACGACGTGATCCGGACGGTGAAGCCGCTGGGATCCTTCCGCTCGCGCGGTACGTTCGCGTGGTAGTCCTCGCCCTCTCGCTGGATCAGCACACAACCGCCCTCGGCGACATGCCGCACACAGGTGCGCAACAGGCCGCGCCGCACATCGGCATCCCCCGCGTGCACCAGGAAGGACGCCAGCATCACCACGTCGAACGTCTCTCCCAGATCCAGCTCCTCGATCGGGCCGCATATGGTCCGAGCGCCGCGTACGCGCTCCAGCATCGGCGCGGATTCGTCCACCGCCGTGACCGTGAATCCGCGCTCCAGCAGGGGGTGGGTCATGCGTCCGACGCCGCTGCCGAGCTCCAGAACGCTGGCGCCGGCGGGGACCGCTGCCGCGATGATCTCCGGCTCGTCCCCGACGGGCAGTCGGGCGTAGAGCTCCACCGCGCAGCCGTCCGGGGTGATGGCCCCCGGTCCCGTCCCCTCGTACCCCTCACGCATTTTCATCTCCATGCCCGCCCAACGGACGGCGTCCGGACGCCCGTTCCCACAGCCGCAGCCTTCACCCGACCGAGTGAATGAGGCAGAAATGGCCTGGAATGGAGAGGCCTAGGGGGGCGAGGGGGCGCAGGCGCGCAGGCGCGGGTCCGGCGTCGAGGGCACGGCGACTACAGCAGGGGGCACGCCTCGGGGGCTCGTCGGGTCCCGGGCAGCGTGTCGGCGTCCGGCAAATGTGTCAGCGTCCGGCCAGCGTGCGCGGCATCCCGTCCGCCTTGGTGCTGCCTCGCTGCGAAGAGTACGTTGCAGACAGGAGTGGTGATCGACCATGCGTACAGGCAGTGAACCGCGGACCGCGCGCAGTGCCCTGCGGGCCCGCTTCTGGCTGAGCCTCTGGGGGCTGGTCTGGGCGCTCTTCGGAACGGTGGCGTTCGCCCTGGTCGGGCGGAGCGGGTGGGCGATCGCCTGCGGGGTGCTGCTGCTGATCGTCACCGTCGACCTGGTCGTGGTCCTGCGGCACATCCGGCAGGGCCCGCACTTCCAGCCGGGCCCCGACATCCCGCCCTACCGGCCACTGGACGAACATCCACGAGGCGCACCACTCCGGCGGCCGCCGGACCGGCACTCACGAGGCGCACCACCTCACCGACCACCGCCGGACGACGGCGTGTAAGGCGCACACACCAGCTCACCGGCCGGAAAGCAGACCCCCGCCGATGAGGCGCACGGGCCCGGCGTCTCCCCCATCGAATCTCAGGAATCGAAGCGCGCGGCCTTGAGGAACTCCGGGTTCGGGTCGAGCGCGGCCGCCAGACGGAAATGGCGCTTCGCCTGGTCGGGTCGGCCCTGGCGCTCATACGTACGGGCGAGCGCGAAGTGCGCGAACGCGTTGTCCGGCTCCCGCTCCAGGACGATCTGGAACTCCAGCTCCGCCGGCCTCAGCTGCGCCGCGGCGAAGAAGGCACGCGCCCGCAACAGCCGCGCGGCGGTGTTCTCCGGGTGCGTGGCGATGACGCCGTCGAGCAGCTTCACCGCGCCCCTGGGATCCCGCGCGGCGAGGAGTTGCTCGGCGGCACGGAAGTCGATGACATGCGTCTCCGGGGTACGTCCGGTCGGACCGCTGGTCTCGGGCACGGCTGAGTCCTTCCCTCACTGCACCGGTTCAACGCCCCCGCGGGCTGCCGCTATTCCGCGGAGGCCGGCCGGGACGCCTGCGACCTGCGCACCAGCTCGGCCCACACGTCCTTCACGCGCTGCTCCAGCGTCTCCAGCGGGACGTCGTTGTCGATCACGATGTCGGCGATCTCGCGGCGCTGCTCGCGCGTCGCCTGGGCAGCCATCCGCGCGCGGGCGTCCTCCTCCGTCATGCCGCGCAGGCGTACGAGCCGGTCGAGCTGGGTCTCGGGGGCCGCGTCGACGACGATCACCAGGTCGTACAGCGGCGCCAGGCCGTTCTCCGTGAGGAGCGGGACGTCGTGGATGACGACCGCGTCCTCGGCTGCGGCCTCCTCCAGCTCGCGCGAGCGTGCGCCCACCAGGGGGTGCACAATCGAGTTCAGGACGGCGAGTCTCTCCGCGTCGGCGAAGACGATGGCGCCGAGGCGGGGCCGGTCCAGGCTGCCGTCGGCGGCGAGGATCTCCTCCCCGAAGGCCTCGACGACCGAGGCGAGCCCCGGCGTCCCCGGTGCGACGACGTCCCGCGCGATGCGGTCCGCATCGATCAGCACGGCCCCGCACGCGACGAGCAGCCGTGACACCTCGCTCTTGCCGGCACCGATCCCGCCGGTCAGGCCCACCTTCAGCATGGTCCGCAGCTTAGGCCCTGCCGGTGACAGACCCCTCGCCCGGGCCGGACCACGTCACCCGACCCGCGTCAGAGCTGGAGCCCGGGCCACGTCACCCGACCAGCACCAGAGCTCGAGCCCATGCCGCCTCGCCCGTTCAGCGCCAGAGCCGGAGCCCGGGCCGCCTCACCCGGCCCGCGCCCGAGGTCGAGCCCAGGCCTCTCACCCCGCCCAGGCCACCTCGCCCGACCCGCGCTCTTCCCCGGGCCCCTGGCCGGCCCCCCTCAGCTGTCGCCTTCTCGCTCCGCCAGGAACTTCTCGAATTCCTGGCCGATCTCGTCCGCCGACGGGATGTCCACCGGCTCGGCAAGCATGTTGCCCCGCGTCTCGGCGCCCGCGACGGCGTCGTACTGGTGCTCAAGGCCGTCGATGAGCGCGGTGAGGTCCTCGTCGCCCTCGCGGATCTGCCGGTCGATCTCCGTCTGTGTGCGGTGCGCGTCCGAGCGCAGGGCGTGGGCGATGCCGGGCAGGACCAGTCCGGTGGCCGCCGTGATGGCCTCCAGGACCGTCAGGGCCGCGTCCGGGTAGGGAGAGCGGGCGATGTAGTGCGGGACGTGGGCGGCGACGCCCAGGACGTCGTGTCCGGCCTGGAGCAGGCGGTACTCGATGAGGGACTCGGCGCTGCCGGGGACCTGGGCCTCCTCGAACGGGCTGCGGTGGCCCGGGACGAGGTCGGTGCGGTTGCCGTGCGGGGTGAGGCCGACGGGCCGGGTGTGCGGGACGCCCATGGGGATGCCGTGGAAGTTCACGGAGAGCCGGACTCCGAGCCGCTCCACGATCTGCTTCACGGCGGCGGCGAAGCGCTCCCACTCCACGTCCGGCTCGGGGCCGGACAGCAGCAGGAAGGGCGCGCCGGTGGCGTCCTGCACGAGCCGCACCTCGAGAGCGGGGTCCTCGTAGTCGCTCCAGCGGTCGCGCTTGAACGTCAGCAGCGGGCGGCGGGCGCGGTAGTCGACGAGCCGGTCGTGGTCGAAGCGGGCAACGACCTGGTGGGGCAGGGAGTCGAGCACCCGGTCGACGATCTGGTCGCCGGTCTCGCCCGCGTCGATGTATCCGTCGAAGTGGTAGAGCATGACAAGTCCGGCCGACTCCTGGGCGAGCGCCATGTCGACGACCGCCAGACCCTTCGGCTCCCAGGCGTACAAATCCTGCGGATCAAGCACAGTGACCGCTCCTCCTCGTGTTCACAGTCCACAACGCCGTTGCGGGCGCGGGCATTCCCGCAGGAGGAGAACTTCGATCTTGGCAGCGGACAACGCCCTTCAGAGGGCCCGGGAACTGCGCGACGAGCCCCCGCGGCCCGCAGCCGAACGATGGCCCGAAAACACCAAGGGGCCGCACCTCGAAAGGTACGGCCCCTCGATCAGGAGCTACAGCTCAGTGGGCGTTCAGCTCTGCCCACCGGCCAGCTTCTCGCGCAGCGCGGCAAGCGCCTCGTCCGAAGCCAGCGCGCCGGAGTTGTCCGGGCCCTCGGAGGAGTACGAACCGCCACCGGACGCGGCCGGAGCGGCGGCCTCGCCACCCTCGGCAGCGGCCTTCTCGTCCGCCTCGCGGGACTTGATGACCTGCGCCTGGTGCTGCTCGAAGCGCTGCTGCGCCTCGGCGTACTGGGTCTCCCACGCCTCGCGCTGGGTCTCGTAGCCCTCGAGCCAGTCGTTGGTCTCGGGGTCGAAGCCCTCGGGGTAGATGTAGTTGCCCTGGTCGTCGTAGGACGCGGCCATGCCGTACAGCGTCGGGTCGAACTCGACCGAGGCCGGGTCGGCACCGAAGGACTCGTTGGCCTGCTTCAGCGAGAGGCTGATGCGACGGCGCTCGAGGTCGATGTCGATGACCTTGACGAAGATCTCGTCGTTGACCTGGACGACCTGCTCCGGGATCTCCACGTGGCGCTCGGCCAGCTCGGAGATGTGGACCAGACCCTCGATGCCCTCGTCCACGCGGACGAACGCACCGAACGGAACCAGCTTCGTGACCTTGCCGGGCACGACCTGGCCGATCTGGTGGGTGCGGGCGAACTGCTGCCACGGGTCTTCCTGGGTCGCCTTCAGCGACAGGGAGACACGCTCGCGGTCCATGTCGACGTCGAGGACCTCGACGGTGACTTCCTGGCCGACCTCGACAACCTCGGAGGGGTGGTCAATGTGCTTCCAGGAGAGCTCGGAGACGTGGACCAGACCGTCGACGCCACCCAGGTCCACGAAGGCACCGAAGTTGACGATCGAGGAGACGACGCCGGAACGGACCTGACCCTTCTGGAGGGTGGTGAGGAACGTCTGACGGACCTCGGACTGGGTCTGCTCCAGCCAGGCACGACGGGACAGGACCACGTTGTTGCGGTTCTTGTCCAGCTCGATGATCTTGGCCTCGAGCTCCTTGCCCACGTAGGGCTGGAGGTCGCGGACGCGGCGCATCTCGACCAGGGAGGCCGGGAGGAAGCCACGGAGGCCGATGTCGAGGATGAGACCACCCTTGACGACCTCGATGACGGTACCGGTGACGATCCCGTCCTCTTCCTTGATCTTCTCGATGGTGCCCCAGGCACGCTCGTACTGGGCGCGCTTCTTCGAGAGGATCAGGCGGCCTTCCTTGTCCTCCTTCTGGAGGACGAGGGCCTCGATCTCGTCACCGACGGCGACGACCTCGTTGGGGTCGACGTCGTGCTTGATCGAGAGCTCGCGGCTCGGGATCACACCTTCGGTCTTGTAACCGATGTCGAGCAGGACCTCGTCCCGGTCGACCTTCACGATGACGCCGTCGACGATGTCGCCGTCGTTGAAGTACTTGATCGTCTCGTCGATCGCGGCGAGGAAGGCTTCCTCGTTACCGATGTCGTTGACCGCTACCTGCGGGGTGGTGGCGGTGGTCTCGGTGCTGCTCGTCATGTGGGAAAGGGCTCCGGTACGGACATTGAAGTCGTAGGTACTGCTACGCCGGGAGCCCGTTTCGCTCTGCAGAAGCCGGACAGCCAAGGAAGCGCCACTCCACAAAACGGTGGCGCCTCGACAACCGAGGGGACATACATACAGATGCGAGCGCAGCCTGCTATGTCTGAGGTGCGCAGGCCCGCAGCGCAACTTGTAGCATACGGGGGCAGCCGGGCAGGGTCAATGCGCGAAGCCGCCCACGCGGGGCGGATCGCCGCATAACCGGCACAAGTCCTGTCGTTCGAGGCCACACAGGCCGAACGACGCCCCCTTTTGTGCCACCGCCGGGCCGGCTGGACGGAAGAGTACGACGAGGGAGCCGATCATCCAAGAGTCCGAAGCGTCCGAACCCGAGGCCACCCGGCGCGATGCCGGAGCCACGGAGAGTTCCCGCGCCAATCGTGGCTGGTGGGACCGCAACGCGGACGAGTACCAGATCGAGCACGGCACGTTCCTCGGCGACGACCGCTTCGTGTGGGGCCCCGAGGGTCTGGACGAGGTGGAGGCCGAGCTGCTCGGTCCGCCGGAGGAACTGAAGGGCCGGAACGTCCTGGAGATCGGCGCCGGCGCCGCCCAGTGCTCGCGCTGGCTGACCGCCCAGGGCGCGCGCCCGGTCGCCCTGGACATCTCGCACCGGCAGCTCCAGCACGCCCTGCGCATCGGCGGGTCCTTCCCCCTGGTGTGCGCCGACGCGGGCGCCCTCCCCTTCGCGGACGGCTCGTTCGACCTGGCCTGCTCGGCGTACGGGGCGCTGCCCTTCGTCGCCGACCCGCGTCAGGTCCTGCGCGAGGTGCGCCGGGTGCTGCGGCCGGGCGGACGGCTCGTCTTCTCCGTGACGCACCCGATCCGCTGGGCCTTCCCGGACGAGCCCGGGCCGGAGGGCCTGTCGGTGTCGGGCTCCTACTTCGACCGCACTCCCTATGTCGAGCAGGACGACGAGGGCCGGGCGGTCTACGTCGAGCACCACCGCACGCTCGGCGACCGCGTCCGGGACGTCGTCGCGTCGGGCTTCCGGCTGGTCGACCTGGTGGAGCCGGAGTGGCCCGCCTGGAACACCTCCGAGTGGGGCGGCTGGTCGCCGCTGCGCGGGAACCTGATCCCGGGTACGGCGATCTTCGTCTGCGAGCGGGACTGACGCACGCGCGCGTGGCTCCCCGTGTCTGTCGTACGACACTGAGGGCGTGATCCGTTACGACGCCCTGGAGTCCCTGCCCGTCCGCGGTGCCCTGCCCGCCCTGACCGAGGCGCTGGAGGGGCACGGCACCGCCGTCCTCGTGGCGCCGCCCGGCACCGGCAAGACGACCCTGGTGCCGCTCGCGCTGGCGGGACTTCTCGGGGAGGGGCCCGGGCGGCGCGTGCTGGTGGCCGAGCCGCGGCGGATCGCGGCCCGGGCGGCGGCCCGGCGCATGGCGTGGCTGCTGGGTGAGAAGCCCGGCGAGAGCGTCGGTCACACCGTGCGCGGGGAACGGGTCGTCGGGCGGCACACGCGCGTGGAGGTCGTCACGACCGGTGTGCTGGTGCAGCGCCTGCAACGGGACCAGGAGCTGGCCGGTGTCGACGTGGTGCTGCTCGACGAGTGTCACGAGCGGCACCTGGACGCGGACACGGCGGCGGCGTTCCTGTGGGACGTACGGCAGACGCTGCGGCCCGATCTGCGGCTGGTGGCCGCCTCGGCGACGACCGACGCGCAGGGGTGGGCGGGGCTGCTGGGCGGGGCGCCGGTGGTCGAGGCGCAGGGGACCTCGCACCCGGTGGAGACCGTATGGGCGCCTCCGGCGCGGCCCGTGCGCCCGCCGCACGGGATGCGGGTCGACCCGGCGCTGCTGACGCACGTGGCGTCCGTGGTGCGGCGTGCGCTGGCGGAGCGGGACGGGGACGTGCTGTGTTTCCTGCCGGGGGTGGGCGAGATCGCCCGGGTCGCCGGGCAGCTCGGGGGGCTCGGGGACGTCGAGGTGCTCCAGGTGCACGGGAGGGCGCCGGCGGCCGTGCAGGACGCGGTGCTGGCGCCCGGGGATCGGCGGCGGGTCGTGCTGGCCACGTCCGTCGCGGAGTCGTCGTTGACGGTGCCCGGGGTGCGGGTGGTCGTGGATGCGGGACTGGCGCGCGAGCCGCGGGTGGACCACGCGCGCGCTTTGAGCGCGCTGACGACGGTCCGGGCGTCGCAGGCCGCCGGGCGGCAGCGGGCGGGGCGGGCCGGGCGTGAGGCTCCGGGTGCGGTGTACCGCTGCTGGGCGGAGGCCGAGGACGCGCGTCTGCCGCGGTATCCGTCGCCGGAGATCAAGGTGGCCGATCTGACGGCGTTCGCACTGCAGGTGGCGTGCTGGGGGGATCCGGACGCGTCCGGGCTGGCGCTGCTGGACGGGCCGCCGGGCGGGGCCATGGCGGCGGCGCGTGAGGTCCTGGCGGCGGTGGGAGCGGTCGACTCCGCCGGGCGGGCCACGGAGCGGGGAGTCGTCCTGGGGCGGGTGGGTGTGCATCCGCGGCTGGGGCGGGCCCTGGTGGATTCCGTGCCGCTGATGGGGGCAGAGCGGGCCGCGGAGATCGTCGCCCTGTTGAGTGAGGAGGCTCCGCGGGAGTACGGCGACGATCTGGCGGGTGCGTTGCGTCGTGCTCGGCGTGGGGGTGACGCCTACGCATCGCGGTGGCGCGGTGAGGTCCGGCGGCTGCGGGCCGCCGTGGGGGAGATGTCCCATCCACCCGCCGGTACCCGGCATCCGGAGGCCGGGCCGGAGGTACTCGGGACACCCTCCGAGGATCGCCAAGCGGGCCTCGTCGCCGCTCTCGCCTTTCCCGAGCGGGTCGCCAGGGCCGATGGCGGTTCGCACCTGATGGTGTCCGGGACACGGGCGGAGGTCGGCGCGGGGAGTGCGCTGCGGGGCGCGGAGTGGGTGGCCGTCGCCGTGGCGGACCGGCCCGTCGGCAGGGGGCACGCGCGCGTGCAGGCGGGGGCGGTCGTGGACGAGGACGTGGCCCGGTTCGCCGCGGGAGCCCTGCTGGAGGAGCGGGACGAGGTGTGTTGGGACGGCGGGGACGTCGTGGCGCGGCGGGTGGAGCGGCTGGGGGCCGTGGAGCTCGCGGTGCGGGCGCTCAAGGACGCCGATCCGGGCCTGGTGCGCGCCGCGCTGCTCGACGGGCTGCGGCGGGAGGGGTTCGGGCTGCTGCGGTGGCCGGCCGAGGCCGCTGTCCTGCGGCAGCGGCTCGCGTTCCTGCGGCTGCATCTGGGTGAGCCCTGGCCGGACGTGTCCGACGAGGCGCTGCACGCGCGCGTGGAGGAGTGGCTGGAGCCGGAGCTCGGCCGGGCCAGGCGGCGGGCCGATCTGGCGCGGATCGACGCCGGGGAGGCGCTCGGCCGGCTGCTGCCCTGGGCGTCCGGTCAGGCGGGGCGGCTCGACGAACTCGCCCCGGAGCGGTTGACGGTGCCGAGCGGGTCGCGGGTCCGGATCGACTACTCCCGCCCCGAACAGCCCGTGCTGGCGGTGAAGTTGCAGGAGATGTTCGGGCTGCAGGAGTCGCCCCGGGTCGCCGGGGTGCCGCTGCTGGTGCATCTGCTGTCCCCGGCCGGGCGGCCGGCCGCCGTCACCGCCGACCTCGCCTCGTTCTGGCGGGACGGCTACAAAGGGGTGCGGGCGGAGCTGCGCGGGCGGTATCCGAAGCACCCCTGGCCCGAGGACCCCGCGGGTGCCGAGCCGACGCGGCACACCAACGCGCGGCTCAGGCGCTGACCTACGCGCGGTCCAGGCGCTGACCTACGCGCGGCTCAGGCGGTGACCGACGTCCGGCTCAGGCGCTGACCGACGACGGTTCCTCGGCCGCCGTGCGGGCCGGCCCCGAGGGGCGGCGGGCCCGGGCCTCCAGGTACAGCGCGAGGGCCAGCAGGAGGACGCCGAGGGCCAGGAAGCCCCAGGGCAAGTAGGACGTCATCAGCAGGACGAGCAGCCGCTGGGACTTCACCAGGTCGACCGTGTGCGTGAGGTAGTCCTCGCGCATCTTCACGTGGCCCGCGAAGGCGGTCACCTTGTCGCGGTCGCCGAGGAGGGTGCCGCCCCGCAGTTCCTCCTTGTGGATCTCCTCGCCGTACACGGGGGCACCGGTGAGGGGTTCGACCCAGAACTTGCGGACCGTGGTGTACCAGCGGGTCGTGCCGGTCTGCGCCACCGCCTCGGGGGTGAGGCCCTCGACGGGCAGGGTCTTGGGGATCTTCACCTTGGTCCACGGGATGGTCTGCTCGAAGTAGTAGACCTCCAGGCCGCGGAAGTCACGGGTGCCCTCGTAGGTGATGGGCGCGGTGACGCGGGCCTGGGCGTCGAAGTACTCGTAGTCCCGTTTCTCGGTCAGGAACGGCCACTTGAACTCGATGCCCCGGCGGCGCACCGGGTCGCCGTCGACCATCTCGCCGGTGGTGTGGACGGGCTCCTGGGTGTGGGCGTCGAAGATGTAGCGCTCGGGGATCTTGGAGACCATCTTGCCGTCGGGGCCGACGACGTAGGACAGGCCGTCCCAGACGACCACGTCCCGGCCCGCCGTCTCCTCGATCCGCTCGGAGGCCTCCACATCGCCCTTGAGGGTCTGGACGATGGTGACCTTGGAGACCTTCTCGGCCTTCATCGTGGCGTAGTCGAGGAGGGTGGCGTCGTTCGCCTCCAGGACCATGTCCTGGTACTGGTTCGCGGGGACCTTGGCGAGGCGCGGGAAGGCGTACCAGCGCAGCAGCGGGGACAGGGCCGCGAAGAACACGGCGAGGGCGAGCAGGACCAGGCCGGCCTTGCGGCGCATCTCGGCCTCCCTCCCGGGCGGGCGGTCAGGGGTGTGCGGGCACGGTCGTCAGCAGCGGCTTCGGCGATGTCCCGCCCGAGGGGGAGCCGAGGGCCGTCAGCGTCAGGACCACGGCGAACGCGAGGGCGAGACCGGTGGCGGCGGCGATGAGGGCGCGCATACGGAGCCTCCCCATGGGGCGCGACGGCCAGAACTGATACTCCGTCAGCTTTCTCGGCACCGTAGCAACGCGCGGCGGAGATGAGAACACGTTGCACACACAACGACGCCCCTCCTTATAAGAGGGGCGTCGTGTGTCGTACCTGAGAGCTACGCGCTCGGGCTGTCTGACGGGCTCGGCGAGGACGTCTCGGCCGCGGCCACGGTCAGTTCGACGGTGAGCGTCGCCCCACCCGCGGTGGTGATGCGGAGCAGGAACGTGCCGGTCGTGTCGTCGGCGTACAGCTTGGGCAGCTTCAGCAGGCCCTTGGCGTCCGTCTTGAGGCCCGTGAGGGTACGGACGGTCCTGCCGTCGGCGTCCTTGAAGTAGGGGCCCTTGTCGGTGGCGGTCGGGTCGTCCGCCGATTTGATCAGCGTGGCGGTGGCCGCGACGCCGTCGGCGACTGCGCCCTTGTACGTGGCCTTCACCTCGACCTGGTTCGCGAACGTGCCGCCCGGGGCGCAGGTCAGCGCGGCGTCACCGGTGCGGGCGAGGGCGTCGGCGGCGCGCTCGGTGACCGTGGCCTTGTAGTCGAGACCCGGGACGGCACGGCCCACCACGGTGGCGCGGACGGTGACGGTCCCGGTCTTCTCCCCTGCCTGCAGCGCGGGCGCCACGGCCACGCCGGAGCTGTTGGTGGCGACCGTGGCCACGTCCTCGCCACCGGTGAAGGTGGTGTCCGTGTCGCCGACGATGGTGAAGCGGACCCTGACCTTGGCGACGGCCTTGCCGGCCTCCGTCTCGGCGCGGGTGCTGATCCGCCGGTCGAACGCGTCGCCGGCCATGGCGGTGAGCTTCGCGGTGCCGGCGTCCTCCAGGTGGTCCACCGTGTCGGTGGGGGTGGGAGGTGTGCTGGGCGGCGTGGACGGCGTGGTGGGCGGCGTCGAGGGCGCCGTGCCGCCGCCGGGCCTCTGCGGTGTCCCGGGCTTCTCGGGCTTGGATCCGGGCTTCTCGGGCTTGGGCCCGGGCTTGGGCGTCGAGCCGGCCGGGGTCGTCGCGCCCGGGACGGTGGGCGTCGGGCTCGTGCCCGCGCCGTCGTCGCTGCGGTTGTCGGGCAGCGTGCCGGTGCCGTCCGGGACCTCGTGCGCGCCCTTGCGGTAGTAGTCCAGCCACCTCATGACGAGGTTCAGGTACTCCCGCGAGTTGTTGTAGCTGAGGATCGCCCGGTCCAGCTCGCTCTGCTGGGACAGGTCCCAGTTGTTGCGGCACAGGTAGTGGCCGGCGGCGAGCGCGGCGTCGTAGATGTTGTTGGGGTCCTTCTTGCCGTCGTCGTTGCCGTCGCGGCCGGCCCAGGCCCAGGTGGACGGGATGAACTGCATGGGGCCGACGGCCTGGTCGTAGGAGCTGTTGCCGTCGTACGCGCCGTCGTCGGTGTCCTTGATGAGGGCGAAGCCGTTGCCGTCGAGCTGCGGGCCCAGGATCGGCTTGAGGGTGGTGCCCTCGGCGTTGACGCGGCCGCCGCGGGCCTGCCCGGACTCCACCCGGCCGATGGCTGCGAGGAGTTGCCAGGGCAGGTTGCAGCCGGGCTTGGACTCGCGCAGCGAGGCCTCGGCCTTCTTGTAGGCGTCGAGGACGGTCGCGGGGATGCCGGATTCCGTGGCGCCCGTGCCGCCGGGCCCGGGGCCCGTGGACGGAGACGGGTTCGGGCTCTTCAGCGGCGGCAGGTCCGTGTAGTAGGGCGAGTTGCCGGTGGCACTGTCGTCGGAGGCACTCACATCGGGTGAGGGGGTGGCGTCGGCGGCGGTCTGTCTGCCGTGGTCGTTCACGCCCGGAGCCTGGGAGGCGGACAGGGCCGCGACCGCCACCGCGGCCACGGCGGTCGTCGCCGCCCCCTTGCGCAGCCTCCTGCCGAATTGCGCCGCCATAGAGTGAACCCCTCCCGTGGACGCCCGAGCGTCCGGTCTTCGTCTGCAGTGTTCGCCCTGTTGTGACGATCCAACCGCCCGAGGGGTTGCCCTCCGACGGCCACAACTCTGTTCTCTTGCGTGGTCTGCTCTTCGCCGCGGTCACGCGTTCGACGCGTTCCCCGCGCGACGACTCTGGCGACCCTACGACAACTTCTTTTGCCCGGGCACCCGTTCGTGACCGTTTTTCACCAGTTGGCCATCTGCGCCGGTGAAGCCGGCCGGCCGGGCGGCATCCCGCATACTGGGCCACTGACCGCCGGGCACCCCGCCCTGGTGCAACGACCGCCGCGAGGAGCCGAGTTGCCGTTCACCCTGAGCCATGCGGCAGCCGTACTGCCCGCCGTCCGCACCGACGGCACCGGCCGGGGTCCCCTGGTCCCCGCCGTCCTCGTGGCGGGTTCCTTCGCCCCCGACATGACCTACTACGCGGCAAGTGTCCTGTCCGCGGCGATGGAGTTCGGCGATGTCACGCACGGGTTCCCGGGTGTGTTCACGGTCGACGTGCTCATCGCCTGGGTGCTGGTGGGGTGGTGGCTGCTGATGCGTGAACCGCTCGTCGCGTTGCTGCCGCGGGCCCGGCAGGGGCGGGTGGCTGCCCTGCTGCGGTGCGGGGCGCCCCGCGCGCGGGTGCGGCCCGCGCTGGTGGCGCGGTGGTACGTGTCAGCCGTGGTCGGTGCGGCGACCCATGTGGTGTGGGACGCGTTCACCCATCTCGACCGGTGGGGGATGCGGCTGTTTCCGGTGCTGGGCCGGGAGGTGGCGGGCTCACCGCTGTACTGGTACCTGCAGTACGGCGGTTCGGCGGTGGCCGCGGTCGTGATCGCGGTGTTCGTGACGCACGCGCTGCGGCGGGCGCCCAGGATCGAGCCGGTGGGGGTTCCCGTGCTGGCGGTACGGGACCGGTGGGCGGGCGCTGCCGTGATCTGCGGCTTCGCGCTGGTGGGAGCGGTGCAGCGGGCGTCGCGGTGGTGGGCGTACTGGGGCTCCGCCGCGAAGCCGTGGGAGATCATTCCGACGGTGTGCTTCGGGGCGGGCGCGGGCCTCGTCCCGGCGCTGCTGCTCTACGCCGTGGTGGTCAGGGTGCGGCGTCCGGTTCCGGCCCCCACCGGTCCTGTCCGCGCCACCGATGCGGAGCCGAGTCGTCCGGCCGCTCGCTGACGAAGCCGTCGGTCGTCGTGATGTACACGGTGATGGTGGTGCGCGCCGGGCGGGGGCGCGGGAGCAGGGTGAGGACGAGGGCCAGGTAGTCACGGGCGAGCCGGGCCCAGGGGCGGGAGGGTTTGCCCGGGGGTTCGGGTGTGCGGCGAAGCCGGGCCGCGGCGGGGGCGGCCGGGTCGGTACGGGGTGGCGTGGCGTTGGTGCCGACGAGGCCGGTCAGAACGGCCAACACCTCGGTGCCGCCGAGGGCGGCCACGATGTCGGCTCCGAAGAGACCGGTCAGGACGGCCAAGGCGTCAGTACGGTCCAGACCTTCGAGGGCAGCCGCAGCGTCGGCCCCGGCAAGGCCGGTCAGGGCCGCCAGCGCGTCGGCAGCGGCGATGGCAGCGGGGGCCGGGCCGCCCGCCCCGGGCAGGGCCGCCGTCACGGCAGGGTCGTCGGTGCCGACGGGTCCGGTGAGCCGCCGTCCGGCGGTGGCCAGGCGCTGTCGGAGGTCCGCCGTCGCGTGGCGCAGGGCCGAGGAGAAGGTGACGGGAACGCGAACCGTGCTCGCGGCGGCCTCGAACGCCGGTAGCGGCGGCAGAGCCACGCCGGTGCCCGTGCGGCTGAGGAACGTGCGTATACCCATGCCCCGCATCCTTGCGAGCACCGTGGGCGCAGGCGTCTTCTCGGGGGCCACGCGAGTGACAGTCGGTGGGGCCGGGGCGGGGCGGGTGACCTGGCGGGCCAATGCACCGGCCGGGGCGTGACCCCTGGGCGCGGACCGGGCAGGCCAATGCACCGGCTGGGGCGAGACCCCCGGGGGCGGCCCGGGCAGGACCGCGGCGCCCCGAGGCCAAGGCGGGCAGGTGACCGGGCAGGCCAATGCACCGGCCGGCGCGAGACCCCTGGGCGCGGACCGGGCAGAACTGCGGGGTCCCTGCCGAGGCGGGACCCGGGCCGAGGGGGAACACCCCGCCCACCCGGGTCGCCGCGCCCGATCCGCCCGGCGGGCTAGTGCGCTGCCGACTCCCAGTCCGGGCCCGAGCCCACCGAGACGCCCAAGGGGACGCGGAGGTCGACGGCGTTCGCCATCTCCCTGCGGACCAGTTCCTCGGCGGCGGACCGCTCCCCGGGGGCGATCTCCAGCACGATTTCGTCGTGGACCTGGAGGAGCATGCGGGAGGCGAGCCCGGCGTCCCTCAGGGCGTCGTCGACCTTCAGCATGGCGATCTTGACGATGTCGGCCGCGGTGCCCTGGATGGGCGCGTTGAGGGCCATCCGCTCAGCGGCCTCGCGGCGCTGGCGGTTGTCGCTGTTCAGGTCGGGGAGGTAGCGGCGGCGACCGAAGAGCGTCGCCGTGTAGCCCGTCGCCCGGGCCTCGTCGACCGCCCGGCGCAGATAGTCCCGTACGCCGCCGAACCGCTCGAAGTACGCGTCCATCAGGGCGCGGGCCTCCGCCGCCTCGATGTTCAGCTGCTGGGAGAGGCCGAACGCGGACAGTCCGTAGGCCAGGCCGTACGACATGGCCTTGATCTTGCGGCGCATCTCGGCGTCCACCGCGTCCGGCTCGACGGCGAAGACCTGGGAGGCGGCCGTGGTGTGCAGGTCCTCGCCGGAGGTGAACGCCTCGATGAGGCCCTCGTCCTCGGAGAGGTGCGCCATCACCCGCAGCTCGATCTGGCTGTAGTCGGCCGTCATGAGGGACTCGAAGCCCTCGCCGACGACGAAGCCGCGGCGGATGGCACGGCCCTCGTCGGTGCGGACCGGGATGTTCTGCAGGTTGGGGTCGGTCGAGGAGAGGCGACCGGTGGCGGCGACGGTCTGGTTGAACGTGGTGTGGATGCGGCCGTCCGCGGCGATCGTCTTGATCAGGCCCTCGACGGTGACGCGCAGCTTGGCCTGCTCGCGGTGACGGAGCATGATCACCGGCAGTTCGTTGTCCGTCTGCGTGGCGAGCCAGGCGAGGGCGTCGGCGTCCGTGGTGTAGCCGGTCTTGGTGCGCTTGGTCTTGGGCAGCGCCAGCTCACCGAAGAGAACCTCCTGGAGCTGCTTGGGCGAGCCCAGGTTGAACTCGTGCCCGGCTGCCGCATGGGCCTCCTTGACCGCCTGCTGGACCGCGCCGGCGAACATCTGCTCCATGGCCTCCAGGTGGGACCGGTCGGCCGCGATGCCGTGCCGCTCCATCCGGGCGAGCAGGGCGGACGTGGGCAGCTCCATGTCGCGCAGCAGGTCGGCGGCGCCGACCTCCTCCAGGCGGCTCTCGAAGGCCTGCCCCAGGTCGAGGACGGCCCGGGCCTGGATCATCAGGGCCTCGGCCTCGGCGCCCTCGTCCGCGCCGAAGGCGAGCTGGCCGTCGGCCGCGGCGGCGGGGGTCAGCTCGCGGTGCAGGTACTCCAGGGACAGCGCGTCCAGGTCGAAGGAGCGGCGGCCCGGCTTGACCAGGTACGCGGCCAGGGCCGTGTCCATGGTGACGCCCTCGACGCTCCAGCCGTGCTCGGCGAAGACGCGCATGGCGCCCTTGGCGTTGTGGAAGATCTTGGGCCGCGCGGCGTCGGCGAGCCAGGCCGCGAAGGCCTGCTCGTCGGCCTCGTCGAGCTCGGCGGGGTCGAACCAGGCGGCGGGGCCCTCCGGCGCGGCGAGGGCGACCTCGGCGACCGAGCCGGTGCCGAGCGCCCAGGTGTCGACCGTGGCGATGCCGAGGGGCTGTGTGCCGTGCTCGGTGAGCCAGGCGGACAGCTCGCCGGTGCCGAGCACCGTGCCGTCCAGCTCCACGCCCTCGGCGCTGACCGGGGTGGTCTCGGCCTCCTCGGCGCCCGGGTCGACGGCGAAGAGCCGCTCGCGCAGCGACGGGTTTCGAATCTCCAGGGTGTCCAGGATCATCGCGACGGCCTTGCGGTCGTAGGCCGCCCGCTCCAGGTCGGTGACCCCCTTGGGCAGCTCCACCTGCCGCTCCAGCTCGGTGAGCCGGCGGTTGAGCTTGACGGACTCCAGGTGGTCGCGCAGGTTCTGGCCGGCCTTGCCCTTGACCTCCTCCACGCGCTCGACGAGCTCCGCGAACGAGCCGAACTGGTTGATCCACTTCGCGGCGGTCTTCTCACCGACGCCGGGGATGCCGGGGAGGTTGTCGGAGGGGTCGCCGCGCAGGGCCGCGAAGTCGGGGTACTGCGCGGGCGTCAATCCGTACTTCTCGAATACCTTCTCCGGGGTGAAGCGGGTCAGCTCGGAGACGCCCTTGGTCGGGTACAGCACCGTGGTGTGCTCGCTGACCAGCTGGAAGGAGTCCCGGTCGCCGGTGACGATCAGCACCTCGAAGCCCTCGGCCTCGGCCTGGGTGGCGAGCGTGGCGATGACGTCGTCGGCCTCGAAGCCGTCCACCGCGAAGCGCTGGGCGCCCATCGCGTCCAGGAGCTCGCCGATCAGCTCGACCTGGCCCTTGAACTCGTCCGGGGTCTTGGAGCGGTTCGCCTTGTACTCCGTGAACTCCTGGGACCGCCAGGTCTTGCGGGAGACGTCGAAGGCGACCGCGAAGTGCGTGGGCGCCTCGTCGCGCAGCGTGTTGGCCAGCATCGACGCGAAGCCGTAGATCGCGTTCGTCGGCTGGCCCGTCGCGGTGGTGAAGTTCTCCGCGGGCAGCGCGAAGAACGCGCGGTAGGCCAGCGAGTGCCCGTCCATGAGCATCAGTCGCGGCCGGCTGCCGCCGGAGGTCTGGTCGGTCGTCTTCGATGCTGTCTCTGCCACGCCCCCGATCCTGCCACGCCCCACTGACACTCGACTCCGCCCCCGGCGGGTGCCGGGGGCGGGCGGGCCCGGCCGACGCCACCGCCGGACCCCACGCACCCGCCGCGCACACCGGCCGCCAACACCGTCGGACCCCACGCCCGCCCTGCGCACCCGTGCCGACGCCACCGCCGGACCCCACGCACCCGCCGCGCACACCGGCCGCCAACACCGTCGGACCCCACGCCCGCCCTGCGCACCCGTGCCGACGCCACCGCCGGACCCCGCGTACCCGCCGCGCACACCGGCCGCCCACACCGTCGGACCCCACGCCCGCCCTGCGCACACCGGCCGACCCCACCGCACAGCGCACACGTGGCGCCGATCCCACGCCCCACCGGCACACCCCGGCACCGGACACGGCTCGCCCCCGCGCCGTCCCGCCCTCCCCCGCCCCGACCCGGCTCGGCCCAGCCCAGCCCAGCCGCCTTGCTGTCACCCCCGCGTGCGAGGATTCGGAGGCCTACCTGACAGCGCAGTCGAAGGGGAGTGTGCGATGGCGTCGAAGCCGCCCAAGAGCGATCCGGTCCAGGACGCGCCGCAGGTCGCCGAGCCGAAGCACGCGGCCGCGGGGCTCCCGGCGATCGGGCACACACTGCGGATCGCACAGCGGCAGATGGGCGTGAAGCGCACCGCGCTGACGCTGCTGAGCGTGAACCAGAAGGACGGCTTCGACTGCCCCGGCTGCGCCTGGCCCGAGCCGGAGCACCGGCACAAGGCGGAGTTCTGCGAGAACGGCGCGAAGGCCGTGGCCGAGGAGGCCACCCTGCGCAGGGTCACCCCCGAGTTCTTCGCCGCGCACCCGGTCGCCGACCTGGCCGGCCGCAGCGGCTACTGGCTGGGACAGCAGGGCCGGCTCACCCACCCCATGTACCTCCCCGAGGGGGGCACGCACTACGAGCCGGTCACCTGGGAGCGCGCCTTCGACATCATCGGCGAGGAGATCGCCGCGCTCTCCTCGCCCGACGAGGCCGTGTTCTACACCTCCGGCCGCACCAGCAACGAGGCCGCGTTCCTCTACCAGCTGTTCGCGCGCGAGCTCGGCACGAACAACCTGCCCGACTGCTCGAACATGTGCCACGAGTCGTCCGGTTCGGCCCTGTCGGAGACGATCGGCATCGGCAAGGGCAGCGTCCTGCTGGAGGACCTGTACCAGGCCGACCTGATCATCGTCGCCGGGCAGAACCCGGGGACGAACCACCCGCGCATGCTGTCCGCGCTGGAGAAGGCGAAGGACAACGGCGCGAGGATCATCAGCGTCAACCCGCTGCCGGAGGCGGGCCTGGAGCGTTTCAAGAACCCGCAGACCCCGCAGGGCATGGTCAAGGGCGCGGCGCTCACCGACCTGTTCCTGCAGATCCGCATCGGCGGCGACCAGGCGCTGTTCCGGCTGCTGAACAAGCTGATCCTGGAGACGGACGGGGCGGTCGACGAGGCGTTCGTCCGGGAGCACACGCACGGCTACGAGGAGTTCGCCGAGGCCGCCCGCGCCGCCGACTGGGACGAGACGCTCACGGCGACCGGCCTGGCCCGGGAGGACGTCGAGAAGGCCCTGCGGATGGTCCTGGCCTCCGAGCGCACCATCGTGTGCTGGGCAATGGGCCTCACCCAGCACAAGCACTCCGTCCCCACGATCCGGGAGGTCGTCAACTTCCTTCTGCTGCGCGGCAACATCGGCCGCCCGGGCGCCGGTGTGTGCCCGGTGCGCGGGCACTCGAACGTGCAGGGCGACCGCACCATGGGCATCTTCGAGCGGCCCGCCCCGGCGTTCCTGGACGCTCTGGAGAAGGAGTTCGGCTTCGCGCCCCCGCGCGAGCACGGCTATGACGTCGTACGCGCCATCCGCGCCCTGCGCGACGGTGAGGCGAAGGTCTTCTTCGCGATGGGCGGCAACTTCGTCTCGGCGTCCCCCGACACGGACGTCACCGAGGCGGCCATGCGGCGGGCCCGGCTGACGGTGCACGTGTCGACGAAGCTGAACCGCTCGCACACGGTCACGGGCGCGCGTGCCCTGATCCTCCCCACGCTCGGCCGCACCGAGCGCGATCTGCAGGGCGGCGGCGAGCAGTTCGTGACGGTCGAGGACTCGATGGGCATGGTGCACGCCTCCCGGGGCCGGCTGGAGCCCGCGAGCCGGCACCTGCTGTCGGAGCCGGCCATCGTCAGCCGTCTGGCCCGCCGCGTGCTCGGGGAGAACAGCCGCACGCCCTGGGAGGAGTTCGAGAAGGACTACGCGACGATCCGGGACCGTATCGCGCGTGTGGTCCCGGGCTTCCACGACTTCAACGCCCGCGTGGCCCGCCCCGGGGGCTTCGCCCTCCCGCACGCCCCGCGCGACGAGCGCCGCTTCCCCACGGCCACCGGCAAGGCCAACTTCACCGCCGCGCCCGTGGAGTATCCGCGGCTGCCCGAGGGCCGCCTGCTGTTGCAGACGCTGCGCTCGCACGACCAGTACAACACCACGATCTACGGCCTCGACGACCGCTACCGCGGCATCCGCAACGGACGCCGGGTGGTGCTGGTCCACCCCGAGGACGCCCGGGCCCTGAAGGTGGCGGACGGGTCGTACGTCGACCTGGTCGGCGAGTGGAAGGACGGCGTGGAGCGCCGGGCCCCCGGTTTCCGCGTCGTGCACTACCCGACGGCCCGGGGCTGCGCGGCCGCGTACTACCCGGAGACCAACGTCCTGGTGCCGCTGGACGCCACGGCGGACACCAGTAACACCCCGGCCAGCAAGTCCGTGGTGGTGCGTCTGGAACAATCGGCGACCGACTGAGCGTTCGCTCAGTGACAGAGCAGCCGAGTGACGAGGACGAACGGAGCCGGGCCCGATGGGTGAGCAGCAGCATGTGAAGTTCCCGCAAGAGGTCATCGACGAGTACGCCGCGCTCGGCGTGGACCTGCTGGCCCTCTTCTCCGCGGGCCACCTCGGGAACCGGATGGGTGTCCAGATCTCCGAGGCGTCGGCGGAGCGGGTCGTCGGCACCATGCCGGTGGAGGGCAACACCCAGCCCTACGGACTGCTGCACGGCGGGGCCTCCGCGGTCCTGGCCGAGACCCTGGGCTCGATCGGGTCGATGCTGCACGGCGGCAGCTCCAAGATCGCCGTGGGCGTCGACCTGAACTGCACCCACCACCGCGGGGCGCGCTCCGGGCTGGTCACCGGCGTGGCCACGCCCGTGCACCGGGGCCGCTCCACCGCCACCTACGAGATCGTCATCACGGACGAGAACGACAAGCGGGTGTGCACCGCCCGGCTGACCTGCATGCTGCGCGACGTGCGGCCGGGCGACGAGGAGCACATCCGCGCAGCGGGCTGACGGACGTAGGGAAAACCCTGGAGGGGCGGGCGCGGTCTTGCCGCGGCCGCCTCCGGGGCCTTTCACTGGCGCTCCCCCCCCCCACAGGAGAAGACCCGTCCCACCCGTAGAAGGGTTTCTCTTGACCTCCGTACGCGCCCTCACCGTGACCGCGGCGGCTTGCGCCGCCGTGCTCGCCACCGCGCTGCCGTCCTCCGCCATCAACTCCTACAACGCCACGCCCGCCCCCGAGCGCACCGAGGTCGGCGCACTCGTGGCCACCTGGGACGACGACGGCGACCCCGCGACCCCCGACCGCGTCGACTGGGTCTGCTCCGGCACCATGGTCGACGCGGACACCTTCCTGACCGCCGCGCACTGCACCTCGGACTGGCCCGACAACGTCCGCTTCCACGTCTCCCTCGACCAGGACGTGCAGTCCGGGCTCGACGCGGCGGCGAAGAAGCACCCGGGCGACCCGGCCGCGCAGGCCGCCGCGGTCGCCGTCCCCGGTACGGCGCACACGCACCCCGCCTACCCGGGGCCCGCGTCCGACACCCACGACATCGCGGTGATCCAGCTGCCGGCCGCCCAGGTCAAGGCCCGCTGGAGCTTCACCCCGGCCGCCCTGCCCACCGCGAACCAGCTCGGGAAACTCGGCCCGCAGGGCCTGAACGACACCTCCTGGGTCGTCGCCGGATACGGCACCCAGGAGGCCGTCAACGGCCCCGGCGGCCAGACCCACCCCGGCGGCGGCGTCCGGATGAAGGCACCCGTCACCTTCAACGCCCTCAACGACTCCTGGGCCCGGCTCAGCATGACCGCGCCCCAGGGCAACGGCGGCGCCTGCTACGGCGACTCGGGCGGCCCCAACTTCGCCGTGATCGACGGCCGGAGCGTCCTCGCCGCCACCACCATCACCGGCGACACGCCCTGCTACGCGACCAACGTCACCTACCGCCTGGACACCCCCGGCGCCCGCGCCTTCCTCGCGCCGTTCGTGAAGCTGCCGTAGCCCTTACCACCGCAGCACCCCGCCCCGCCGCCCCGCGCTCCCCCGCGAGACGGCGGGGCATCGCGCTTCCCCCCGCTCGGCGGCCAACTCCGACGCTGCCGACGTCAGTTGAGTGCCCGTCGACAGCAACGCGCCGGACCATCACGGCGACGTCGCACGCCCAGACCGGCAACTCAGCTGGCGGACACCACCGTTGACGTCCCCCTTCGGCCCATCGCGTCGCGCCCCTCGGGCCGGACCGGCACCGCGCCCGCCCCCTGCCGACTGCCCCGGCACACCGTCGGCACGCCCCGCCGCGACGCCGTGGAGAGCACCGTTTTCGATCACCCGGACAGTCCCCGGAAGCCGCCCGCCCCTTTTCCCGGCGTAACGCTCCGTAACGTGCGCGCAATACAACACCGCGGTTTCCTCTTCGGCCCCGCCCGCACCCCTCGACCTTTTTGATCTCTTTCGGGGCCGCATGCGGCCCGAGTAGCACACGATGTCAGCCAGGGCCAACCGGAAGTGCGGGTTCTCAGAATGCGGACCTCGGCGAAAGTCCACCAAACCCGTCGAGACGGCCCGCCGCCGAGACCGGCCATCCACGCCGTCATAACAAGAAAGTCACAAGCGAGCCCGCGCCGCTGACCCTGCCCTTACCCCGGGCTTAGAGTCACGGCCAGTCACCGCTCCATCGGGAGTTCGGTACCAGCGCGGCACTCACCCCCCGACCAGGGCGGGGCCTGCCTGTGAAAGGACTGATTGTGCGACAGCGTTCCTTGGTGATTCTTACCTCCGTTCTCACGACCGGAGCTCTGACTCTCACCGCCTGCGGTTCCCGAGACGACAGCGGTGACAAGGGCGGAGACAGCGGGAGCGGCACCACACTGACCATCGGCGTGGACGCCCCCCTCTCCGGTGAGAACTCCACCACCGGTCTCGGCATCCAGTACGGCGCCCAGATCGCCATCGACGACGCCAACAAGAACAACTGGGTCCCGGGCGTTAAATTCAAGCTCAAGGCCCTGGACGACAAGGCGCAGCCCGCCACCGGCCAGTCCAACGCGACCAGCATCGTCGGCGACAAGACCGCCGTCGGCGCCGTCGGCCCGCTGAACTCCGGCGTCGCCCAGACGATGCAGCAGGTCTTCGCCTCGGCCAACATGGTCCAGATCTCCCCGGCGAACACCAACCCCGAGCTGACCCAGGGCAAGAACTGGCAGACGGACAAGAAGCGTCCCTACAAGACGTACTTCCGTACCGCCACCACCGACGAACTGCAGGGCAGCTTCGCCGCCGGCTACGCGTACAACGGCCTCAAGAAGAAGAAGGCCTTCGTCGTCGACGACAAGCAGACCTACGGCGCCGGCCTCGCGAAGATCTTCGCCGAGCAGTTCAAGAAGTTCGGCGGCAAGGTCGTGGCCACCGACCACGTCAACACCGGCGACAAGGACTTCGGCTCGCTCGCCACGAAGATCAAGAACTCCGGTGCCGACCTGGTCTACTACGGCGGCCAGTACGACGAGTCCGCGCTGATCACCAAGCAGCTCAAGGACGCCGGCGCCAAGATCCCGCTGTTCGGCGGCGACGGCATGTTCGCCTCCACCTACATCGAGGCCGCCGGCAAGTCCTCCGAGGGTGACCTCGCCACCGCCATCGGTGTCCCCGCCGACACCCTGCCCGCGGCCAAGACGTTCATCCAGACGTACAAGGACAAGGGTTACAAGGGCGACTACGGCGCGTACGGTGCCTACGCCTACGACGCCACCACCGCCATCATCAAGGCCGTGAAGGCCGCCGCCGACGCCAACGGCGGCAAGGTGCCCACCGACATCAACGACCTGCGCTCCAAGGTCGTCGACGGTGTCCAGAAGTCCGACTTCGAAGGCCTCACCGGCAAGATCTCCTTCGACCAGTACGGCGACACCACCAACAAGCAGCTGACGGTCTACCAGGTCGAGAAGGGTGCCTGGAAGGACGTGGAGACCGGTACCGCCGATCTGAAGTAGTCGGCCCGCCACAACGCCGCACCACGGGCCGCGCGGAAGGGGACCCCGACCGCGCGGCCCGTTTCCACACCCCCACACAGCACACGACCACGCACACATCCAGTGCACACGACCACCAGCGACATGGAGGCCATGCGGTGAACACCCTGCCGCAGCAGCTGGCCAACGGGCTGCTTCTAGGCTCGATGTACGGGCTGATCGCCATCGGCTACACGATGGTGTACGGCATCGTCCAGCTCATCAACTTCGCGCACGGCGAGATCTTCATGACCGGGGCCTTCGGCGCCCTCACGGTCTACTTCTACATCCTGCCCGACGGCACCTCGATGGCCCTCGCCGTACCCCTCATGCTCCTCGGCGGCGCCCTCGTGGCCATCCTCATCGCCGTAGGGGCGGAACGGTTCGCCTACCGACCACTGCGCGGAGCACCACGCCTGGCACCGCTCATCACCGCCATCGGACTCTCCCTGGCCCTCCAGGAGGTCGTGCGCAACTTCTACCCCGGCGCCGACCGCGCCCGCGCCTTCCCCGGCCTCGACGCCACCCACGACATCGGCTCCGTCACCATCAAGGACGCCGACATCTTCCTCATCCTGGCCGCCGTCATCTGCATGGCCGCCCTCGCCTTCTTCGTGCGCCGCAGCCGCACCGGCCGCGCCATGCAGGCCACCGCGCAGGACCCCGACACCGCGCAGCTGATGGGCATCGACACCAACCGCATCATCGTGATCGCCTTCGCCATCGGCGGTTTCTTCGCGGCCGTCGCCGCCGTCGCCTACGGACTCAAGTACGGCAACGTCGACTACCGCATGGGCTTCCTGATGGGCCTCAAGGCCTTCACCGCGGCCGTCCTCGGCGGCATCGGCAACATCTACGGCGCCATGCTCGGCGGTGTCGTCCTCGGCATCGCCGAAACCCTCGCCTCCGCCTACATCGACGAGATCCCGGGCATGCAGCAGCTCGGCGGCCAGAGCTGGGCCAACGTCTGGGCCTTCTGCCTCCTCATCCTCGTGCTCCTCTTCAGGCCACAGGGCCTGCTCGGCGAGCGCGTCGCGGACAGGGCGTGATCACATGACCGAGACGACCAAGACCGAAGTGCCGGACGCCGTCCCCACCCCGACGCCCGCACTGCGCGGCCTCATCCCGCTGCCCGCCGCCGCCGCCCGCGGCCTGCTGCTCGCCGGCGGCATCGCCACCGCGGCCTCCGCTTTCCTCGCCTGGACCTGGACCGCGGAATTCCCCGGTGACCTCACCATCAACGGCTACCCCGGTGGCCTGCAGTGGCTGACCTTCACCGCCGGCCTCCTCACCGCCCTGTTCGCCCTCGCCTCCTACGGCGTCCGCGGCCTCGGCTGGCTGCTGCCCGCCCGCAACAACGCACCCCTGGTGCTCACCGCGCTCGGCGGCTTCGCCGTCACCTGGTTCACCGTCATCGCCATCAGCGCCAAGCTCGGCGGCGTCGTCAACCTCGAACCCGGTGGCTGGATCGCGGCCGTCGCCTCCCTGCTGCCCGTCATCGGCGCCTTCGCCCTCCCCCAGGAGCGCACCGGCACCGACGGCACCAAGGACGCCCTCAAGGCCTACATCGCCAAGCCCGACCACATCCCCGCCGCCCAGGCCGTCGCGCCCTGGCTCCAGCGGGCCGTCATCACCGTGGTCACGATCATCGGCCTCGGCGTCTTCACCTACGGCATCGACACCGAGTACGGCGAACTCTTCATCGGCTACCTGTTCGTCGTCACCTTCGCCATGTGGGCGCTGCACACCGCCGGCCTCATGGACCGCTTCTCGGCGCTCGTCGCCGCCAACCGCAGCTTCACCCTCGCCATGGGCTTCGCCGCGGCCATCGCCTTCCCCTTCACCCAGACCGACGACCACTACGCCAACATCGGCGTCAACATCCTGATCTTCGGGACCGTGGCCCTCGGCCTCAACATCGTCGTCGGCCTCGCCGGACTCCTCGACCTCGGATACGTCGCCTTCCTCGGCGTCGGCGCCTACACCGCCGCCCTCGTCTCCGGCTCCGAGTTCTCCACGATCTCCGGCGTCCACCTGCCGTTCTGGGCCTCCGCCCTCGCCGGCGCCGCCGCCTCCCTCGTCTTCGGCGTCCTCATCGGCGCCCCGACCCTGCGACTGCGCGGCGACTACCTCGCCATCGTCACCCTCGGCTTCGGAGAGATCTTCCGCATCGCCGTCAACAACATGGACGGCGACTCCGGACCCGACGTCACCAACGGCCCGAACGGCATCCCCTCCATCCCCGACCTGAACCTCTTCGGGTTCAACCTCGGCCAGGCCCACGACATCGGCGGATTCACCCTCGGCCGCTTCGCCAACTACTACCTCCTGATGGTCCTCATCATGGCCATCGTGGTCCTGGTCTACACGCGTGCCGCGGACTCCCGCATCGGCCGCTCCTGGATCGCCATCCGCGAGGACGAGACCGCCGCCACCGCCATGGGCATCAACGGCTTCCGCGTCAAGCTCGTCGCCTTCGCCCTCGGCGCCTCACTCGCCGGCCTCGCCGGCACCGTCAGCGCCCACGTCACCTACAGCGTCGTCCCCACGCCGTACCAGTTCGCCGGCTCCACCCCGCCCAACTCCGCGTTCCTCCTGGCCGCGGTCGTCCTCGGCGGCATGGGCACCGTGGCCGGACCGCTCCTCGGCGCGGCCCTGCTCTACCTGCTCCCCGAGAAGCTGGTCTTCCTCCAGGACAAGTCGCTCCTCGCCTTCGGCATCGCGCTCATCCTCCTGATGCGGTTCCGCCCCGAAGGCATCATCGCCAACCGCCGGCGCCAGCTCGAATTCCACGAGACCGGCCAACTCGACGTACCCAAACAGACCACGCTGACCGACGAACCGGCCGTCACCAAGGCGGGGGCGTAAGAACATGACGACACCTGTACTCGAAGCACGCGACGTCACGATGCGCTTCGGCGGCCTCACCGCCGTACGCTCCGTCGACTTCACGGTCAACGCCGGCGAGATCGTCGGACTCATCGGCCCCAACGGCGCCGGCAAGACCACCTTCTTCAACTGCCTGACCGGCCTGTACGTCCCCACCGAGGGCACCGTCTCCTACAAGGGCACCGTCCTCCCCCCGAAGCCCCACCTGGTCACCCAGGCCGGCATCGCCCGCACCTTCCAGAACATCCGCCTGTTCGCCAACATGACGGTCCTGGAGAACGTCCTCGTCGGACGCCACACCCGCACCAAGGAAGGCCTCTGGTCCGCCCTCCTGCGCGGCCCCGGCTTCAAGAAGGCCGAACGCGCCAGCGAGGAACGCGCCATGGAACTCCTGGAGTTCATCGGCCTCGCCCACAAGCGCGACCACCTCGCCCGCAACCTCCCCTACGGCGAACAGCGCAAGCTCGAGATCGCCCGCGCCATGGCCTCCGAGCCCGGCCTGCTGCTCCTCGACGAGCCCACCGCCGGCATGAACCCCCAGGAGACCAGGGCCACCGAGGAACTCGTCTTCGCCATCCGCGACAAGGGCATCGCCGTCCTCCTCATCGAGCACGACATGCGCTTCGTCTTCAACCTCTCCGACCGCGTCGCCGTCCTGGTCCAGGGCGAGAAGCTCGTCGAGGGAACCGCCGAAGTCGTCCAGGCCGACGAGCGCGTCGTCGCCGCCTACCTGGGCGAACCCTTCGAAGGCGACCCCGGCGAGGCCGAAGCCGCCGAGGTCGAGGCCGCCGAAGCCACAGCCGACGCGACCAGCACCACCAGCAGCACCAAGGGAGAAGCCCAGTGACCGCACTCCTCGAGGTCGAGGACCTCCGGGTCTCCTACGGCAAGATCGAAGCCGTCAAAGGCATCTCCTTCAGCGTGGAGGCCGGCCAGGTCGTCACCCTCATCGGCACCAACGGCGCCGGCAAGACGACCACCCTGCGCACCCTGTCGGGCCTGCTCAAGCCCACCTCCGGGAAGATCCTCTTCGACGGCAAGCCGCTCAACGGCATCGCCGCCCACAAGATCGTCGCCCTCGGGCTCGCCCATTCCCCCGAGGGCCGGCACATCTTCCCCCGCCTCACCATCGCCGAGAACCTCCAGCTCGGAGCGTTCCTCCGCAAGGACAAGGACGGCATCGAGAAGGACATCCAGCGCGCCTACGACCTCTTCCCCATCCTCGGGGAACGCCGCAAGCAGGCCGCCGGAACCCTCTCGGGCGGTGAGCAGCAGATGCTCGCCATGGGCCGCGCCCTGATGTCGCAGCCGAAGCTGCTCATGCTCGACGAGCCCTCCATGGGCCTCTCGCCGATCATGATGCAGAAGATCATGGCGACGATCTCGGAGCTGAAGTCCCAGGGCACGACGATCCTCCTCGTCGAGCAGAACGCCCAGGCGGCCCTGTCCCTGGCCGACCAGGGACACGTCATGGAGGTCGGCAACATCGTCCTGTCCGGGACGGGCCAGGACCTGCTGCACGACGAGTCGGTGCGCAAGGCGTACCTGGGCGAGGACTGAGGCCCCGCCCGTACGCCGAGAGGCCCGTTCCCCTTCTCCACCGGAAGGGGAACGGGCCTCTCGCGCCGGGCCGTCAGCCCTTGTTGGCCTTCTTCTCCTCGGCGTCCTGGATGACCGCCTCCGCGACCTGCTGCATCGACATCCGCCGGTCCATCGACGTCTTCTGGATCCACCGGAAAGCGGCCGGCTCCGACAGGCCGTACTCCGTCTGCAGGATCGACTTCGCCCGGTCCACCAGCTTGCGCGTCTCCAGCCGGAGGGTGAGGTCGGCGACCTCCTTCTCCAGCTCCCTCAGCTCCGTGAAGCGCGAGACGGCCATCTCGATCGCCGGCACGACGTCGGTCTTGCTGAACGGCTTCACGAGGTACGCCATGGCACCCGCGTCCCGGGCCCGCTCCACCAGGTCGCGCTGCGAGAACGCGGTCAGCATCAGCACCGGCGCGATGCTCTCCTCCGCGATCTTCTCGGCCGCGGAGATGCCGTCCAGCTTCGGCATCTTCACGTCCAGGATCACCAGATCGGGGCGGTGCTCACGGGCCAGCTCCACCGCCTGCTCACCGTCCCCGGCCTCGCCGACGACGGTGTACCCCTCCTCCTCCAGCATCTCTTTGAGATCGAGCCGGATCAGCGCCTCGTCCTCGGCGATGACGACCCGCGTCGTCATCGGGGGCACGTGCGACTTGTCCTCTTCAGGCACGTCAACAGGCTGGGGCGACTCGGGGGCACTCACGTGGGCTCCTTGGTAGGGGCAGGCCGGTACTGCTCCCAAGAGCGTACCTAGCTGCGGTATGGTGGTCAGGCAGTGGGTCGAGGTCAACCTTGGATTCACTGGGCCCCGGTAGCCCAATTGGCAGCAGGCAATGGATTCAAAACCCATACAGTGTCGGTTCGAGTCCGACCCGGGGCACTTTTCCTTGGATTCCAAGGTCAGCACTTCTAAGCGGATGTCCACATTCTCGTGAACATCCGCTTTTTGCTGCGTGTTGACGTGATCAGCGTTTCACAGTGGCTCCCATGTACGACGTCAGCACGCGCAAGCGAGCGCTCGCACTGGTGGCGCAGGGCCGCAGCCTGAATTCGGTGAGCCGCGAGACAGGAATCTCGCGCGCCGCCCTCCGCTCCTGGCGTCACCGGCTCGAACCGCTGCCGCGCCGGGCGCCTCCACCACCCGGGCCACCGGCCGACGGACCCGCCTACTGCTATCTGCTGGGCCTCTACCTGGGGGACGGTTACATCAGCGCTCACCCGCGTGGCGGCCACTACCTCAGGATCGCTTGCGCCGACGCCTGGCCCGGGCTCATCGAACTGTGCCGCCAGGCCATCGGGAGAGTGCGCCCCGGTGCAGGCGTCCACCTGGCACAGAAGAAGGGCTGCGTGATGGTGACCAGTTATTCGCGGAGTTGGCCGGCCCTCTTCCCCCAGCACGGCCGTGGCAGGAAGCACGAGCGGCTCCTCACCCTCGAACCGTGGCAACAGGAACTCGTCGACGCCCACCCCTGGGAGTTCATCCGCGGCCTCATCCACTCCGACGGCTGTCGCGTCACCAACTGGACGACTCGCATCGTCGCCGGTGAGCGGAAACGCTACGAATATCCCCGGTACTTCCTCACCAATCTCTCGCCCGACATCATCCGCCTGTTCACCGCGGCCCTGGACCGGGTGGGCGTCGAATGGAAGAAGGCGAACGCGCGCAACATCTCCGTCGCTCGCAAAGCCTCCGTGGCTCTCATGGACGCCCACGTCGGGGCCAAGTACTGACGGTGTGCTATTTCGGGGTGTCGGCCTCGCCGATGTGGTGGACGCGGACCATGTTCGTCGAGCCGGAGACGCCGGGCGGGGAGCCGGACGTGATGATGACCGTGTCGCCCGGGCTGCAGCGGCCGTAGCGGAGCAGGAGCTCGTCGACCTGGTCGACCATCGCGTCCGTGGAGTCGACGCAGGGTCCGAGGAAGGTCTCGACGCCCCAGGTGAGGCTGAGCTGGGAGCGGGTCGCCTGGTCGGGGGTGAAGGCCAGGAGGGGGATCGGCGAGCGGTAGCGGGAGAGGCGGCGGGCGGTGTCGCCGGACTGGGTGAAGGCGACCAGGAAGCGAGCGCCCAGGAAGTCGCCCATCTCGGCTGCCGCCCGGGCCACGGCCCCGCCCTGGGTGCGGGGCTTGTTGCGTTCGGTCAGGGGCGGGAGCCCTTTCGCCAGAATGTCCTCCTCCGCCGCCTCGACGATGCGCGCCATCGTGCGGACCGTCTCGACGGGGTGCCTGCCGACGCTCGTCTCGCCGGACAGCATCACCGCGTCGGTGCCGTCGATGACCGCGTTGGCGACGTCGGAGGCTTCGGCCCGGGTCGGGCGGGCGTTGTCGATCATCGAGTCGAGCATCTGGGTGGCGACGATGACCGGCTTGGCGTTGCGCTTGGCGAGTTTGATGGCGCGTTTCTGGACGATCGGGACCTGTTCCAGTGGCATTTCGACGCCGAGGTCTCCGCGGGCGACCATGATGCCGTCGAAGGCGGCGACGATGTCGTCGATGCTCTCGACGGCCTGCGGCTTTTCGACCTTGGCGATGACGGGGAGGCGGCGGCCTTCCTCGTCCATGATGCGGTGGACGTCCTGGATGTCGCGCCCGGAGCGGACGAAGGACAGGGCGATGACGTCGAAGCCGGTGCGCAGGGCCCAGCGCAGGTCGTCCTCGTCCTTCTTGGAGAGGGCGGGGACCGAGACGGCGACGCCGGGGAGGTTGAGGCCCTTGTGGTCGCTGATCAGGCCGCCTTCGAGGACGGTGGTGTGGACGCGGGGGCCGTCGACGGCGGTCACCTTGAGGCAGACCTTGCCGTCGTCGACGAGGATGCGTTCGCCGGTGGTGACGTCGGCGGCGAGGCCGGCGTAGGTGGTGCCGCACATGTGGCCGTCGCCTGCGACGCCGTCCTCGACGGTGATGGTGAAGGTGTCGCCGCGTTCAAGGAGTACGGGGCCTTCGGTGAAGTGGCCGAGCCTGATTTTCGGGCCTTGAAGGTCGGCGAGGAGGCCGACGCTGCGGCCGGTCTCGTCGGCCGCTTTGCGCACCCGGTGGTAGCGCTCCTCGTGTTCGGCGTGGCCGCCGTGGCTGAGGTTGAATCGGGCTACGTCCATTCCGGCGTCGACCAGGTCTTTGATCTGGTCGTACGAGTCGGTGGCGGGACCCAGGGTGCAGACGATTTTGGCTCGGCGCATGAAACGAGCCTATGAGTTACCGACTGGTAGTGAATTGGTCGGGCGTGACTACTCAACAGACATTGCGTGAAGCGTTATTGACAAGTGTTGAATTGTGCGGCGGGGTGCTCTGATGAGCACGGAAAGGAATTCGGTCGCGCTTTCGGGGATTACCCCGCCGGGGGTCACAGGCGTGGCGGGACCATGGTGAAGCGGGCGTTGATCGCGGCGTGGACGCGCTGGCGCTGGGGTTCGAGGTCGAGGGGGGCCGGGGTGTCCTCGGCGGCGCCCGCGAAGGCCGCCGAGCGCATACGGCCGGGGGCCTGGGGGTAGGCCGGCGGGGCGCTCTCGGCGCCGATGTCGGCGAGTTCGACCAGGGCGGAGAGGCTGGTGCCGAGTGCCTCGGCGTATTCACGGGCGCGCTGGACCGCTTCGTGCACTGCCTTTTTGCGGGCTTCGCGGTGGGCGGGTGAGTCGGGGCGCAGGGCCCACCAGGGGCCGTCGACGCGGGTGAGGTCGAGGTCGGCGAGGCGGGTGGTGAGTTCGCCGAGGGCGGTGAAGTCGGTGAGTTCGGCGGTGACGCGGACGCTGCCGTGGTAGGTGCGGACGCGTTCGCCGCGGCCGTGCCGGGCGAGTTCGGGCGTGATGGAGAAGGCGCCGGTCTCCAGGCGTTCGACGGCGTCGCCGTAGGACTTGACGAGGTCGAGGACTTCGGTGTTGCGGCGGGTGAGGTCGTCGAGGGCGGAGCGGCGGTCGCGGCCGCGGGCGGCGACGGTGATGCCGATGCGGGCGATCTCGGGGTCGACTTCGAGGCGGGCCTCGCCGCGGACGGCGATGCGGGGGGCCTCGGGTGTGCCGTAGGGGACGGCGGGCTGGGAGGCGTCTGGGGTGGCCGCGGTCATACGTCCCACTCTGTCATGTCTGGGCTGGTTGGCGGCGGGGGATGCGGTGGCCGAGTCATCAGATCGCAACCTGCCGGGTCTGTTGCGGCTGGTCATGGACGGGTCAGAATCTACGCGCGTTATCTACGCGCGTCGTTCACAGATTCCGCAGGGGAGCCAGACATGCCGTTGAACCGCCGGAAGTTCCTGGAGAAGTCCGCCGTGACAGGGGCGGGGGTGGCGCTGGCCGGTGCGGTCTCGGCGCCGGCTGCGCAGGCGGCCGAGGCCGGGCGGGGCGCCAAGCGGTACACGTTCACGGTGCTGGGGACGACGGACCTGCACGGCAACGTCTTCAACTGGGACTACTTCACGGACAAGGAGTTCGACGACAAGAACCACAACGACGTCGGCCTCGCGAAGGTCTCGACCCTGGTGAACCAGGTCCGTGCGGAGAAGGGCCGCCGCAACACGCTGCTGATCGACGCGGGCGACACCATTCAGGGCACGCAACTGTCGTACTACTACGCCAAGGTGGACCCGATCACCGCAGAGGGCGGGCCGGTGCACCCGATGGCGCAGGCGATGAACGCGATGGACTACGACGCGGCGGCGCTCGGCAACCACGAGTTCAACTACGGCATCCCCGTGCTGCGCAAGTTCGAGCAGCAGTGTGATTTCCCGCTGCTGGGTGCGAACGCGCTGGACGCGAAGACCCTGCGGCCGGCGTTCGCGCCGTACAGCATGCACTGCCTGCGTACGCCGCACGGGCGGGACGTGAAGGTGGCGGTGCTGGGGCTGACCAACCCGGGCATCGCGATCTGGGACAAGGCGAACGTGCAGGGCAAGATGACGTTCCCGGGTCTGGAGGAGCAGGCGGCGAAGTGGGTGCCGAAGCTGCGCTCGATGGGCGCGGACGTCGTCATCGTGTCGGCGCACAGCGGCTCGTCGGGTACGTCGTCCTACGGTGACCAGCTGCCGTACATCGAGAACGCGGCCGCCCTGGTGGCCGAGCAGGTGCCGGGCATCGACGCGATCCTGGTCGGGCACGCCCACACGGAGATCCCCGAGTACTTCGTCACCAACAAGGAGACCGGCAAGCAGGTCGTGCTGTCGGAGCCGCTCAAGTGGGGCCAGCGGCTGACGCTGTTCGACTTCGAGCTGGTCTGGGAGAAGGGCTGCTGGAAGGTCGAGAAGGTCGGTGCGAAGGTCCTCAACTCCAACACCGTGGAGGAGGACCCGAAGATCACGCAGCTGCTGGCGGACGAGCACGAGAAGGTCGTGGCGTACGTCAACCAGGTCATCGGCACGAACGCGGCGGAGATGACGTCGGCCGAGGCGCCGTACAAGGACGTGCCGATCATCGACCTGATCAACCACATCCAGGCGGACACGGTGAAGCAGGCGCTGGCGGGCACCGAGCACGCCGCGCTGCCGGTGCTGTCGCAGGCGGCGTGCTTCTCGCGCAGCGCCCGGATCCCGGCGGGCCAGGTGACGATCCGGGACGTGGCGGGACTGTACGTCTTCGAGAACACGCTGGAGGCGCGTCTGATGACGGGTGCGCAGATGAAGGCGTACCTGGAGTTCTCGGCGAACTACTACGTGCAGACCGCTGCGGACGCCCCGGTGGATCCGGCGAAGCTGACGAACGCGGGCGGCACGCCGGACTACAACTACGACGTCGTCAGCGGTCTGTCGTACGAGATCGACATCGCGAAGCCGGCCGGGTCGCGGGTGACGAACGTGCGCTTCGAGGGTCAGCCGCTCGCGGACGACGCGAAGTTCGTGTTCGCGGTGAACAACTACCGGGCCAACGGCGGCGGGAACTTCCCGCACGTCGCCGCGGCCCAGGTGCTGTGGTCGAACTCGGAGGAGATCCGCAACACGATGATCGCCTGGGTGAAGGCGAAGGGGTCGATCGACCCGGCCGCGTTCGCGGGGGTGGACTGGAAGCTCACCCGTAACGGCACGCCCGTGTTCTGAGCCGCGCGTTTCGTCACCTCCGGTCGTCGACGAGCGGGGTCAGTGCCGGTGCCTCGCGGGGCGGCGGGACGTGGGTCCGCCGGGTGAGGCCGAAGGTGGTGAAGGCGGTGCGGGCGGGGAGTGCGTAGGCCTCCCCGCCCGTCACGGAGTTGAGGATGACCGCGCTGCGCCAGGCGGCGAGGCCGAGGTCGGGGGCGCCGACGCCGTGGGTGTGGGTCTCGGCGTTCTGGACGTAGACCGTGCCGGTGACGGACGGGTCGAGGACGAGCCGGTGGTCCTCGTCGATGCGGGGGCGTTCCCGGTTGTCGCGGCGCATGTAGGGGTCGAGGCCGGCGAGGATCCGGTCGAGGGGGCGCTCGCGGTAGCCGGTGGCGAGGACGACGGCGTCGGTGGTGAGGCGGGAGCGGCTGTTCTGCAGGTCGTGCTCCAGGTGCAGTTCGACTTTGGTCGTGGCGATCCGGCCAGCGGTGCGGACGCGGACGCCGGGGGTGAGGACGGCGTCGGGCCAGCCGCCGTGCAGGGTGCGGCGGTACAGCTCGTCGTGCACGGCGGCGAGGGTGGCGGCGTCGATGCCCTTGTGCAGCTGCCACTGGCCCTCGACGAGCCGGTCGCGGGTGGATTCGGGCAGGGCGTGGAAGTAGCGGGTGTGGTCGGGGGTGAAGTGCTCCAGGCCGAGCTTGGAGTACTCCATGGGGGCGAAGGCCTCGGTGCGGCCCAGCCAGTGCAGTTTCTCGCGTCCTGCGGGCCGGTGGCGCAGCAGGTCGAGGAAGATCTCGGCGCCGGACTGTCCGAGGCCCACGACGGTGACGTGCTCGGCGGCGAGGAGCGCGGCGCGGTGGTCGAGGTAGTCGGCGGCGTGCAGGACGGGCACGCCGGGGGCGTCGACGAGGGGCTTGAGCGGGTCGGGGACGTACGGCTCGGTGCCGATGCCGAGGACGACGTCGCGGGTGTAGGTCCGGCCGAGGGCTTCCGCTTCCCCGTCGGCGTCGAGCTGGGTGTAGTCGACTTCGAAGAGGTCGCGCTCGGGGTTCCAGCGGACGGCCTCGACCTGGTGGCCGAAGTGGAGCCCGGGGAGGTTCTCACTGACCCAGCGGCAGTAGGCGTCGTACTCGGCGCGCTGGATGTGGAAGCGCTCGGCGAAGTAGAAGGGGAAGAGCCGTTCGCAGGACCTGAGGTGGTTGAGAAAGGTCCAGGGGCTGGTGGGGTCGGCGAGGGACACCAGGTCGGCGAGGAAGGGGACCTGGATGGTGGCGCCCTCGATGAGCAGGCCGGGGTGCCAGGCGAAGGCGGGGTTCTGGTCGTAGAAGACGGTGTCGAGGCCGTCGATCGGGTGGGCGAGCGCGGCGAGGGAGAGGTTGGCGGGGCCGATGCCGACGCCGACGAGGTCGCGGGGGGCGTCGGGTTCGGGGGCCGGGGCGGGGTTCATCGGGGGGTGTGTCCTTCCACGAGGGTGGCTCGGCTCGCTGCCGCGAGGTGCAGCAGGGCGGCCAGGTCGTCGGGCCCGGTGGCGGGGTTGAGGAGGGTGGCTTTGAGCCAGAGCCGGCCGTCGAGGCGGGCCCGGCCGAGGACGGCGGAGCCGTCGGTGAGCAGGGCGCGGCGCACGGCGCCGACGGTGGTGTCGGTGGCGCCGGTGGGCCGGAACAGCACCGTGCTGATGACGGGCGGGGCGTGCAGCTCGAAGTCGGGGTGCCCATCGACGAGGGCGGCGAACTGCCGGGCGTGGTCGCAGACCTGGTCGACGAGGGCGCCGAGGCCGCTGCGGCCCAGGGTCTTGAGGGTGACGGCGACTTTGAGGACGTCGGGGCGGCGGGTGGTGCGCAGGGAGCGGCCGAGCAGGTCGGGCAGTCCGGCCTCGGTGTCGTCGGGGGCGTTGAGGTAGTCGGCGTGCTGTCGCAGGGCGGCGAGGTCGCGGGTGTCCCGGACGGCGAGGAGTCCGGCGGCGACCGGCTGCCAGCCGAGTTTGTGCAGGTCGAGGGTGACGGTGTCGGCGGCGTCGAGTCCGGTGAGGCGGGTGCGGTGCCGGTCGCTGAAGAGGAGACCTCCGCCGTAGGCGGCGTCCACGTGCAGCCGGGCGCCGTGGGCGGCGCAGCGGGCGGCGATCTCGGGCAGCGGGTCGATGCGTCCGGTGTCGGTGGTGCCGGCGGTGGCGGCGACGAGCAGCGGGCCGGGCAGGCCGGTGAGGGCTTCGTCGAGGGCGTCCGGGTCGAGTGTGCCGCCGGGGGCGGGTACGACGACGGGGTCGGGCAGCCCGAGCAGCCAGGCGGCGCGGGGCAGCGAGTGGTGGGCGTTGGCCCCGTGCACGAGCCGGACGGATCCGCCGTGTCTCTCCCGGGCGAGGAGCAGGGCGAGTTGGTTGGACTCGGTGCCGCCGGTGGTGACGAGGGCGTCCGAGGCCCCTGCGTGCCGGGCGAGCGCCCGCGTGACGATCGACTCGAGTGCGGTGGCGGCCGGGGCCTGGTCCCAGGAGTCCAGGGACGGGTTGAGGGCCGAGGCGGCGAGGTCGGCGGCGGTGGCGACGGCGAGGGGCGGGCAGTGCAGGTGGGCCGCGCACAGGGGGTGGGCGGGGTCGGCGGCGCCTTCCGCGAAGGCCCGGACCAGGGTGTGCAGGGCGTGCGGGTCGCCCTGCTCGGGGAGGATCTCCCCCACCGCTTCACGCAGCCGCCTGGCGACTCCGTCGGGCCCGCCCGCCGGCAGCGGCCCGCTCCGCGCCCGGGCGCCGGTGTCCAGCGCGTCGAGGACGGTGCCGAGCATCGACCGCAGGACGTGGGGCCCTTCAGGGCCTGAGGCAAGGGGCGGCGTGCTCATGGGCTGACCTCCGAGGCGCGGGGCGATACGCCCGCACGGCTCAACGACCCGACCCGGGTGGAGGTATCTCCCACGGGGGAAACCGGCCGGACCGGCGGAGCCGACGGCGGGTGAAGCGACCGGAGCGGCGGAACCGACAGCGGGGGAAGCGACCGGAGCGGCGGAACCGACGGCGGGTGAGGCGGCTTGAGCAGCCCCGCCGGCACCGGCCGGAAAACTGACCCAAGCCCCGCCGCCATCAACCGGAAGACCGGCCCAAGCCCCGCCGCCGCCGTCGGTTGCCGGAATCGGCCGCCTGGTCCGCGAGCCGGTCGCGGCGAGGCAGGCCGGGCTGCCGGTGAGGGGCCCGGCTCGGCGGCGGCAGGGGTCGCCCGCTCGTCGAGTCCCCTACGTCGCCGGCCCCTTTGCCTCCGGGGTGCGGCCCCACCGGCACCGGTTCTCACGGTCCCGGCCCTGGCGGCCCCGGGTCGGACAGGCCCAGCTCAGGCGGAGCCGGTTCTCGCCGGTGCCGTACTCGCCAAAGCCGGTACTCGCCGCAGCCAGTCCTCGCCCGGTGCCGGTTCTCGCCGGTGCTAGTTCTTCCCGGCCCCCTGGACCCGCAGGGCCCGCGCCAGATCATCCAGTTGGTCCACCAGCTTGCGGCGCAGCGCCGGGATCGGGGCGGCGTCGCGCAGGCATTCCTCACCGAGACGGAGGGTGTCGGCGTCGACGGCGTGGGCGGGGAAGGCCCAGCGGCCCGCGGCGTCGGCGATGGCCGGACCGCGGCGGTCGGCGACGGCGACCGCGTCGGCGTAGTAGCGCGCGACGTATTCGCGCACCAGGTCGGCCTGCTCCGGCTGCCAGAAGCCGCGGGCGGTGGCGGTGAAGAGGTAGTTGGACAGCTCGTCGGAGCCGAACATGGCCTCCCAAGCGCGGGCTTTGGCGTCCGGGTCGGGCAGGGCGGCCCGGCAGCGGGCGGCTCCCTCCTGGCCGGTGGCGCTCGGGTCGCGTTCCTGTTCGGCGGTGATGGCGGCCTCGTCGGTCGCGCCGAGGGCGGCGAGCCGGGCGAGCACGCGCCAGCGCAGCTCGGGGTCGAGCTCGGGGCCGCCGGGGACGGTGCCGTCGGCGAGCCAGGCGGCGATGGTGTGGGGGTGGGCGGCCACGTCGATGCGATGGCGCACGGCGATCAGGCGCAGCCCGGGGTTGTCGCCGTCCTCGGTGCGGCGGATGAGGTCGCGGCACAGCTCGGAGAGGGTCGCGAGGGCGGCGGGCCGCTCCTCGGGGGCGAGGTAGCGGTCGGCGACGTACGTGGTGGCGAAGGCGAGCACGCCCTGGACGATGGCGAGGTCCGTCTCCAGCGGCAGGTGGGCGCGGGCGGTCTCCAGGTAGGCGTGCGGGGCGAGTTCGCCGTCGCGGACGGCGTCCCTGAGGGCGTTCCAGACGACCGCGCGGGTCAGCGGTTCGGGCAGGCCGGACAGGTCCTTGCGGACGGTTTCGAAGGACTCGGGGTCGAAGCGGACCTTGGCGTAGGTGAGGTCGCCGTCGTTGAGGAGGAGCAGGGCGGGCCGCTTGCCGATGGGGTGGGCGTCGCTCTGCGGCAGTTCGAGGTGGAGGCGTTCGCGCAGGACGAGCTGGCCGCCGTCGTCGCCGAGGTCCCGGTCGTAGAGGCCGACGGCGATGCGGTGGGGGCGGCTGCCGGCGCGGTCGACGGTGAGGGTGCAGGTGCCGTGCTCGCCGGGGGCGACGCGCGGGGTGAGGGTGTCGACGCCGGTGGTGCGCAGCCAGGCGTCGGCCCAGGCGTGGACGTCGCGGTCGGTGGCGTCGGCGAGGTTGTCGATGAAGTCGGCGAGGGTGGCGTTGGCGAACCTGTGCCGGGCGAAGTGGGTGTTGATGCCGGCGAGGAAGTCCTTCTCGCCGAGCCAGGCGACGAGTTGGCGCAGTGCGCTGGCGCCCTTGGCGTAGGAGATGCCGTCGAAGTTGAGCAGTGCGGAGGCGGTGTCGTCGACGGCCTCGGGGGCGACGGGGTGGGTGGAGGGGCGCTGGTCGGCGTCGTAGCCCCAGGACTTGCGGGTGACGCCGAAGTCCGTCCAGGTGTCGGAGAAGCGGGTGGCCTCGGTGAGGGTCTGGTAGCCCATGTACTCGGCGAAGGACTCGTTCAGCCAGATGTCGTCCCACCACTTGAGCGTGACGAGGTCGCCGAACCACATGTGGGCCATCTCGTGGGCGATGACCATCGCGCGGGTCTGGCGTTCGGTGTCGGTGACGGCCGAGCGGTAGACGAACTCGTCGCGGAAGGTGACCAGGCCCGGGTTCTCCATGGCGCCGGCGTTGAACTCGGGGACGAAGGCCTGGTCGTAGGAGTCGAACGGGTAGGGCTCGTCGAACTTCTCGTGGTAGCGGTCGAAGCAGGCGCGGGTGACGTCGAGGAGTTCGTCGGCGTCGGCGTCCAGGTAGGGGGCGAGGGAGCGGCGGCAGTGCAGGCCGAAGGGCAGGCCGCGGTGCTCGGTGCGCACGGAGTGCCAGGGGCCCGCGGCGACGGCGACCAGGTAGGTGGAGATGAGCGGCGTGGGGGCCGCCGTCCATACGCCGTCGGTCTGTTCGGTGATGCCGTTGGCGAGGACGGTCCAGTTCTGCGGGGCCTTCACCGACAGTTCGAAGACGGCCTTCAGGTCGGGCTGGTCGAAGGCGGCGAAGACCCGCTGGACGTCCTCCATGAACAGCTGGGTGTAGACGTAGGTCTCGCCGTCGGTGGGGTCGGTGAAGCGGTGCATGCCCTCACCGGTGCGGGAGTAGCGCATCGTCGCGTCCACGCGCAGTTCGTGCTCGCCGGCGGTGAGGTGCGGCAGGGCGAGCCGGTTGCCGTCCAAAGTCTCCGGGTCCAAAGGGTGCCCGTCGAGGGTGACGGAGCGCAGCTCGGCGGGCTTGAGCTCGACGAAGGTGGTGCCGTCCACGCGGGCAGCGAACCTGATCAGGGTGTGGGAGTCGAAGGTGTCGTCTCCGGCGGTCAGGTCGAGGTCGATCGTGTAGCGGTGGACGTCGAGGAGCTCTGCTCGGGTCTGCGCTTCGTCGCGCGTCAGTACGGACATGCGTGACATGCTGCCTGATGCCGTCGGGAAGGCACAGAGGCGGATCGGTACGTGCCCCATGTCCGGTTCTAGGTGCGGTCCTTTTCGAGCTCCCCGGCGTGCGCCCCCATGGGCCGTTGCGTCGGCACGCGCGCGTCGGGGTGCGGCAGTGCGGGGCGCGCGGTGTGTGCGACGGTGCCGGTGTGCTCCCCCACGAGGGCGCGCAGGCGGTGCACCTCCCGCTCCAGGGCGAGCCGGCGCCGGTGGGCGTCGTAGAGGTAGCGGACCTTGGTGCGCAGGGCCCAGGGGTCGACCGGTTTCATGACGAGGTCGGCGACGCCGAGCCGAAAGGCGGTGGTGGTCAGTTCGTGGTCGGCGCCGAAGCCGGTGAGGAGGATCACGGGGATGTGCTGGGTCTGCTCCACGCGCCGCATGTAGCGCACGACCTCCAGCCCGCTGACGCCCGGCATGCGCACGTCGAGCAGCAGCAGGCCGACCTGGCCGCGCAACACCTGTTTGAGCGCCTCGTCGCCGCTGGTGGCCCGGCTGAGCTGGTAGCCCAGCGGGGCCAGGGCGCTTTCGAGCGCGTACAGCGTGTCCTCGTGGTCGTCGACGATGAGGATCCTGGTATCCGACGGCATGGCCCGACGCCCCTCCCTCGTGGAGGTCCAGAGTAGTCCGGGACACTGACGCGCAGTGCTCGTCAGCTGACATGCTGTGTACAGCGCAGCATGCCCCGAGCGCACCGCCGTGTCACTCCCCCGGGGCGCGGGCGAAGTCAGTTGGCGCCTGGGGCGGCGCCGTTGAGCGCCTCGTCCGCGATGCGCTCGTGGTGGCGGATGACTTCGGCGACGATGAAGTTGAGGAACTTCTCGGCGAAGGCCGGGTCCAGCTTGGCGTTCTCGGCGAGGGCGCGCAGCCGGGCGATCTGGCGGGCCTCGCGTGCCGGGTCGGCGGGCGGCAGCTGGTGCTGGGCCTTGAGGTGTCCGACCTGCTGGGTGCACTTGAAGCGCTCGGCGAGCATGTGGACGACGGCCGCGTCGATGTTGTCGATGCTGTCGCGCAGCCGGGTGAGCTCTGCGCGGACGGCGGGGTCGGCGTCGGGGGAACCGGTGTTGCTGGTGGTCATGGGGCGTCAGCCTACGGGGATCATGCCGGGTCGCCGAGGGCCGTCTCATCCTTCGGCGGTGTCAGCCGTTTGTGGAAGTAGACGTCCTCGTGGCCGCCGGGGACGCCCCCGATGCGGGCCTGTTCCCGGAAGCCGAGCCTCGGGTAGAAGCCGGGCGCCTGGAAGCTGTACGTGGAGACGATCATGTCGGTGCAGCCACGTCGGACGGCCTCGTCCTGCGCCGCGCGCAGGAGCCGGCCGCCCCAGCCGCTGTGCCGCCGGTCCTCGCGCACCCACAGCAGGTCCACGGAGCACAGGGTGCCCCAGGTCCAGGCGGTGAGCCCGCCGACCAGGTCGCCGTTGTCGTCGGTGACGGAGACGGAGAGGGGTTCGGTGACGGCTCCGTCGGCGGCGGCGGTGTTGTAGGCGGTCAGTTCCTCGTCGAGCCGCTTCTCGAGGTCGTCGTCCCGGCCGCCGATCCGGAGCGATCCCGCGGGGGTGTGCTGTTCGCTGGTCACGGCCCGGAGTGTGCCGGAACGGCGCGGGCGGCGGCGGGTCGCGTGGGGACGTCGACCGGTTTTCGCCGTGCCGCGGCCCGTCCGCGGCGGGGTGTGCCCTCGTACAGTGGAACCGGGTTCAGGGGCGTCTTGGGGTGAGGCGTGGCGAACGACGGGCCGGTCGAGCACGGCTACCCGCATCTGGAGACGGTGCGGGCGGCCGTCACGGCGTTGTACAGGCGTCTTTCGTACGACACCGTCCGGACGTTCGAGACCAGCGTGCTCCCCGTCGACGTGGCGTTCTGCGACACCGACGACCTGTATCTGGGGGCGCAGCGGGTGGCGCACGAGCTGGTGCGGCACTACCGGCTGCCGGACGCCCGGCTGATCGTGAGCTTCCGGGAGATGCGGTACGCGGCGAACGTGGAGCTGACGGCCGGGCCGGAGTACTTCGTGGAGTTGAACGACCGGTTCCGTACCCACCGTCGGGACATCGGCGCGGCTCTGGCGCACGAGGTGACGCACGTGTACCTGCATCGGCTCGGCCTGTCGTTCCCGGGCGTGCGGGACAACGAGATCCTGACGGACACCGTGACGACGTACCTGGGAGCGGGCTGGCTGCTGCTGGACGCGTTCCGGGAGGACGGGGCGTCCTCGCAGAAGCTGGGGTATCTCACGCCGGAGGAGTTCGGGTACGTGCTGGCCAAGCGGGCGCTGCTCTTCGGGGAGGACCCGTCGGTGTGGTTCACCAGTGCGCAGGCGTACTCGGCGTACGTGAAGGGGAGGGAGCTGGCCCGCCGTGACGGGCAGGAGCCTCCGCTGACGGCGGCGGGGTGGGCGGGGCGGCGGCGGTACGCGCGGGACCGGCGGCACGCGCCGGCGGGTCCGCCGCAGCCGGGGGTGCGGTACGCGTTCTCCCCCGACGGGGGCGGGCGGCTGCGGGTGTCGTTCCCCTGCCCCACGTGCCACCAGCGGATCAGGGTGCCGGTGCGGGGGCGGGTCCGGGCGCGGTGTGCGCTGTGCCGGAGCGTGCTGGAGTGCGACACGTAACGTCGTGGGTGCTGGAGTGCGACACGTAGCGTCGTGGGTCGGGTGCCGGGCCGCGGCCGTCAGTGGGGGTGGTCGCCGCCGGTGATCTCCTGGTACTGCTCCACGGTCGGCTTCTCGATGCGGGCGTCGGGTCCGTACATGGCCTTCGCGAGCCGGGCGCGCAGCCGCTCGGACCGTTTGATCCTGCGGCGGACGCCCGCCGCGTCGACCTCGGGCCCGGTCTCGTGGGGCGGGAGCTGTTCGTGCTGGGTGAGGGTGAACAGCTCGGCCTGGGTGAGGGGCTCGTGGACCTCGATGTACTCGCCGGTGGGCAGCCGTTTGATGGTGCCGGTCTCCCTGCCGTGCAGCACTTTGGCGCGGTCGCGGCGCTGCAGGCCCATGCAGATCTTCTTCGTGACGATGAACGCGGCGACCGGCAGCACGAAGACGCCGATCCGCACGAACCAGGTGATCACGTTGATGGACAGGTGCAGGTGAGTGGCGACGATGTCGTTGCCGCCGCCGATCAGCAGCACCGCGTACAGGGTCAGCCAGGCCACGCCGAGGCCGGTGCGCACGGGCGCGTTGCGCGGCCGGTCCAGGATGTGGTGCTCGCGTCTGTCGCCGGTGACCCACGCCTCGAGGAAGGGGTAGAGGCCGAGGGCGAGCAGGATCAGCGGGAAGAGCGAGAAGGGGATGAACACGCCGAGGACGAGCGTGTGCCCCCAGAGGTTGATCTCCCATCCCGGCATCACCCGGATCAGGCCTTCGGAGAAGCCGAGGTACCAGTCGGGCTGGGCGCCGGTGGTGACCAGGTCCGGGCGGTAGGGGCCGAAGGCCCACACGGGGTTGATCTGGGCGACCGCGCCCATCACCGCCAGCACGCCGAAGACGAGGAAGAAGAAGCCGCCGGCCTTGGCCATGTAGACGGGCAGGAACGGCATGCCCACGACCGACCGCTCCTCGCGTCCGGGGCCCGGGAACTGGGTGTGTTTGTGGTAGAAGACCAGGATCAGATGGGCGGTGACCAGGCCCAGCATGATGCCCGGCAGCAGCAGGATGTGGACGGGGTACAGCCGCGAGATGATGTCCTCGCCCGGGAACTCCCCGCCGAACAGGAAGAACGACAGGTACGTCCCGACGATCGGGATGGACAGGATGGCGCCCTGGGCGAAGCGGATGCCGGTGCCGGACAGCAGGTCGTCGGGGAGGGAGTAGCCGGTGAGGCCGGTGATGATGCCGAGCATCAGCAGGGTCCAGCCGAAGAGCCAGTTCAGCTCGCGCGGCTTGCGGAAGGCGCCGGTGAAGAACACCCGCATCATGTGCACCAGCATGCCGGTGATGAAGACCAGCGCCGCCCAGTGGTGGATCTGCCGGATCAGCAGCCCGCCGCGCACGTCGAAGCTGATGTCCAGCGTGGACTCGAACGCCCTGCTCATGAGGACGCCGTTGAGCTCCGTGTAGGAGCCGTGGTAGGCGACCTCCTGCATGCTGGGCTCGAAGAACAGGGTGAGGTAGACGCCGGTGAGGATCAGCACGACGAAGCTGTAGAGGGTGACCTCGCCCAGCATGAAGGACCAGTGGTCCGGAAAGACCTTGCGCATGTTGGCCTTGGCCAGGGCGAAGAGCCCGAGCCGCCCGTCCGCCCAGTCGGCGAGCTTCTCGCCCTTGCCGGCGGGAGGCCTCCGCCGGGCGGAGTCCGTCCCGTACACCCGCCGTGCGCCGTCGTCGCCCATACGTCGTCGCCTCCCCGTCGGATCCTTCCCAGCGTGGCACGGCGTCGCGGCCGTGCAAACGGGGCGTGGGCCAAGGGGCGGGGTGGTTGGGCCAGGGGGGCGAGGGCCGGTCAGCGGCTGCCGGTGTCCCGGACGATCCCCTGCGCCCGGGCGGCCACCAGCCACTTCGGGAACTCGCCGACCAGCCGGTCGTACAGTTCGGCGTCCGGAACCTTCCGCGGGTCCTGCCCAGCGTGGAAGAACCCGGCGTTGTCGACGACCCGTTTGGCGGGCACGGCCAGCTCGTCCAGCTTGCGCAGGAAGTCGAACTGCTTGCTGCCCGGGTCGCCGAACCCGATGAACTGCCAGAACAGCGGCAGCCTGGCCGCCTTGCACAGATAGCGTTCCGCGGCGAGCTTGTTGATCGGCCCGCCGTCGGTCTGGAACACGACCAGGGCGGGTTCCGTGGAGCCGCTGTCGAGGTAGTGGTCGATCACGGCGTCCATCGCCAGGTGGTAGCTGGTCTTCCCCATGTGCCCGAGGCCGGCCACGATCCGCTCGATCCGCCCCTCGTGCCCGGCCAGGGCGATCTCCGTCTCGGCGTCGACGTCGGTGGAGAAGAACACGACGGGCACGCTGCCGTCGTCGTCGAGGTGCGCCGACAGCCCGAGCACCCGGTCGGCCAGCGCCTGCACGCTGCCGTCCTTGTAGTACGGCTTCATGGAGCCGGAGTAGTCGATGACGAGGTAGACCGCGGCCCTCAGCCCGTCCAGCCCGTGCTTCGCGAGGGACACCCCGGCGTTCTTGTAGAGATTCACCAGCGCGGGGGCGGTCTCCTGGACCTTGCTCAGACTGATCGCGGCCATGTGGGGGTCCCCTTACCTCCCGGCTCTCGATCACCGGGACTGGGCCAGAGAGTACGGCAAAGGGAGACTCGGAAGATGCCCGCTCTGCGATGATTGACCACTCATCACATGAGGGGGGCGCGTGGGATCGGGGCGGGCTGAGGCTGCTGTCGGGGCAGGCACGCGGCGGGCGTTGGTCGTGGGGGTCGGTCGGACACCCGCGCTGGAGAGGGACGAGCATCTCGCGCGGCGGTTTCCCCCTCTGGAGTCCGCTTCCGAGGACGTCGAACTCGTCAGCCGGGCGTTGCGTCAGTCGCACTACGAAGTGCGGCAGGAGCGCGACCCGGGCGGCTTCCAGCTGCTGGGCATACTCCAGGAGTTCTTCGACACGTGCGTCGTCGGCGACACCGCCTTCCTCTACCTGTCCTGTCACGGCACGACGGTGAGGGGGCGGGACCACATCCTGCCCGCCGACGCGCAACCGGGCCGTTCCGACCCGGCCGGGGGCCGGTCGTTGCTCGACCGCACCCTCATCCCCGCCGACCCCGAGGGGCTGCTCGACGGCCTGCCGGACGGGGTGACGACCGTCGTCTGCCTGGACACCTGCCGTGCGGAGGAACCCACCCCGAAGATCGAGCAGAGCAGGCGAACCGTGCTCTCGGCCGTCAAGGACGTGTACTGGCTGTACAGCTGCAGTCAGGGCGAGCGCTCCTACGCCGACCCCCAGGAAGGCAGCTGGTTCGGCCGGGCCCTGGCCAAGGCCCTCGCGCCGACGACTCAGCCGACCACGTTCGCCGACCTCGTCAGGTACACGGGGACGACTGTGCGCAGGAACGCTTCGGACGCGGGTGTCAGGCCGCCCACCGTCGAGCGGTACTTTCCCCACGGCCTGAACGCGGAGGGCCCCGGGCCGGTGCTGTGCGAGGGTGCGCAGGAGGCGTACCGGTGGACCACCATGATCGAGCAGTCGCTCCTGTGGCAGTACACCTCGGGCACCGGCATCGTCCACGAAAAGGTCAAGAAGCGGCTCGGCGCGCTCGTGGAGCACATCGTGGACTCCCTCTCCACCGACGGCGCGCACCACGACGACCCGTGGAGCGACCCGACCTACCCGGTGCGGGTGGTCGAACAGCTGGAGGGCCTGGTGAAGCGGGCTCGCCTGGAGGGCCGCGACCTGCTGTCTCCCGCCGAGACGGCGGCGCTGCTCGCCGCGCCCGTCGTGCAGGAGGGGGTCGTCGCGATCGCCCTCGAGGACCTGCGCAGGGTGCTGCCCGAGGGCATGGACGACAAGGGTACGGACGACCCGTCCGAAGAACACGACCGTCTGGTCCGGGGCGCCGCCCGCGATGTGGCCCGGGCGCACTCCCAGGTCCGGCGCACCGTCGCGACCCTGCGTCGCCGTGGCCTCAAGGAGCCGACCGTGGCCGCGGACCACTGGCTGCGGCACCGCTTCATCACCGATTGGGACCTTCTGTGGGAACGCACGGGCGACTACACCGCCGTGGACACGATCCTGGACCTGCTGGTGAGCGCGATCCTCGACGCGAGCGCGGACCAGTCGGCCGCACCGGTCCGGGACGCGACCAGACTCACCGTCGACGGCCAGGTGCGCCAGGTCCTCGGCCATCTCACGGTGCACCCGAGCTCCAGTCCGCGCATCAACGACGTGCGCAGTGGTGACGACTGGAACACCTATCCTCCGGTGCCCGGCAACCTGTGGCGTGCCTCGGACCTCGCCCGCCTGCTGTGGACGGCCGGCCTCCAGGCGGCCGACCCGCGCCGGATGTCGAGCGTTCTCGTCGAACACCTCGGTGCCCATGACCCTCTGGACCCCGACGACGTCGTGGCCGCCCTGTCCGCCGACTTCGGCTACGACGTGACGCCGCTGGGCGGCCCGGACGACTGCTCCTACGCCCTCACCGTCCGGTTCGCCTGCCCCCATCCGGCGCTGCACGTGGCCATAGAGGAGCTCGCCGGGCGGACGAACGCGACCGTGAGCCTGTTGCACCAGGAGTGCCAGAAGGCCCGTACGACACCACCGGCCCTGCTGCGCGGATTCCCCGAGCGAGTCACCTGTGAGCAGCTCGTCCCGCTCGACGACGGGTACAAGCAACCCCTGGAGCGCTTCCGCCTGGCCGAGGACGAGATCCGCCCTCTGCTGATGGGCACACAGCTGTACGGCGATCCGATGCTGGCCGTGCGGGAGCTCTACCAGAACGCCCTGGACGCCTGCCGCTACCGAGACATGCGCCGCCAGTACGGTGTGACGCAGGGAAGACCCGGGCACGACTGGCAGCCGAAGATCACGTTCGAGCAGGGCTGGGACGCCGAGGGCCGACCGTACATCGAGTGCACGGACAATGGTTCCGGCATGAACCGCGCCAAGCTGACGTCGATGTTCGCCCGCGCCGGCAAGCGGTACGAACAGGACCCCGAGTTCGTCCAGGAGCGCCGCAACTGGCGCCGCGCCGGACTCGGCGAGATGTCCCTCAACTCCCGCTTCGGAATCGGCGTGTTCAGTTATTTCATGCTGGCGGAGGAGGTCGTGGTCTGGACGAGCCCCGTGGACCACTACGGACGCGCCCAGCAGCTGGAACCCCTCCGCGCGGAGATCCAGTCGGGCTCGGGGCTGCTGCGCATCGGCGAGGACCCGCGTCTGGCGCTGGACGGAGGCACCCGGGTGCGGCTGTACCTGGGCGAGGACCAGGCTCAGCCGTCCTCGTTGATCAAGACTCTCGAGTCCTTCCTGTGGGTGGCGGATTTCGAGGTCGAGGCCTACGAATACGCACGACAGGACGCCACATCCCCCGTGGAGGAGTGTCGTTGGGAACCGGGCGTGCTCACGCCGCCCACTCCGAAGCCCTGGCGGGATCAAGCCGTTCAGGGAACGCGTGACATCTGGCTGGTGCAGGGGCCGGGACGATGGCTGCTGGACGGGGTGGTGATCAAGGACGCGCCGGAGGTCTTCGGCCGGATCGTCAACCTGCGTGAGCGGCACCGTCCGGAACCGAGCGTGGACCGCAACAACCTCATCTCCTGCGACTGGCGGACGGTGACCACCGAGCTCCTGGAGGCCACCGAGCGGGCCGCGCCGCAGTGGACCGCGGTCTCGCTCTCGTGGCTGTGGGAGCTCGCCACCCGGTCGCCCCAGCTGGCCGTCAAGGTGCTCGACTCCTTGAACCGCGACGTCCCAGCAGTGATCGAACCGTCGAGGACGGGCCGCCGCAAGCACCTGCCCCGGACGGTGAGCCTGTCGACCGCAGGGTGCCTGCCCGTCGACGACGACGTCTCCGCGACCGCTCCGCTCTGGCGTCCGGCCCTGACGGAGTACGAAGCCCATCTGGTGCGGAAGTGGCAGGAGACTCGGCTGTGTGTGCCGGATGCGGGGCCACCGTTCCTGCCCGACGGGTACCCGGAACCGCGCAGCCTGGACGCCGTCCTCTTCCCCAGGGCTTCGGAGCCGCGCGGGTGGGAGACCGTCCTGCACGCGGCCCGGTCCGCGGAGGTACCGGTGGCCGACACGCTGAGAGCACTGCGCCGTTACGCGATCACCGGCCTCGGCGTTCCCGCAGCCCCGGACGTCCGCGCCCTGCGCACGGTGTCGCCGTCCACGGCACTGGTCGACCTGTCCGTCGCATACGGATCCGCGTTCCGCCCGACGGGGTCCAACACCGCGCGTAGGCCAGCCCTGCACGCGCCACTGCTGTTGATCGCCGCGCGGCACCATATGCCGTTGGGCCGAGCCGTCGCTCTGCTGGAACAGCTCCGGGCCTGGCAGCCGGATCTGCCGGAGCCGCCGAGCCTCGACGAGGAGCTGCGAGCGGTGACACCCACGACGCTCGACGCGGCGCGGCTGGTGAACGAGAACCTGGACCCGGACGCACGAATGTGGCCCGGTGAGCTGAGCGTCATCGATCTCCTCACCCGAGGCGACGAGAATGTCTCTCTCACCGACTTGCTGGAACGTGTTCAGCGCTTTGCCCCGCTCGGCTTCTCGCTGCGCGCGCAGCCGTCGCAGGCGGCACTGGATCATGGCCCGCTCAAGCCTTCCGAACGCGCGCTGTTCGTCCGCCCCGGTGGGCCTGTCATGAGGGAGTCATATCGCGGCGACGACCTGTCGCTCCTCGACCTGCTGTTGCTCAGCGCCGAGCTGGGGCTGCCACCGCACGAGCTTGCGACGCGCGTGAACGCCCTCACGCCGGTGACGGGCGTCAGGGCCACGCCGCCGCCACACGACCTGCCCGACTGGATTCCGTCACGCCTGGCATTGGAGGCCGTCCGGGCGGTCCGTCGCAGCCCCCTCAAACGTCTGTCTCCCTGGGAGTTCGTCAGAGCCACCGCAGGGCCGGCGGCTCCGTCCGCATTCGAGCGTTTCGGGTCCAGGGTCGATCTTCAGGAGGCGACGGAGGCACTGCGTCTTCTCGGGAAGGCCGGTCTGCTCTCCGACGATTTCGAGGGGCAGACCGACCAGACCCTTCGCCAGCTGGAGGCCGCGAGCCATCCGCTGGTGCGGGCCTTCCCGTCCCGAGGAATCACACGGCAGCCGGAGTTCCGCCTAGAGGCACCCGCCCTCGTGCAACTCAGCGTCACCGAGCGGCGCCCCATCGGGGACGTGCTGGAGAGGCTCACCGGTGAACAACTGCACCTGCCGCTGTCTGTCTCCCAGCCCCCTCGCGAGGTTTTCGATCTGCAGGCGACCTCCGAGGACACCGGCACGCTCCTCGGCATGGGCGGGTTCGTCACCGAACTCACGATCCCGGCGCTGCTGCGCCATGCCAGGCGCACGGGACGCACGGTCGCCGCTTCCATCGAGCACCTCGGCCGTTTCACGGCCCTGGGCGCTCCCCCGGCACCGTGCGACCTCTCCGCCCCGGAAGCGGCCGCGCTGCACGACTTCGCACCGCACTTCTTCGACCTGGCCGCGTTCGAGAACGGCCTGCTCGGCCCGGGCCTTCTCGATCCGCTCGCCTTGGTCCGCACGGCAGGCCGCTTCGGCTGGCCGCTCGGCAAGGCCTACGACCGCTATACGCCCTTCGCTTGCCTCGGCTTGGACGTCACCGTCCGCAAGCCGGAGGGAGAGACGGCCGACCACATACCCGACTGGCAGGACCTGATCATCCTCACCGAGCAGCTCACCGGCCAGGCTCCCGCCCTGTGCGGCAGCGTGTCCCCGGACCACATCACGCTCTGCGCGGAGGAGACGGACCTGTCCGAGACAGAGGTCCGTGCGCGGTTGGCCCGGTACGCGGGCCTGTTCTCCCTGGAAGTCCCCACCGACGACCATCTGGAAGGCACCACCGCGTGACGCCCCCGATCGAGTACGACGCCGACGCCGTCCACCCCGCCGTCCTCACGTTCCGCTGGGTCGTGCGGAGGAACGGCGACGACGCTTCGTACGAAGCCTCCGGGACCTGCCCGGTCTGTACCTGCCCCATGACGAGAACCTGGGCCTTCGGACAGCCCCCGGTCGCCAAGGGCGGCTTCCTCGGCCGCCGTAAGGAGCCGGGGCCTGAGCCGTACTACACGATGTGCGAGTGCCGCACGCTGCACATGAGCCGTCCTGCGAGCGAGCCGCGGGGTTGTGGTGCGTTGCTGGCCATCGCTCCCCCGCCCACGCCGGGGCCGTCCGCCGGAGCGACGCCATGACCTTCACGCCCACGCCGCAGCAACTCAGGGACGCGGACCGCCGGGGCCGCGAGACGGCCTCTCCGGACCGGCAGCTGCACGCGGCGATACGGCAGGCGGAGGGCTATCGCAACTTCCTCGCCTCGCTCACCGGTCTGCTCACGGCGGTCTTCGTTCTGAAGGGCCAGGAGGACCTGAGCAAGCTGGCGGACACTCCGCGCTGGTGGGTGATCGGACTGCTGATCACCGGGTTCCTCGCCCTGATCGCCGCCTCCTGGCTGGGCGTTCTCGCCGTACACGGACGGCCCGGCGAGGAGATCCTGCTGGAGGCGGGCAGGCTGCTTCGATATGAGAAGAAGCGGACGAAGACCATCTGGCTGCTGGTGGAGTGCGCGCGTTGGCTTGCCGTGGCCGGTGTGCTGTGCGTCGCCGCCGCCGTGATCGTGACGTGGGTGGCACCCGGCTGCGCATAGGTACGTCAGCCGGAAAAGGCGACGGCGCCTGCCCAGGCGTCCGGTCGGGGACTGTGGGGCAGGCGCCGTCAGTGTTCCGTACGCCTTTGTACGGGACGTATCAGGGGCGGGTGTCAGACCATCAGCGCGCGGTCCGTGGGACGGATCGGTGCCGGCAGGTCGCTCGCGCCCGCGAGGGCACGGTCCACTCCGCGCGCCGCCGAGCGGCCCTCGGCGATGGCCCAGACGATGAGCGACTGGCCGCGGCCGGCGTCACCGGCGACGAAGACGCCCGGCACGTTGGTCTGGAAGTCGGCGTCGCGGGCGATGTTGCCGCGCTCGTCGAGCTCCAGGCCGAACTGCTCGACCAGGCCGTTCTCCCGGTCGGTGCCGGTGAAGCCCATGGCGAGGGTGACCAGCTGGGCGGGGATCTTGCGCTCGGAGCCCGGCTTCGGGGTCAGCTTGCCGTCGATGAACTCCACCTCGGTGAGGTGCAGCCACTGGACGTTGCCGTCCTCGTCGCCCTCGAAGTGGGTCGTCGAGACGGAGTAGACCCGCTCGCCGCCCTCCTCGTGCGCGGAGGTGACCTTGTACAGCATGGGGAAGGTCGGCCAGGGCTGGTTGGTGGGGTGCCGCTCCTCGCCCGGGCGGGGCATGATCTCCAGCTGCGTGACGGAGGCCGCGCCCTGGCGGTGGGCGGTGCCCACGCAGTCCGCGCCGGTGTCGCCGCCGCCGATGACCACGACGTGCTTGCCCTCGGCGGAGATGGGGGGCGCCACGAAGTCGCCCTCCTGCACCTTGTTGGCCAGCGGCAGGTACTCCATGGCCTGGTAGATGCCCTTGAGTTCACGGCCGGGCACCGGCAGGTCGCGGGCCGTGGTGGCGCCGACGGCCAGGACGACCGCGTCGTAGCGCTTCTTCAGGTCCGTGGCCTTCAGGTCGCGGCCGATCTCGATGCCCGTGCGGAAGCGGGTGCCCTCCGCGCGCATCTGCTCGATGCGGCGGTTGATGTGCCGCTTCTCCATCTTGAACTCGGGGATGCCGTAGCGGAGGAGGCCTCCGATGCGGTCCGCGCGCTCGTAGACGGCGACGGTGTGGCCGGCGCGGGTCAGCTGCTGGGCGGCGGCGAGGCCCGCCGGGCCCGAGCCGACGACGGCGACGGTCTTGCCCGAGAGGCGCTCCGGGATCTGCGGGGCGACGTCCCCGGTCTCCCACGCCTTGTCGATGATCGAGACCTCGACGTTCTTGATGGTCACCGGCGGCTGGTTGATGCCGAGCACGCACGCCGCCTCACAGGGAGCGGGGCACAGGCGGCCGGTGAACTCCGGGAAGTTGTTCGTCGCGTGCAGACGCTCCGAAGCCGCCGCCCAGTCCTCGCGGTAGGCGTAGTCGTTCCACTCGGGGATCAGGTTCCCGAGCGGACAGCCGTTGTGGCAGAACGGAATGCCGCAGTCCATGCAGCGGCTGGCCTGCTTGCTGATGATGGGCAGCAGCGAGCCGGGGACGTAGACCTCGTTCCAGTCCTTGACGCGCTCCTCGACGGGGCGGGACTTGGCGAGCTCGCGCCCGTGGTTCAGGAAGCCCTTCGGGTCAGCCATTGATCGCCGCCTCCATCATCTTCTCGTGGGTCTCGGTCTCGGAGAGACCGGCTCGCTCGGCGGCGTCCTTGGCGGCGAGCACTGCCTTGTACGTGCTGGGGATGATCCTGCTGAAGCGCTCGACGGCGGTGTCCCACTCGGCCAGGAGCTTCTCGGCGACGGTCGAGCCGGTCTCCTCCTGGTGACGGCGGACCACGTCGTGCAGCCACTGCTTGTCGGTGTCGTCCAGCGGCTCGACGGCGTCCAGGTTGCCGACGTTGACGTTGTCACGGTCCAGGTCGATCACGTACGCGATACCGCCGGACATGCCGGCCGCGAAGTTGCGGCCCGTCTCGCCGAGGACCACCGCGTGACCGCCGGTCATGTACTCGCAGCCGTGGTCGCCCACGCCCTCGGAGACGACCGTGGCGCCGGAGTTGCGGACGCAGAACCGCTCGCCGACCTTGCCGCGCAGGAACATCTCGCCGCCGGTGGCGCCGTAGCCGATGGTGTTGCCGGCGATGACGCTGTACTCGGCGAGGTGGTCGGCCGCGCGGTCGGGGCGGACGACGATCCGGCCGCCGGACAGGCCCTTGCCGACGTAGTCGTTGGCGTCGCCCTCCAGGCGGAGCGTGACACCGCTCGGCACGAATGCGCCGAACGACTGGCCGGCGGAGCCGGTGAAGGTGATGTCGATGGTGTCGTCGGGCAGGCCCGCACCGCCGAACTTCTTGGTCACCTCGTGGCCGAGCATGGTGCCGACCGTGCGGTTGATGTTGCGGATCTCCACCTGGGCGCGCACCGGCTGGGCGTCGGTGGCACCGGCTGCGGAGAGCGCGTCGGCGGCCAGCTTGATCAGCTGGTTGTCGAGCGCCTTCTCCAGGCCGTGGTCCTGCGCGATCACCTGGTGGCGGACCGCGCCCTCGGGCAGCTGGGGCACGTGGAACAGCGGCTCCAGGTTCAGGCCCTGCGCCTTCCAGTGGTCGACGGCGCGGGTCACGTCGAGGGCCTCGGCGTGGCCGACGGCCTCCTCGATGGAGCGGAAGCCCAGTTCGGCGAGGATCTCGCGGACCTCTTCGGCGATGAACTGGAAGAAGTTCACGACGTACTCGGCCTTGCCGGAGTAGCGCTCGCGCAGCACCGGGTTCTGCGTGGCGATGCCGACCGGGCAGGTGTCCAGGTGGCAGACGCGCATCATGACGCAGCCGGAGACGACGAGCGGAGCGGTCGCGAAACCGAACTCCTCGGCGCCGAGCAGCGCGGCGATGACGACGTCACGGCCGGTCTTCAGCTGGCCGTCGGTCTGGACGACGATGCGGTCGCGCAGGCCGTTGAGCAGCAGGGTCTGCTGAGTCTCGGCGAGGCCGAGCTCCCAGGGGCCGCCGGCGTGCTTCAGCGAGGTGAGCGGCGAGGCGCCCGTACCGCCGTCGTGGCCGGAGATCAGGACGACGTCCGCGTGTGCCTTGGACACACCCGCGGCGACCGTGCCGACGCCGACCTCGGAGACCAGCTTCACGTGAATCCGCGCCTGCGGGTTCGCGTTCTTCAGGTCGTGGATCAGCTGGGCGAGGTCCTCGATGGAGTAGATGTCGTGGTGCGGCGGCGGGGAGATGAGGCCCACGCCGGGCGTCGAGTGACGCGTCTTGGCGACCCACGGGTAGACCTTGTGGCCGGGCAGCTGGCCGCCCTCGCCGGGCTTGGCGCCCTGGGCCATCTTGATCTGGATGTCGTCGGAGTTGACCAGGTACTCGGAGGTCACACCGAAGCGGCCGGAGGCGACCTGCTTGATGGACGACCGGCGCGCCGGGTCGTACAGCCGCTCCGGGTCCTCGCCGCCCTCACCGGTGTTGGACTTGCCGCCCAGCTGGTTCATGGCGATGGCGAGGGTCTCGTGCGCCTCCTGGGAGATGGAGCCGTACGACATGGCGCCCGTGGAGAAGCGCTTGACGATCTCGGAGACGGGCTCGACCTCGTCGATGGAGATCGGCTGCCGGTCCGACTTGAAGCCGAACAGGCCGCGCAGCGTCATCAGCCGCTCGGACTGCTCGTTCACGCGCTCGGTGTACTTCTTGAAGATGTCGTACTTGCCGGAGCGGGTGGAGTGCTGGAGGCGGAAGACCGTCTCGGGGTCGAACAGGTGCGGCTCGCCCTCGCGGCGCCACTGGTACTCGCCGCCTATGTCCAGCGCGCGGTGCGCCGGGGCGATGCCGGAGGCCGGGTAGGCCTTGGCGTGCCGGGCGGCGACCTCCTTGGCGACGACGTCGATGCCGACACCGCCGATCTTGGTGGCCGTGCCGTTGAAGTACTTCTCGACGAAGGCCTCGTCGAGACCGACGGCCTCGAAGACCTGGGCGCCGCGGTAGGAGGCGACGGTCGAGATGCCCATCTTCGACATGACCTTCAGCACGCCCTTGCCGAGGGCGTAGATGAGGTTGCGGATGGCCTTCTCGGGCTCGATGCCGGGCAGGAAGGTGCCGGCGCGGACCAGGTCCTCGACGGACTCCATCGCCAGGTACGGGTTGACGGCGGCGGCGCCGTAGCCGATGAGCAGGGCGACGTGGTGGACCTCGCGGACGTCACCGGCCTCGACCAGCAGGCCCACCTGGGTGCGCTGCTTGGTGCGGATGAGGTGGTGGTGGACGGCCGCGGTGAGCAGCAGCGACGGGATCGGCGCGTGCTCGGCGTCGGAGTGGCGGTCCGACAGGACGATCAGGCGGGCGCCGTTGTCGATGGCGGCGTCGGCCTCGGCACAGATCTCCTCGATGCGCGCGGCCAGGGCGTCACCGCCGCCGTGCACCCGGTACAGGCCGGAGAGCGTGGCGGCCTTGAAGCCGGGCATGTCGCCGTCGGCGTTGATGTGGATGAGCTTGGCCAGCTCGTCGTTGTCGATGACCGGGAAGGGCAGCAGGACGCTGCGGCAGGAGGCCGCGTTCGGGTCGAGCAGGTTGCCCTGGGGGCCCAGCGACGAGCGCAGCGAGGTGACCAGTTCCTCGCGGATGGCGTCCAGCGGCGGGTTGGTGACCTGCGCGAACAGCTGGGTGAAGTAGTCGAAGAGCAGCCGCGGGCGGTCCGACAGGGCGGCGATCGGCGAGTCGGTTCCCATCGAACCGATCGGCTCGGCACCGGCCTTGGCCATCGGCGCGAGGATGACGCGCAGCTCCTCCTCGGTGTAGCCGAAGGTCTGCTGGCGGCGGGTGACGGAGGCGTGCGTGTGCACGATGTGCTCGCGCTCGGGCAGGTCCTCGAGCTCGATCTCGCCGGCCTCGAGCCACTCCGCGTAGGGGTTCTCGGCGGCGAGTTCGGCCTTGATCTCGTCGTCCTCGATGATGCGGTGCTCGGCGGTGTCGACGAGGAACATGCGGCCGGGCTGGAGGCGGCCCTTGCGGACGACCTTGGAGGGGTCGATGTCCAGGACGCCGACCTCGGAGCCGAGGACGACGAGGCCGTCGTCGGTGACCCAGTAGCGGCCGGGGCGCAGGCCGTTGCGGTCGAGGACCGCGCCGACCTGGGTGCCATCGGTGAAGGTGACGCAGGCCGGGCCGTCCCAGGGCTCCATCATCGTGGAGTGGTACTGGTAGAACGCGCGCCGGGCCGGGTCCATGGAGTCGTGGTTCTCCCACGCCTCCGGGATCATCATCAGCACGGAGTGCGGCAGGGAGCGGCCGCCCAGGTGCAGGAGCTCCAGGACCTCGTCGAAGGAGGCGGAGTCGGAGGCGTCGGGCGTACAGACCGGGAAGATCCGGTCGATGGCCTTGTCGTCGCCGCCGAACAGGTCGGACACGAGCTGCGACTCGCGGGCCACCATCCAGTTGCGGTTGCCCTTGACGGTGTTGATCTCACCGTTGTGCGCGACGAAGCGGTACGGGTGGGCCAGCGGCCACGACGGGAACGTGTTCGTCGAGAACCGGGAGTGCACGAGCGCGATCGCGGAGGCGAAGCGGCGGTCGGACAGGTCCGGGAAGAAGGGCTCCAGCTGACCGGTGGTCAGCATGCCCTTGTAGACGATCGTCCGGGCGGACAGCGACGGGAAGTAGACGCCGGCCTCGCGCTCGGCGCGCTTGCGCAGCACGAAGGCCTTGCGGTCGAGGGCGATGCCCTCCGAGGTGCCGTCACCGACGAAGATCTGGCGGAAGACCGGCATGGTCGACCGGGCGGTGGCGCCCAGCAGCTGGGGGGCGACGGGCACCTCGCGCCAGCCGAGGACGGTGAGGCCCTCGTCGGCGGCGATCGTCTCGATCTGCGAGACGGCGTCGGCGGTGGATTCCTCCGGCAGGAAGGCGATGCCGACGGCGTAGGAACCGGCGTCGGGCAGTTCGAATCCGGCCACGTCACGGAAGAAGGCGTCCGGGACCTGCGACAGGATGCCGGCACCGTCACCGGAGTCGGGCTCGGAGCCGGTGGCGCCGCGGTGCTCGAGGTTCCGCAGGACGGTCAGGGCCTGCTCGACCAGGGTGTGGGACGCCTCGCCGGTGAGGGTGGCGACGAAGCCGACGCCGCAGGCGTCGTGCTCGTTGCGGGGGTCGTACATACCCTGCGCAGCAGGGCGAGCATCCATGAAGGACCAGTTCTGGCCATTCGCGGAATGCTGGGACGGCTGGCGCGGCGTACGCATCGGCTCTCCCGTCGTCGTCATGTGGCATATGCAAAGTGCCGAGGGACGACGTTGGCCCTCGCGTGATCGCAAAATTTCGTGCAGGTTACATGATGGAGCGGTTCTCGGGAACCGGGATAATCCGTTCCAACATGCGGACACCGCGGGTTCGCGGCGGGGGTACCGCACCAGCAGTGGAAGCTTTGGGGGGCCGCACGAAACGATCGGGTCAGATCGCCTTCCGTCGGCCCGGGGGGCGGGACGGGCGTCTTCGCCCAGCCCGCTCAGGGGTGCGCGACAGGCGTCGTTGCCCGCAGCGCTTACGGCTCATGCCCGGTGGTCGCACACCCGAAACCAACGAGTAACGACTACTTATGCAGTCCCTTGCATAAGTCCGGGTCGCGCTATCCTACGGCCGTTCCGAACAAGGTGCCCAGGGCGTACGTCACACCGGCCGCCGCACCTCCCAGGAACAGCTGCCGCAGCCCGCTGTACCACCAGGTGCGCGCGGTCACCTTGGCCACCACCGCGCCGCACAGGAAGAGTCCCAGCAGCGCCAGCAGCACGGCCGGCCACATGCTGCTCGCCCCCAGCAGATAGGGCAGGACGGGAATCAGCGCACCCAGCGCGAAGGAACCGAAGCTCGACACCGCGGCCACGGCGGGCGAGGGCAGGTCACCGGGGTCGATCCCCAGTTCCTCCCGGGCATGGATTTCCAGCGCCTGCTCGGGATCCTTCGACAGCTGCCGGGCCACCTCGCGGGCCAGCCCCGGCTCGACGCCCCTCGACTCGTAGAGCGCGGCGAGCTCGGCCTCCTCGTCCTTCGGGTGCTTGCGCAGCTGGCGGCGCTCCACGTCCAGCTCGGCCTCGACGAGTTCACGCTGCGAGGCGACGGAGGTGTACTCGCCGGCGGCCATGGAGAAGGCGCCGGCGGCCAGGCCCGCGAGCCCGCTCAGGACGACGGTGTGCTGACTGACCGCACCGCCCGCGACACCGGTCATCAGAGCGAGGTTGGAGACGAGGCCGTCCATCGCACCGAACACCGCGGGACGCAGCCAGCCGCCGTTCACGTCCCGGTGCGTGTGGTTGTCCCGGTGCGCCTCGTGCAGCGTCGCCTCGGTCTCGATGATGGCCATGGAAAGAACCCCACTCCCCGCAGTTTCCGTGCTCTTTGGACATGTTCCAGAGTTTTACAACACCAAAACTACGCCGCGGATTCCTTCCTCGCCAGCAAGGAAAGGCTGGGCTAACCTGCGGGTTTACCCTCTGCCGCTCACTTGATCATGAGCCCGCACAGATGTCGACCGGGTGATGCTGGGGCTCGTGAGGCTCGGCCGAGTCACCGGAGTGGGACACATGCCCCATGGCATCGATCGGGCTCCGCGCACGGGCACGGGGCGCACTGCTGGGCCTGGCCGTCGGTGACGCGCTCGGGGCCCCTGCCGAGAACATGAAGCCCTCCGAGATCCGCGCGCGGTGGGGCCGGATCACCGGGTACGTCGCCGAGAGGCCGGCCGGCACGGACGACACGGAGTACGCGATCTTCTCCGGCCTGCTGCTGGCCCGGCACGGCTCCGCGCTCACCCCCGCCCATGTGGAGGCGGCCTGGCACGAGTGGATCGCCGACCGCGACGAGGGCCCCTTCCGGGGCGCCGGTTTCAGTGAACGCGGCACCCTGGAGAACCTCCGCCGCGGCCTGGCCGCCCCGATCTCCGCCCAGCACCGGCACGCCTGGAGCGACGGTCTGGCCATGCGCGCGGCGCCCTTCGGGGTGTTCGCGGCGGGCCGCCCGGCGGAGGCGGCGCGGCTGGTCGCGATCGACGGCTCGGTGAGCCACGACGGGGAGGGCATCCACGGCGGGCAGGCCGTCGCCGCGGGCGTCGCGGCGGCGATGGCGGGCGCGCCGTCGGACGCGGTGGTGGCGGCGGCCCTCGCGGTCGTCCCCGACGACTCCTGGACGGCCCGCAGTCTGCGCCGCGCGGTGACCGTCGCCCACCGCGGCGAACGCGCGGTCCGCTCCGCGGTCGTCATCGGCGGCTACCCCTGGACCGACCTGGCCCCCGAGGCGGTCGCCCTCGCCTTCGGCGCGTACGCGGCGGCCGACGGCGACTTCGAGCAGTCGGTCCTGACCGCGGTGAACATGGGCCGCGACGCGGACACGACGGCAGCGGTGGCGGGAGCGCTCGCGGGTGCGACCCGTGGCGTGTCGGCGATCCCGCGGGCCTGGGCGACCGCCATCGGCCCGGTCCTCGGCAGATGCCTCCCGGCGATGGCCGGCCATCACGTCCTGGACGTCGCGGACCTGCTGACCCCGACCCCCCGCGACCCGGAGCCGGCACCGGCGGACTACACCCTGGCGCCCGACGGAACGGAGACCCCCACATGACGACGCAAGCCCCCGCAACCGCCGACACCACCCCCCAGAACACCAGCCCCCCTCAACCGACCGCCACCCCCACCCCTCAGCAACCACCCCCACCCGCCGACGGCGAGACCGCCCCACGCAACACCAGGCCCCCTCAACCGACCGACGCCCCTACCCCCCAGGCATCATCCGCAGCCGCCGACGGCGAGACCGCCGCACGGGCGGCCAGGGCCCCTCGGGTGACGGTTACGGGCGGTGCGCGGGTGGGAGACAAGAAGGCCGAAGGCCTTCTGCTCGGACTCGCCGCCGGCGACGCCGCCGGCTGGCCCGCCGCCCGCCACAGAGCCGCCCGCATGCCCGACTGGACCCGCCGCCTCACCCGTGAACTCGACACCTTCGCCGAGCACAACGCCACCACCACCCTCCCCGTCCCCATCGCCCTCAACCAGCCCCCGGAACCCCTGCGCCTCGGCCCCTCCGACGACGCCGAGTGGGCGGCCTTCGCCGCCGAAGCCCTCCTCCGCGCCGGCGACGACACCGTCCTGAACGACCTCAGCCGCGAACGCCGCACCCGGGCCGCGATCGACCTGACCTGGAACGCCCTCGCCGCCGAAGTCGCCGCCGCGGCGGACCGCGCCCCCGAGATCGAGTCCGCCGTCCTCCCCCTGCGCGCCCGCATCTCCGTCCGCGCCGGCCTCGGCAACCTCGCCACCGGCCTGCGCCCGCCCGCCACCGGCCACGACAACCCCCACTACTTCGACGACGCCGCCTGCGTCCGCGCCTGCGTTCTGGCCCTGGCCCACCCCGGCGACCCCCGCAGCGCCGCGGACCTCGCCGAGTTCGACGCCCGCTACAGCCAGGACGGCGACGGCGTGCACGGTGCCCGCGCCATGGCGGCCGCCCTCGCCCTCGCCCTGGCCGGCGCACCCGTCGACGCCTGCGTCACGGCGGCCCTCACCGAACTCCCCGAGGAGACGGAGATCGGCCGCAACGCCCGTCACGCCCTCCGCCTGGCCGCCGCAGCGGACAGCGCGTTCGCTCTGGTCCCACCCCTGGAGCATCAGATCGTCGACCACGTCTACAGCTACGGCATCGCCGCCGCCGAGACGGTCCCGGTCGCCCTCGCCCTGGCCACCGCCGCCCGCGGCCGTATCGCGGAGGCGATCCCCGCGGCGGCCTGTCTGTCCCGCGTCGCGGACTCCGCCCCGGCCCTGGCGGGCGCCCTCACCGGCGCCCTGGGCGGCGGCGCGTCGATCCCCGAGTCCTGGCGGGAGACCTGCCGCACTCTCTCCGGCTGCGTCCTGCCCCGTCTGACCGGCACGGACCTCGTGGAACTCGCCGAACTCCTGGAAGCCGTACAACCGGCCCGCCCGGGTGGATGATGCGGCCATGCAGCCCAAAGCGCCCATGCAACCCAAAGCCGCCATGCACACCAAAGCTCACCCAAACGCCCCCTTGGACGAGCGGATCACCGGTGCCCTGGTCGGAGCCGCGGTCGGCGACGCGCTCGGCGGCCCCGTCGAGGGCTACTCGCCCGAGCAGATCCTCGAACGCCACGGCGGCCGCGTCCACGGCGTCGTCGGCCCGTGGCACGGCGACGACTGGCGCACCGCCCGCCCCCTCGCCCCGTACCACAAGGGCGACGGCCACGTCACCGACGACACCCTGATGACCCACGCCCTGGTCCGCGTCTACGCCCGGGTCCGCGACCACCTCGACGCATACGCGATCGCCGACCACCTGGTCCCGGACCTGATGACCGAGCCCCGCTGGATCCCGGAACTGGAGACCGAGGCACTCCCGCTCCAGCGGATCTTCCTGGCGGAGAAATGGCTGGTGGCGAGGATCCACTACGGCCACGCCGACCCGCGCGAGGCCGGCACCGGCAACATCGTCAACTGCGGGGCGGCGATGTACATGGCGCCCGTGGGACTGGTCAACGCGGCCGACCCACGCGCTGCCTACGCCGAGGCCCTCGACATCGCCGGCGCGCACCAGTCGTCGTACGGCCGTGAGGCGGCGGGCGTCCTGGCCGCGGCCGTGGCGGCGGCGTGCGCCCCCGGCGCCACCCCGGACTCTGTCGTGTCCGTGTGCCTCTCCCTCGGGAAGGACGGCACCCGGGCCGCGATCGAGCGGGTCTGCGAGGAGGCGTCCCGTCACACGGACTTCGAGTCGGCCCTGCGCCCGCTGCGCGAGGCGGTGGCCCCCTACGACACGGTGGGCCCCGACTATCGCTCCCCCTCGCTCGGCGCCCGCCGCCCTTCCCGTCTGCACGCGATCGAGGAACTGCCCGTCGCCCTGGGCATGCTGGTGGTGGCCCGGGGCGACTACCGGCAGGCGGTGCTCGGCGCGGTGAACTACGGCCGCGACTGCGACTCGATCGCCACGATGGCGGGCGCCCTGGCGGGTGCCCTGGGCTCACCGGTCCCGGAGGACTGGGCCAAGACGGTCGCGGAGGCGAGCCGGCTGGACCTCTGGGAGCCGGCGGCCACCCTCAGCGCCGTCGCCCGCGAGATCTTCGGCCGGGACGTGTCCCGCCGCCGCGCCCACGAGCAGGCCTTCGCGTCCCTCGGAGGCCCGGCATGCTCCGACTGACCTGGGTCCAGCCGGAGGACCTGATCGGCCACGAGATCCGCCAGGCCGTGCTGGACGGCCGCGAGCCGAAGGCGATCGCGGCGCGCTGGCGGGCGGCGGGCGGACCCGAGGCCCCGGCCGCCGCGGGCGCCTCCCCCACCCCGACGTCCCGCTACCTGCGCCGGCTGGCCTCGGACCTCCTGGACGAACTGGCCGATCTGCCGAGCCGGCTGGCGGACGACGAGCCGACCGGCCTGGAGGCGATCAGGGCCGCCTGCCCCGCATGGCCCCGGCCCGTGGGTGTCCCGGTCACGACCCCGCAGCAGCTCGAAGCGGCCTGGCTCGGCCGGGCCGCCGGCTGTCTCCTGGGCAAACCGGTCGAGAAGCTCCCCCTCGACGCCATCCGCCGACTGGCCCGGTCCACCGGCAACTGGCCCCTCACCACCTACTTCACCGCCCGGGGCGTCCCCGAGGACCTGCTGCGGCAGCACCCCTGGAACCGCCGCTCGGCAGCCACCTCCCTCGCCGAGAACATCGACGGCATGCCCGAGGACGACGACCTCGACTACCCCCTGCTCAATCTCGTCCTGCTCCAGCGGCACGGCAGGTCCTTCACCCTCACCGACCTGGCCCGGACCTGGCTCGACGAACTCCCCGCCGGACGGACGTTCACCGCTGAGCGCATCGCCTACCGCAACCTGCTGACCGGCGTGGAGCCCCCGCACACCGCCCGGCACCGCAACCCGTTCCGCGAGTGGATCGGCGCCCTGATCCGCGCCGACGTCCACGGCTGGACCCACCCCGGCGACCCGGCCGCGGCGGCCCAGCAGGCCCACCGGGACGCCACCCTCACGCACACCGCCAACGGCGTCTACGCCGCGATGTTCACGGCCGCCGTCATCGCGACGGCCGCGACCGGCGACCACGACGTCCACGCCTGCGTGCGCACCGGCCTGACCGTCGTCCCGCCCCGCTCCCGCCTCGCCCGGGCCGTCCACGAGGCCGTCGGGCTCGCACACGAACACCAGGACTTCGACACGGTCGTCGACGCCCTCCACCGCGCCCATGGCGCCACCCACCACTGGGTGCACGCCGTTCCCAACACCGCTCTGATCGCCGCCGCCCTCACCCACGCGAACGGCGACTTCACCGGTTCGATCTGCCGTGCCGTCAGCGGCGGCTGGGACACCGACTCCAACGGTGCGACGGCCGGCAGCATCGCCGGCCTGCTGGCCGGACACCCGGCGGCGCTCCACGACCGCTGGACGGCCCCCCTGAAGAACCGGCTGGCCACATCGATCGGCGACTTCAACGGCATCGGCTTCGACACCCTCGCCCACCTCACGCACCGGGAGACCCGCCGCCCATGACCGCGCCCACGACCGCGTCGACGACCGGGCCCCTCACCGGCCTGCGCGTCCTCGACCTCGCCACCCTCTTCGCCGGCCCGATGGCCGCCACCCTGCTCGGCGACTTCGGCGCCGAGGTCGTCAAGATCGAACACCCGGCGAAGCCGGACCCCTCCCGCGGCCACGGCCCGTCGAAGGACGGCGTGGGCCTGTGGTGGAAGATGCTCGGCCGCAACAAGCGGACCATGACCCTCGACCTGTCCAGGCCCGGCGGCCGCGCCACTCTCCTGCGCCTGGCCGCCCGGACCGACGTGATCATCGAGAACTTCCGCCCCGGCACCCTGGAGAAGTGGGACCTCGGCTGGCCGGAGCTGTCGGCGGCCAACCCCCGTCTGGTGCTGGCCCGCGTCACCGGCTTCGGCCAGTTCGGCCCCTACGCCCACCGGCCCGGCTTCGGCACCCTGGCCGAGGCGATGAGCGGGTTCGCCGCGATCACCGGCGAACCCGACTCGCCCCCGACCCTGCCGCCGTTCGGCCTGGCCGACTCCATCGCGGGCCTGACGACGGCGTACGCCGTGATGACGGCGCTCGCCGCCCGCGAGCGCACCGGTGAGGGCCAGGTCGTCGACCTGGCCCTGATCGAGCCGATCCTGGCCGCCCTCGGCCCCCAGCCCCTCTGGTACGACCAGCTCGGGCACGTCCAGCCCCGCACCGGCAACCGCTCCCCGAACAACGCCCCGCGCGGCGTCTACCGCACCGCGGACGCCACCTGGGTCGCCGTGTCCACCTCGGCCCAGTCGGTCGCGGAACGCGTGATGCACCTGGTCGGCCGCCCGGAACTGATCGACGAGCCCTGGTTCGCCTCGGGCGCCGGCCGCGCCGCCCACGCCGACGTCCTGGACGAGGCGGTCGGCGGCTGGATCGCCGCGCGCACCCGCGGCGACGTCCTGGCCGCCTTCGAGAAGGCCGAGGCGGCGGTGGCCCCGGTCCAGGACGTCCGCGACGTGATGGCGGACCCGCAGTACCAGGCCCTGGACACCGTCACCACCGTCGACGACCCCGAACTCGGCCCGCTGCGCATGCAGAACGTCCTGTTCCGGCTCTCCGCGACGCCCGGTGCGATCCGCTGGGCCGGCCGCCCGCACGGCGCCGACACCGAGGAGGTCCTCACCGAACTGGGTCTGACCCCGGGCGACCTCACGGCGCTGCGCGCGGAGGGCGCCCTGTGACGGCGTACCCGCTCACCTGGCTCTACGCCCCGGGCGACCGCCCGGCGGTGGTCGCGAAGGCCCTCACCGGTGGAGCCGACGTCGTGGTCGTCGACCTGGAGGACGCGGTCTCCCCGGACCGCAAGGCCTACGCCCGCGACGCCACCGCCGACCTGCTGGCGGACCCGCCGGCCGTTCCGGTCCACGTGCGCGTCAACGCCCTGGACAGTCCCTGGGGCGAACAGGACATCACGGCCCTGGCCCCGGCACCCGGGCTGTCGGGGCTGCGCCTGTCCAAGATCACCTCGCCCGCCGATGTCACCCGCGCCGCCCGCCGAGCCGCCCGTGCCGGCCTGTACGCCCTCCTGGAGACGGCCCTGGCCGTGGAGCAGGCGTACGCCATCGCAGGCGCCCACCCGAACCTGCGCGGCATCGCGCTCGGCGAGGTCGATCTGCGAGCCGACCTCGGCGTTCGCGACGACACGGGCCTCGACTGGTCCCGCTCCCGCGTGGTCGTGGCGGCCCGGGCCGCCGGCCTGCCTCCCCCGCCCCAGTCCATCCACCCGGACATCCGCGACCTGGACGGACTGGCCACGTCCTGCGCGCACGGCCGTGCCCTGGGGTTCCTCGGCCGTGCCGCGATCCACCCCCGCCAGCTCCCGGTGATCGAACGCGCCTACCTGCCCACCGACGCGGAGATCGAACAGGCGGAGACGGTCCTCAAGGCGGCTGCCGCCGAGCAGGGCGCACAGGCCCTCCCGGACGGCCGCTTCATCGACGCGGCGGTGGTGACGGCCGCCCGGCGCACGTTGTCACTGGCACGCCGCCGCCCCCGCACCCACTGACACCACCCGGCGGCACGTCACCGTCGACACGCCGCGGCTACCCCACACGCTGCCACCACCGTCCGCTCCCTCGGCCGAACGCCCGCCGCCAGGCGGCCGCTCCCCCACCCACTGCCACCGCCGTTCACACCACCGTCGACACCCCGCCGCCGGCTCGCCCCCTCACACATGCCCCCTGACCTGCGAAGAGCGCCCGGGAATCTCTCCCGGGCGCTCTCCGAGCGTCATGTGCGGACAGGCGTCAGGTCTTCTTCCCCGACCTGGCCTCGTCCCCGGCGGCGTCCGCCTCCGCCTCCGCCGTCGCGTCCGATCCCACCTTGTCCGCGGCCTCGTCGTCCTTGCCGGCGGCCTCGGCCCGGTCGGCCTTGTTCGCCGCGTCGTCCGGCTCGGCACCGTCGGCCGCACCGCCGGAGGCATCCGCCCCCGGCTCCACGATCTCCTCCCGCCCGGGCCGCTTCTTCGCCGACACCACCAGGTACGTCACGGCGAGCAGGAACACGAAGATCGCGGTCCAGACGTTCAGGCGCAGACCCAGGATGTGGTGGGCGTCGTCGACGCGCATGTACTCGATCCACGCCCGGCCCGTGCAGTACGCGGCGACGTACAGGGCGAACGCCCGGCCGTGCCCGAGCCGGAAGCGGCGGTCCGCCCAGATGACCAGGAACGCCACACCGATGCACCACAGCGACTCGTACAGGAAGGTGGGGTGGTACGTGCCCGGCACGCGCCCGTCGGAGGAAGAGGTGATCTCCAGGGCCCACGGCAGGTCGGTGGGCTTGCCGTACAGCTCCTGGTTGAACCAGTTGCCCCAGCGGCCGATCGCCTGGGCGAAGGCGATGCCCGGCGCGACGGCGTCGGCGTAGGCGGGCAACGGGATGCCACGGCGGCGGCAGCCGATCCAGGCGCCGAGCGCGCCCAGCGCGATCGCGCCCCAGATGCCGAGGCCGCCCTCCCAGATCTTGAAGGCGTCCACCCAGTCGCGGCCCTCGCTGAAGTACAGCTCGTAGTCCGTGATCACGTGGTAGAGCCGACCGCCGACCAGGCCGAACGGTACGGCCCAGACAGCGATGTCGGCCACCGTGCCGGCCCGGCCGCCCCGGGCGATCCACCGCTTGTTGCCGAGCCAGACGGCAACGAAGACGCCGATGATGATGCAGAACGCGTAGCCGCGCAGCGGAATGGGGCCGAGGTACAGCACCCCGCGCGACGGGCTGGGAATGAAGGCAAGTTCCATGGCAAGGTCGACGCTACCGTGCCGCACCGGGCCCGCGACGGGCAGCCCGGCTACGGGTCCATAACGGGGTCGTGGAAATTTTCCCTCACCCCTGGTTCGCCTCCTGCACCATCTGCTTCAGCTTGGCCGGGGTCATCGTCCGGTCCTGGTAGATGTTCCTGCCGTCGAACAGCACGGTGGGCGTGCCCGAGAAGTCGCCCTTGTCGAAGGCCTGGTGGGACTTGGCGACCCAGCCGTTGTGCGTGCCCTTCTCGACGCAGGTGCGGAAGGCGGGGGTGTCCAGGCCGTCGACCTTGCCGGCCAGCTCGATCAGCTTGGCGTTGTCCGCGTAGGCGTCGTCGACCTCGGGGGGCTGGTTGTCGAAGAGCACGTCGTGGTACGCGGGGAACTTCCCGGCGTCCTGGGCGCAGGCCGCCGCGTTGGCCGCGTTGCGGGAGCCGGTGCCGCGCATGTTGCCGTCGATGAGGGTGACCAGGTGGTACTCGACCTTGAGCTCGCCGGCGTCCGTCAGCTCCTGGATCACCGGCCGGTACACCGTCTCGAAGGACTTGCAGGCGGGGCAGCGGAAGTCCTCCCACACCGTGAGCGTGGACTTGGCGCTGTCCTTGCCGACCGGGATGGCGAGGCTGTCCTGGCCCTGGGCTCCGGAGGGCGCGACGACCGGGCCCGAGGACTCGCTGCCGTCGTCCTTCCCGGCGTTGGCCGCCACGATGCCGATCACCGCCGCGAGTCCCAGGACGGCGACGACGGCACCGCCGACGATCAGCGCGCGTCGGCGCTTGTCCGCGGACCTCTGCTTCTCGCGCTCGACCGCCAGCTTCTCCCGGGCGGTGCGCTTCCCCTCACGGTTCTTCTCGCTCACACCCCGGAAACGAACCGGGGAGGCGCACCGCGCCTCCCCGGCCCCAGGTCCACCCGTACGAGGGATCTGTTGACTTCCCGGCTGGTTACGCCTGCCGGCGCACGCCCTTGGCGAGGTCGCCGGCGAGTGCCCGCACGGCCTCCACACCGGCGGCCTCGTCCGGCGCGTCCAGCATCGCCTTGACGAAGGCCGAGCCGACGATCACGCCGTCGGCGAAGCCCGCGACCTCGGCGGCCTGGGCGGGGTTGGAGACGCCGAGCCCGACGCAGACGGGCAGGCCGGTGCCGGTGGCACGGGTGCGTTCCACCAGGTCCTGGGCCTGGTTGCTGACGCTGGCGCGGGTGCCGGTGACGCCCATGAGGGAGGCGGCGTAGACGAAGCCGCTGCCCGCCGCGGTGATCTGCGCGAGCCGCTCGTCCTTGCTGCTGGGCGCGACGACGAAGACGGTGGCGAGACCGTGCTTCTCGGCGTGCTCCCGCCACAGCGCCGACTCCTGCACGGGCAGGTCGGGCAGGATGCACCCGGCGCCGCCCGCCTCGGCGAGCTCGGCGGTGAACCGCTCGACGCCGTAGCGGTCGATGGGGTTCCAGTACGTCATGACGAGGATCGGCTTGCCGGTGGCGGCGTGGGCCTCGCGGACCGTGCGCATCACGTCGGCGATCTTCACGCCGCCGCGCAGCGCGATGTCGTCGGCGGTCTGGATGACGGGGCCGTCGAGGACGGGGTCGCTGTGCGGCAGGCCCACCTCGACGACGTCGGCGCCGCCGTCGATGACGGCCTTGATGGCCTCGATGCCGCCGTCCACGGTCGGGAACCCGGCCGGGAGGTAGGCGATGAGGGCCGAGCGCCCTTCGGACCGGGCCGCGGCGAGGGTGTCGCTCAACAGCTGGATGTTGCCGCTCACTTGGCGTCCCCCTCGATCTCGGCGGTGCCGGCTGCGTCCTCGGCGACCTGGGCGTCGGTGTCGTACAGGCCGAAGTAGCGCGCGGCGGTGTCCATGTCCTTGTCGCCGCGGCCGGACAGGTTGACCACGATCAGTCCGTCCTTGCCGAGTTCCTTGCCGACGTCCAGGGCCCCGGCGAGGGCGTGGGCGCTCTCGATGGCCGGGATGATGCCCTCGGTGCGCGACAGCAGGCGCAGGGCCTGCATGGCCGCGTCGTCGGTGACCGCGCGGTACTCGCCGCGGCCGGAGTCCTTCAGGTAGGAGTGCTCGGGGCCGATGCCGGGGTAGTCGAGACCGGCCGAGATCGAGTACGGCTCGGTGATCTGGCCCTCGTCGTCCTGGAGGACGTAGGAGCGCGAGCCGTGCAGGATGCCGGGCTCGCCGGCGGTCAGGGTCGCCGCGTGTTCGCCGGTGTCGACGCCGTGGCCGGCCGGTTCGCAGCCGATGAGGCGGACGTCCGTGTCGGGGATGAACGCGTGGAAGAGGCCGATGGCGTTGGAGCCGCCGCCGACGCAGGCGATGGCCGCGTCGGGCAGGCGCCCGGCGCGCTCCAGGAGCTGGCGGCGGGCCTCGACGCCGATGACGCGGTGGAAGTCGCGGACCATGGCGGGGAAGGGGTGCGGTCCGGCGACGGTGCCGAAGAGGTAGTGGGTGCGGTCGACGTTGGCGACCCAGTCGCGGAACGCCTCGTTGATGGCGTCCTTGAGGGTGCGCGATCCCGACTTCACGGCGATGACCTCGGCGCCGAGCATGCGCATGCGGGCGACGTTGAGGGCCTGGCGCTGGGTGTCGATCTCGCCCATGTAGATCGTGCAGTCGAGGCCGAACAGCGCGCAGGCGGTGGCCGTGGCCACGCCGTGCTGTCCGGCGCCCGTCTCGGCGATGACGCGGGTCTTGCCCATGCGCTTGGTGAGCAGGGCCTGGCCGAGCACGTTGTTGATCTTGTGGGAGCCGGTGTGGTTCAGGTCTTCACGCTTCAGGAAGACCCGTGCGCCACCGGCGTGTTCGGCGAACCTCGGTACCTCGGTGAGGGAGCTGGGGCGGCCGGTGTAGTGGACCAGGAGGTCGTCGAGTTCGCGGGCGAACTCGGGGTCGTGCTTGGCCTTGTCGTACTCGACGGCGACCTCGTCGACGGCGGCGACGAGGGCCTCGGGGATGAACTTGCCGCCGAAGGCCCCGAAGTAGCCTTCGGGGTTGGGCGTTTGACCCTCCGGGTCGGGGATGAAGAACTGGCTGGGCATGCGAATACCTCACGGTGAGTGTGTGTGGAATGCACTAATCGCCGTGGGAGCGGGGATCTGTTGTCGGCCGCAGGCCGTCAGTGGCTTGTCGCGCAGTTCCCCGCGCCCCTTGAGGGGCGCTGCCATCGCATGCCGTTGACCTGCCCGGGTTCGTCACCGATGACGTAGCGCACGCGGCGGCCGTGGATCCGGCGGGCCGGTGCGCGGCAGCCGCGGGGGCGGCAGCCGCGCGCGAGGCGGGCGTACCGGTCCACGGTCGTCATGGTGGGAGTCATCGGGGCAAGCCTAGCGGGAGATCAGCTCCGGCCGTGCCGGAGTGCGGGGTGCTCGCCGGCCGCCACCAGGTCCGAGACCGCCGTTCTGGGGTCCTTGCCGGTGACGAGGGACTCGCCGACCAGCACCGCGTCGGCGCCGGCGTTGGCGTAGGCGATGAGGTCGTGCGGGCCGCGAACGCCGGACTCGGCGATCTTGATGATGTGGTCGGGGATCTCCGGTGCCACCCGTTCGAAGGTGCCGCGGTCGACCTCGAGGGTCTTCAGGTTGCGCGCGTTGACGCCGATCACGCGGGCACCGGCGTCGACCGCGCGCTCGACCTCGTCCTCGTCGTGCACCTCGACGAGCGGGGTGAGCCCGATGGACTCGGCGCGCTCGATGAGGGACTCCAGGGCGGGCTGGTCGAGGGCGGCGACGATCAGCAGCACGACGTCGGCGCCGTAGGCGCGGGCCTCCCACAGCTGGTACGACGTGACGACGAAGTCCTTGCGCAGGACCGGGATGTCCACGCGGGCGCGGACCGCCTCCAGGTCGGCGAGCGAACCGCCGAACCGGCGCTCCTCGGTGAGGACGGAGATGACGGCCGCGCCGCCCGCCTCGTAGTCCGCGGCGAGACCGGCCGGGTCGGCGATCGCGGCCAGCGCGCCCTTGGAGGGGCTGGAGCGCTTGACCTCGCAGATGACCTTGACGCCGTCGCCGCGCAGGGCGGCCGCGCCGTCCTTCGCCGCGGGAGCCTTCGCCGCCCGCTCCTTGAGCTCGTCGAGGCTGACGCGTGCCTGCCGCTCCGCGAGGTCGGCACGGACTCCGTCGATGATCTCGTCGAGCACACTCACGCGAGCGGCCCCCTTCCAGACTCTTGACAGTTCCAGCGACCGATCGGAAACCGATGGTCATAGCGATGGTATCCGCAGCGGGGCGTAGGCCTCGCATCCGGTTGACGCCGGTCCCACTACCTGGACATCCGCCCGACGATCAAGGATGGAGCCAGCCACCGAACGGCAGGTTCCGGACAACCGAGAAGACCAGCAGCAACGCCCCGAGGCCCCACACCAGGCCCGGCCGGGGGTCGATCCGCAGGGGGCGTCCGCGGACCGCGTGCACCACCCAAACAGTCCACAGCACGGCGAAGCCCAGGTAGCCCAGGGTGGCGAGCGCGTTGGCGTGCAGCGCGGTGAGGACGTCCCCGTGGACGAAGGCGTGCGCGCTGCGCAGTCCGCCGCAGCCGGGGCAGTAGAGGCCGGTGTAGCGCAGCAGCGGGCAGACGGGGTAGTGGCCGGGCTGGTTCGGGTCCACGGTGCCCACGTAGGCGAAGGCGGCGCCGACGGCCGCGAGCACCCCGGCGGGGACGGCCAGACGGCTCGGGACGCTCCGCGTCACCCTGTGGCTCTCGGCGTTCACGCCAGGCATTGTGCCCCGCACGCGCGGGAGGGGCGGTCCCGGCACCCCGGTGCCGGCCGCCCCTCCCGCGACGACGCGGTGGTCCGCGGGGGTCAGCCCTCGGCGCGGGCCGGCGCGCGCTCGCCGGTCATCTGGTGCGGCTGGTGCAGGTCCTTGGGCTGGCCCAGACCCATCATCCGCATGATGCCGCCGACGACACCGCCGAGCAGCACGACCACCATGCCCGCCCAGAAGCCCGCCGGCTGGTCCATCACCATGAACGCGCCCGCGACGCAGAAACCGATGAAGGCGATCGTGACACCGGTCCAGGCGGCCGGGGTGTGACCGTGGCTGCTGCCCGCCATTGCTTGCTCCTCGTTGCTGTGTGCGTGTCTGAGCAGGACGCTCGGGCCCATTGTCCCGCACGGGCGCCCGGGAGGTGACCCGGGGTGTCCCCCGGCTCACTCGTGCGCCTCAGGCGCCGGTCGGGTCCTCGCCGCGGTCGAGTGCCTTCCAGAGGTCCTCGGGCCGGTCGGGGTCGACGGCGGGGGCCCGGCGGCGCGGCTGGGGCGCACCGGACCGCTCGTAGCGGCCGGACATGCCGGGCCACAGCCGGCCGAACCGCAGGGCCAGCAGCCCGGCCAGGAGGATCAGGACGCCGCCGACGACCGCGATGTACGGCCAGGCGGTGTGGCTGAGGGCGTCGACGGAGGCCGAGGTGTCGCCGGAGGCCTGCGCGGCCTGCTCGTCGAGCGCGGCGCTGTCGGAGGCGCCGAGCAGGGCCGCGACGACGATGCCGGCGCCGGAGAGCGCCAGCAGCGCGGCCACGACCAGGCGTCCGGCGCGGCGGACCGCGAACACGGCGACGAGCGCGGCGAGGCCCACGATGGCGAGCGCCGCGGGAACACCCGTGACGTCGCTGCCCTTGGCGGTCAGGGGGAAGGCGCCGCCGGCCACCGTCGCGGTGCCCTGCGACCATTGCTGCCGGGTGGCGAGCAGCGCCACGGCGGCGCCGAGTGCGCCGCTCAGCAGCGCGACGGCGAGGCTCAGGCGGCCGGCCCGGGCGGATCCGGGGGCTTGGGAACGGGGGTGCGGTACAGCAGTCACGTACCCCACTATCGCCTGAACCCCGGGCGAACCGTCACCCGGGGTTCATCTCAGGCCTTTCCCAGCCGGTTCGCCGTGTGGACGGCCCGCAGCACCGCGGCCGCCTTGTTGCGGCACTCGGTGTCCTCGGCGACCGGGTCGGAGTCGGCGACGATGCCGGCGCCTGCCTGTACATACGCGGTGCCGTCGCGCAGGAGGGCCGTGCGGATGGCGATGGCCGTGTCCGAGTCGCCGGCGAAGTCGAGGTAGCCGACGCAGCCGCCGTAGAGGCCGCGGCGGGACGGTTCGAGTTCGTCGATGATCTGCATGGCGCGGGGCTTCGGAGCGCCGGAGAGGGTGCCGGCCGGGAAGCAGGCGGTGAGCACGTCGAACGCCGTCCGTCCGGCGGCCACGCGGCCGGTCACGGTCGAGACGATGTGCATGACGTGCGAGTACCGCTCGACGGACATGAAGTCGACGACCTCGACCGAGCCGGGCTCGCAGACCCGCCCCAGGTCGTTGCGCCCCAGGTCGACGAGCATGAGGTGCTCGGCACGCTCTTTGGGGTCGGCGAGCAGCTCCTCGGCGAGGGCCTGGTCCTCTTGTGGGGTGGCGCCGCGCCAGCGGGTGCCGGCGATGGGGTGCACCATGGCCCGGCCGTCCTCGACTTTGACCAGGGCCTCCGGGGACGAGCCGACGACGTCGAACCCGTCGAAGCGGAAGAGGTACATGTACGGGGACGGGTTGGTGGCCCGCAGGACCCGGTAGACGTCCAGCGCGCTCGCGGTGCACGGGGTCTCGAACCGCTGGGAGGGGACCACCTGGAAGGCCTCGCCGGCCCGGATGCGCTCCTTGATGTCCTCGACGGCCACCTGGAAGTCGGGGCCGCCCCACAGCGCGGTGTACTCCGGCAGCTCGGAGGGCGGCAGAACGGCCGGGGGCTGGGCGACCGGGCGGGAGAGGTCGGCCTCCATGGCGTCGAGGCGGGCGACGGCGTCGGCGTGGGCCTCGTCGACGCCCGTCTCCAGGTCGTTGTGGTTGATCGCGTTGGCGATCAGCAGGACCGAGCCCTCCCAGTGGTCCATGACGGCCAGGTCGCTGGTGAGGAGCATGGTCAGCTCGGGCAGCTTCAGGTCGTCGCGCTCGCCGGGGCCGATCTTCTCCAGACGGCGGACGATGTCGTAGCCGAGGTAGCCGACCATGCCGCCGGTGAAGGGCGGCATGCCCTCCCGGTGGGGTGTGTGCAGGGCCTCGATGGTGGCGCGCAGGGCGGCGAGCGGGTCGCCGTCCGTGGGGACGCCGACGGGCGGGGCGCCGAGCCAGTGGGCCTGCCCGTCGCGTGCGGTCAGGGTCGCGGCGGACCGTACGCCCACGAAGGAGTACCGGGACCACGAGCGGCCGTTCTCCGCGGACTCCAGCAGGAAGGTGCCGGGCCGCTCGGCGGCGAGCTTGCGGTAGAGCGCGACCGGGGTGTCACCGTCGGCGAGGAGCTTGCGGGTGACGGGGATGACCCGCCGGTCGGTGGCGAGCTTGCGGAACGTCTCGAGGTCCATGGCCGCGACCTTACTGATCCCGGGCGGGGCGGCCGGTGCCGCCGTCCTTGAGGAGCACGTCCTCGTCGAAACAGGTGCGCGCGCCGGTGTGGCAGGCGGCGCCGACCTGGTCGACCGTGACGAGCACGGTGTCGGCGTCGCAGTCCAGGGCGACGGACTTCACCCACTGGAAGTGGCCGGAGGTGTCGCCCTTGACCCAGTACTCCCGGCGGCTGCGCGACCAGTACGTGCACCGGCCGGTGGTGAGGGTGCGGTGCAGCGCCTCGTCGTCCATCCAGCCGAGCATGAGCACCTCTTTGGTGTCGTACTGCTGGGCGATGGCTGGCAGGAGGCCGTCGGGGCTGCGCTTGAGGCGCGCGGCGATCTCCGGGTCGAGAGGGCTGGGCGTGCTGGTCATGGTGACCATTGTGCCGGGCGTCACCGACAGGGCTGCTGGAGTGTCCACTGGGCGGACCACCGGCCCGGTCGTAGGCTGGGCCGCATGTCGACCCATGCCAAGCGTGAACGACTTCTCCTCGCCGACCTGTTGGAGACCGCGGGCCCGGAAGCGCCCACCCTGTGCGAGGGCTGGACGACGCGGGACCTCGCCGCGCACGTGGTGGTGCGCGAGCGCCGCCCGGACGCCGCCGGCGGGATGCTGATCAAGCAGCTCGCGTCCCGCCTGGACAAGGTGATGGCGGAGTACGCCGACAAGCCGTACGAGGAGCTGATCCAGCTGATCCGTACGGGTCCCCCGCGCTTCTCGCCCTTCTCCCTCAAGCCGGTCGACGAGGCGTCGAACATCATCGAGTTCTACGTCCACACCGAGGACGTGCGCCGAGCCCAGCCCGACTGGTCGCCGCGCGATCTCGACCCGGTCTTCCAGGACGCCCTGTGGTCCCGCCTGGAGCGCACCGCGCGTCTGATGGGCCGCGGCGTCCCGACGGGCCTGGTCCTGCGCCGCCCCGACGGCCAGACGGCGGTCGCCCACCGCGGCACCCCGGTGGTGACCGTCACCGGTGAGCCGTCCGAACTGGTCCTGTTCTCCTACGGCCGCCAGAGCGCGGCCAAGGTCGACCTGGACGGCGACGAGAACGCGATCGCAAAACTCCACGAGAGCAAGCAGCTCGGGATCTGAGCAGTACGGATTCCGGGCCGCTCGGAATCTGAGCAGTCCGGGAGCCGGGCCGCTCGGAATCTGAGCAGTCCGGGAGCCGGGCCGCTCGGAGTCTGGGCGGCTCGGAATCTGGGCAGCTCGGGAGCCGGCCGCTCGAATCCTGGCCGCTCGGGATCCGAGCGGCTCGGGATCCGGGCCGACATGCCGGAGCCCCGGTCGCAGCGCGCGGCCGGGGCTCTCGGGGGACGGGGGCGTCACCGCACCGGGTGGCCCGCCTCCCGCAGCGTCTCCTTGACCTGCCCGATCCGCAGGTCCCCGAAGTGGAACACCGACGCGGCCAGGACCGCGTCCGCGCCGGCCTCGACGGCCGGGGGGAAGTCGGTCAGCCTGCCGGCGCCGCCCGAGGCGATGACGGGGACCGTGACGTGCTTGCGGACGGCCCGGATCATCTCCAGGTCGTAGCCGTCCTTGGTGCCGTCCGCGTCCATCGAGTTGAGCAGGATCTCCCCCGCGCCAAGTTCCGCGGCCCGGTGGGCCCATTCGACGGCGTCGATGCCGGCGGAGCGGCGGCCGCCGTGGGTGGTCACCTCGAAGGAGCCCGAGTCGGTGCGGCGGGCGTCCACCGACAGGACCAGGACCTGGCGGCCGAAGCGTTCGGCGATCTCGCGGATCAGCTCCGGGCGGGCGATGGCGGCGGTGTTGACACCGACCTTGTCCGCGCCGGCCCGCAGCAGCTTGTCCACGTCCTCGGCGGTGCGGACCCCGCCGCCGACCGTGAGCGGGATGAACACCTGCTCGGCCGTGCGGCGCACCACGTCGTAGGTGGTCTCGCGGTTGCCCGACGACGCGGTGATGTCCAGGAACGTCAGCTCGTCGGCGCCCTCGGCGTCGTACACCTTGGCCATCTCGACGGGGTCGCCCGCGTCACGCAGGTTCTGGAAGTTGACGCCCTTGACGACCCGGCCGTTGTCCACGTCCAGGCAGGGGATGACTCGGACCGCCAGGGTCATGAATCGTGCTCCTCTAGTGTTCCTCGGAAGGGGTCCCTCTGAATGCTTCCACTTCCACCGACACCAGGACCCGGGAGTCGATGAAGCCCTGCACGATCAGCAGGGTCGTGACCGGGCGCACGGAGTCGAACAGTTCCTTGTGGGCCCGGCCCACCGCGTCGACGTCCCGGGCGTGGGCCAGGTACACCCGGGTGCGGATCACGGACTCGGGTGCGAGCCCCAGTTCGGCGATCGCCTCCAGGGCGGTGGTGAAGGCCACCTTGGCCTGCTCGTACGGGTCGCCCTCGCCGTAGAGCACGTCGCCCTTGAAGGCGGTCGTGCCCGCTACCAGGACACGGTCGCCCGCCTCGACGGCGCGTGCAAAGCCGACGGACTCTTCCCAGGGACTTCCGCTCTGCACACGCCGCACGGTCATGACGACACAGCCTCCAAGGCCTCTTCCAGGGTGAACGCCTTCGCGTACAGCGCCTTCCCTACGATCGAGCCTTCGACACCGAGCGGGACCAGGTCGGCGATCGCGCGGAGGTCGTCCAGCGAGGACACGCCGCCGGAGGCCACGACCGGGCGGTCGGTGGCGGCGCAGACGTTCCTCAGCAGCTCCAGGTTCGGGCCCTGGAGGGTGCCGTCCTTGGCGATGTCGGTGACGACGTACCGCGCGCAGCCCTCCTTGTTGAGGCGCTCCAGCGTCTCGTAGAGGTCGCCGCCGTCGCGGGTCCAGCCGCGGCCGCGCAGGGTGGTGCCGCGGACGTCCAGGCCGACCGCGATCTTGTCACCGTGCTCGGCGATGACCTTGGCGACCCACTCCGGCGTCTCCAGGGCGGCCGTGCCGAGGTTGACGCGGGTGCAGCCGGTGGCGAGGGCGGCGGCGAGGGTGTCGTCGTCGCGGATGCCGCCGGACAGCTCCACCTTGAGGTCCATGGCCCGGGTGACCTCGGCGATGAGTTCGCGGTTGTCGCCGGTGCCGAACGCGGCGTCCAGGTCGACCAGGTGCAGCCACTCGGCACCGGAGCGCTGCCAGGCGAGGGCGGCCTCCAGCGGGGAGCCGTAGGAGGTCTCCGTACCGGACTCGCCGTGCACCAGGCGCACGGCCTGGCCGTCCCGGACGTCGACGGCGGGGAGGAGTTCGAGCTTGCTCACAGTGTTCCGATCCAGTTGGTGAGGAGCTGGGCTCCGGCGTCGCCGGACTTCTCGGGGTGGAACTGCGTGGCCCACAGGGCGCCGTTCTCGACGGCCGCGACGAACGGCTTGCCGTGCGTGGACCAGGTGACCTTGGGGGCCTCGATCGCCGGGTTGTGCGTCTCCAGCGACCAGTCGTGGACGGCGTAGGAGTGCACGAAGTAGAAGCGGGCGTCCGGGTCGAGGCCGGCGAACAGCTGCGAACCGGGCGCCGCCTCCACGGTGTTCCAGCCCATGTGGGGCACGACGTCGGCCTGGAGCGGCTCGACCGAGCCGGGCCACTCGTCGAGGCCCTCGCTCTCCACGCCGTGCTCGATGCCGCGCGCGAAGAGGATCTGCATGCCGACGCAGATGCCCATGACGGGGCGGCCGCCGGAGAGCCTGCGGTCGACGATCCAGTCGCCGCGTGCCTCGCGCAGGCCCGTCATGCAGGAGGCGAAGGCGCCGACGCCGGGCACCAGCAGGCCGTCGGCGTTCATGGCCTTGTCGTAGTCACGGGTGATCTCGACGTCGGCCCCGGCGCGGGCGAGGGCGCGCTCGGCGGAACGGACGTTGCCGAAGCCGTAGTCGAAGACGACGACCTTCTTCTGCTGGTGCGGGGAGCCGCTCAATTCCACACCTCCAGCCGCACGACACCGGCCGTCAGGCACATCGCGGCGCCGATCGACAGCAGCACGATCAGGCCCTTGGGCATCTTCTGCTTGACGAAGGAGTAGATCCCGCCGACGAGGAACAGGCCGACGACGATGAGCAGGGTCGAGGTGCCGTTCACAGGGCGCCCTTCGTGGAGGGGAGGATGCCGGCCGCGCGCGGGTCGCGCTCGGACGCGTAGCGCAGGGCCCGGGCGAGCGCCTTGAACTGGCACTCCACGATGTGGTGCGCGTTGCGCCCGTAGGGCACGTGCACGTGCAGCGCGATCTGCGCCTGGGCCACGAAGGACTCCAGGATGTGCCGGGTCATGGTGGTGTCGTACTCGCCGATCATCGGCGCCATCTTCTCGGGCTCGGTGTGCACGAGGTAGGGGCGGCCGGACAGGTCGACGGTGACCTGGGCGAGGGACTCGTCCAGCGGGACCGTGCAGTTGCCGAAGCGGTAGATGCCCACCTTGTCGCCGAGGGCCTGCTTGAAGGCGGCACCGAGGGCGAGGGCGGTGTCCTCGATGGTGTGGTGCGAGTCGATGTGCAGGTCGCCCTCGGTCTTCACGGTGAGGTCGAACAGACCGTGCCGGCCGAGCTGGTCGAGCATGTGGTCGTAGAAGCCGACGCCGGTCTTGATGTCGGTCTTGCCGGTGCCGTCGAGGTCGATCTCGACGAGGACCGAGGTCTCCTTGGTCACCCGCTCTATGCGGCCTACGCGGCTCATGCGCTCTGCTCCTTCTTCACTTCACGTACCGCGTCGAGGAACGCGTCGTTCTCTTCGGGGGTTCCGGCGGTGACCCGGAGCCAGCCGGGCACGCCGTTGTCCCGGACCAGGACGCCCCGGTCGAGGATCTTCCGCCAGGTCTCGTGGGAGTCCTCGAAGCGGCCGAACTGCACGAAGTTCGCGTCGGAGGCGGTCACCTCGTAGCCGAGGGCGAGCAGTTCGGTGACCAGGCGGTCCCGTTCGGCCTTGAGCTGCTCGACGTAGCCCAGCAGCGTGGCGGTGTGTTCCAGGGCGGCCAGGGCGGTCGCCTGGGTGACGGCCGACAGGTGGTAGGGCAGCCGGACCAGCTGGACGGCGTCGACGACGGCCGGGTGCGCCGCGAGGTAGCCCAGGCGCAGGCCCGCCGCGCCGAACGCCTTCGACATCGTGCGGGAGACGACGAGGTTCGGGCGGCCCTCCAGCAGGGGCAGCAGCGAGTCGCCGTGACTGAACTCGATGTAGGCCTCGTCGACCACGACCATCGAGGGCTTCGCCGCCTGGGCGGCCTCGTACAGCGCGAGGACCGTCTCGGGCGGGACGGCGGTGCCGGTGGGGTTGTTGGGGGTGGTGATGAAGACGACGTCCGGCTGGTTCTCGGCGATCGCCTTCTCGGCGGCGGCGAGGTCGATCGTGAAGTCGTCGTTGCGGGGGCCGGAGATCCAGCCCGTGCCGGTACCGCGCGCGATGAGACCGTGCATCGAGTACGACGGCTCGAAGCCGATGGCGGTGCGGCCCGGTCCGCCGAAGGTCTGCAGCAGCTGCTGCAGGACCTCGTTGGAGCCGTTGGCCGCCCAGACGTTGGCCGGGCCGACCTCGTGGCCGGAGGTGTCGGTGAGGTACTCCGCCAGCCGCGTGCGCAGCTCGACCGCGTCCCGGTCCGGGTAGCGGTTGAGGTTGCGGGCGGCCTCACGGACCCGCTCGGCGATCCGCTCGACCAGCGGCTCGGGCAGCGGGTAGGGGTTCTCGTTGGTGTTCAGCCGTACGGGGACGTCCAGCTGGGGCGCGCCGTAGGGGGACTTGCCGCGCAGCTCGTCCCGTACGGGGAGATCGTCGATGCCTGTCACTTGCCCTGCGGAACCTTCCAGTCGAACCTCGCCTTGACCGCCGCTCCGTGTGCCGGCAGGTCCTCCGCCTCCGCCAGCGTCACCACGTGGTGGGCAACGTCGGCCAGCGCGTCCCGCGTGTAGTCGACGATGTGGATGCCACGCAGGAAGGACTGGACGGACAGGCCCGAGGAGTGGCAGGCGCAGCCGCCGGTGGGCAGGACGTGGTTGGAGCCGGCCGCGTAGTCGCCCAGCGACACGGGCGCCCAGGGGCCGATGAAGATCGCGCCGGCGTTGCGGACCCGGCCGGCGACGGCGGCGGCGTCGGCGGTCTGGATCTCCAGGTGCTCGGCGCCGTACGCGTCGACGACCTTCAGGCCCTCCTCGACGCCGTCGACCAGGACGATCGCGGACTGCCTGCCCGACAGGGCGGGGACGATCCGGTCCTCGACGTGCTTGGTTGCGGCGACCTGCGGCTCCAGTTCCTTCTCGACCGCATCGGCGAGTTCGACCGAGTCGGTGACCAGGACGGCGGCGGCCAGCGGGTCGTGCTCGGCCTGGCTGATCAGGTCGGAGGCGACGTGGACCGGGTCGGCCGTGTCGTCGGCGAGGACCGCGATCTCGGTCGGGCCGGCCTCGGCGTCGATGCCGATCCTGCCGGTGAAGTAGCGCTTGGCGGCGGCGACCCAGATGTTGCCGGGGCCGGTGACCATGTTCGCGGGCGCGCAGGACTCGGTGCCGTAGGCGAACATCGCGACGGCCGTGGCACCGCCGGCCGCGTACACCTCGTCGATGCCGAGCAGGGCGCAGGCGGCGAGGATGGTCGGGTGCGGCAGGCCGCCGAAGTCGGCCTGGGCGGGCGAGGCGAGCGCGACGGATCCGACGCCGGCCTCCTGCGCGGGCACCACGTTCATGATCACGGAGGACGGGTACACCGATCGGCCGCCGGGCGCGTACAGCCCGACGCGGTCGACCGGCACCCACTTCTCGGTCACGGTGCCGCCGGGCACCACCTGGGTGGTGTGCGTCTCGCGGCGCTGCGCGCGGTGGACGGTCCGGGCGCGGCGGATGGACTCCTCCAGGGCCGCGCGCACGGCCGGGTCGAGCTCCTCCAGGGCACGGGTGAGCGCGGCCGCGGGGACGCGCACCTGGTCGAGCCTGACCCCGTCGAACCGCTCGGCGGCGTCGATCAGCGCCGCGTCGCCCCGATGATGCACGTCCTCGCAGATCGGACGCACCTTCTCGAGGGCGGCCGCAACGTCGAAGTCGGCTCGGGGCAGCAGGTCGCGCAGGGCGGGACCCTCGACGAGGGCGTCGCCGCGCAGATCGATTCGGGAGATCACGTGCTCAATTCTCTCAGACCCGGGTGAGGCGTCGTTCGCGCGTATCAATGGCTGATACAGAACGCCCCAGGACACCGGAGGATCACCCTCACGTGGTGTGTTGGGCGTGTCACCCAGCGGGCATGAACAGGTGTACGAGGAAGTGACTGACGAGTACCCGGGGAGGAAGGGAAGAGCTGTGACCGAGGGGGCCGGCGTGCGTGCCGGGGAGCTGCCCGACGACCTGACCGCGGCCGAGGCCGGTATGTGGCAGGCCTTCCGCAACGGCACCGTGTACGACCTGACCAGCGGCGACGCCGTGGTGGACGATCCGCACGGCGGCCACCCGTGGGGTGCGGAGCGGACCGTTCGGGCCCGGATCGTGTGCTGGTTGCTGCTCGACGGCCCACCCGCCCTGGCCGGCCGTGTGTCGTCGCTGAAGCTGATGGGCGTGCAGGTCAGCGGCTCGCTGGACCTCGCAGGGGGCACGGTGGTGCCGTACGTCGAGATGCGCCGGTGCCGTTTCGAGCAGGACGTGCTGCTGCCGGAGGCCCGCTTCACGACGCTGCGGATGGTGGACTGCTCGGTGCCCCGGCTGGAAGCGGCCCGGGTGCACACCGAGGGTGACCTGCATCTGCCGCGCTGCCGCTTCCACCACGGCATCCGGCTCACGGACGCGCAGATCGGCACCGACCTGATGCTCAACCAGGCGGTCGTGCACAGGGACCACAGCGGCCGCTCGATCGCCGCGGACGGCATGACCGTCGGCCAGGACTTACAGGCGGAGCTGCTGGAGTCGCACGGCGAGCTGAGCCTGCGCGCCGCCACCGTCGGCGTCTCCCTGAGCCTGCGCGGGGCGCGGCTGTCCAACCCCTACGAGCGGCTCGCGCTGAACGCCCCGCAGCTGACCGTCGAGCGCAGTCTGTACCTCACTCCGGCGGGGATCGGCGCCCAGGCGATGAGCGGGATGACCCCGGCGCAGGGGACGCGGATCCAGCGCTTCGCGTGCGTGGGCGGGGTCCGTCTGGACGACGGCCGCTTCGGGGACGCCGTGGACTTCGAACGGGCACGGTTCACGCTCACGGACGACCAGGAGCTGTCGCTGCGCCGGGTGCAGACGCCGGAGCTGCGGTTCCTCGGGGAGCAGCCGGTGCGCGGGCGGGTGGTGCTGTCCGGGGCGAAGGTCGTCAACCTGATGGACCGCTCGGACGCCTGGCCGGGCCCGGGGCGGCTGCACATGGGCGGCTTCGCCTACGAGAACCTGGTGCCGCGCGGGCCGTTTCCGCTGGCCGAGCGGCTGGACTGGGTGGCGGCGGCGACCGCCGAGTACAACCCGGAGCCGTACGAGCGCCTCGCGGCCGTGCTGCGGGCGGGCGGTGAGGACGAGGACGCCCGGGAGGTGCTGCTCGCCAAGCAGCGCCGGCACCGGGAGAGCCTGCCGATGGCGGCCAAGCTGTGGGGCTACGCGCAGGACTGGACGGTCGCCTACGGTTACCGGCCGGGCCGGGCGGCGGTGTGGATGGCGGTGCTGTGGGCGGCGGGGTCGCTGGCCTTCGCGCAGGCGGGCCATCCGCCGATGAAGCGGGGCGAGCATCCGGAGTGGAGCCCCACGCTGTTCACCCTCGATCTGCTGCTGCCGGTCATCGACCTGGGCCAGACGGGTTTCTGGCAGCTCCGGGGGGCCTGGCAGTGGCTGGCGACGGCGATGATCCTTCTGGGCTGGGTCCTGGCCACGACGGTGGCGGCGGGGGCCACGCGGCTTCTGCGGCGCAACTGATGGGGCTGGTGTGACCACCGTTGTCGAACTGTCGCGGTTTTACGCTCTCTTGACCATCGGATGTACAACTTTCCGTAGGTTCCATGAACGGTCTGGCGCCGCCATGACCAGCCGACTTTCAATGGTCGGCACCATGGCAATGCAGCTCCCGTTCATCCGCGCGACCCGGATGGCAAGGACCGTCTCCCACCTCGCCGGCAGGCCGTACGCCGACGACGAGGTGCTGCTCGACGCACCCGACGCCCGGCTGAGCCCGGCGCTGGTCGCCGCCGCCCGCGGCGAACACGGTCCGGCCGCCACGCTGCTCCTGGCCACCCGCGCGGCCTCCGAGTGGGAGCGGCGCGACCGGTACGTGACCCGGCTGGCCGCCTTCGCCCGGTCGCGGCCCGAGTGGCTGGACGCCTGGCTCGCGACCGCCCCGCAGGACCCCGACGCGCTGCTGGTCGGGGCCCAGCTGGCGGTGGACCGCGCCTGGCGGTCTCCGGCCCGGGCCGAGCTGCTGCGTGAGGTGAGCCCGCTGATCACGGCCGCCGCCCGGGGCGACCAGCGGGACCCGGTGCCCTGGCGGCTCGCGCTCGACCACGCCCGGGGCGCACAGGCCGGGCACACGTACTTCGAGGAGCTGTGGGCGGCGGCCGTACGCCGCGCCCCGCACCACTACGGCTGCCATGTGGCGGCCTTGCGCTATCTGGCCACCTTCTGGCACGGCTCGCACCACGAGTGCTTCGACTTCGCCGACCGGGCCGCCCAGGACGCTCCCGCGGGTGCGCTCGTCCAGGCCCTGCCGCTGCGGGCGGCCTTCGGCTACCTCACCGATCGCTGCGGGCCCGAGGTGCCGCGTGAGCGGCTGGACGCGGCCGCCGACCGGGCGATCGCGCTGTCCCCGATGCTGCCGGCCGCCGACCCCTGGCCGGCCCGGATGCGGAACCTGCTGATCTTCGTGCTGGTCCTGCTGGAGCGCCGGCACGACGCCGCGGAGCAGCTGCATCTGAACGGCCCGTACGCCACCTCCTTCCCCTGGGACCAGGTGTCGGACGACCCGCTCGGACACTTCCTGCGGGTCCGCGAGGACGTCCTGGCCGGGGTGGCCGGAGCGGCCGGGGACCCGTCCGGGCATCCACGGAGTGAACGGGGCGGACGAGTCCGTCCCGGCGACCATTAGGCTTTTGCGTCGTGACCACCGTCCGCCTCCCCCTCTTCCCCCTGAACTCGGTGCTGTTCCCGGGGCTCGTGCTGCCGCTCAACGTCTTCGAGGAGCGGTATCGCGCGATGATGCGCGAGCTGCTGAAGACACCCGAGGACGAGCCGCGGCGCTTCGCCGTCGTGGCGATCCGCGACGGCCACGAGGTGGCCCCGAGCGCGCCCGGCATGCCCGACCCGACGGCCCTGCCCGAGCGGGGGCCGGCGGCGGGCTTCGGCGCGGACCCGGCCACGGCGTTCCACAAGGTCGGCTGCATCGCGGACGCGGCGACGATCCGGGAGCGCGCCGACGGCTCCTTCGAGGTGCTGGCGACCGGCACGACCCGGGTGAAACTGCTGTCGGTGGAGGCGTCCGGGCCGTTCCTGACGGCCGAGCTGGAGCCGCTGGAGGAGGAACCGGGCGACGAGGCCGCGCCCTTGGCGGAGGGGGTGCTGCGCTCGTTCCGGCAGTACCAGAAACGGCTGGCCGGGGCGCGGGAGCGGTCCCTGACGACGGGGGCCGACCTGCCGGACGAGCCGGGCGTGGTGTCGTACCTGGTGGCGGCCGCCATGATGCTGGACACCCCGACCAAGCAGCGCCTGCTCCAGTCCCCGGACACGGCGTCCCGCCTGCGCGACGAACTGAAACTCCTTCGCTCCGAGACGGCGATCATCCGTAGTCTGCCGTCGTTGCCGGCGTCGGAGCTGACGCGCGGCCCGATGAGCCTCAACTGAGCGGATCGGCATGGCGAAGAAGGCGAAGAAGCAGCAACAGCCGGGCGGTACGCCCGCGACGGTGGCCCTCACGGCGGCGGGCGCGAGCTACACGGTCCATTCCTACGACCACGACCCCGCGCACCCCTCCTACGGCGAGGAGGCGGCCGAGGCCATGGGCGTCTCCCCCGACCGCGTCTTCAAGACCCTGGTCGCGGACGTAGACGGCACCCTGACCGTCGCGGTGGTCCCGGTGGCGGGCCAGCTGGACCTGAAGGCCCTGGCGGCGGCCGTGGGCGGCAAGCGCGCGGCGATGGCCGACCCGGCCCTGGCGGAACGCACGACGGGCTACGTCCGCGGCGGCATCTCACCCCTGGGCCAGCGCAAGAAGCTGCCCACGGTCCTCGACGCCTCGGCCTCGTCCCACCCGACGATCTGCGTCTCGGCGGGCAGAAGGGGCCTGGAGGTCGAACTCGCGCCGGACGACCTGCGGAAACTGACCGAGGCGCTCCTGGCCCCCATCGGCCGGTAGCGGCAGCCGACCCCACGCTCACCGGCCGCCGGCGGCAAGCCGGTCCGCCCGCCGACCGTCGACGGCGGGCGGACGGTGCGTCCAGTGCCGCGGCAGGCGACGTTCGCGCGACGGGGCGAACGTTGCCCGCTGCGGCACTAGCGGTCGTGCGCGGCGGGCGGTTGGGGGTACGGGCCGGACGGAAACTCCGGTTCGGGGTCCCGGGGTCCGAACAGGGCCATGAGCCCGAGGTGGAGCACCAGCGCGGCCAGCGGCCACGCCAGGAGCGCCCCCTTCGCGCCCAGCTTCAGCGGCGCGTCGAAGGTCACGCCCCGTCCGACCTCCCGCGCGTGCGCGATCACGTCGTCGGCGGGTCCGAGCCACACCCCGATCCGCCAGGCGAGCAGCGACCCGAGCAGTCCGCCGAGGGCCAGCCCCACCACCAGCGGCACACCCCCGCGCCGCCGCAGCAGGAAGACGACCAGCGCGCTGACGGCTCCGAAGGCCAGCCCCAGCAGCGCGAACGTGCCGTCGACACCGATGGCCTGCTCGCCCTCGGTGTCCTTGAGGTAGACGACCCAGTTCCTCTCCACCACGTCGCCGACCAGCGGCACGTGCGGCGCGAGCCACCACCACAGCACGCCGAGCAGTGCCCCGCCGAGCGCCACGGCCACCGCGACCACGGCGGCTTCCCGCAGTTCCGTCTTCATCCCGGGGCCGTCCTGTCCGTACCAGCCGTGCCCGGCGTACTCGGCGTGCTGGGACCCGGGAGCCGCAGGCCCGCCGTCCGGCGGCTGCCACGCGTCCTGTGCGGAGTGTCCATGCGGTGGCGGAGGCGGAGTCAGTGGTGCGGTCACCCTGCCATCGTGCCAGGCCCGCCTGTGCGCCGCGTCACCGGACGACCGCTCCCCGCTCAACGGACGGCCGCCCGGCGGTACGCCCAGGTCGCCACGGCCAGCGAGATGACGCCCACGGCCCCGCACACGGCGAGGTCCCCGAGCACGAAGGCCCAGTCGGGATGCGGCCCGAACGTACGCGCGAAGGCCTCCACGCCGTACGTCGACGGCAGCAGGTCCCGCGCGAAGCGCACGACCTCCGGCATCCGGTCCGCCGGCAGCACGCCCAGCAGCAACGCCGCCGACATGCCCAGCTGCCCGAGCAGCGTGGCCAGTTCCGGCCGGGGCGCGAGCAGGCCCAGCGCAGCGCCCAGCCCGGCGAGCGCGGCGCCCGCGAGCGGGATCACGGCCATCAGGACCCACAGGTGTGCCATCGGCAGCCCGAACAGCACGCAGCCGAACACCGCGGTCACCACCGTCCCGGGCACGGTGAACGACGCGTACGCCCCCGCCGCGCCCAGCACCACCGCCGCCGGCGGCACCGGCAGCGTCGCGTAGTGGTCGAGCCCGCCACTGGCCCGCAGCTGCCCGAAGTACTGCGCGAGCAGGTTCAGCGCGACGAAGGCGACCACCAGGACCGACGACCCGGCGACGACGGCCTGCGCCTCCGCTCCGTCGTCCACGACCCCGCGCATCAGGATCATGATCCCGACCGACTGGAAGGTCGCCACGAACAACAGCGGGATCCGCGCCACCCTCGCCCGGGACAGCTGGGCCCGGTACACGGCCGCCAGAGACGGCCAGAGCCGCGCCCTGGGCCCGAGCTCGGCCGCGCCCGCGGCGGGCTCCTCAGCCGCCAGGGCACTGCCCGGCAGGACATCGGCGGGTACGACACTCACGTCGCGCTGCTCCCCTTCGCTCGGGTCCACTGCGGCAGTCGCCTGTTCGGTACGGATACGGCGGCCGGTGTACTCACGGCCCGCCCTCCCGGCACGGTGGTGCTCACACCTTCACCAGCCCCTGCTGCACGGCACCGCCGAGGGCGAGGTACACGTCCTCCAGGCTCGGCGTGGCCAGGGTGAAGTCGTCCAGGGCGGCGAAGGCGGCCCCGCCGGTGACGGTCGCGACGACGGCCCGGGCCTCCTCGGGTCCGAGCCGCAGCGTCCAGCGGCGGCCCGACTCCACGACCCGGTCCCGCAGCGCGGCCACCTCGGGCACGTGCAGCGGAGCCGCGTCCCGCCACACCAGGTCGACGCGCACCTCGCCGGCGACCTGCTCCTTGAGCCCGGCGGGGGTGTCACACGCGATCACCCGCCCCCGGTCGAGGACGGCCACCCGGTCCAGCACGGTCTCGGCCTCGATGACGTTGTGCGTGACGAGCAGCACGGTCGTCCCGTGTTCGGCCCTGCGCCGGTCGACCGCGGACCACACGGCCCGCCGCGCCACCGGGTCCATGCCGGTGGTCGGCTCGTCGAGGACGAGCAGCGGCCGCTCCCCCACCAGGGCCGCGGCGAAGCACGCCAGGCGCCGCTGGCCCCCGGAGAGCTTCTTCAACGGCCGGCCGGCGAGCGGCGCGAGTCCCAGCTCGTCGAGGACGGCGTCCCGCTCGGCCCGGGCCTGCCGCACGTCCAGGCCGCGCAGCCGCCCGGTGGTCTCGGCGGCCAGCGACACGGTCAGCTCGTCGAGGGCGGTCGACTCCTGCCCGAGGTAGGCGAGGATGCGCGCCGCCCGCTCGGGGTGGCGCACGATGTCGTGGCCCAGGATCTCCACGCTGCCCCGGTCGGGCCGCATGAGCCCGGTGAGCTGGCGCACGAGGGTGGACTTGCCGGCGCCGTTCGGACCGAGCAGGCCGAAGATCTCGCCGCGGCGGACGTCCAGCGTCACGTCGTCCGTGGCCCGGACCTCGGGTGTTCCGGGGGTGCCGCGCCGGCCCCGGACCGCCGGATAGGTCTTGGTCAGCCCGCGCACCGCGCACACGACGTCACCATCGTGCCGAAATGCCTGTGCCGCGCGCGTACTCACAAGGGACGAGACTACGGGGTCGGCGGCCTTGGTCCGCCCTCGGGTCGGTCCGTACCGGGAAATCCGCCGGCAGGGAACTCAGGCGTCGACGGGCGGGTGCTCCACTCCCGTGCGCACGCTGATCTCCCGCCAGAAGCCGGCCCGGATGGCGTAACGGTCCCGCTCGTCGATCTGGTCGTCCTTGTGCGCGAGCAGGCCGAAGCGGGCCGCGTAGCGCAGCAGCTCGCCGTCGACGCGGTGCGGGATGCGCGGGTACATCCCGGACAGCTTCTGCAGGTGGCTCTGGTCGCCCAGGCGCTCGACCCAGCGCCGGGCGAAGACCTGTCCCACCTCGAAGGGGTCACCGCCGACGGTGGTGATGTCCTCCTCGCGATCGGCCCAGCGCTGCTCCGCCGTGGTCAGCTGGGCGAGCGTCGGCATCGAGGCGGCCTCGGGGGGCTCGGCCGCGGGCCGGTCGACCCAGCCCTTGTCGGAGGACCACCGGAGGGTGGCGGAGGCGGGGGGCTGGGCGGGCTGGGTGCCGGGGGCGCGCAGGGCGGCCAGGTCTTTGGGCGTGGGGACCCCTTTGGCGGCGGGCACCCGCTCCTCGGTGCCGTTCTGCCCGGGGGCGGCCTCCTGGTGCCGGGGCTGCGGGGCGGGCCGGTCGGTCGCGGCGCCGAGGGCGGATTCGGGCAGCGGCGCGGAGAGGATGGCGGCGATCTCGGGCCGGGGCGCGGGCTGCGGTGCGCACACCCCGGTGTGGTCCTTGGCGCGGACGGCCTTGGTGATCCACGTACGGTCCAGGACGCGCCGCTCGTCGGCTTCGGCGACCAGGTCCTCGGACTGGTTGTAGTCGCCGTCGGCGGCCTGGACGGCCCACAGGTGGACGGCGACGCCGTGCTCCTTGGCGGCCATCATGCCGGGCAGCAGATCGCCGTCGCCGGTGACGAGGACGACGTCGGAGCAGGCGCGGTTGCGGGCCAGTTCGGTGAGTTCGGCGTGCATCGCGGCGTCCACGCCCTTCTGCGCCCAGCGGCCGTCGCTGCGGGTGAGGGCGCCGAGCCGGACGGTGACCCGGGGCATCACGCGCAGTCTGCGGTGCTCGGGCTGCGGGACGCGGTCGGGGGCGCCGTCGAACCAGTAGATGCGCAGCAGCGGCTGCTGGGTGTCGGATTCGGCGCGCTCACGCAGCCCCTGGATGAGGGCGGTGTGGTCGACTGTGATGCGGGACCGTGAGGGCTCCCCGGCGAGGAGACTCGCCGCGGCTCCCAGCAGATACCCAGCGTCCACCAGGACGATGCAGCGGTCCACGCGACTCACCCTCTTCCCAGGAGGTTTGCTTCGGGCTTGCTTCGAGTCTGCCCGACGGCGCGGAGGTTAACGGCCCGAACTCGATCTTCGGCGTGGCGTTTCGGCGCCGCCCGCCGCGATCATCCCTGTCACGCACGGTAATTGTCCGACATGCGATCGTTGTCGGGCTGTGTGAATCTGGTCCCGGCCCTGGCCCCTAGTCCCCCACAGGAGGCATCACCATGGCCAAGAACAAGAACCGTGACCGTAAGCAGCAGCGTCCGACCGAGCGTGGCCAGCGGGCCGACCGCAGCCCCGCCTCGCAGACCGAGCCCCAGCCCGAGGTCGAGACGACCCCCGGCGAGATGGCGTCGGCCAAGCGAAAGCGCAGCTTCGGCCACAACTGACGCCTGTGTGACGGGGTGTTGAGCCCACGCACATGCACGAGGGGCGTACCCGGGCCCGGGTACGCCCCTCAAGCGCATCGAGAGCCCCGCCTCACCCGGCCAGGCAGGACGGTCCGAGCAGCACCTTCAGGTCGCCGAACAGCGCCGGGTCCGGCTTCACCCGGTGCCGGTCCAGCCGCAGCACGGTCGTCTTGGTGGGCCCCTGGAGCTTGATCCGGACCTCGCTGTCGCCCTTGTGGTGGCTGAGGACCTCGCCGAGGCGGCTGACCAGCGGCGGGGTGACCCGGGTGGCCGGGATGGTGAGGACCACGGGCGCGTTGGTGCCCGCGTTGGACAGGTCCGGGATCATCAGCTCCATCGCGACGAGCCGCGGGATGTCCTCGCGCTTGTCGAGGCGGCCCTTGACGAACACCACGGCGTCCTCGACGAGTTGTGTCGAGACGAGCTGGTAGGTCGCGGGGAAGAACATGCACTCGATCGAGCCGGCGAGGTCCTCGACGGTGGCGATGGCCCAGGCGTTGCCCTGCTTGGTCATCTTGCGCTGGAGGCCGGAGATGATGCCGCCGATGGTGACCACCGAGCCGTCGGAGTAGTCACCGCCGGTCAGCTGGGAGATGCCCGCGTCGGCCTTGTCGGACAGGATGTGCTCCAGACCGAACAGCGGGTGGTCGGAGACGTACAGACCGAGCATCTCCCGCTCCTGGGCGAGCAGATAGGTCTTGTCCCACTCGTCGGGGGAGAACTCCACGTCGAGCCCGAAGCCCGGCTCGCTGGTCTCTGCCTCGCCCATGCCGCCGAAGAGGTCGAACTGCCCCTCGGCCTCCTTGCGCTTGACCGCGACCACGTTGTCGATCATCGGCTCGTAGTGCGCGGTGAGGCCCTTGCGGGTGTGACCCATGGCGTCGAAGGCGCCGGCCTTGATCAGCGACTCGGTGGTGCGCTTGTTGCAGACCACCGCCTCCACCTTGTCGAGGTAGTCCGGGAAGGAGACGTACTTCCCCTTGGAGGTGCGGCACCTGATGATCGACTCGACCACGTTGGTGCCGACGTTGCGCACGGCGGAGAGGCCGAAGAGGATCACGTCGTCGCCCTGCGCCGCGAAGTTGGACATCGACTCGTTGACGTCCGGCGGGAGCACCTTGATCCCCATGCGGCGGCACTCGTTGAGGTAGACGGCCGACTTGTCCTTGTCGTCCTTCACGGAGGTGAGCAGCGCGGCCATGTACTCGGCGGGGTGGTTCGCCTTGAGGTACGCCGTCCAGTACGAGACGAGTCCGTACGCGGCGGAGTGCGCCTTGTTGAAGGCGTAGCCGGCGAAGGGGACCAGCACGTCCCACAGGGCCTGGATGGCCTCGTCGCTGAAGCCCTTCTTGCGGGCGCCCTCCTGGAAGAGGACGAAGTTCTTCGCCAGCTCCTCGGGCTTCTTCTTGCCCATCACGCGGCGGAGGATGTCGGCCTCGCCGAGCGAGTAACCGGCGATGATCTGGGCGGCCTTCTGCACCTGCTCCTGGTAGACGATCAGGCCGTAGGTGACGTCCAGGACCTCCTTGAGGGGCTCCTCCAGCTCGGGGTGGATGGGCGTGATCTCCTGCTGCCCGTTCTTGCGCAGCGCGTAGTTGGTGTGGGAGTTCATGCCCATGGGGCCCGGACGGTACAGGGCCGACACGGCGGAGATGTCTTCGAAGTTGTCCGGCTTCATCAGCCGGAGCAGGGAGCGCATCGGGCCGCCGTCGAACTGGAAGACGCCGAGGGTGTCGCCGCGCTGGAGCAGTTCGAAGGTCGTGGGGTCGTCGAGCGGGAGGCTCAGGAGATCGATGTCGATCCCCTTGTTGGACTTCACCATCTTGACGGCGTCGTCCATGATCGTCAGGTTGCGCAGGCCCAGGAAGTCCATCTTGAGCAGGCCGAGCGACTCGCAGCTCGGGTAGTCCCACTGGGTGATGGTGACCTTGTCCGTGTGCCGGACCCAGACGGGCACGTGGTCGGTGATGGTCTCGCTGGACATGATCACACCGGCGGCGTGCACGCCCATCTGCCGGACCAGGCCCTCGACGCCCTTGGCGGTGTCGATGACCTTCTTCACGTCCGGCTCGTTCTCGTACATCGCCCGGACCTCGCCCGCCTCCGAGTAGCGGGGGTGCTCGGGGTTGGTGATGCCGTCCAGGTTGATGCCCTTGCCGAGGACGTCGGCGGGCATGGCCTTGGTGATGCGGTCGCCCATCGCGTACGGGTAGCCCAGCACGCGCGCGGAGTCCTTGATCGCGTTCTTGGCCTTGATGGTGCCGTACGTACCGATCATGGCGACCTTGTCGGCGCCGTACTTCTCCGTCACGTACCGGATCACCTCGACGCGCCGGCGCTCGTCGAAGTCGATGTCGACATCGGGCATGGAGATGCGCTCGGGGTTGAGGAACCGCTCGAAGATCAGGCCGTGCGGGATGGGGTCGAGGTCGGTGATGCCGAGGGCGTAGGCGACGATCGAGCCGGCCGCGGAGCCTCGTCCGGGGCCGACGGCGATGCCCTGCTTCTTGGCCCACATGATGAAGTCGGCGACCACGAGGAAGTAGCCCGGGAAGCCCATCGAGATGATGGTGTCCATCTCGTACTCGACCTGCTTCATGCGGTCGTCCGGGATGCCGTCCGGGAAGCGGCGGTGCATGCCGCGCAGGGTCTCCTCGCGGAACCAGCTGACCTCGGTGTAACCCTCCGGGATGTCGAACTTGGGCATGAGGTCGCGCTTCTCGAACATGCCCGTGGTGTCGACCATCTCGGCGATCAGGCGGGTGTTGGCGCAGCCCTCCTGCCAGGCGTCCGAGGAGTCGATGGCGTACATCTCGTCCGTGGACTTCAGGTAGTAGCCGGTGCCGTCGAACTTGAAGCGGTCCGGGTCGGAGAGGTTCTTGCCGGTCTGGATGCACAGCAGGGCGTCGTGGGCGGTCGCCTCGTGCGCGTAGGTGTAGTGCGAGTCGTTGGTGACCAGCGGGGGGATGCCGAGCTTCTTGCCGATCTCCAGGAGGCCGTCGCGGACCCGGTGCTCGATGTCGATGCCGTGGTCCATCAGCTCCAGGAAGTAGCGGTCCTTGCCGAAGATGTCCTGGTAGTCGGCCGCTGCCTTCAGGGCCTCGTCGAAGTGCCCGAGGCGCAGCCGGGTCTGGACCTCGCCGGAGGGGCAGCCGGTGGAGGCGACGATCCCCTCGGACCACTGGGAGATGGTCTCCTTGTCCATCCGGGGCCACTTCTGCAGCCAGCCCTCGGCGTACGCGTCGGAGGACAGCCGGAAGAGGTTGTGCAGACCCGTGCTGTTCACGGCCCACATCGTCTTGTGGGTGTAACCGCCGGAACCGGAGACGTCGTCCCGCTTCTGGTGCGGCTGGCCCCACTGGATCTTGCGCTTGTTGCGGCGGGACTCGGGGGCGACATAGGCCTCGATCCCGATGATCGGGGTGACCCCGGCCTTCTGCGCGGAGTGGAAGAAGTCGTACGCCCCGTGGAGGTTGCCGTGGTCGGACATGGCGATGTGCGTCATGCCCATCTCGTTGCACGCGTTGAACATGTCCTTCAGCCGCGCGGCACCGTCCAGCAGCGAATACTGGGTGTGGACGTGCAGGTGCGTGAACGGCGGCTTTGACACGGCTGCGGCCTCCAGGGAGAACAGGGGTCGGACGGTCCCGGCAGGCTGCGGACAGTCTGGGGGACAGCGTCGAAGTCTATGCCTCGGCACTGACACCCGGAGGCCTGACCCGCGTACCTTCTGGCAAGGGCCGCGGGCACTCCCGCGGGCCGCCGCACGTTAGGCATCGGGGCGGACCAGCCGCCCCGACAGGCACGGACCAGGAGGCACCCAGCGATGTCGTTCCCGCAGCTCGACGAGGAGCACCGCGGTGAGGAGATCCTCGCCGTCTTCGACACCGCCTTCGGCGAGCTCCTGGCCGCCGACCCGGCCGCGTTCCGCGTGAAGTTCCGGAAGATGGCGGCCTCGGCCTTCGCCTTCTACCGGGGGACGGCGTGCCTCTTCTACCACGACCAGGAGCGCGAGGGCATTCTCCCGGGCCCCTACCTGGACGAGCGCACGTCCCGCGTGTGGATCCACGGCGACCTGCACGCGGAGAACTTCGGCACGTACATGGACGCCAACGGCCGTCTGATCTTCAACGTCAACGACTTCGACGAGGCCTACGTCGGCCCCTTCACCTGGGACCTGAAGCGCTTCGCCGCCTCCATCGCGCTGATCGGCTACGCGAAGGCGCTCGGCGACGACCAGATCAGCGAGCTGGTGCGGGTGTACGCGAACGCGTACCGGCGGCGGATCCACGCCCTGGCGACGGGCGCGAAGAGCGACGAGGTGCCGCCGTTCACGCTGGACACGGCGCAGGGCCCGCTGCTGGACGCGCTGCGTGTCGCCCGCTCGCTGACCCGCTTCGGCCTGCTGGAGTCGATGACGGAGATCCGCGACTTCGAGCGCCGCTTCGCTTCGGGGGGCGGCTCGGTCGAGCTGGACGCGGCCACCCGCTACAAGGTCCTCGCCGCCTTCGACGGCTACCTGGAGACGCTGCCGGACAGCTCCCTGGCCCGCCCGGACTCCTACCGCGTGAAGGACGTGGTCGGCCGGCGCGGCATCGGCATCGGCTCGGCGGGGCTGCCGTCGTACAACATCCTGCTGGAGGGGCACAGCGACGCCCTGGAGAACGATGTCGTGATCTACATCAAGCAGGCCCAGACCCCGGCGGTCTCCCGGCACATCACGGACCGGGCGATCCGCGACTACTTCCAGCACGAGGGGCACCGCACGGTCATCTCCCAGCGGGCCCTCCAGGCGCACGCCGACCCGTGGCTGGGCTGGACCGAGCTGGACGGCGCGGGCCAGCTGGTCGCGGAGGTCTCGCCGTACGCGGTCGACCTGGACTGGGGCGACATCGACGACCCGGAGGAGATCGCGCAGGTGGTGGCCGACCTCGGCCGGGCGACGGCCGCGATGCACGCGGCGGCGGACGACCAGTCCGGCGAGTCCCTGGTGCCCTTCTCCACGGAGCGGTCCATCGACGCGGCGATCGCGGCCGACGAGGAGGGCTTCGCGCCGCTGCTGGTCGACTTCGCGCACGCCTACGGCGCCCGCGCCCGTGCCGATCACCAGACCTTCGTGGACCTGTTCCGCAACGGACGGATCCCGGGCCTGTGACGGCGAGGCCCCTCACAGGCATCCTTTAGGGGTCCCTTACCGGCCCACGTGACACACTCTCCTATCGCTATGGACATATCCGGGATCCCGCTCAGAGCCGTACGCGCGGCGCTGTTCACGGCCGTGGTCGTGACGCTCAGCACGGCGTCGCACGTGCTGCTGTCCGGGGCCCCGCTGCCGGTGAGCACGGTGGCCGCGGTCGCCGCCGCCGTGTTCGTGATCGCGTTCGCCCTGGCGGGCCGCGAGCGCTCCTTCGGGCGGATCGCGGCCCTGCTGATCCCGCTGGAACTGGCCGCCGACACGGTGTTCACCACGGGCCAGCACGCCTGTTACGGCCGGGCGGGCGGCCCGGTCGCCGGTCCCCTGCGCTCGGTCGGCCTGGACGTCCTGTGCGGCGGGGAGGTCGGCACACCCCTGGCCCGGATGGCGGGGGCCACCGGCAGCGACCGGCTCGCGGTCGCGGTCGCCCATGCCGACCCGGCGACGGCCTGGCTGCTGCTCGGCGCGCACATCGGCGTCGGGCTCGTGGCCGCTGTCTGGCTGCGCCGCGGTGAGCGGGCCCTGGCCCAGCTGCTGCGGGCGGTGACGGCCACCACGTTCCGGCCGCTGCTGCTGGCGGTCGCCGCGGTCGCGGTGGAGCGGGCCCCGGCCGGGCGGCACCTGCCGGGGCGAGCCGCGGACCGCACGCCCACCGCCCGCGAGCGGATCCTCGCGTACTCCCTGGGACGGCGTGGACCGCCGTGCTCCCCCGCCTTCGCGTAAGGCACTCCGCGCCGCAGCAACCTCCCTCTGCGGCACTTCCGAGCACCGGCAGTCCCCCTACCTATCCCGCACACCGAGGTGTGCGCGTTCCCCACGGAGAACATCACCATGAGCAAGCGCAACAGCCAGTCGGCGAAGACGGCGGCCCGTGAGCGGCTGCGCATCGAGCGCGAGCGCGAGGCCAAGCGCGCGAAGACCAAGCGCCAGGTCATCGTCGCCTGCTCCATCGTCGGCGTCCTGGCGATAGCCGGCGGCATCGGCTACGCGGTCGTCCAGGCCAACAAGCCCACCCACTGGGAGGCGGTGAAGGACGAGAAGGTCGTCACCCCCGCCAACACCACAGGCACCGACGGGACCACGGTCGTCATCGGCAAGGACTCGGCCAAGAAGACCCTGAAGATCTACGAGGACCCGCGCTGCCCCGTCTGCGCCCAGTTCGAGCAGACCGTCGGTCCGACCGTGAAGAAGGACATCGACGACGGCAAGTTCAAGATGCAGTTCGTCGGCGCCACCTTCATCGACAACAAGGACAGCGGCGAGGGCTCCAAGAACGCGCTCAGCGCCCTGGGCGCCGCGCTGAACGTGAGCGACCAGGCGTTCCTCGACTACAAGGCCGCGCTCTACTCGGCGAAGTACCACCCGGACGAGACGACCGACAAGTTCAAGGACGACAGCTACCTCATCAAGGTCGCGGACACCGTCCCCGAGCTCAAGGGCAACAAGAAGTTCCAGGACGCAGTCGAGAAGGGCACCTACGACGCCTGGGCGATGGCCATGTCGAAGACCTTCGACAGCAACAAGGAAGGCGTCCAGGGCACCCCGGCCTTCGTCATGGACGGCAAGCAGCTGAACGGCGGCAGCCCGCTGATGACCGTGGCCGACTTCAACAAGGTCGTGGGCGAGGCCCTCAAGAAGTGACGGCAGGTCAGGGACCGGTCACCACATGAAGAGCGGGCGAACTTCCGGAGTTCGCCCGCTCTGGCGCATACCGACCAGTAACCTGATCGGTCGTGACCAGTCGATACAGATCATCGAAGACGTCAGAGGGCCTCAACTCCCTCACCCCGCGCCGCCGTACGGTCGTCAAGGCCGCGGCGGCGACCGCTGTCCTGGCCGGGCCGCTGGCGGCGACCCTGCCGGCGCGTGCCGTCGACCAGGCACCCGCCTTCCTGCACGGCGTGGCCTCCGGCGACCCGCTGCCGGACGGCATCCTGCTGTGGACCCGCATCACCCCGGTGCCCGAGGCGATACCCGGTTCGGGAGTCGGCCCGGACACCGAGGTGAGCTGGGTCGTCGCCCGGGACAAGGCGTTCACCACCGTCGTCGCCAAGGGCTCCACCACCGCCACGGCGGCCTCCGACCACACCGTCAAGGCCGATGTCCGCGGCCTGGAGCCCGGCACCGACTACTGGTTCCGCTTCTCCGCCGGCGGCACCGACTCCCCCGCCGCGCGCACCCGCACCGCCCCGGCCCACGACGCCGCCGTCCCGGGCCTGCGCTTCGGCGTGGTCTCCTGCGCCAACTGGGAGGCCGGCTACTTCTCCCCGTACCGGCACCTCGCGGCCCGCGGTGACCTGGACGCCTGGCTGCACCTCGGCGACTACATCTACGAGTACGGCACCGGCGAGTACGGCACCCGCGGCAAGGTCGTCCGCCCGCACGCCCCGGCCCACGAGATCGTCACCCTCGCCGACTACCGCACCCGGCACGCCCGTTACAAGACCGACCCGGACCTCCAGGCGCTGCACCACACGGCACCGGTCGTGGCGATCTGGGACGACCACGAGTTCGCCAACGACACCTGGTCCGGCGGCGCGGAGAACCACACCGAGGGCGCGGAGGGCGCCTGGTCCGCCCGCCAGGCCGCCGCCAAGCAGGCCTACTTCGAGTGGATGCCGGTGCGCCCGGCGATCGCGGGCACCACCTACCGCCGGCTGCGCTTCGGCAAGCTGGCCGACCTCTCGCTGCTGGACCTGCGCTCGTTCCGCTCCCAGCAGGTCAAGGTCGGCAACGGCGAGGTCGACGACCCGGACCGCACGCTCACCGGCCGCGCCCAGCTCGACTGGCTCAAGGCCGGGCTGAAGTCCTCCGACACCACCTGGCGGCTGGTCGGCAACTCGGTGATGATCTCGCCGTTCGCCATCGGCTCGCTCTCCGCCGACCTGCTGAAGCCGCTCGCCAAACTGCTGGGCCTGCCGCAGGAGGGCCTCGCCCTCAATACCGACCAGTGGGACGGCTACACCGACGACCGCCGCGAGATCCTGGCGCACCTGCGGACGAACGCGATCCGCAACACCGTCTTCCTCACCGGCGACATCCACATGGCGTGGGCCAACGACGTGCCGGTGGACGCCGGTACCTATCCGCTGTCGCCGTCGGCGGCCACGGAGTTCGTCGTCACGTCGGTCACCTCGGACAACCTCGACGACATCGTGAAGGTCCCCGAGGGCACGGTCTCCGCGGTCGCCTCCCCCGTCATCCGCGCGGCCAACCGGCACGTCCACTGGGTCGACACCGACCGGCACGGCTTCGGTGTCCTGGACATCACGGCCGAGCGCGCGCAGATGGACTACTACGTCATCTCCGACCGCGCGAAGCGGGACGCGACCGCCAAGTGGTCGCGCTCGTACCGCACCCTCAGCGGCACCCAGAAGCTGGAGCGCGTCCAGAACCCGGTGTGACCGCCTACAGGGTCTCGAGGAAGCCGAGTGCCACCCGCCAGGTGGCCTCGGCGGCCTCCTCGTCGTAGTCGGGCAGGTCGGGGTCGGTGTAGAGGTGGCCGGCCCCGGCGTACCGGTACACCTCGACGTCGGCTCCCGTGCGGCCCATCTGGAGGTACCAGGCGCTGAGCCAGTCGTCCGTCTCGAAGGGGTCCGGCTCCGCCACGTGCAGCTGGACCGGCAGGTCCTCCGCGGTGACGTCGGGCGCGATGTCGGACGTGCCGTGCAGAAGGAGCAGGCCGCGCGCCTTGTCGTCGCCGAGGGCGAGGGTCTGCGCGATAGAGGCGCCGAGCGAGAACCCGGCGTACACCAGCCCGCGCTCGGAGTACGGCGCGGCGGCCAGCACGGCCCGCTTCAGCAGCTCCTCCTTGCCGATCTTCTCCTTGTGCTCCATGCCCTCCTCGACCGCTTCGAAGGTGCGCCCCTCGAAGAGGTCGGGTGTCCACACCTCGTGTCCGGCCGCTCGCAGTCGGTCAGCGGCGTGGAGCACCGCGGGCCGCAGCCCGAAGGTCGAGTGAAAGAGCATGATGTTCATGAGGCCATGGTGCCAGCCGGGTGTGACGACCCGGGATCGCGGCGCTACCCACGCCGCAGCGGAAGTCACATGTTCATGCCCCCCGGTGGCCGGTTAGGTTCGGTGGCATGGAGAACCTGCTACGACCGCTGATCGTGGTCGGTGGCTCGGTCGTGCTCACGCTGGTGATCGGCTGGGCGACCGACTTCCTGCTGCGCAAGGCCGACGAACGACACCACGAGACCCCGCTGTGGGGCCTGCTCCGCCGTGGCCGCATCCCCTACATGCTGGTCCTCTTCGCGGCCCTGTTGAGAGGGTCGTACGACGAGGCTCAGTTGCTGGAGGCCCGCCGTGAGGGCATCGGCCAGACGTTGACGCTGGTGCTGATCGGATCGACCGCCTGGCTGGTGATCCGTATCGCGGCGGCGATCGTCGAGACGTCCTACAGCCGCTACGCCCACTCCCGCGCCCACCGCGATCCGGCCAGGGTCCGCCGGGTGCGCACCCAGGTGACGCTGATCATGCGAGTGGTGTCCGCTGTCGTCGGCGTGGTGGCCGCGGCGAGCATGCTGCTGACCTTCCCGGCCTTCAAGGCGGCCGGTGCGTCGCTGCTGGCCTCGGCCGGAATCCTCGGCATCGTCGCCGGTGTCGCCGCCCAGTCCACCCTGAGCAACATGTTCGCCGGGTTCCAGATCGCCTTCGGCGACATGGTCCGCATCGGGGACACGGTGGTGGTGGACGGCGAGTGGGGCACGGTCGAGGAGATCACGCTGACGTTCCTGACCGTCCACACCTGGGACGAGCGACGCATCACCATGCCGGTGTCGTACTTCACGTCCAAGCCGTTCGAGAACTGGTCGCGCGGCACCCCGCAGATGACGGGGATCGTCTTCTGGCACGTCGACCACTCGGCGCCGGTGGAGGCGATGCGCGACAAGCTCCGCGACATCCTGCGCGAGTGCCCGGCCTGGGACGGCCGCGCCTACAACCTGTCCGTCACGGACACCACCCCGAACACCATGCAGGTGCGGGCCCTGGTGACGGCCAAGGACGCGGACGACATCTGGACGGTGCGGGTCACGATCCGCGAGGAGATGATCAGCTGGCTGACCCGCGAGCACCCCTACGCGCTGCCCCGGGTCAACACGGCGGACGCGGTGCTCCCGCCGTCTCCCGGCAGCAACGGCCACCGTCCGTCCCCCGAGGCCGTACCGGCCCAGCGCCGCTACCACGGCAACGGCTCGGGGCGGCCTGAGCGCTGACCACCACCCGGAATCCAGGAGGGGCTCCCCGCGGGCGCGGGGAGCCCCTCCTCGTGTCCGCGGGTCAGTGGCCGCGCTCGGCGCCGCCGTTGACCTGGATGATCTGCGAGGTGATGTGCCCGGCGCCCGGCGAGGCCAGCCAGTGCAGGGTCTCGGCGACGTCCCCGGGAGTCCCGGCCCGTCCGTTCGACGTCTCGCCGACGAGCCGGGCCCGGCGCTCCTCGGCCATCGCGTCACCGAAGAACCCGGTGTCCTCGATGTAGCCGGGCGCGACCACGTTCACCGTGATGCCACGCGGCCCCAGTTCGCGGGCCAGGTCGTGGGCATAGGGGTGCAGCCCGGCCTTGGCCGCCGCGTACGCCCCGCTTCCGGATCCCCGGTAGGCGGCGATGGAGCTGAGGAACAGCACCCGGCCGCCGGGCTCGGCGAGCCGCGGCTTGAGCGCCTCGGTGAGCAGGACCGCGGTCAGGGTGTTGAGCCGGAAGTTCACGGTCCAGGTGTGTGCGACGGCCGCGAGGGGATCGCCCTGCGGAGGCTCCGGTTCGAGCAGCCCGCTGCCACCGGCGCTGTGCACGAGCACGTCCACCGCTCCCAGCTCGCGCTCCACGAAGGCGGCGACACCGCGCACGTCCTCCGGCTCGGCGAGATCGGCCGCGCAGGTCAGCGCGCCGGGCACCTCGGCCTTCTCCAGCCCCTCGGCCCGCCGCCCGAGCAGCAGCACCCGGTCCCCGTCGGCGGCGAACACCCGGGCCGCCGCGAGCCCAATTCCCGTACCTCCACCACTGATTACTACGTTCCGTGCCATACGAACGACCCTACGCCGCCCCGGCGGCCCACGGTCAAACCGACAGCCGCGGCCGCCCGCGGTGGAACCGGCAGCCCCCGTCGCCCGCCGTCGAACCGACGGCCCGGCCGCCGCCGTAAAGAAGCCGGCAGCCCGGCCGCCGCCGAAAGCAAGCCGGCAGCGACTGCCGTCGGGCTCAGCGCAGGCTGCGCACGTCGAGGTGCCGCAGGACCCGGTCCACCACCTCGGGATCGGCGCCCGGCTCACTGCGCGCCGCCAGCACCTCGTGCCGCGCCGCACTCAGCATCTCCTGCTGGATCCGCCGCACCCGTTTCACCCGCCGGGCCCCTTCCCGGTACGCCTCCCGGCGTTCGTCCTCCGCGAGTTCGGGACTGATCCGCACGCCGATCTCGTAGGCCCGCCGCAGCATCTGCTCGGACAGTTCCTCCGGCAGCTCCTCGCCCTCCTCGATCTCCCGCAGCCGCTGCTTCGCCGCCTTGGCCGCGCGGACGGCCAGCGCCTTCGCGAACTCCTTCTCCTTGTCCTCGTCGGCCTTCACCCCGAGCAGCCGCACCAGCCGCGGCAACGTCAGGCCCTGCAGCACCAGCGTCGCCATGATCACCCCGAACGCGATGAAGATGATCTCGTCCCGGCTGGGGAACGGCGCCCCGGAGTCGGTCTTCAGCGGGATCGCCAGCACCAGGGCGACCGAGGCCACCCCGCGCATCCCCGACCACCACATCACCACGGTCTCGCGCCAGCTCACCGGGATGTCCTCGTCGTAGTCCCGCCGCGCGTGCAGCCGCTTGGTCAGCCAGGTCGCCGGCAGCAGCCACAGCAGCCGTACGAGCACGACGACGGCCACCACCACCGCCGCCCACCAGAGCAGTTCGCCCCACCGCCCGGAGGCCGTGCGGATGGCGTTGTGCAGCTCCAGGCCGACCAGCCCGAAGGCGACGCCGGTGACGAGCGTGTCGACGATGTTCCAGAATGTGTGCCCGGCCAGCCGTGTCATGACGTCGTCGGCGTCGGAGCCGTACTCCGCGAGGAACAGGGCGGTGGTGAGCACGGCCAGCACACCGGACCCCTGCAGTTCCTCGGCCATGACGTACGAGGCGTACGGCACCAGCAGGGTCAGCCCGATCTGCAGGGTCGGGTCGCCGAGCACCTCCATCAGCTTGTTGGCGCCCCAGCCCAGCGCGAGACCCACGGCCACCGCCACCACGGCCGAGAGCACCAGGTCGAGCCCGGCCTTCCACGGGGAGAACGTCCCGCTGACGGCCGCGGCGATCGCCACGTGGTAGAGGACGATGGCCGTCACGTCGTTGAACAGCCCTTCGCCCTCCAGGATGGAGACCAGCCGGCGTGGCAGCCCCAGCTGTCCGGCCACGGCGGTCGCCGCGACCGGGTCCGGCGGCGCCACCAGCGCGCCCAGCGCGAACGCGGCCGCGAGCGGCAGCCCCGGCACGACCGAGTCGGCCACGGCGGCCACGCACGCCATGGTGACGAACACCAGCGCCACGGCGAGCAGGAAGATCGGCCGCCGGTTCGCCGTGAACTGCCGCCAGGACGTGCGCCGTACTGCGGCGTACAGCAGGGGCGGCAGGAGCAGCGGGAGGATCAGGTCCGGCGGGATCTCGACGTTGGGGACGAACGGGAGCAGCGCGAGGACTATCCCGAGGAGCGTCATCAGCACCGGCGCCGGGAATCCGAACCGGTCCCCCGCGGGGACACTGACCACGGCCCCGAGCATCAGCACGAACAGCAGGGCCAACTGATCCACGGTCAGCGCTCCGGAAGGTCAGATGTTCACACGACTGACCTCAAGACTGCCACGCAACTCCCGGGACAAACCGTTTCGGCCCACCCCAGGGGGGTCTAAAGCGAACGCCGCATCCCCTGGTGCGGAACGCCAGCCTCCATGTACTCGGGCCCGTACGGCTCGTAACCGAGCCGCTCGTAGAAGCCCCGCGCGTGCGACTGTGCGTGCAGGTCCACGGCCGTGAGGCCCCGCGCGAGCGCCGCGTCCTCGATGGCCCGTACCAGGGCGGCCCCGACGCCGAGTCCGCGCGCGGAGCCCGTGACGGCGAGCCGGCCGAGGGAGCCCACGGAAGGGCCGGCGCCGGTTCGCGCCACGGCCGCCTCCCCGTGCAGCAGCCGCCCTGCCCCGAGGGGCAGACCGTCCTCCCGGATCGCCAGCACATGAACCGCGCCGGCGTCGTGCTCGTCGTACTCCACGTCCTCCGGCACGCCCTGTTCGACGACGAAGACCTCCTTGCGCACCGCGAAGCACGCCTCCCGGTCGGCCGGGTCCTCGGCGACCCGCACCACGTACCGGGTGCTCACGCGTACGTCTCCTCGCGGACCTGGTCGAGGGCCTTCTGCAGGTCCTCGGGGTAGTCGCAGGAGAACTCCACCCACTGCCCGTCCCCGGGGTGCTCGAAGCCCAGCCGCACCGCGTGCAGCCACTGCCGGGTCAGGCCGAGGCGCTTGGCGAGCGTCGGGTCGGCTCCGTAGGTGAGGTCGCCGACGCAGGGGTGCCGGTGCGCGGCCATGTGGACGCGGATCTGGTGCGTGCGGCCGGTCTCCAGCTTCACGTCGAGCAGGGAGGCAGCGCGGAACGCCTCGATGAGGTCGTAGTGCGTGACGGACGGCTTGCCCTCGGCGGTGACGGCCCACTTGTAGTCGTGCTGGGGGTGCCGGCCGATGGGCGCGTCGATGGTGCCGCTGGTGGGGTCGGGGTGGCCCTGGACGAGCGTGTGGTAGCGCTTGTCGACCGTGCGCTCCTTGAACTGGCGCTTGAGCGAGGTGTAGGCGCGCTCCGACTTGGCGACCACCATGAGGCCCGAGGTGCCCACGTCGAGCCGGTGCACGATGCCCTGGCGCTCGGCTGCGCCGGAGGTGGAGATCCGGTACCCGGCGGCGGCCAGGCCCCCGATGACGGTCGGCCCGCTCCAGCCCGGGGACGGGTGCGCGGCCACGCCGACGGGCTTGACGATCACGACCAGGTCATCGTCGTCGTGCACGATCTCCATGCCCTCGACCGGCTCGGCCACCACCTGCACCGGGGCGGGCGCCTGCGGCATCTCGACCTCCAGCCAGGCGCCGCCGTGCACGCGCTCCGACTTGCCGACCACCGACCCGTCGACCGTGACCTTCCCCGCGGCGGCGAGTTCGGCCGCCTTGGTGCGGGAGAAGCCGAACATGCGGGAGATGGCGGCGTCGACGCGCTCGCCCTCCAGGCCGTCGGGCACGGGCAGGGTACGGATCTCGGGAAGCGTGCTCACCCGTCGAGTATGCCGGACGGCCGTGACGGGGCCGTACGCGCGCTCAGTCCTTGTGGACGGTCCCGTCCGGGTCGAGGCCCCGGAAGGACAGCAGCACGATCAGGATGCCGCCGCACACGATCGCCGAGTCGGCCAGGTTGAAGACGGCGAAGTGCTTGGGCGCGATGAAGTCCACGACCGCGCCCTCGAAGACGCCCGGCGCCCGGAAGATCCGGTCGGTGAGGTTGCCGAGCGCACCGCCGAGCAGCAGGCCGAGCGCGATCGCCCAGGGCAGGCTGTAGAGCTTGCGGGCGAGGCGGGCGATCACGACGATCACCGCCGCCGCGATCATGGTGAAGATCACCGTGAAGGCCTCGCCGAAGCCGAAGGCCGCGCCCGCGTTGCGGATCGCCTCGAACTTCAGCCAGTCCCCGATGATCTCGATGGGCGGGTGGTGCTCCAGCTTCTCGACCACGATCAGCTTGCTGACCAGGTCGAGGACGTAGGCGAAGGCGGCGACGGCGAACAGCACCGCGATCCGGCGCCTGCCACGGGGCCGCCCGGCGGTGGCGTCGGGCTCGCCGGCACCGGGCGCTCCCGCCGGGGCCGCCGGGCCGGTGCCGGGCTCCCCGGCCGGGGTGCCCTCGGCGTCGCGCCGCTCCTTGCCGCTCCCGGCCGCGTCCGGTGTGTCCGGCGTACCGATGATGCGCTCCGCCTCTGCCACGTGAGTCCCTCAACCTAGGTGCCTGACTGAGGACGAGGGTACGGCACGGCCTGCGCGTCCCACGTGTTCCGGAGGCATTCGGCGGCCGGTCAGTACCGGCGCTCCTGCTTCTGCTTGCACTCCACGCAGAGCGTGGCCCGGGGGAAGGCCTGCATGCGGGCCTTGCCGATGGGGTTGCCGCAGTTCTCGCACAGGCCGTAGGTGCCCGCGTGCAGGCGGCCCAGGGCCCGCTCGGTCTGGAGGAGCATCTCGCGCGCGTTGGCGGCCAAGGCCAGCTCGTGCTCGCGGGTGATGTTCTTGGTGCCGGTGTCCGCCTGGTCGTCGCCCGCGCCGTCCCCGGAGTCCCGCATCAGGCCCGCGAGGGACCGCTCCGACGACGTGATCTCCTCACGCAGCCGGGTCTCCTCGGAGGTCAGCTCGGACCGGGCCTCCTCGACCTCCTCCGCCGTCCAGGGGTCCTCACCGGGACGTACCGCGAGCTCGCCGGGCTCCGCCGCGGCGACCCGTGCCTTCGGAACGGCGGTCTTCGCCGCCGTGGCCGGGCCAGGAGTCTTCTTCGCACCCACCGTCGTCGCTCCCGTCTGCTGCGCGGCCTCGGCCGCACCCGCCTTCTTGGCCGTGCTGGTCGCGGCCGTGTCCTGTGTGCCCGCGCCGGTCCGGGCAGCGCCCTTCCCGGCCGCGCTCTTCGTGGTGGTGCTCCTGCCTCCGGCGCCCTTCCCAGCCGGGGCCCTCTTCGCAGCGGCCTTCTTCCCGGCCGTCTTCGTCGCTGCCGCCGTCTTCTTCCCCGCCACCGTCTTCTTCCCCGCCGCGGTTTTCTTCGCCGCGGTCTCCGTCGCTGCCGCGGTCTTCTTCGCCGCCGTCTTCTTCCCCGCCGCCCGCCCGGTGGGCTCCCGCTCCGCCGATGCCGTCGCCGTGGCCTTCCCGGCCGCCGCGGTTCCGGCCGGTGCCGCCTCGGCCGCATGCCCAGCCGAAGCCTGCGCGGACTTCTTCCCGTCCACGTCCTTCGCAGCGCCGCCGGAGGCCTTCGCGGACCTGCCGGACGCCGGCTGCTGTACGGCGGTCTTCTTCGCCACCATGGCCGCGGCCCCTTCACATATTGTGATCTTGCTCGCGCATCGTGCTGGGACGATAAATCGACTCGAGTCCCGCGGCAACGGGGCACACCGCCTGATTCGCCCGCCTCGCGCACGCCGCGCGGCGAACCTGCATCCGTTGTGCCCAGCTCCCCGCCCGGTAATCCGCCGAGCCGGACGTCCCAGGATCCGAACACCTATACCGTGCTATTCGGGTTATGAAACCCATATCACCCCCAAGCGGCCCCCACCCCCGACGGCCGCGAAATCCGGTCGGCCGCCGCCCGCGCGGCGCCGTACACTGGGCGGAGCGAAAAGCGTGGATGGGGACGAGTAGCGGCGTATGCAGCCCAGAGCGACCCGGGGACGGTGGAAGCCCGGGGGCGAGCGCGACGTGAAGATCACCCCGGAGCCGCCGGAAGAAAGCCGGAGCCAGTGAGCGACGGCCGGTAGACCCGGCATCGCGACCCCAATGAGGGGGCTCGCCGGCGCACACCCCGTGCCGGAGGGCCAAGGAGGGTGGTACCGCGGGAGCGCGCCGAAGGCGGCGCAGGCAGACGTAGCTCTCGTCCCTCCGGACGGAAGGCAGCAAGTCCGCCGGAGGAAGCCCGCTGATGACATCGCCGACGTACCGCCAGGTACCCGCCCAGGTCGACCTGCCCGCCCTCGAGCACGCCGTGCTCGACTTCTGGCGCGAGCAGAAGATCTTCGCCAAGAGCCTGGAGCAGTCCGAGGGCCGCCCCGAGTGGGTGTTCTACGAGGGCCCGCCCACCGCCAACGGCATGCCCGGCGCCCACCACATCGAGGCGCGCGTCTTCAAGGACGTCTTCCCCCGTTTCCGCACCATGCGCGGCTACCACGTCGCCCGCAAGGCCGGCTGGGACTGCCACGGCCTCCCGGTCGAGCTCGCCGTCGAGAAGGAGCTCGGCTTCTCCGGCAAGCAGGACATCGAGGCGTACGGCATCGCGGAGTTCAACGAGAAGTGCCGCGAGTCGGTGACCCGGCACACGGACGCCTTCGAGGCGCTCACGACCCGCATGGGCTACTGGACCGACCTCCAGGACCCGTACCGCACGATGGACCCCGAGTACATCGAGTCGGTCTGGTGGTCGCTGAAGGAGATCTTCGGCAAGGGCCTGCTGGTCCAGGACCACCGCGTCGCACCCTGGTGCCCCCGCTGCGGCACGGGCCTGTCCGACCACGAGCTGGCGCAGGGCTACGAGACGGTCGTCGACCCCTCGGTCTTCGTCCGCTTCCCGCTCACCTCCGGCCCGCTCGCCGGCGAGGCCGCGCTCCTGGTGTGGACGACGACCCCGTGGACCCTGGTGTCCAACACCGCCGTCGCCGCCCACCCCGAGGTCACCTACGTCGTCGCGACCAACGGCGAGGAGAAGCTCGTCGTCGCCGAGCCGCTCCTCGCCAAGGCCCTCGGCGAGGGCTGGGAGGCCACCGGGCAGACCTTCACGGGCGCCGAGATGGAGCGCTGGACGTACCAGCGCCCGTTCGAGCTGGTGGAATTCCCGGCCGAGGCCCACTTCGTCGTCAACGCCGAGTACGTCACCACCGAGGACGGCACCGGTCTGGTCCACCAGTCCCCCGCCTTCGGTGAGGACGACCTCAAGGTCTGCCGCTCCTACGGCCTGCCCGTCGTGAACCCGGTCCGCCCGGACGGCACCTTCGAGGAGGACGTCCCGCTCGTGGGCGGCGTCTTCTTCAAGAAGGCCGACGAGAAGCTCACCGAGGACCTCGACAGCCGCGGCCTGCTCTTCAAGCACATCCCGTACGAGCACAGCTACCCGCACTGCTGGCGCTGCCACACCGCGCTGCTCTACTACGCGCAGCCCTCCTGGTACATCCGCACCACGGCGCTCAAGGACCGCCTCCTCGCGGAGAACGAGGGCACCAACTGGTACCCGGAGACGGTCAAGCACGGCCGGTACGGCGACTGGCTGAACAACAACATCGACTGGGCGCTGTCCCGCAACCGCTACTGGGGCACCCCGCTGCCCATCTGGCGCTGCGAGGACGACCACCTCACCTGCGTCGGCTCCCTCGCGGAGCTGACCGAGCTGACCGGCACCGACCAGTCCGGCCTGGACCCGCACCGCCCGTTCATCGACGAGGTCACCTTCGCCTGCCCGCAGGGCGGTTGCGGGAAGACCGCCACGCGCGTGCCCGAGGTGATCGACGCCTGGTACGACTCGGGCTCGATGCCGTTCGCGCAGTGGGGCTACCCGTACAAGAACAAGGAGCTGTTCGAGGCCCGCTACCCGGCGCAGTTCATCTGCGAGGCCATCGACCAGACCCGCGGCTGGTTCTACACACTGATGGCCGTCGGCACCCTGGTCTTCGACAAGTCCTCGTACGAGAACGTGGTCTGTCTGGGGCACATCCTCGCCGAGGACGGCCGCAAGATGTCCAAGCACCTGGGCAACACCCTGGAGCCGATCCCGCTCATGGACCGGCACGGCGCCGACGCGGTCCGCTGGTTCATGGCGGCCGGCGGCTCCCCCTGGGCGGCCCGCCGCGTGGGCCACGGCACGATCCAGGAGGTCGTCCGCAAGACGCTCCTGACGTACTGGAACACGGTCGCCTTCCAGGCGCTCTACGCTCGTACGTCGAACTGGGCCCCGTCCGGGGCCGACCCTGCCCCGGCCGACCGCCCGGTCCTGGACCGCTGGCTGCTGTCGGAGCTGCACGCGCTCACCGACCAGGTCACCCAGGCGCTGGACGCCTACGACACCCAGCGCGCCGGCAAGCTGCTCTCCGCGTTCGTCGACGACCTGTCCAACTGGTACGTGCGCCGCTCCCGCCGTCGCTTCTGGCAGGGCGACAAGGCGGCCCTGCGCACCCTGCACGAGGTCGTCGAGACGGTCACGCAGTTGATGGCCCCGCTGACCCCGTTCATCACCGAGCGGGTCTGGCAGGACCTGATCGTCCCCGTCACCCCGGGCGCCCCCGAGTCGGTCCACCTGTCGTCCTGGCCGAAGGCGGACCTCGGTGCCATCGACCCGGAGCTGTCGAAGCAGATGGTGCTGGTGCGCCGCCTGGTGGAGCTGGGCCGTGCCACGCGCGCGGAGTCGGGCGTCAAGACGCGTCAGCCGCTGTCCCGCGCGCTGATCGCGGCGACCGGTTTCGGCGCCCTGGACTCCGAACTGCGCACGCAGATCACGGAGGAGCTGAACGTCGAGTCCCTGGCGACGCTCAGCGAGGTCGGCGGCAGCCTGGTCGACACCACGGCGAAGGCCAACTTCCGCGCGCTGGGCAAGCGGTTCGGCAAGCGGGTGCAGGACGTGGCCAAGGCCGTGGCGAACGCGGACGCGGCCGCCCTGTCCCTGGCCCTGCGCGAGGGCACGGCGTCGGTGGAGGTCGACGGCGAGACCGTCACGCTGGCCCCCGACGAGGTCATCATCACGGAGACCCCCCGCGAGGGCTGGTCGGTGGCCTCCGACGCGGGCGCCACGGTCGCCCTGGACCTGGAGATCACCGAGGAGCTGCGCCGGGCGGGCCTGGCCCGTGACGCGATCCGCCTGATCCAGGAGGCCCGCAAGAACAGCGGTCTCGACGTCGCCGACCGCATCGCGCTGCGCTGGACGGCCACGGACCGGGCGACGGTCGAGGCCCTGACCGACCACGCCGGCCTGATCGCCGACGAGGTGCTCGGCAGCGACTTCGCCCAGGGCGAGGCGGACGACACCTACGGCGAGCCCTTCACCGACGAGGGCCTGTCCCTGACGTTCCGCCTGCGCAAGGTGTAACCGAGGGCCGGACAGTCCGAAGGCCCGGTCCCGCCAAAGATCTTGGCGGGACCGGGCCTTCGGCGTTGCGTACGCACGAACACACGTGGCACGGCACACAGCGCGAAAGGGCGAGGCCCCGGGTTCCCACCCGGGGCCTCGCCCTGAACGCTGCCGACGTCTATGCCGTACTACTGGCCATCAGGCCGTCAGTTGTCATCCTCGTCGATCAGGAAGCCCCGCATCGGCGAGGGCGCCTGACCCATCGGGGACGGGCCCTGCGGCCGCACCGGAGCCATCGGCTGGGTCATCGCCGGCGACATCTGCTGCTGACCGCCGTAGGACGGACCGGACGGCGACGGGGCGCCGCCCATCGTCTGGTTGCCACCGCCGTAGGACGGGGCGCTCGCGCCGGCCGGGGCCATGGAAGGCGCCGGGGACGGCGGGAGGGACGCGGTCGCCGGGGTGCGCGGCGGGGCCAGCGAGTCGTCGGCCTGGGTCTCCAGCTGGCGCAGCTGCGACTCCAGGTACGACTTCAGGCGCGTGCGGTACTCGCGCTCGAAGCCGCGCAGGTCCTCGACCTTGCGCTCCAGCGTGGCGCGGGCGGACTCCAGGGAGCCCATCGCGACGCGGTGCTTCTCCTGCGCGTCCCGCTCCAGGGCGTCGGCCTTGGCACGGGCGTCACGCTCCAGACCCTCGGCACGCGAACGCGCCTCGCCGACGATCTTGTTGGCCTCGGAACGGGCCTCCGCGATCGCCTGGTCGGCGGTCTGCTGGGCCAGCGAGAGGACACGGGCGGCGCTGTCGCCACCGGGGCCTCCCTGACCGGGGCCGCCCATCGGACCGCCCATCGGGCCGGGGCCGCCCATGGGGCCGCCCATCTGCTGCTGCATCGGGGGCTGGCCCATCGGACCCGGACCCTGACCCATCGGGCCGGGACCCTGGGGTCCACCCTGACCGCCGGGACCGGCGGGCAGCTGCGGGGCACCGCTCGGCAGCTGGGGCGGACCACCCATGGGGCCACCCATCTGCTGCTGCGGCGGGCCCGATATGCCGGCGGGGACAGGACCGCCGGGACCGCGCATGCCCTGCTGCTGTTGCTGCTGATCCTGCTGCGGCTCCGGAGGCTTGCGCATGTTCTGCTGGTTCTGCGCAGCAGCGCGCGTGGCCGCGGCCAGTTTGGCGCGCAGGTCCTCGTTCTCCCGGAGCAGGCGGGTCAGTTCGGCTTCGACCTCGTCGAGGAAGGCATCGACCTCGTCCTCGTCATAGCCTTCTCGGAGGCGGACGGTCGTGAACTGCTTGTTCCGCACGTCCTCGGGGGTCAACGGCATCTCTTCACCTCAACGTAGTCGTCGGCATTCGGCAAGACGGTAGGTCACATCGCTCATCACAGCCGGCTCACGATCGAGATCAGGATGTAGACGATGATCATCAGTACGAAGAAGGACAGGTCTAGCGCCACGCCCCCGAGACGCAGCGGCGGAATGACCCGCCGCAGAAGCTTGAGCGGTGGATCGGTGACAGTGTAGGTGGCCTCCAGAACGACCACCATCGCCTTGCCGGGTTGCCATGAGCGGGCGAACTGGAAGACATAGTCCATGACCAGTCGGAAGATGAGCACGATGAGGAAGCACATCAGCGCGATGTAGACGACATCCAAAACCACGCTCATGACCTCTTGCGTCCCTCTCCCCTGTGCCCTGCTCGGTACTGCTGTTCCGGTGGTGCGTCTCAGCTCTGGTTGAAGAACCCGCCCTCTGCGATGCGGGCCTTGTCCTCCGCCGTGACATCGACGTTAGCAGGCGACAACAGGAACACCTTCTGCGTCACCCGCTCGATACTGCCGTGAAGACCAAACACCAAACCGGCCGCAAAGTCGACAAGTCGCTTCGCATCTGTGTCGTCCATCTCAGTCAGATTCATGATCACCGGGGTGCCTTCACGGAAGTGTTCCCCGATGGTACGGGCCTCGTTGTAGGTCCGCGGGTGAAGCGTGGTGATCCGGTAAGGCTCTCGTTCGGACACGACCTTGGGCATGATCACCGGTGCGTTCTTCTCCAAATTTGCGCGTTCTTGTGTGATGGATGCCACGGGCGCGATGCGCGCCGGGCGGCTGGATTCCGCGGGGAGCGAAGCGGAGCGGGGGGCCGGTTCGCGAGGCACGGAGGGTTGTACGACTCGTACCTCTTCGTCCCTTTGGGGCTGATGTGAGACGTGCGGCTGGTGGGACGGCTCGTGCCGTCGGTGGTCCCGCTCGGGCTCCGGGTCCAGTTCGGGTTCGAAGTCGTCGTCGGGGTCGAATCCGCGGCCGTCGTACCCATCGTCCTCCACGAGGCCGAGGTAGACCGCCATCTTGCGCATCGCGCCGGCCATGCTCTGAGTCCTCCGCTCTGTGGTGGATCGGCTGACGACTGCCAAGTGCCCGCGATCCACGTGGTCCTTGAATCCGCCTATCGGCGGCAATGACCATATTTTCTGCTGTGGTCCGACTTCTTGGCGACGTTACCCGAGCCTGGGGCGGACTCCGAGTACCGCGCTGCCGACGCGCACATGTGTCGCTCCGGCCGTCACGGCCTGTTCGAGGTCCGTACTCATCCCTGCCGAGACCATGGTGGCAGCCCCGTGAGTCCGGCGCAGGTCGGTCGACAAAACCATCACCCGCTCGAAGGCGGCCAATTCGCGTCCCGCGTACTCGCCGGTGAGCGGCGCGACGGTCATCAGTCCGTCGAGCCGCAGTCCCGGCGCCCCGGCCACGAGGTCGGCCAGCTCCGCGATTCCGTCGGGCGCGACGCCGCCGCGCTCACCACGGGCGCTCTCACCAGCGTCGAGCGCGACCTGGAGGAGGCATCCCAGTTCGCGTCCGGCCCGGACCGCCTCCTTCGACAAAGCTGTGACGAGCTTGGAACGATCGACGGACTGCACGAAATCCGCGTAACCGACCACCGAACGCACCTTGTTGGTCTGGAGTTGACCCACGAAGTGCCAGGTGAGGGGCAAATCCGAGCAGGCCTCGGCCTTGGGGGCCGCGTCCTGGTCGCGGTTCTCGGCGACGTGCCTGACGCCGAGTTCCGCGAGGATCCGCACGTCGCTCGCGGGGTAGGTCTTGGTGACCACGATCAGGGTCACCTCGTCGCGTGCCCGCCCCGCGGCCGCGCACGCATCGGCGATACGCCGTTCCACTTTCGCCAGGTTCGCGGCGAGTTCGTCCTTACGGTCCGTCATGTCCTGTCAGTCCAGCCACACATAACCCGCGAGCCGACCGGTGATGCGGTCGCGGCGGTACGAGAAGTGATCGCGCGACTCCAGCGTGCACACCGGCGACTGCTGCCGGTCGCGCACCCCGAGCCGTTCCAGCTGGGCGTGCACTCCGGCGCTCACGTCGACCGCCGGTGTGCCCCAGCTCGTCTCGGCGTACGCCGCCGGCTCGACGGCGGACACCTCGGCGCGCATCGCCTCGGGCACTTCGTAGCACCGGCCGCAGACAGTGGGCCCGGTGCGGGCGACGATCCGGGAGGGCTCGGCGCCCAGTTCCGCCATCGCGCGCACCGCGGCCGGGACGACCCCGGCGATCATGCCGGGCCGGCCCGCGTGGGCCGCGGCGGCGATGCCGGCGACGGGGTCGGCGAGCAGCACCGGTACGCAGTCGGCGGTGAGCACGGCGAGGGCGAGCCCCCGGCGCGTGGTGACGATGGCGTCGACCGACGGGACCGGGGCCGACGATCCCCACGGCCCGTCCACCACCGCCACGTCCGCCCCGTGCACCTGGTTCATCCAGACGACCCGGTCCGTTTCGAGACCGAGGGACTTGGCGGCCAGGTCCCGGTTGGTGCGCACGGCCTCGGGATCGTCGCCGACCGCTCCGCCGAGGTTGAGCTCCTCATACGGAGCGGCGCTCACCCCGCCCCACCGGTCGGTGAAGCCGAAGTGCGCGCCGCTCGCGCTTTCGCGCTGTCCTATCACGATTGAAGGATCACTTGAGGAAGTCCGGTACGTCCAGTTCCTCGGCCGCACTGTCCGAGTAGGTGCGCGGCGCCGGCGGGACCGGCGGGGCGACCGGGATGTCCTTGACCGGCTCCGGAGCGGGCTCCGGGTCCTCCTTCGGGGTCACGCTGCCGAGCGAACCGAAGGACGGGCGGCTCTCGGTCTGCCGGACCGGGGCCGGCTCCTCGCGCTTGGCCGAGGACGAGCCGAGGACGTTGTCCCGCTTGGCGGGCGGCTGGCCGCCGTCGAAGCCGGCCGCGATCACGGTGACCCGTACCTCGTCGCCGAGGGCGTCGTCGATCACCGCGCCGAAGATGATGTTGGCCTCGGGGTGGGCGGCCTCGCTGACCAGCTGGGCGGCCTCGTTGATCTCGAACAGGCCGAGGTCGGAGCCGCCGGAGATGGAGAGCAGGACACCGCGGGCGCCGTCGATGGACGCCTCGAGGAGCGGCGAGGAGATCGCCATCTCGGCGGCGGCCACCGCGCGGTCGTCGCCGCGGGCGGAGCCGATGCCCATCAGGGCCGAGCCGGCCTCGGACATGACCGACTTGACGTCGGCGAAGTCGAGGTTGATGAGGCCCGGGGTGGTGATGAGGTCGGTGATGCCCTGGACACCCGAGAGCAGGACCTGGTCGGCCGACTTGAAGGCGTCGAGCACCGAGACCTGGCGGTCCGAGATGGACAGCAGCCGGTCGTTCGGGATGACGATGAGGGTGTCGACCTCTTCGCGGAGTTCGGCGATGCCGTCCTCGGCCTGGTTCGCGCGGCGCCGCCCCTCGAAGGTGAACGGGCGCGTGACCACACCGATGGTGAGGGCGCCGAGCGAGCGCGCGATGTTGGCCACGACGGGCGCGCCGCCGGTGCCGGTGCCGCCGCCTTCTCCGGCTGTCACGAAGACCATGTCGGCCCCCTTGAGGACCTCCTCGATCTCCTCGCGGTGGTCCTCGGCGGCCTTGCGGCCGACGGCCGGGTTGGCTCCGGCGCCGAGTCCGCGGGTGAGTTCCCGGCCGACGTCGAGCTTGACGTCGGCGTCGCTCATCAACAGGGCTTGCGCGTCGGTGTTGATGGCGATGAACTCGACGCCCTTGAGACCGACCTCGATCATCCGGTTGATGGCATTGACACCACCGCCGCCGACACCGATGACTTTGATGACTGCGAGGTAGTTCTGCGGTGCTGCCACGTCGAAGGCCTCTCGCCTCGAGTTACGTGTCGCCGAATCACCGTGACGCTCTGCGCCCCGCGACCCGACGACTGATGCCGAATGGGACGGTCCGTATCGCCGACCCGAACCCTAACCCTGAAGTTTAGGGTTACCAGTGTGTCCGTTCCTTGGAGTCTTCTGAACAGGACACTAAGTCGACAAGTGGCGCACGTTCAACGAACACGCCGAACCTCCCGTTTTTCTTTTCACCCTATGTGATCAGCCGTAGCGCTGCCCAACCAGGGTGCTGGCCTGCGCTGATGTGCGTCAACTCCCCGATGACGCCGGGGCGGTGGGCACACTCACGTCGAAGTACCCCGCATCGGGCGTTGCTTTCATCAGGGCGGTGAGAGTACGGGCCTTCGCGGCGCCCTTCTCACTGCTCCCCCAGGCGACCGTACGGCCGCCCCTCAACTCCAGCGAGATGTCGTCAAAGGAACGGACCTCGACGGTGCGTGTCTCGCGGGCGACGGCGGCCGGAACCTTTCGGGCGACGCCGACGGCCTCGCGCACCAGCCGGGCCTCGCCGAAGCGGCGCAGGCTCGCGGCGGCGGAGCCGGACCGGGAGAGCGTCAATTCCAGCGCGGGGACGCCTTTCGGGGCCTTGGAAACCGTGGCGAAGCGGACACCGTCATCGTCCACTTCGACGAACTTTCCGCCCTTTTGGACAATCAGAACCGGAGTCCGCTCAACCACTTTCAGGTCGATTCCGTGGGGCCAGGAACGGACCACGTCAACCGCGTCAATTCGGGGCAATTTCCGGCGCAGCCGTGCCTCGATCGCATCGGTGTCGACGGAAATCAGCGGCTCCCCGAGCGGAACGTCGGCCGCCGCCTCGACCTGAGCCGGTGTCAGGACCCGGGTGCCGGAGACCGAGACCTGCTCGGCACGCAGCCAGCCGGAGCCGTAGAACAGCCAGACCGTCGGGATGCCGAGGAAGACCAGGGCGAGGCCCAGGAGGACGAGTGCGCGCAGCCGGGCGCGCCGCGACCGCAGACGGGGCGGCGGGCCGGACGACTCCTGCTGGCGTTCACCGCGTTCGGCGGTGGTCGATCCGGCCACGCTCCCTGCCTTCCGTCATACAGTCCTATCGGTGTGCACGACTGGCGGCGATCGCCTCGTACACCATGCCGACGAGCAGGTCGTCGGCGTCCCGGCGGCCGAACTCGGCGGCGGCGCGGGACATCTGGTACAGCCGGTGCGGGTCGGCGAGCACGGGCAGGACGTTGTGCTGGACCCACTCGGGCGTCAGTTCCGCGTCGTCCACCAGCAGTCCGCCGCCGGCCTTGACCACCGGCTGGGCGTTGAGCCGCTGTTCGCCGTTGCCGATGGGCAGCGGGACATAGGCGGCCGGGAGCCCGACGGCGGAGAGTTCGGCGACGGTCATCGCGCCCGCACGGCAGAGCATCATGTCGGCCGCGGCGTACGCGAGGTCCATCCGGTCCAGGTAACTTACCGGCACATAGGGGGGCATTCCCGGCATCTGGTGGACCTGCGGCAGTTCGTTCTTCGGGCCGACCGCGTGCAGGATCTGGATTCCCGCCTGCTGAAGCCAGGGCGCGACCTGCTGGACGACCTCGTTCAGGCGCCGGGCGCCCTGGGAGCCGCCGGTGACCAGCAACGTGGGCAGGTTCGGGTCGAGGCCGAACGCGGCCCGGGCCTCGGGGCGTACGGCGGCCCGGTCCAGGGTCGCGATGGAGCGGCGCAGTGGGATGCCGATGTAGCGGGCGCCCCGCAGCTTGCTGTCGGGCGTGGAGACGGCGACCTGGCTGGCGTACCGCGAGCCGATCTTGTTGGCCAGGCCCGGGCGGGCGTTGGCCTCGTGGATCACGATCGGCACGCCAAGGCGCTTGGCCGCCAGGTAGCCGGGCAGGGCGACGTAGCCGCCGAAGCCGACCACGGCGTCCGCCTTGGTGCGCTCCAGGATCTGCTCGGTCGCCTTGATGGTGCCGCGCAGCCGGCCCGGGACGGTGATCAGCTCGGGGGTGGGCTTGCGCGGCAGCGGAACGGCGGGGATCAGCGCGAGTTCGTACCCGCGCTCGGGTACGAGCCGGGTCTCGAGGCCGCGCTCCGTGCCCAGGGCCGTGATGCCCACGCTCGGGTCCTGCCTGCGCAGGGCGTCCGCGAGGGCGAGCGCGGGCTCGATGTGGCCCGCGGTTCCTCCGCCGGCGAGTACGACATGCACCGAAATTCACCGCTCTCCGGACGAGCGTGCCGCCGAGGCACGCCGTCGCATCGTGTTCCATCTCCGGGGACTCCGGCCGGAACCGGCGCCCCCCGCCCCCCGCTTTCTACCAAAGCGGGGTTGCCGCATCGCAAGCGCCATCCGCGCAGCGGGGTCCTGACGCGCGAAGGCGATCAGCAGCCCGATGGCGAACATGGTCGGCAGCAGGGCGGATCCCCCGTAGGAGAACAGCGGGAGGGGGACGCCGGCGATCGGCAGCAGACCGAGCACCGCACCGATGTTGATCACGGCCTGGGCCGTGATCCAGGTGGTCACGCCTCCCGCGGCATACCTGACGAAGGGGTCCTCCGTGCGTCCGGCCACGCGGATACCCGCATAGCCTAGAGCCGCGAAGAGGGCGAGTACCGACAGCGTCCCCGCCAGGCCCAGTTCCTCACCGGTGACGGCGAAGATGAAGTCGGTGTGGGCTTCGGGGAGTTGGCCCCATTTCTCCACACTCGCACCCAGCCCGGAACCGAAGATTCCGCCCGAGGCGAGGGCGTAGATCCCGTGCACGGCCTGCCAGCAGTCGACGGGCCCCGACTGGGGTTCGGTGGCGCCCAGGCACTGCAGGCGGGCCATGCGGTTGGGGCTGGTCTTGATGAGGATCAGGCCGAGCACGGCGGCGATCGACAGCACCCCGGCGAACAGCCGGGTGGGCGCCCCGGCCAGCCAGAGCAGGCCGAACAGGATGGCCGTGAGGATGATCGCGGTGCCCATGTCGCCGCCGATCATGATCAGGCCGAGCAGCATGAAGGCGGCCGGGACCAGCGGCACCAGCATGTGCTTCCACTGGTTCAGCAGCTTCCTGTCCTGCTTGCGGGCCAGCAGGTCGGCGCCCCACAGCACCAGGGCGAGCTTGCCGAACTCGCTGGGCTGGATCTGGAAGGAGCCGCCCAGGGAGATCCAGTTCTGGTTGCCGTTGACCGAGACCCCTATCCCCGGGACCTGCACGAGGGCCATGAGGAAGACGGCGGCGGCGAGGATGGGGTAGGCGAGCGCCCGGTGCAGTCGCACCGGCATCCGCGAGGCCGCGAAGAGCAGTCCGGTGCCGATGCCCGCCGCGAGCAACTGCTTGCGGAAGAAGTACGAACCCGGCAGCGACATCTGCAGCGCGGTGATCTGGGAGGCCGAGTAGACCATCACCAGGCCCAGCACGGTGATCAGCAGACTGCCGCCGAGGATCAGGTAGTAGGCGGTCAGCGGCCGGTCCCAGCCCTTGCGTGCGCGGCTGTAGAGGCCGAGGACGCCGTCAGCACGTGCGGGCCGGGGCGCGGCGGGGCGCCTGGGGGCGCGTGGGGTCGGCGGCCGTCCGGTGCGGCTGGTGGGCATCGGCGCTCACCCTGCCGTGCCGGAGGGGGACGTCGCGCGGTGCGCGCCCCCAGGCCGCTCGGGCACCAGCCACATCCCTGTCACGCGTCCCTCCCAGGTACGCCCGGCACCGCCGCCGGGCGAGGCGGACCCGGGTCAGCCGTCGGCGGAGCCGAGTTCACGGACGGCGTCCGCGAAGGCGTCCCCGCGCTTGTTGTAATTGGCGAACATGTCCATCGAGGCACAGGCCGGAGCCAGCAGCACCGTGTCACCCGGCTGAGCGAGTTTCCGCGCCTCCTGGACCGCCGCGCGCATCGCCCCAGTGTCGGTCCGGTCGAGGTCGACGACCGGTACCTGCGGGGCGTGTCGCGCCAGGGCTTCCCAAATGAGGGCGCGGTCCGCGCCGATCAGCACGGCGCCCCGCAGCCGCTTCGCCGACTTGGCGACCAGTTCGTCGAAGGTCGCACCCTTCGCGAGGCCGCCCGCGATCCACACGATCGGGTCGTAGGCCGCCAACGAGGCTTCCGCCGCATGCGTGTTGGTGGCCTTGGAGTCGTCGACGTACGCGACGCCGTCCACGTCCGCGACGTGGGCGATGCGGTGCGCGTCCGGGGTGAAGGCCCGCAGGCCGTCCCGTACGGCCCTGGCGGGCACGCCGTAGGCGCGGGCGAGGGCCGCAGCCGCGAGGGCGTTGGCGATGTTGTGCGGGGCCGGCGGGTTGACGTCGGCGACCTCGGCGAGTTCCTGGGCGTTCTTGTGCCGGTTCTCGACGAAGGCGCGGTCGACCAGGATGCCCTCGACGACGCCGAGTTGGGAGGGCCCGGGCGTGCCCAGCGTGAAGCCGATGGCCCGGCAGCCCTCCTCGACGTCGGCCTCGCGGACCAGGTCCTCGGTGGCCTTGTCGGCCACGTTGTAGACACAGGCGACGCGGTTGCCCTCGTAGATGCGGCCCTTGTCGGCGGCGTACGCCTTCATGGAGCCGTGCCAGTCGAGGTGGTCCGGGGCGAGGTTGAGCACCGCGGCCGAGTGGGCGCGCAGGGAGGGCGCCCAGTGCAGCTGGTAGCTGGACAGCTCCACGGCGAGCACGTCGTACTGTTCCTCGCCGAGCACCGCGTCCAGCAGGGAGACGCCGATGTTGCCGACGGCGGCCGTGCGCAGGCCCGCCGCCTTCAGGATCGACGCCAGCATCTGGACGGTGGTGGTCTTGCCGTTGGTGCCGGTGACGGCGAGCCAGTCGGCGGCGTCGGGGCCGCGCAGGCGCCAGGCCAGTTCGACGTCGCCCCAGACCGGGACGCCCGCCCGCTCCGCCGCCGCGAACAGCGGCTTGTCCGGCTGCCAGCCGGGCGCGGTGACGATCAGCTCGGTGCCCTCCGGCAGCGTCTCGCCGTCACCGAGACGCACGGAGACGCCAAGCGCCTCCAGGTCGGCCGCCTGCGCCCGCGCACGCTCGTCGGCACCGTCGTTGACGACCGTGACGATCGCGCCCAGGCCGTGCAGCACCTTGGCGGCCGGGACGCCCGAGACGCCGAGTCCCGCCACGGTGACGTGCGTGCCCTGGAAGTCGAAGGGCTCCGAGGTGGTCACTTGTCCGCTGCCCATCCTGCGTAGAAGAGGCCGAGTCCGACGATGACACAAATGCCCTGGATGATCCAGAAGCGGACCACGACGAGCACTTCGGACCAGCCCTTGAGTTCGAAGTGGTGCTGGAGCGGTGCCATCCGGAAGACGCGCTTCCCGGTGAGGCGGAACGAGCCGACCTGGATCACCACGGACATGGTGATCAGGACGAAGAGGCCGCCGAGGATGGCCATCAGCAGTTCGGTGCGCGAGCAGATCGCGAGGCCGGCGAGCACACCGCCGAGGGCGAGCGAACCGGTGTCGCCCATGAAGATCTTGGCCGGCGAGGTGTTCCACCACAGGAAGCCGAGGCAGGCGCCCATCAGCGCGGAGGCGACCACCGCGAGGTCGAGGGGGTCGCGCACCTCGTAGCAGGCGCCCGGGTTGGTCAGTGTCTGCGCGTTGGCGCAGGACTCCTGGAACTGCCAGACACCGATGAAGGTGTAGGCGCCGAAGACGAGCACCGAGGCGCCGGTGGCCAGACCGTCCAGACCGTCGGTCAGGTTCACGCCGTTCGACATGGCGAGGATCATGAACAGCGCCCAGACCACGAACAGCACGGGGCCGATCGTCCAGCCGAAGTCCGTGATGAACGACAGCTTGGTGGAGGCCGGGGTGTTGCCGCGGTTGTCCGCGAACTGCAGCGACAGCACCGCGAAGCTGACGCCGACGATCAGCTGGCCGGCCATCTTCGCCTTGGCGCGCAGGCCGAGGGAACGCCGTTTGACGATCTTGATGTAGTCGTCGAGGAAGCCGACCAGGCCCATGCCGACCATCAGGCCGAGCACCAGCAGGCCCGAGAAAGTCGGGGCCGCGTCGACGTCCGGGTCCAGATAGCCCGTGATCACCTTGGCCAGGAAGTACGCGGCGACCGTGGCCAGGATGAAGGCGATACCGCCCATGGTCGGCGTACCGCGCTTGCTGGCGTGCTCGCGCGGGCCGTCGTCGCGGATGTACTGGCCGTAGCCCTTGCGGGCGAGCAGCTTGATCAGCAGCGGGGTGCCGACCAGGGTCAGGAAGAGGCCAATGACTCCTGCGAACAGGATCTGCTTCATCATCGGGCGGAAACCTCACCCTCGGCACCGGTCTCGATGAGCGCCTGCGCCACGCTCTCCAGGCCGACCGAACGGGACGCCTTCACGAGCACGACGTCCCCCGGGCGCAGCTCGCTGCGCAACAGGTCGACCGCCGCCTGTGCGTCGGACACGTGCACCGACTCCTCACCCCACGAACCCTCGTTATATGCGCCCAGTTGCAGCCAGGCGGCTTCCCTGCCACCGACCGCGACGAGCTTGCTGACGTTGAGCCGGACGGCGAGCCGTCCGACCGCGTCGTGCTCGGCGAGAGCCTCGTCCCCGAGCTCGGCCATCTTGCCGAGCACCGCCCACGTGCGACGCCCCTTTCCGATGGCCACGAGCGCGCGCAGCGCGGCCTTCATCGACTCGGGGTTCGCGTTGTAGGCGTCGTTGACGACCGTCACGCCGTCCGGGCGCTCGGTGACCTCCATCCGCCAGCGGGAGAGGGAGCCCGCCTCGGAGAGCGCGACGGCGATCTCGTCAGCGGACATGCCCAACTCGTGGGCGACGGCGGCCGCGGCGAGCGCGTTCGACACGTGGTGCTCACCGTACAGGCGCATGGTCACATCGCTTGCACCGGAGGGTGTGTGAAGCCTGAACGAGGGCTGTCCGGTGTCCGTGAGTCGCACGTTCTCGGCGCGAACGTCCGCTTCGCCGGACTCTCCGAAAAAGAGCACCTTCGCCTTCGTACGGGAGGCCATGGCCCGTACGTAGGGGTCGTCCGCGTTGAGGATCGCGGTGCCGCCGTCGGCCTCGGACGGCAGGGCCTCGACGAGTTCGCCCTTGGCCTGGGCGATCTGCTCGCGGCCGCCGAACTCGCCGATGTGGGCGCTGCCGACGTTGAGGACGAGACCGACCTTCGGGGGCGTCAGGCCGGTGAGGTAGCGGATGTGCCCGATGCCGCGGGCGCCCATCTCCAGGACGAGGAACCGCGTCTCCTCGGTGGCGCTGAGCGCGGTCAGCGGCAGCCCGATCTCGTTGTTGAGCGAGCCGGGCGTGAACACCGTCGGTGCCTTGCGCTGCAGCACCTGCGCGATGAGGTCCTTGGTGCTGGTCTTGCCCGCCGAGCCGGTGAGGGCGACGAGCGTGGCGCCGAGGCGGGCCACGACGTGCCGGGCGAGGGCGCCGAGGGCGGTCTGGACGTCGTCCACGACGATCGCGGGGACGCCGACGGGCCGGGTGCCGAGCACGGCCACCGCTCCGGCCTCGACGACCCCGGCCGCGAAGTCGTGGCCGTCCACGCGTTCGCCGGCGAAGGCCACGAACAGACTGCCCGGCCCCGCCTCTCGGGAGTCCCGGACCACCGGGCCGGTGACCTGGACGGACGGATCCGGTATGTCGTGCGTCTGCCCGCCGACGACTTCTGCGATCTCGGCGAGGGAGAGGGCGATCACAAGTTCATCCCCTGGGTCTTCTGGATTTTCATCCCTGGGTCTTCCGGATGGCTTCGCGCAGCACCTGGCGGTCGTCGAAGGGACGGACCACACCGGCGATGTCCTGGCCCTGCTCGTGGCCCTTGCCCGCGACCAGCACGGTGTCGCCGGGCTCGGCACGGGCGACGGCGGCGGCGATCGCGGCGGCCCGGTCCTCGAAGACCTGCACCTCGCCGCGCTCGTGCGCGGGCACGGACGCCGCGCCCCGGAGCATCGTGGCGAGGATCGCGAGGGGGTCCTCACCGCGGGGGTTGTCGGAGGTCAGCACGGCGGTGTCGGCCAGCCGCGCCGCGGCGGCGCCCATGGGCTCGCGCTTGGTCCGGTCCCGGTCGCCGCCGCAGCCGAGGACGATGTGCAGCCTGCCCTCGGTGACCTTGCGCAGGGCGCGCAGCACGGACTCGACCGCGTCCGTCTTGTGGGCGTAGTCGACGACCGCGAGGTAGGGCTGCCCGGCGTCCACGCGCTCCAGGCGGCCCGGCACGCCCGGCACGGCGGCGACGCCGTCGGCGGCGGCCTGCGGGTCGAGCCCGGCGACGGCGAGGGCGACGATCGCGGCGAGGGTGTTGGCCACGTTGAACGGGCCGGGCAGCGGCGACTTGGCGGCGATCCGCTCACCCTTGGGGCCGATGACGGTGAACGTCGAGTCCAGCCGGCCGACCCGGACGTCCTCGGCGCGCCAGTCGGCGTCGGGGTGGCCCTCGGCGGAGTAGGTGACGACCGGGACGGTGGCCTCCTTGGCCAGCCTGCGCCCGTACTCGTCGTCGACGTTGACCACGCCGAGTTTGCCCCGTTTCGGGGTGAAGAGCTGCGCCTTCGCCTGGAAGTAGTCCTCCATGCCGGAGTGGAACTCCATGTGCTCCGGGCTGAGGTTGGTGAAGACGCCGATGTCGAAGACGCAGCCGTCGACCCGGCCGAGGACCAGGGCGTGGCTGGAGACCTCCATGGCGACCGCGTCCACACCGCGTTCGCGCATGACGGCGAAAAGGGCCTGGAGGTCGGTGGCTTCGGGGGTGGTGCGCTCGGACTTGATGCGCTCGTCGCCGATGCGCATCTCGACCGTGCCGATCAGGCCGGTGGACCGCACCGTCCTCAGGCCGCCCTCGACGAGGTAGGCGGTGGTGGTCTTGCCGGAGGTGCCGGTGATGCCGATCTGGAGCAGGTCACGGCCGGGGTGGCCGTAGATCGTGGCGGCCAGCTCGCCCATCTGCGCGCGCGGGTCGTCGACGACCAGGACCGGCAGCCCGGACGCGGCGGCGCGCTCGGCGCCGGTCGGGTCGGTCAGCACGGCGGCGGCACCGAGACCCGCGGCCTGGTTGACGAAGTCGGCACCGTGCAGCCGGGCCCCCGGGAGGGCGGCGTACAGGTCGCCGGGGCGTACGGCGCGCGAGTCATGGGTGATGCCCGTGACCTCGGCGGCGCTCTCCGGCAGGGAAGCGCCCAGCTGATCGGCGAGTTCCGCGAGGGGTGTGGCGGAGACGTGCACCGGCCTGGGCGGCCCGGGGTATGTCACGGGATGGCCCTTCTGGGTGATTTGGGACTGATCAGCGTGTGGCACGGCGGTGAGCGTACCGGGCGCACCCGCCTCCGGGCGAAGCGAGGGGCGGGTGCTGCTCTGGTTGCCGGGCTCGGGGGTGATCGTAGTCACGGAGGCGGTCCTGGTGGGTCGGTGGGGCTGAGTGCTGATCAGGGCGGTCGGCCCTGGTCACTGCTGGAAGGAGACGGGCAGTTTCGCGGCCTTGGCGCCGGTCGGGGGGACCTGGAGGGACTTCAGGGCGAACTCCATGACCTTCTTGTAGACGGGGCCGCAGATCTGCCCGCCGAAGTAGCTGCCCCGGGTGGCGTTCTGGATGGCGCAGTAGACGGTGACGCGGGGCTTGTCGGCGGGCGCGAATCCGGCGAACGACGACGTGTAGCCGTGGTACTTGCCGGTGGCCGGATCCACGCGGTTGGCGGTACCGGTCTTGCCCGCGACGCGGTAGCCGGGGATGCGCGCCTTGGTGCCGGTGCCCTCCTCGTCGTCCACGACGGACTCCAGCATCCGGGCGAGGGTCTTCGCCGTCCGGTCGCTGACGACCCGGGTCTTCTCGGGCTTCGGGGCGGGTGTGAACCGGCCGTCGGGGCCCTTGGTGCCGCGCACGAGGGTGGGTTCGATCCGCACGCCGCCGTTGGCGATGGTCGAGTACACGGAGGCCGCCTGCATGGCGTTGATGGAGACGCCCTGGCCGAAAGGGATCGTGTACTGCTGCGAGGTCGACCACTTGCCGGGCGGGGCCAGGATGCCCTTGGTCTCGCCGGGGAAGCCGAGCCCGGTGTAGCCGCCGAGGCCGAACTTGCGCAGGTAGTCGTAGAGGACCTTGTTGGCCTGGGCCTGGGTCTTGCCGAGCTGTCCGGTGGCGAGGATGGTGCCGATGTTGCTGGACTTGGCGAGCACGCCGTTGAGCGTGAGGTACCAGGTCGGGTGGTCGATGTCGTCCTTGAACAGCCGGTCGCCGCGGTGCAGCCGGTTGGGTACGACCACGTGGGTGCCGGGGGTGGCGACGTTCTGCTGGAGCACGGCGGCCATCGACATGACCTTGGCGGTGGAGCCGGGCTCGAAGGCGTCCTGGAGGGCGGCGTTGCCGAGGGCGGCCGGGTCGGCGTCGGACAGGTCGTTCGGGTCGAAGCCGGGCGAGTTCGCCATGGCCAGGACCTGCCCGGTGCGGGTGTCCTGGACGATGACGTAGCCGCGGTCGGCGGCCGACTCCTTCACCTGCTCGCTGATGGCGTTCTGGGCGGCCCACTGGATGTCGCGGTCGATGGTGAGCTCGACGTCGCTGCCGGGGACGGCGGGTGTCTCGGTGGAGCCCGCGGTGGGCACCAGGCGGCCGCCGGACTGGGCGTAACGGATCTTGCCGTCCTTGCCGGCGAGCTGCTTGTCCAGCTGCAGCTCGATGCCGCCGCCGGGCTTGCCCTCGCCGTTGACCCAGCCCAGTATCCCGGCGGCGAGGTCGCCGGCCGGGTACACGCGCTTGCTGGTGGCCACGGAGAAGACGCCCGAGAGCACGTTGGGCGTGGACTTGTCCGTCTCCGCCTTCTTGGCGAGCGCCGACTTGAGGTCCTTGATCTGCTTCCAGACCTGCGGGGTCTGGCGGGAGGCCAGTTTGACGTAGCGCAGGGCCGTGTTCTTCGGCCGCAGCTTTTCGACCAGGTCCTCCTGCTCCTGGCCGAGGATCGGCGCGAGGAGCGCGGCTGCCTGCTCGGGTCCGTCCCCGATCTTCAGCATCTTCGGGGCGAACATGGTGGGGTCGGCGGTGATGTCGTAGGCGTCCTCGCTGGTCGCGAGGGCCACCCCGGAGCGGTCGGTGATCTCGCCCCGGTCGGCGGCCAGCACCTGCCCGACGTACCGGTTCTGCTCGGCCTTGGCGGCGTAGGTGCTCGCGTCGACGGCCTGCACCTGGAACAGCCGCACGACGAAGGCGGTCAGCACCAGGGTCAGCGCGAGTCCGACCAGCCGCAGACGGGGGCGGGGGCTGCCGAGCCGCAGCGGCTTGGGCGCCGCCGGGCGGGCCTGCCCCGGGCGCCGGGCCGGACGGGCGCCGGGGGCGGGACGGCGCCGGGCGTCCGGCCGGGCGGGCCTGGCGGGGCCGGGCACATGGCGACGCGGCGGTTGCCTGTCGGACACTTCCGTCACCTGCCGGGGGTCGGGGCGAGGCCGTCGGTCAGGGCCTCGGGGGCGAGGCCGTCGGTCAAGGCCTCGGGGGCGAGGACCAGAGGGGTGTGCGCTGCGGGCCGCCGGACACCGGGAGCGGCACTGGGGACGCCCTTGACGGTGCCGTCGGGGTCGAGGAAGGCGGGGTCGCCGCCGGGCACCATGCCGAGCTCGCGGGCGCGGCGCTGCAGGGCGTCGGGGGCGGAGTAGGCGTCGATGTCCCGCTGGAGGGCCTGCTCCTCGTCGGTGAGGTTCTTGGTCCCGCGCTGGAGGTCGTCGAGTTTGAACGCGCCCTCGCTGAGCGCCGAGTTCAGCACCAGGAGCGCGAGGAGGCCGCCGCCGAGGAGGAGGACGACCAGGAGGACGAAGGGCGTGCGGGCCGCCTGCCCGGGGCCGGTCGGGAGGAGCCGCGCGAGTCGGGCCGCCCTCCCCTTCAGTTCGGGTTTGCCGCTCACGCACGCTCCCTCGGTCCGGCCTGCACACGCCTCACTCGACGTCCTCCCTGATGCGCTCGGCCCCACGCAGCCGGGCCGGTGCCGCTCGCCGGTTCTCGGCGATCTCCTCTTCGGTGGGGAGTTCGGCACCACGGGTCAGCAGCTTGAGCCGCGGCTGGTAGCGCTCGGGGACGACGGGCAGCCCGGGCGGCGCCGTGGTGGCGGCGCCCGCCGCGAAGACCTGCTTGACCAGCCGGTCCTCCAGCGAGTGGTACGACAGCACGGCGATCCGCCCGCCCACGTCGAGCGCCTTCACAGCGGCGGGGATCGCCCGCTCCAGGACGGAGAGTTCGCCGTTGACCTCGATGCGCAGGGCCTGGAAGGTGCGCTTGGCCGGGTTGCCGCCGGTGCGCTTGGCGGCCTGCGGAAGCGCGTCCCGGATCAGTTCGACGAGCCGTGCGCTGTTGCTGAACGGCTCCTTCTCCCGCTCGCGCACGATCGCGCCGACGATCCGCTTGGCCTGCTTCTCCTCGCCATAGGCCCGCAGGATGCGCACGAGTTCGCCCGGCGGGTAGGTGTTGAGGACCTCGGCGGCGCTGACGCCGGTCGTCTGGTCCATCCGCATGTCGAGAGGGGCGTCCTGGGCGTAGGCGAATCCCCGGTCGGCCTCGTCGAGTTGCATGGAGGAGACGCCCAGGTCGAACAGGATGCCCTGCACGCGCGCGATGCCGAGCCGGTGCAGCACCTCGGGGAGTTCGTCGTAGACGGCGTGGACGAGGGTGGCGCGCTCGCCGTAGGGCGCGAGGCGCTCGCCGGACAGGCGCAGGGCCTCCTTGTCGCGGTCGAGGGCGACGAGCCGGGTGCCGGGGAACCTCGCCAGGAGCGCCTCGCTGTGACCGCCGAGGCCGAGGGTGCAGTCGACGACCACGGCGTCCGGGCCCTCGAGCGCGGGTGCCAGCAGGTCCAGGCACCGCTGGAGCATCACCGGGACGTGTCGACTCTCGCTCAAGGGGCCCTCTCAGATCCGGCGTGGCCGTCCGCACCGCCGGGTCCCCGCCCGCTCGTGAAGGGGAGGCCTGCCGGCGCCGGAAGCGTCAGCCGACCGGGAGCGGGAGGAGGCCGAGCCGTACGTACGCGCCGCGCACGCGGGGAGATCTCCGGTCGTGGCCGGGGTCTCCGAAGAAATTCAGTCCAGCGGGGAGAGTCTCGCCTCCCGCTTCGCGTCACTTTAGTCCACCGTGTCGCCCGGTCAATCAACCGGCCTGCGCGTCGCCGCCGTTCGCGCGGAGCCCCGGACACGCCCGGTGTGGGGTACCTCACAGACCGCGCTCGACGGCATTCTTTGTTCACTTCCACAGGAGGCCGCGACGGGGTGTGACCAGTAACGTCATAGCTATGACGACTTCTGCATCGGTTCCCACAGGTTCGGAGAGCGCCATAATGGGCGACGGCACGGTCACCGACCGCCTCGTCGAGGCCAACGCCCGGTACGCCGAAGCCTTCACCGACCCGGGCATGGACGCCCGGCCGGTGCTGCACGTCGCGGTCGTGGCCTGCATGGACGCCCGTCTCGACCTGCACGCGGCGCTCGGCCTCGAACTGGGCGACTGCCACACCATCCGCAACGCCGGCGGCGTGGTCACCGACGACGTGATCCGCTCCCTCACCATCAGCCAGCGCAAGCTGGGCACCCGCAGCGTGGTGCTCATCCACCACACCGGCTGCGGCCTGGAGAGCCTCACCGAGGACTTCCGCAACGAACTGGAGGCCGAGGTCGGCCAGCGCCCGGCTTGGGCCGTGGAGTCCTTCCGAGACGTGGACCAGGACGTGCGGCAGTCGATGCAGCGCGTGCGCACCTCGCCGTTCGTGCCGCACACCGACGACGTGCGCGGATTCGTGTTCGACGTGAAGACCGGCCTGCTGCGCGAGGTCGACCCGGCCTCCTGACCTGCGCGGCGGGATGCGCCCACCCCGGCCCGCCACCCGCCGCGGCTGTCTGAATCCTGTCAGTCACACGTTCGAATGGCCGTAACACCGACATATCGCGGCCAGTTGTCCACAGTCGAGTGACACGAATCGGTAACGGCAGCAAGAATGCGGGAGTGGCGTCACGCGGAACTTTTCACGCGTGGTGTCCGTGGTTCGGGGTGGGCCGGCCCGCGTCATGCGGCGTCGGCCCGGGAAAATGGGGTATTCCGTGCTTCCCAGCACGGGAAAGGCCGAGGAGCGCCGGGTGACGACCTATGACGATCGAGCGAGCCATGGGGGTCCCCCCGCCCGAGATTTCTCGCGGGTGGGAGATGACCTGACCGCCGTCGTGGAGCGCGTGCGGGAGTCGGTGGAAGGCGTGATCGAGGGCAAGCCCGAGGTCGTACGGCTCTCGCTGACCGTCCTGCTCGCCGAGGGACATCTGCTGATCGAGGACGTTCCGGGTGTCGGCAAGACGATGCTGGCCAAGGCGCTGGCGCGGTCCATCGACTGCTCGGTGCGGCGCATCCAGTTCACGCCCGACCTGCTGCCGTCGGACATCACCGGTGTGTCCATCTGGGACCAGCAGCGCCGTGACTTCGAGTTCAAGCCGGGCGCGATCTTCGCGCAGGTGGTGATCGGCGACGAGATCAACCGCGCCTCGCCCAAGACGCAGTCCGCGCTCCTGGAGTCGATGGAGGAGCGCCAGGTCACCAGTGACGGCAACACCTACGAGCTGCCCAGCCCCTTCATGGTGGTGGCGACGCAGAACCCGGTCGAGATGGAGGGCACCTACCCGCTCCCGGAGGCCCAGCGCGACCGCTTCATGGCCCGGGTCTCGGTCGGCTATCCGAGCGCGGAGGCCGAGCTGAAGATGCTGGACGTGCACGGCGGCGTCTCGCCGCTGGAGGACCTCCAGCCCGTGGCCCACGCGCACGAGATCCTCAAGCTCATCGAGGCGGTGCGCGCGGTGCACGTCGCCGAGCCGGTCCGGCGCTACGCCGTCGACCTGGTCGGCGCCACGCGCACCCACCCCGACCTCAGACTCGGCGCCTCGCCGCGCGCGACGCTGCACCTGCTGCGCGCGGCGAAGGCGTCCGCGGCCTTGAGCGGCCGGGAGTACGCGCTGCCCGACGACGTGCAGGCCCTCGCCGTCGCCGTCCTGGCCCACCGTCTGCTGCCCACCGCCCAGGCCCAGCTCAACCGGCGCACCGCCGAGCAGGTCGTCGAGGAGATCCTGCAGCGCACCCCGGTGCCGTCCGGCCCGCAGCAGCAGAGCGGCTTCGGCGGCCTGGGCCGCACGGCGCCGGCGTATCCCCAGCAGCCGCCGCGGAGGCTGTGATGACCACCGCGGGGGCGGGGCAGGCGGAGGCCGACCGGGGTGACAAGGGCGGCATCCGCACCGCCCTGGCCGGTCTGACCACCCGCGGACGCTCCTTCCTGGCCGCCGGCGTCGCGGCCGCGATCTGCTCCTACGTGCTCGGCCAGAGCGACCTGCTGCGCGTGGGTCTGCTGCTGGCGGTGCTGCCGCTGGTGTGCGCCGCCGTGCTGTACCGCACGCGCTACCGGGTCGCGGGCAGCCGCCGGCTCTCCCCCGCGCGCGTGCCCGCCGGCAGCGAGGCCCGGGTCCATCTGCGCATGGACAACGTCTCGCGGCTGCCCACGGGCCTGCTGATGCTCCAGGACCGGGTGCCCTACGTGCTCGGTCCCCGGCCCCGCTTCGTGCTCGACCGGGTGGAGGCGGGCGGACGGCGCGAGGTGTCCTACCGGGTGCGCTCCGACCTGCGCGGACGCTACCCGCTTGGCCCGCTGCAGCTGCGCCTGACCGACCCGTTCGGCATGTGCGAGCTGACCCGGGCCTTCTCGACGTACGACACCCTCACGGTCATCCCACGCGTGGAGTCGCTGGCGCCGGTGCGGCTCAGCGGCGAGGCGAAGGGGTACGGCGACGGGCGGCAGCGATCGCTCGCGCTGGCCGGCGACGACGACGTCATCCCGCGCGGCTACCGCCACGGCGACGACCTGCGGCGGGTGCACTGGCGCTCCACCGCCCGCTACGGCGAGCTGATGGTGCGCCGCGAGGAGCAGCCGCAGCGCGCCCGGTGCACGGTGCTGCTGGACACCCGCGGCATCGCCTACCAGGGCGCGGGGCCCGACTCGCCCTTCGAGTGGGCCGTGTCGGGCGCCGCCTCGGTGCTGGTGCACATGATCGAACGGGGCTACTCGGTGCGGCTGCTGACCGACACCGGCGACGTGGTGCCCGGCGAGGGCGCCGACGGCTTCGCGGGCGCGAGCCAGGAGTCGGCGGACGCGGCCGGGCTGATGATGGACACCCTCGCGGTGATCGACCACTCCGACGGCGCGGGCCTGTCCCGCGCCTACGACGTGCTGCGCGGTGGGAACGAGGGGCTGCTGGTGGCCTTCCTCGGCGACCTGGACGAGGACCAGGCCGCCGTGCTGGGCCGGATGCGGCAGCGCAGCCCGGGGGCGGTCGCCTTTGTGCTGGACAGCGACACCTGGATGCGGGAACCGAGCGGTGTGGCCGGCCCGTCGGACAGGAGCGGAGAGCGGCTGCGGATGCTGCGCGAGGCGGGCTGGACGGCCCTGCGCGTGCCGCGGGGGGCCGCCATGGACGAGCTGTGGCGGCTGGCCGACCGGGAGCGCAGGGGTGTGGCCGCCGCGAGCGGCGGGGAGGGACCGTGATGAGCGGGCGGGGACGACTGACCCTGGGCGCCTGGGCGGCCACGCTGATGGCCGCGTGCGCCCTGCTGCCCCTGGTCAGACCGGCCACCTGGATCGTGCAGGCGGCTTTCCTGCTGGCGCTGCAGTCGGGCGTGGGAGCCGCCGCCCGCCGGGTGCCGCTGGCCCGGCCGCTGACGGTGGCGGCACAGGCCGTGGTGACCGTGGCCCTGCTGACCTTCGTGTTCGCCCGTGAGCAGGCCCTGGCCGGGGTGATTCCCGGGCCGCAGGCCTTCGACCGGTTCGCGCTGCTGCTCCGGCAGGGCGGCGACGACATCGCCCGGTACGCCATCCCGGCCCCCCTGGAGTCCGACGGCATCCGGCTGATGCTGCTGGCCGGGGTCCTGGTCATCGGGCTGCTGGTGGACACCCTCGCGGTGACCTTCCGCAGCGCCGCTCCGGCCGGACTGCCCCTGCTCGCCCTGTACTCGGTGGCGGCGGGGCTGTCGGACGGGGGCTCGGACTGGCTGTGGTTCCTGGTGGCGGCGGCCGGTTATCTGATGCTGCTGCTGGCCGAGGGGCGGGACCGGCTCTCGCAGTGGGGGCGGGTCTTCAGCGGCGCCCAGCGCACGGCGGGCGGGGAGTCGAGCGGCGTGGTCGCCCCGGTCCGCACCGGCCGGCGCATCGGCGTGGTGGCGCTGGGCATCGCCCTGGTGGTGCCGCTCGCCCTGCCCACGATGAACGGCGGCCTGCTGGACTCGGTGGGGGCGGGCGCGGGCGGCGGATCCGGCGGCGGGGGCACGATCTCCGCGGTGAACCCGCTGGTCTCCCTGCGGGACAGCCTCAACGCGGACGAGGACCAGCAGGTGCTGTCCGTGCGGACCAAGGCGCCGGACGTCTCGGACCTGTATCTGCGGATCGTGTCCCTGGACGACTTCGACGGCACCACGTGGAAGCCGTCCCGGCGGTCCATCACCGCCGTCCCCGACAGCACCTTCCCGGACCCGGTCGGCCTCAGCCCGGACGTCAAGCGCACGGAATTCGACACCGCGATCACGGCGGCCGGCTGGTACGCCCAGGACTGGCTGCCCATGCCGTACCCGCCGAGCGGTGTGCGCATCAGCGGCAACTGGCGCTACGAGCCGCAGGGCATGACGCTGGTCGGCGATCACGGGCAGAACACGCGGGGCCTGACGTACCAGGTCACGAGCCTGGACGTGCGTCCGACGGCGAAGCAGCTCGCCGCGGCCGCACCGGCGCCGGCCGACATCGAGCGCGAGTTCACCAAGCTCCCCGACTCGCTGCCGTCGGTGGTCTCCCGCACCGCCCGCAAGGTCACCGCGGGCGCGGCCAACCCGTACGACCAGGCGGTCAGGCTCCAGGACTGGTTCGCCGTGTCCGGCGGCTTCCAGTACGACACGCAGGTTCAGGTGGGCAGCGGCTCGCAGGCGATCGCCCGCTTCCTGAAGGACAAGCAGGGCTTCTGCGTGCACTTCTCCTTCACGATGGCCGCGATGGCCCGCTCACTGGGCATACCGGCCCGGGTGGCGGTGGGCTTCGCCCCCGGATCCCCGCAGGCGGACGGCTCGGTGTCGGTGGGACTACGGGACGCGCACGCCTGGCCCGAGCTGTACTTCGAGGGCGTGGGGTGGACCCGCTTCGAGCCGACTCCGAACCGCGGCTCCACACCGGCGTACACCCGGCCCGACAACCCGGGCAGTTCGCTCCCGGACGACGCCCGTCCCTCCCAGTCGGCGTCCACCGCGCCGTCCGCGGCGCCCTCGGCGAGCGAGACCTGCACGCCGGAGCAGAAGAAGCTGGACGGCGGCTGCGCGAGTGAGTCGCCGCAGGCGGCGCTGCCCACGGACGACGACGGGCCCCGGTGGTACGCGTACCTGGTGTGGGCCCTGGCCGGCCTCGCCGTCCTGGCGCTTCCGCTGGCCCCGATGCTGTGGCGGCTGCGGACCCGCGCGGCCCGGCTCGGGGCACACGGCCGGGGCGAGGCGGACACGGCGCCGCACACCTTGGCCGTCTGGCAGGAGCTGACCGACACCGCGTGGGACTTCGGCATCGCGCCGGACGACTCGCAGACACCGCGCAAGGCGGCGGCCCGCATGGTCCGTCTCGGCGATCTCGACGCGACGGCCACGGCCTCGGTGCACCGGGTGGCGAACGCGGTGGAGCAGGTCCTGTACGCCCCGCACCCCCGGCCGGTGGCCGGCCTCACGGAGGACGTCCGTCGGGCCACGGCGGGCCTCGGCGCGGCAGCCGGCCGTCCGGCCAGGCTCCGCGCGCTCCTCGCTCCCCGCTCGACCGCGCGTGTGGTGTGGGCGCTGTCGGCCTGGTGGGCGAGGGTCCCGGAGCGCGCTGCGGCACTGCGTCCGACCTGGGGGAAGACGTCGGGCCAGCAGGGCTGAGGCCGCGGCAGGGCCGGGGACCGGGCAGGGTCAGGGACCGGGCGGTGCCGAACCACGGAAGGGCAAACGTGAGGGGGTGACCACCGCGTCGGTGGTCACCCCCTGACCTGCGTGTTCATCGGGGACCTGCGTGTTCAATCGGCATGGCGGGGCTGCGCGAGGGGTGGCTAATGCCCGCCCTGCTCGTCGCGGCGCTTCTGCCAGCGCTGCTCGATGCGGTCCATGACGGAGCGGCGCTGCCGGCTCTGTCGACGGGCGTGGGGGCCGGCGGCACCGGCCGCCTGCTCACCCGGCTTGGGGGCCTTGCGCCAGCCGGTCACGGCGAGCACCGCACAGCCCAGCATGACGAGGAAGCCCACGACGCTGAGCCAGACCTGCTTGGCGACCATTCCGGCCATGAGGAGCGCGATACCTACGAGGAAGCCCGCGACCGCCTGGTAGACCCGTCGCCGGGTGTACGTACGCAGCCCGCTTCCCTCAAGCGCTGTCGCGAACTTGGGATCTTCGGCGTACAGCGCTCGCTCCATTTGCTCGAGCATGCGCTGCTCGTGCTCCGAGAGCGGCACGGAGTCCTCCTCATCGTGCAGTCGCCGGGGCGACCCGGGGGGTCCCTTCAGGATAGGCAGGGAATCGCCCCCGTGAAACCCGCCCCTCTGCGCCAATTGACCAACCGGAACCCGCCATGGGCGTCCCGGCTCGCTGAGGCTTCATTCCCCGGCGGCCGATCCGTCATGCCGGAACGGTCTCCCTCGATCATACGGCGCGCCGCCCCCATTCGGGGGGCCTGTGGCGTACTCCATGCGCAGCCAAGGCGCTGATCAGCGGTGGTGCCTCACGGGCGGGCTCACGCCCCGGCGGCCTCATCGGCCTCGCCGGCCCCATGGGTCTCACTGGTCCCAGGGGCCCCGCCGGTCTCGCCCAGCACGTGCAGCTGGGTGGCGACGGAGTGGAACGCGGGGAGCTCGGCCGCGGCCTCCTCCAGCTTCAGCAGCGCTTCCAGGGCTCCGGGCTCGGTGTCCACGAGGACGCCGGGTACGAGGTCGGCGAAGACCCGCACGCCGTGCACGGCACCGACGTGCAGGCCCGCGCCCTCGACCAGATCGGTGAGCTGCTCGGCGGTGAAACGGCGCGGTACGGGGTCACCCGTGCCCCATCGTCCGTTCGGGTCGTCGAGCGCCTGGAGGGCCTCCTTGAAGTGCCCTGCGAGGGCACGGGCCAGGACGGCACCGCCCAGCCCGGCGGCGAGCAGGCTGAGGACGCCCTCGGGGCGCAGGGCCGCGACCACGTTGCGGACACCCTCGGCCGGGTCGTCCACGTACTCCAGGACGCCGTGGCAGAGCACCGCGTCGTAGCCACCGCGCTCGGCCACGTCGAAGAGGCCGTGGGCGTCGCCCTGGACGCCCTTGACGCGGTCGGCGACACCGGCCTCGGCGGCGCGGCGCTCCAGGGCGAACAGGGCGTTGGGGCTGGGGTCGACGACGGTGACCCGGTGGCCGAGGCGGGCGACGGGCACGGCGAAGTTGCCGCTGCCGCCTCCGGTGTCGAGGACGTCCAGCGACTCCCGGCCCGTGGCCTTGACCCGGCGGTCCAGGGCGTCCTGGAGGACCTCCCAGACCACGGCGGTACGGAGTGAGGCGCGGGGGCGCATCGGGTCCGACACGTCAGTTGACTCCTCGGCGCGGCACCGCCTCTTGCACGGCGGCGCGAACGGGGCGTCTCCCCCGGCCCCGGCCACGGGGAGGGAAGACTTCAGGCGTCCCCCACCCTATTGCCTCGGTGGCGGCGTCCGGATGCCCCGGTCCCGGGACGTCACGCGGGTCGGGCGGGCCCGGGCCGCGGTCAGCCGGCGTCCGGCATGCCGCTTCCCGCGCCGGGGTCCTCCGGCTGGTCCTGGTCCGGGCGGGGCTGCGGGAGGACCGGCTGCAGGACCAGCATCCGCTCGACGAGGCGCAGGAACATCGCCACGTCGCGTATGAGGTCGTCGGCGTCCCGGCCGGTGGCCGCGCCCTGGATGCCGGCCTCGGCCCGGGCACGGCGCCGGGCACCGGCTGCGAACATCGCGCTCCACTCGGTCAGTTCGGGGGCGATCTCGGGGAGCACTTCCCAGGCGCTCCGGATCCTGGCCCGGGCCCGTGGCGAGGTCTCCGGGCGCCCCCGGGCGGCGAGCACCGCGGCGGCGGTGCGCAGGGCGGCGAGGTGGGCCGTCGCGTAGCGCTCGTTCGGAGTGTCCAGGGTGGTGGCCTCGTCGAGGCTTGCGCGCGCCTGGGCGAGCAGGTCGAGGGCGGCGGGCGGGGCGGTGGCCCGGCGGAGCACGGGGTGCACGTCGCTCGCAGGGCCGGTCAGTGAGGGGGCAGGGCCGGTGGCGCGGCGCCGACGGGCGGCTGCTGCGTGGTAGCTGGCCATGACGAACCTCCTGTCGTCAGTTGACGGCACGTCACGTCACGGAGTGCCGTATGTGACCCATCGTGAGGTATGGCACTGACAATCCGTTCTGACCTGCCGTTTTGCTTCGCTCGTGGGTTCGGAGTAGTTTTTGCACTGACCAGTCAGTTCAAATTCAGGGGAAGCGCGTGGGGGAACAGGCAGGAGGGGTGCGGATCGCCGCCGACGGCCTCGGGATCAAGGGGCCACGGGGGTGGGCGGTCCGCGGGATCTCCGTCGACGCCGAGCCGGGGGCGCTCGTCGCGGTGGTGGGCCCGTCGGGGACAGGCCGGACGTGCCTGCTGCTCGCGCTGACGGGCCGGATGAAGGTCTCGGAGGGCACGGCCGTCGTGGGGGACGCGCGGCTGCCCAAGCACATGGCGGCCGTGCGCGGCATCAGCGCGCTGGCGCACGTCCCGGGGGTCACCGACCTCGACCCGGCGCTGACCGTGGGCGAGCACCTGCGCGAGCGGGCACTGCTCCAGCGGCGGTTCGGCGCCTCGCTGCGCGCGCTGCTGCGCCCCCGCGGCGAGCGGGCGGCCGAGGCCCGGCGGCGCGTGGACGCCGCGCTCGAAGCCGCCGGGCTCGACCTGGAGGCCCTGCCGAAGGGGCCGCGCACGGCGGTACGGGACCTGGAGCGCCTGGAGGCGCTGCGGCTGTCGATCGCCCTCGCCCTGATCGGCGAGCCGCGCCTGCTCGGCGTCGACGACGCCGACCTCAAGCTGTCGGACGGTGAACGGGAGGAGGTCCACGCGCTGCTCAGGTCCCTGGCCGACGCCGGGACGACGGTCGTGGCGGTGTGCGCCGAGGCCCCCGAGGGCGCGGTGCGGATCTCCACCGCACAGAGCGCCGAAGAGCGGGAAGCCGAGGTCGACGGGTCCGGCCGGGCGGACACGGCACCCCAGGAGGCCGCACCCGAAGAGGCCCGCCGGGCGGACGAGCCCGAGCAGGCGGACCGGACAGACGCAGACCGGGCGGACGAGCCCGAGCAGGCAGACCTGGCGGACGAGGCCGACGAGGCCGGTCAGGGAGAGGAGAAGGCCAATGCGGTCGCCGAAACTCGCCGCTCTTGAGCTGCGCCGCTTCGGGCGGGGGAAGCTGCCGCGCGCCGCGCTGGTCGCGCTGCTGGTGCTGCCGCTGCTGTACGGCGCGCTGTACCTGTGGTCGTTCTGGGACCCCTACGGCCGTCTGGACCGGATCCCGGTCGCGCTCGTGAACGACGACAAGGGGGCGACCGCAGACGGCAGGAAGATCACGGCGGGCGACGACATCACCAAGGGCCTGCGCGACAGCAAGACCTTCGACTGGCGGGAGGTGAGCGCCGCCGAGGCCCGCAGGGGCGTCGAGGACGGCAGCTACTACCTGTCGCTCACCCTGCCCGCGGACTTCAGCGAGCGGATCGCCTCCAGCTCGGGGAAGACCCCCGAGACCGGCGCCCTCCAGGTGCGCACGAACGACGCGAACAACTACATCGTCGGACAGATCTCCCGGACGGTCTTCAGCGAGGTGCGGCGGGCGGCGTCCACGAAGACGTCCCGGTCCTTCCTGGACAAGATCTTCGTGTCGTTCTCCGACATCCACGGCAAGACCGTGAAGGCGGCGAAGGGGGCCGACCGGCTCAACGGCGGCATCGACAAGGCCGAGAAGGGCTCCAAGAGCCTCGCCGACGGCCTGAAGAACGCCAAGGGCGGCAGCGGCAAGCTCGCCACCGGCCTGAAGAAGCTCCACACCGGCGCGGGCGACCTGGAGGACGGTTCGAAGCGGGTCGCCGAGGGCACGCAGAAGCTCGCCGACCGGGTCAACGGCACCGCCGACAAGGTCGGCCCGTTCCTCAAGGGCAACGAGAAGACCATCGGCGACACCGCCCAGCTGGTCGCCGACTCGTCCGGGGTGATCCGCAAGCACCTGGACACCCTGGTGGAGACGGCCCCGACCGCCGCCAAGGACGCCCGCGCGGCCTCCGGCAAGCTGAACGACGTCTACGCCCGGCGCTGCGACGATCCGGTCCTGCCGGACACGGCCTGCTCCGATCTGAAGACGGCCAAGGACGCGGCCGCCGACGTGACCACCATCGCCGACGACCTCAACACGCTGATCGCGGACCAGGACGGCGACCTCGACAAGCTCGACAAGAACCTCGCCACCCTCCAGAAGCAGTCCCAGGCGCTGGCGAACCGCGCACCGCACCTCTCCGAGGACCTCAACGACGCCGTCAAGAAGATCAACGCGCTGAACGACGGTGCGGCCGAGGTCGCCGCAGGCGCCAAGAAGCTGCACAAGGGGATCGGCACGGCCAAGACCGGTGCCGTCGGCCTGGACAAGGGCCTGGGCAAGCTGAAGACGGGCGCGGACGACCTCAACGGCGGGATCTACAAGCTCGTCGACGGCTCCGGGAAACTCGCCGGCGGACTGCACGACGGGGCGGAGAAGATCCCCGACTACGACGAGCAGGACCGCGACCGACGCACCGAGGTCATGGCCGACCCCGTGCGGCTCGCCTCCCAGGACCTGCACAAGGCGCCCAACTACGGCACCGGCTTCGCCCCGTACTTCATCCCGCTCTCCCTGTGGGTGGGTGCGATGGTGGCCTACATGCTGATCGCGCCGATGAACCGGCGGGCGCTCGCCGCGGGCGCGCCGGCGTGGCGGATCGCGCTGGCGGGCTGGCTGCCGGTGGTGGCGATCGGGGTGCTTCAGACGGTGGCGCTGATGTCGGTGCTGCACTGGGCGGTCGGCCTGCAGATGGCCCGGGCGGCCGGGACGGTGGGCTTCCTGTTCCTGGTGACGGCGTGCTTCGCGGCGATCGTGCAGTGGCTGAACGCACGCTTCGGGGCGGCGGGCCGGATCCTCGTCCTCGCGCTGCTGATGCTCCAGCTGACCTCGGCGGGCGGTACGTACCCCGTCCAGACCAGTCCCGGGTTCTTCAACGCGCTCCACCCGTTCCTTCCGATGAGTTACGTCGTCGAGGCCCTGAGGCGGCTCATCACCGGCGGTGGACTCGAACCGGTGGGGCAGGCGTGCGTGGTGCTGACGGCCTTCACCGCCGGCGCCCTCGCGCTGACCGCCGTGGCGGCCCGCCGGCGCCAGGTGTGGACACTGGACCGGCTGCACCCGGAGCTGAGCCTGTGAGCCCCACCGTCGCTTCCACCGGAAGGGTTCCTGTGACAATCGGGGCCATGGAAAGCAGCAGTGCCGCGTCGGGCGGCAGCACGCGCCGCGAGGCCACCCGGCAGAAACTCTACGAGGCGGCCGTCACGCTCATCGCCGAGCAGGGGTTCTCCGCCACGACCGTGGACGAGATCGCCGAGCGTGCCGGGGTCGCGAAGGGCACGGTCTATTACAACTTCGCGAGCAAGTCCGTCCTCTTCGAGGAACTGCTGCGGCACGGAGTGGGTCTGCTGACCGCCTCCCTGCGCGAGGCGGCCGAGCGGACCGCGGCCGAGGGCGGCAACAAGGTGGACGCCCTGGACGCGATGATCCGCGCCGGGCTGGTCTTCATCGACCGCTACCCGGCCTTCACGCAGCTGTACGTGGCCGAGCTGTGGCGCACCAACCGGACCTGGCAGTCCACGTTGATGGTGGTCCGGCAGCAGGCCGTCGCGGTCGTGGAGGACGTACTGCGCGACGGTGTGGCGGCCGGGGAGTTCAGCGAGGAGATCGACATCTCGCTGACGGCGTCCGCGCTGGTCGGCATGGTGCTGGTGGCCGCTCTGGACTGGAAGTCCTTCCAGGCGGAGCGCTCCCTGGACGACGTCCACGCGGCGCTGTCCCGGCTCCTCCAGGGGCGGGTCAGCGGCTGCCGCTGAGCGGCCCCGCTCCGCACAGGTGAAAGCGCCGGTCCGGTGTGGCCGCGTCCCCCGCGGGCCACCCCGAACCGGCGCCTTTCCCACTCCCCCGTTCTCCTTCTCCTGCTCCCCCGTGCGTCCCCCGCAGGACCCCCGTGCGGTCGTCCCCCGGTTTTTCCCGGTTGCCCGGTTCTCCCCCGTGTCTCGCTCCCGCCGACACCGTCGGCGGAAGGAGCGGATCGCGGGCCGGCTCCGTTCCGGCGCCCCGTGTCGCCGGTGCCGGAGCCGTGCCCCTCTCCGTGCCTCCACTCTCTCGTCCGCGCAGGTCGGCCCCCATCCGCGCGCGTACTCAACTCCCCGGCTAGGTACGCGTACTCAGGGCTGCGCACGCAGGCCCACGGCGCCCGTCGCCGCCTGGTCACGACGACGTCCGCGCCCGTACTCGGCAGACCGGGGGCCGGGGCTGTCGGTGGGGGCCGATAAAGTCGCCGGCATGGCACGGATTGCGGTGATCGGCGCCGGGATGGGCGCGCTGGCGGCTGCCGCCCGGCTGGCCGTCGCGGGCCACCGGGTGGCGGTGTACGAGCGGACGGACACCTACGGCGGAGCCCTGCGCCGCTTCGAGCGCGACGGGTTCTCCTTCGACACGGGCCCCGCCCTGCTGCCGCTGCCCGCCGTCTACCGCGACCTCTTCGTGAAGACCGGCAAGGAGCCGCTGGAGTCCTGCGTCGAGCTGGTCCAGGTCGACCCCTCCGCCCGGCACGTGTTCGCGGACGGCACCGAGGTGTCGCTGCCGAACGCCTCCCGCGCGGGTGTCGTCGCCGCCCTGGACGAGGGGCTCGGCGCGGGCGCGGGGCAGCGCTGGGGCGACTTCCTGGTCCGGGCCCGCGAGGCCTGGGACCGGACCCGCCGGCCGCTGCTGGAGGAGCCGCTGTGGCCGAACTGGCAGGTGCTGGCCGAGCGCGAGCCCTACCCGTCGGTGCCCCACAAGCGGCTGCTGCGCACCCGCCGGGCCGGCACCCTCGCCGAGATCGGCGCGTGGGAACTGCGCGATCCCCGGCTCACGGCTCTTCTGGAGAGTCACGCCCTCGGTTACGGCCTGGATCCCCGGGTCACCCCGGCGAGCGCGGCCGTGCTGCCGTACATGGAGCACGCTTTCGGCACCTGGTACGTGCGCGGCGGGCTGCGGGAGCTGGCGCGGGCCGTCCATGAGCGGTGTCTGGCCCGGAAGGTCGAGTTTCACTTCGGTGCCGACGTCACCGGTGTGCTGGAGAAGGACGGCCGGGCGTCGGGGGTGGAGTGCGCCGACGGGTCGGTGGCGGAGGCGGACTTCGTGGTCGCCGGACTCGCGCCCGGAGCACTGGCCCGGCTGACGGCGGGCACCGTCGTACGGGGGGACGGCGATGTGCCGCCGCAGCCGGCCGCGGCCTCCCGGCTGACGGTCCTGCTGGCCCTGCGCGGCGCCCGCCCCGAGGGCACGGCGCACCGCACGGTGGTGCACGCCCCGGACCGCGAGGCGGAGTTGGAGGCCCTGTTCGGCACGGCGGCCGGGGCCTCCCGCCCCACGGTGACGGTCCTGCGGCCGGACGACCCGCGCACCGCTCCGGCGGACCACGAGGCGGTCACTCTCACGACGGTGGTGCCCGCGCGTCCGGGCCGGTCCCACGACGACCCCGCCGACCACATGATCACCGTCGCCGAACGTGCCGTACCCGGTCTGCGCGACCGGCTCCTCTGGAGCGAGGTGAGCACGCCGGACGACATCGCGGACGCGACGGGCGCGGAGGGTGGAGCGGTCCCGGTGCCGGCCCTGGCGGCGGGCGGCGGACGGCTGCTGCACCCGGCCAACAGCACACGGGTGCCGGGCCTGTACGCCGTGGGCGGCTGGGCTCACCCCGGCGGCGGACTGCCGCACGCGGGGATGTCGGGCGCACTGGTGGCGGGGCTGATCGTGGAGGGGCCGGAGTTCCGCGGCTCGCAGTGAGCGTCCCGTCGCGGCGGGGCGAGATCCTCAGAAACGGTACTGCTCGTCGAAGCCGTTCCCCTGCGGCTGCTGCCCGCCCCCCTGGTAGGGGTACGGCTGCTCGGGCGGCAGTTCCTGCCCGTACTCGTCGGTGTTGCGCTGCTGCGGGACCCACACCCCGCCGGGCGGGGACTCGCCGCCGTAGGTGCCGACGTACTGGTCCTGGCCGTACGTCTGCTGACCGTAGTACTGCTGGTCGCCGTAGGTGCCGTCGTACGCGCCCTGGCCGTAGTTCGAGGAGCCGATGTACGGGTCCGAGTAGGCGGCGTACTGCTGCTGGCCGGCGGCGTCGTAGGCCTGTTGCTGGCCGTAGCCGGAGTAGTCGTAGGCGTACTGGTCGGCGGTCTGGGCGGCGTACTGGTCGTGGGGCTGCTGTCCCGCGGTCTGGTACCCGGTCTCGTAGACGCCGTAGGAGCCGCTGTCCTCGGGCATGGGCTGGGGCTCGTAGACGGCGGTGGTCTCGGCGGACGTGGGCTGGGCGGCGCGGGCGGGGGTGAAGACGTCGTCCCCGTCGTAGTCGTCGCCCGGGCCGTGGGGGGCGGGGTCGCGGCGGTAGGCGGCCGCCCCGTCGTCGTAGCCGTCCTCGGCCTCGAGGCCGGACACCTCCAGGGTCGGCTCCTGGCGGCCGCGCTCACCGCGGCGGCGCTTGCTGCCACCCAGAGCGGGCGCGTTCATCGCCCAGCCGGCCGCGAAGCCGCTGCGGAACGACAGGGTGACGTACGTCTGCCCGACCGCGAAGGCGGCCGCACCCAGTCCGATCACGACGACCGACGGGATCAGGACACCGACGACGACGCCGAGGAACCCGGCGAAGGCCAGCAGGCGCCAGCGCAGCCGCGCCTTGTACTGCAGCAGCACCTCACCCAGCAGCCACAGCGCGACGATGCCGAACGCGATGTAGAGGACCGTCCAGCCCATGTACGCCCCTCTCCCAGTGGCCGCTACGCAGTGTGTCGTATACCGGCGCGAACGGTCTAGGCCTGCGCTTGGTGGTGCAGGCCCAGGTTCTCGTAGATCTCCAGTGTCGCGGTGGAGTTGTTCAGCGTGATGAAGTGCAAGCCGGGCACGCCCTCGTCGAGCAGCCGCGCACAGAACTCCGTGGCGAATTCGATCCCAATGGAGCGTACAGCGGCCGGATCGTCTTTTGCTGCGAGGATCCGCTCTTTCAGGGCAGGCGGGAACGCGGCGTTGGTGAGGGACCCGATCCGTTCCAGGGTCTTCACGCTCGCGATCGGCATGACCTCGGGAATGATCGGGGTCTCGCAGCCGGCCGCCGAGACCCGGTCGCGCAGCCGGAGGTAGTCCTCGGGCTGGAAGAACATCTGCGTGATGGCGTAGTCCGCGCCCGCCCGGCACTTGTCGACGAAGTGGCGGACGTCGGTGTCCCAGTCGCAGGAGCGCGGGTGCATCGCCGGGAAGGCGGCGACGCCCACGCAGAAGTCGCCGGAGGCCTTGATCAGTTCGACGAGCTCGGCGGCGTAGGCGAGGCCCCGCGGATGCGGCACCCACTCGCCCATCGGGTCGCCGGGCGGGTCACCGCGCAGGGCGAGCATGTTGCGGATCCCGGCGTCGGCGTACTGGCCGATGATGTTGCGCAGGTCGGCCACCGAGTGGTCGACCGCGGTGAGGTGGGCGATCGGGGTGAGGGTGGTGTCGGAGGCGATCGCCTCGGTCGCCTTGACCGTGCCCGCGCGGGTGGAACCGCCCGCGCCGTAGGTCACGGAGACGAAGTCGGGCGCCACCGCCTCGACCCGGCGCAGCGCGTTCCACAGGTTCCGCTCGCCCTTCGGGGTCTTGGGGGCGTAGAACTCGAACGAGTACGTCGTCTTGCCGGCTGCGAGCATGTCGCGGACGGTGCGCGCGTGGTCCGACCTGATGGATGCGGTGCCGAGGGCCATACCGGCAGGTTAGCCAGGGGCCGTCGGTCCCCCAACCGCAGGCCGACATTTGCCCGGATTGTCCGCTTGTTGTCCATCCCTTGGACAAACCGCCGTAACTACGCCTCCCGCAGCCGCTTGGCGAACTCGGCCGCCGCGGCCCCCGGGTCGTCGGCCTCGGTGATCGCCCGTACGACGACGACGCGCCGGGCGCCGGCCCGAAGGACCTGGTCGAGGTTTGACAGGTCGATGCCGCCGATGGCGAACCAGGGGCGGTCGGTGCCGAGGCCGGCCGTGTACCGGACGAGGTCCAGGCCGGGCGCGTGACGGCCCGGCTTGGTCGGCGTCGGCCAGCACGGGCCGGTGCAGAAGTAGTCCACGCCCTGCTGGACGGCGGCCGCGGCGGCCTCGGACTCGGCGTGGGTGGAGCGGCCGATCAGGATGTCGTCGCCGAGGAGGGCACGGGCCGCGGGGACGGGGAGGTCGCCCTGGCCGAGGTGCAGCACGTCGGAGCCGGCGGCGTGGGCGACGTCCGCCCGGTCGTTGACCGCGAGGAGCTTGCCGTGCCGGGCACAGGCCTCGGCGAGGACGGCCAGGTGCTCCAGTTCCTCACCGGCCTCCATGCCCTTGTCCCGCAGCTGCACGATGTCGACCCCGCCGGCCAGCACGGCGTCGAGGAAGTCCGGCAGGTCGCCCTGCCGCTTGCGCGCGTCGGTGCAGAGGTAGACCCGGGCGTCGGCGAGCTGGGCCCGTGCGGTGGCGGCGGTGCCGGTCATACGTGTCCCCTGGGTGTCGTGGCGTACGGGTGTCCGCGCCGGACGTCGTGGCGTACGGGTGTCCGCGTGGGCGGCGTGCGGCGCGGGAGTGCCCCGGTCCGCGCGAACGCCTCGGGCACCTTACGCCTGCCCCGGGCCCGGCACCGGTGCGCAACGGCCCCCACCGGGGAGTCCGCAGCCCGGCCGCGAGCCACCGCCGGGCGATGCGCGGCCCGCGCGGGCACGAGCCACCCCCGGGCCGTGACCGCCGGGCCACGGCCCCAGGTCGGGCGGTTGTTCAGGTCCGGCTCCGCGGGCGCGGTGCCGGACGGTTGTCCGGTCGCGGCCGGGTCAGACCGCGAGCGCCTGGGCGCGGCGCTTCACCTCCGTGCCGCGATTCTCGCTGAGCGCCTGCGCGGGGGTGCCGGGCAGGCTGGGGTCCGGCGTGAAGAGCCACTCCAGCATCTCTTCGTCCGTGAAGCCGTCGTCCCGCAGCAGTGTCAGGGTCCCGGACAGGCCCTTGACGACCTTGTCCCCGTCGATGAAGGCGGCGGGGACGTGCAGCGCGCGGTTCTCACCTCGGCGTACGGCAATGAGCTGGCCGTCCTTGACCAGCTGCCGCACACGCGTCACCTCGACGCCGAACTGTTCGGCGATGTCGGGGAGGGTGAGCCAGGCGGGGACGAGAGCATCGATCTTTGCGTCAATCTCGGTCACGGAAACCAGCCTGCCATTTGCCACTGACAGTCGGAAGCCGGGCGGTCCACCCGGGCGCGGCCCGCTACACCGTCGCCGCCTTCATGGGCCGGGCCGGATCCGCCAGCAGCACCGGATTCATCACCGTGCCCGACTCGATCAGACGGCGGCCCTGCGCGAGGTCCCGCGGCCGGCCCACCGCCAGCAGCGCGACCAGCCGCTCACCCCGCAGCCAGCACACCGTCCAGGCCGGACCGGAGGGGTCGCCCCGCCACAGGGTCGTGTCCGCGGCCGCGTGATGCCCGGCGTACTGGACGAACCGCCCGAACTGCTCGGACCAGAAGTACGGCACCGGGTCGTACACCGCCGGCGGCTCCCCGGTGGCCCCGCCGACGATGTTCACGGCGACCGTGCGCGGCCCCTGGAGCGCGTTGTCCCAGTGGTGGATCAGCAGGCGCTCGCCGTAGCGCCCGGAGGGGAAGGAGGCGCAGTCGCCGACCGCGTACACGTCCGGCACGGTCGTGCGCAGGTGCTCGTCGGCGACGATCTCGCCGTGGGTGCCCAGCGCGACGCCGGAGCCGGTCAGCCAGGCCGTGGCGGGGCGGGCGCCGATGCCGACGACGACCGCGCCCGCGGGCAGCCGCGAGCCGTCGTCGAGGACGACGACACCGGGTTCGACGCGCTGCACGCGCGCGTGCGTGCGCAGGTCCGCCCCCGCGTCGGCGTACCAGCCGGACATCGGGGCGGCGACCTCCGCGGGCAGCGCCCCGGCGAGCGGGCGTTCCGCGGCCTCCACGACGGTCACCGCGCAGCCCGCCTCGCGGGCGGCCGTGGCGAACTCCGCGCCGATCCAGCCCGCGCCGACGACCACGATGTCGTGCTGGCGGGCCAGTACGGGCCGCAGCCGCTCGGCGTCGTCCAGGGTGCGCAGCAGATGCACGCCCGGCACGCCCTCGGTGCCGGGCAGCCGGACGGGTTCCGCGCCGGTCGCGACGACCAGGACGTCGTACGGCACGGGCCCGTCCTCGGTGTCCAGCTCGTGGTCGGCGGGGCGCAGGCCCAGCACCTCGCAGCCGAGCCGCAGTTCGATGCCGAGGGCTTCGAAGTCGACGTCGAAGGCGGAGCCCTCGGACTTGCCGAGCAGGACGGCCTTGGACAACGGGGGCCGGTCGTAGGGCTGGTGGGGCTCGGCGCCGATGAGGATCACGTCACCGGTGAAGCCCTGCTCGCGCAGCGCGACGGCGGTCTGCACCCCGGCCATGCCCGCACCCGCCACGACGACGCGCCGCGGCGCGGACGAACCTGGTTCCTGCGTCTGCTCGCTCACCTGATCACCATAGACACCTGACGTTTTGTCAGTCAGTGCTCATGCGCCGTGACCTGCTCCACAACGCTCGTGCCGTTGCCCCGCTGGGACTCCCACTCCCAGGTCTCCTCCAGCCGCACCCGCCCGTCGGGCAGCTCCACGACCGAGGAGACGCAGTGCCCGGAGGACGTGGTGCCGTCCTGCTTGAGCTGGACGTACCGGAAGTCCAGCCGGTCACCTTCCCGGGTACCCACGAGGTGCCCGCGTACGACGTCGCCGCCGGTGTACTCGGCCCAGATCTCGCCCCGCCGCTCGTGGTACGTGAACCGGGTGCGGGTGCCCACCTGGCCCGGGGCCTGGTCGGCGACCGGGGCGAGGACGAGACCGTCGAGGGATCGGGCCATGGGACGAGGCTCCCTTACTGCGGGACAGGGCATCGGGCTAGGGTGGCCAACGTAAAGCACTCGCGGGAGCCCGGACGCACCGGGCTGAGAGGGAGGCTGGCGGCCTCCGACCGTACGAACCTGATCCGGGTCATGCCGGCGAAGGGAGGGGCTGGACGCCCATGTCGCCTACGTCCACATCCACGTCCGCGTCGTCAGACGTCCTGGTCATCGGGGGCGGGATCATCGGCCTGGTCACGGCCTGGCGGGCCGCGCAACGCGGGCTCGCCACGGCCGTCGTGGACCCCGAGCCGGGCGGCGGAGCCGCAGAGGTGGCCGCCGGGATGCTGGCCGCCGTCACGGAACTGCACTACGGCGAGCAGACCCTGCTCGGCCTGAACCTCGCCTCCGCCCGCCGCTACCCGGACTTCGCCGCCGAGCTCACCGAGCTGACCGGCCGTGACCTCGGCTACCGCCGCTGCGGCACGCTCGCCGTGGCGCTGGACGCTGACGACCGGGCCCACCTGCGCGAACTGCACGCCCTGCAGCAGCAGTCGGGGCTGGAGTCGCAGTGGCTGTCGGGGCGCGAGTGCCGGCGCCTGGAGCCGATGCTCGCGCCGGGGGTGCGCGGGGGGCTGCGGGTCGACGGCGATCACCAGATCGACCCCCGGCGGCTGGCCGGGGCGCTGGTCGCCGCGTGCGAGCGGACCGGCGTGGTCTTCCACCGCACGTGGGCGGAGCGGCTGGCCGTCGTCCGGGACCGGGCCGCGGGCGCCGTCCTGGCCGACGGGACCGAGGCGGCCGCCGGGCAGGTGGTGCTCGCCGGGGGCAGCCTGAGCGGGCGGCTCGCGGGCGTCCCGGAGGACGTGCTGCCCCCCGTGCGGCCGGTGAAGGGGCAGGTCCTGCGGCTGACCATGCCGCGGCGGCACGGGCCGTTCCTGAGCCGGACCGTGCGCGCCGTCGTGCGCGGCAGCCACGTCTACCTGGTGCCTCGGGCGAGCGGCGAGCTGGTCGTCGGGGCGACCAGCGAGGAGCTGGGCTGGGACACCACCGTGACCGCGGGTGGTGTGTACGAGCTGCTGCGGGACGCGCACGAGCTGGTCCCGGGCATCACCGAGCTGCCGCTCACCGAGACCCGGGCCGGTCTTCGGCCCGGCTCCCCCGACAACGCGCCCCTGCTCGGCCCGACCGGTCTGGACGGCCTGCTGCTGGCCACCGGCCACTACCGCAACGGCGTCCTGCTCACACCCGTGACCGGCGACGCCCTGGCCCACGTCCTGGTTACGGGCGAACTCCCCGAGGAGGCCCGGCCCTTCACCCCGAAGCGCTTCAGTCCCGCCACTGCACTCACGGAGCAGCCCGCATGAACATCTCCGTCAACGGCGAGCCCCGGGACGTCGGGCCCGGCACGGCCCTCGACACCGTCGTGAGGTCGCTCACCGCCTCGCCCTCCGGTGTGGCCGCCGCCCTCAACGAGACCGTCGTCCCCCGCGCCCAATGGCCCGTCACGCCCCTCTCCGAGGGAGACCGCGTGGAAGTCCTCACCGCCGTCCAGGGAGGCTGACCATGGCCGACGATCCGTTCATCCTCGGTGGTACGTCCTTCACGTCCCGTCTGATCATGGGCACCGGCGGGGCGCCCAGCCTCGACGTGCTGGAGCGGTCGCTGGCCGCGTCCGGTACAGAGCTGACGACGGTCGCGATGCGCCGGGTGAACGCCTCGGTGCACGGCTCGGTGCTGTCCGTCCTGGACAGGCTCGGCATCCGGGTCCTGCCCAACACGGCGGGCTGCTTCACCGCCGGCGAGGCCGTCCTCACGGCCCGTCTCGCGCGCGAGGCCCTCGGCACCGACCTGGTCAAGCTGGAGGTCATCGCCGACGAGCGCACGCTGCTGCCGGACCCCATCGAGACGCTGGAGGCGGCCGAGACCCTGGTCGACGACGGGTTCACGGTGCTGCCGTACACCAACGACGACCCCGTGCTGGCGCGGAAGCTGGAGGACGTGGGCTGCGCGGCGATCATGCCGCTCGGCTCCCCGATCGGCTCCGGGCTCGGCATCCGCAACCCGCACAACTTCCAGCTGATCGTGGAGCACGCGCGCGTGCCGGTGATCCTGGACGCGGGCGCCGGGACGGCCTCGGACGCGGCGCTGGCCATGGAGCTGGGCTGCGCGGGTGTGATGCTCGCCTCGGCGGTGACACGGGCGCAGGAACCCGTGCTGATGGCCGACGCCATGCGGCACGCGGTGGAGGCGGGGCGGCTGGCGTACCGGGCGGGGCGGATCCCCCGGCGGCACTTCGCCGAGGCGTCGTCGCCGGCGGAGGGCATGGCCGTGCTGGACCCGGAGCGGCCCGCCTTCCGGTAGGGCCCGCGGGACACGTCACACGGCCGGGGGCACGTCACAGGTCGGCTGCAGTCCTGCCCCGGAATCCGCCGGGGGGACGGGGCTGTCGGCCATGGCTCGTAGACTCCCCTGCGTGGACACGACCCTTCAGGACCCCTTGGTCGGGCAGGTGCTCGACGGCCGGTATCGCATCGACGCGCGGATCGCGGTCGGCGGGATGGCCACGGTCTACCGGGCCGTGGACACCCGGCTCGACCGGGTCCTCGCGCTCAAGGTGATGCACCCCTCGCTCGCGGTCGACGCCTCGTTCGTCGAGCGGTTCATCCGCGAGGCGAAGTCCGTGGCCCGGCTGGCCCATCCGAACGTGGTGCAGGTCTTCGACCAGGGCACCGACGGCTCGTACGTGTACCTGGCGATGGAGTACGTCGCGGGCTGCACCCTGCGGGACGTGCTGCGCGAGCGCGGTGCCCTGCAGCCGCGGGCCGCCCTGGACATCCTGGAGCCGGTGCTGGCCGCCCTGGGCGCCGCGCACCGCGCCGGTTTCGTGCACCGCGACATGAAGCCCGAGAACGTGCTGATCGGGGACGACGGCCGGGTCAAGGTCGCCGACTTCGGCCTGGTCCGGGCCGTCGACACGGTGACGAACACCACCGGCACCGTGCTCGGCACGGTCTCGTACCTCGCCCCGGAGCAGATAGAGGACGGCACCGCCGACCCCCGCGTCGACGTGTACGCGTGCGGCGTGATGCTGTACGAGATGCTGACCGGCGACAAGCCGCACGATGGGGACTCCCCCGCCGTGATCCTCTACAAGCACCTGCACGAGGACGTGCCCCCGCCGTCGGTGGCCGTGCCCGGCATGGCCTACGAGCTGGACGCGATGGTGGCCTCGGCGACGGCCCGCACCCCGGCGGTGCGCCCGCACGACGCGGTGGCGCTGCTCGCGCAGGTCCGGGACGGACGCGGCCGGCTGGACGACGACCAGCTGGACGCGGTGCCGCCCCAGGCGCTCGCGGTGGACCACGACAACGGCGACGACCGCACGACCGTGATCCCGCGCGCCCTGACCACGCCGCGCCCGCTGCCGGCCGTCGAGGACGACGCGGCGGCCGGGGAATCCCTCGACCGGACCAGCCGCTTCGCGTCCCCGCCGCCTCCCCCGCCGGCCCGGCGCCGCCCGGGGTCCCGGCGCGGCCCGGCGACGATCGTCGTCGCCGTGCTGCTCGTGCTCGGCCTGGGCGTCGGCGTCTGGTACATCAACTCCGGCCAGTTCACCGAGGTCCCGCCGCTGCTGGCGAAGACCCAGGACCAGGCCGAGGACCGGCTGCGGGACGCCGGCCTCGAACTCGGCAAGGTGGAGCACGCCTACAGCGACACCGTCGAGCGCGGCCGGATCATCAGCAGCGACCCGAAGGCCGGTGCGCGCATCCGGGGCAACGACGCGGTGGGCATCACCGTCTCCGACGGCCCCGAGACCGTGCGGGTGCCCGCCCTGGCGGGCCGGAAGCTGGGCGAGGCGCGGGACCTGCTGAAGGACGACGGGCTGGAGCCGGGCATGGTGACCCGGCAGTTCAGCGAGGACGTGCCGCGCGGCTCGGTGGTCTCCGCCCGCCCGGCCGACGGCACGAAGGTGCGCGCGGGCACGGCCGTCGAGCTGGTCGTCAGCAAGGGCGCCCCCATCGACATCCCCGACGTCACCGGCTCCGACGAGGCGGACGCGCGGTCCGAGCTGACGGAGGCGGGCCTCAAGGTGAAGATCGCCACCGAGCAGGTCAACTCCTCCGAGTACGACAAGGGCCAGGTGGTCCGGCAGACACCCGCGTCCGGCACCGCGGCGGAGGGCGACACGGTGACGCTGACGCTGTCGAAGGGTCCCGAGATGATCGAGGTCCCGGACGTGGTCGGTGACAACGTCGACGACGCCAGGCAGGCGCTGGAGGACGCCGGGTTCGAGGTCGACGAGGACCGCGGCCTGCTCGGCATCTTCGGCGACGAGGTCAAGAGCCAGTCCGTCGAGGGCGGTGAGACCGCACCCAAGGGCTCCACGATCACCATCGAGATCAGGTGAGGCCGGCGGGCGGAGGCCCGTGGCAGGGGCAGAGCGGGACGCATGACACCCTGAACGGGTGAACAGTCAGCTGTCCGGCCCCTCCCGCAACCCGGTGGGCGGCCACGTCCCCGTGGCCGGTGGGCTCCACTCCGTCGGTCTGTCGTACGCCCGTGATCTGGAGGCGGAGGCCGTCCAGGTCTTCGTCGCCAACCCGCGCGGCTGGGCCACACCGACCGGTAACCCGAAGCAGGACGAGGCGTTCCGCACGGCGTGCGCGGACGGGTCGATCCCGGCGTACGTGCACGCCCCCTATCTGATCAACTTCGGTTCGCACACCGAGGCGACCGTGGAGCGGTCGGTTCAGTCGCTGCGGCACTCCCTGCGGCGCGGGCGGGAGATCGGGGCGCTGGGCGTGGTCGTGCACACCGGCAGCGCGACCGGCGGCCGGGAGCGGTCGGTGGCGCTCCAGCAGGTACGGGAGCACCTGCTGCCGCTGCTGGACGAGCTGACCCATGAAGACGACCCGCTCCTGCTGCTGGAGTCGACGGCCGGCCAGGGTGCCTCCCTGTGCTCGCGGACGTGGGACTTCGGCCCGTACTTCGAGGCGCTGGACGCCCATCCGATGCTCGGGGTGTGCCTGGACACCTGCCACATCTACGCCGCCGGGCACGACCTGACCGGCCCGGGCGGTATGCACCGGACGCTGGATCTGCTGGTGGACACCGTCGGTGAGGGCCGGCTGAAGCTGATCCACGCCAACGACTCCAAGGACGTGGTGGGCGCGCACAAGGACCGGCACGAGAACATCGGTGTCGGCCACATCGGCGAGGATCCGTTCCGGGCGCTGATGACGCACCCCGCGACCGAGGGCGTGCCGCTGATCATCGAGACGCCGGGCGGCAAGCAGGGGCACGCGGCCGACGTGGAGCGGCTGAAGAAGCTGCGCGACGGCTGACGCCTCAGAGCCCGGGGCCGTCCCCGGGCTCCTCCTGGTAGGAGTAGCGCTGTTCCCGCCAGGGGTCGCCGATGTTGTGGTAGCCGCGCTCCTCCCAGAAGCCGCGCCGGTCGGCGGTCATGTACTCCACGCCGCGGACCCACTTGGGGCCCTTCCAGGCGTAGAGGTGGGGCACGATCAGGCGCAGCGGGAAGCCGTGCTCGGCGGTGAGCAGTTCGCCGTCCTTGTGGGTGGCGAACAGGACGCGCTCGTCGGCGAAGTCGGACAGCCGGAGGTTGGAGCTGAATCCGTACTCGGCCCACACCATCACATGGGTGACATCGTCCGCGGGCGGGGCGAGGTCCAGGAGCGTGCGCGCGGGGATGCCGCCCCACTCGGCGCCCAGCATGCTGAACTTCGTGACGCAGTGCAGATCGGCCACGACGGTGGTGTGCGGCAGGGCCGTGAACTCCTCGTGGCTCCAGCAGTGCTTGCCGCCGTCGGCGGTGGCGCCGAAGACGCGGAACTCCCAGCGCTCGGGCCGGAACTTGGGCACGGGCCCGTAGTGCGTGACCGGCCAGCCGCGTTGCAACCGCTGTCCCGGGGGGAGCTCCGGCTGCGTCGCTCCTGCTGGATCGCGCCCTTCTCCCGATTCGTGTTCCAGCGGCTGACCCATGACTCCATCCTGACAGACCCCGGGTGGTGCCCCTGACCGAGGCCGCCCCGGCGCGGGACAAATTGGACTAAGCATGCCCTTACTTACTAAGTAGACACTTACTGGACGATCTTCTCCGCCAGTGGAATCATGCGGCGCAACCTGCCAGTTCCCCCCGCGCGGAAGGAGCCTCTGCGATGCAGGGCGACCCCGAGGTCCTCGAATTCCTCAACGAGCAGTTGACCGGCGAGCTGACGGCGATCAACCAGTACTGGCTGCACTACCGGATCCAGGACAACAACGGCTGGACCAAACTCGCCAAGTACACGCGTGAAGAGTCCATCGACGAGATGAAGCACGCGGACAAGATCACCGAGCGCATCCTGATGCTGGACGGTCTGCCCAACTACCAGCGGCTGTTCCACGTACGGGTGGGCCAGACGGTCACCGAGATGTTCCAGGCGGACCGGCAGGTCGAGGTCGAGGCGATCGACCGGCTCAGGCGCGGCATCGAGGTGATGCGCAGCAAGGGCGACGTCACCTCCGCGAACCTCTTCGAGTCCATCCTCGAGGACGAGGAACACCACATCGACTACCTGGACACGCAGCTGGAGCTGATCGACAAGCTCGGTGAGGCGCTGTACATCGCGCAGCAGATCGAGCAGCCGAGCTAGGACCGGGCCCGCATCAGGCGGCGTCGTCCAGTTCGGCGAGGACCGGCTCGCCGCGGTCGGCCAGATCGCGGCGCGGGCAGGAGCCCCTGCCGAGGATCGCCTGGATGCGGCGCACACAGGAGCCGCAGTCGGTACCCGCCTTGCAGGCGGAGGCGATCTGGCGAGGCGTGCAGGCGCCGCCGTCCGCGTGCTGCTTGACCTGCTGCTCGGTGATGCCGAAGCAACTGCACACGTACACGCGGTTCACCTCCCGACGGGGTCGTTCGCTGGCGCCGTCCCCGTTGATCGGTGAGGCTAACCTAACCTTACCCGTCGGGTCCGGAGCACAAAAGTGGAGTGGGGCGCGGATCGTGTGATCCGCGCCCCAGTCCGCGCCCCGGTAACAGGCGGACCCGTTACTGGTCCCTGTACATCTCCGCCACGAGGAACGCCAGGTCGAGCGACTGGCTGCGGTTGAGCCGCGGGTCGCAGGCCGTCTCGTAGCGCTGGTGCAGGTCGTCGACGAAGATCTCGTCACCGCCGCCCACGCACTCCGTGACGTCGTCGCCGGTCAGCTCCACGTGGATGCCGCCCGGGTGGGTGCCGAGGGCCTTGTGGACCTCGAAGAAGCCCTTGACCTCGTCGAGCACGTCGTCGAAGCGGCGGGTCTTGTGCCCGGAGGCCGCCTCGAAGGTGTTGCCGTGCATCGGGTCCGTCACCCAGGCCACGGTCGCTCCCGAGGCGGTGACCTTCTCCACCAGCTCGGGGAGCTTGTCGCGGACCTTGTCGGCGCCCATGCGGACGATGAAGGTCAGCCGGCCCGGCTCACGCTCGGGGTCGAGGCGCTCGATGTACTGCAGCGCGTCCTCGGCCGTCGTCGTCGGACCCAGCTTGATGCCGATCGGGTTGCGGATCTTCGAGGCGAACTCGATGTGCGCGTGGTCCAGCTGCCGGGTGCGCTCACCGATCCACACCATGTGCGCGGAGACGTCGTACAGCTGCCCGGTGCGCGAGTCGACCCTGGTCAGCGCGGACTCGTAGTCGAGCAGCAGCGCCTCGTGGGAGGCGTAGAACTCGACCGTCTTGAACTCCTCCGGGTCGGTCCCGCAGGCGTGCATGAAGTTCAGCGCGTTGTCGATCTCGCGGGCCAGCTGCTCGTAGCGCTGCCCCGACGGGGACGACTTCACGAAGTCCTGGTTCCAGGCGTGCACCTGACGCAGGTCGGCGTAACCGCCGGTGGTGAAGGCGCGCACCAGGTTCAGCGTGGAGGCGGACGCGTGGTACATCCGCTTCAGCCGCTCGGGGTCCGGGACGCGGGCTTCTTCGGTGAAGTCGAAGCCGTTGACGGAGTCGCCGCGGTAGGTCGGCAGCGTCACGCCGTCGCGGGTCTCGGTCGGCTTGGAGCGCGGCTTGGAGTACTGGCCGGCGATGCGGCCGACCTTGACCACCGGCACGGACGCGGCGTACGTCAGCACGGCGCCCATCTGCAGCAGCGTCTTGAGCTTGTTGCGGATGTGGTCGGCGGACACCGCGTCGAAGGCCTCGGCGCAGTCGCCGCCCTGGAGGAGGAACGCCTCTCCCTTGGCGACGGCCGCCATCCGGGCGCGCAGCTGATCGCACTCGCCCGCGAAGACGAGCGGCGGATACGACTCGAGGTCCGCAACGACTGCGCGCAGAGCCTCGGGGTCGGGGTACTCGGGCTGCTGCGCCGCGGGCAGGTCTCGCCAGGTGTTGCCAGCACTCGCGCTGGTCTTAGCGTTCACGGTCACGCCACCAACATTACGGGGTCGTGTCGGGCCTCCTGACCCGTGCCCAGCCAGTGAGACACCCCGGACACTCCGCGGGCATGGGGTAGGGTGCGTCGCATGTTCGCGCATTCGACCCAGACCTGGTGGTGGACCGCTCATCCGGCGGCCCGCTGACTGCGCGTACTCAAGACTTCGCGAAGGCCGCCCGAGGGGCGGCCTTCGGTGTTTCCCGGGGTCCGTTCCTCTCTCTCACCGAGACTCACCGAGATGGAGCACGGACCATGAACCTGCTCGGCTTGCCGGACGACTCCCGTCCGTTCGCCCTGCTGCGCCGCCGCACCCCGGGTCACGACCACGATCAGGTCGAGGTCCTGATCGGCCCGGTCGCCTCCTACGACCGGCTGGCCGACCTCCCCGACCACAGCCTGGCGCTGGTGCCCTTCCGGCAGATCCGCGAGCGCGGCTTCGACGTCCGCGACGACGGCACGCCCCTGCTGGCACTCACACCCCAGGAGTCGTACGGCGTCCCGCTGGCTGACGCCCTGGAGCAGCTCCCGGCGCACGACGTGCGCGTCGAGGGCGGCGGCTTCGACGTCGCCGACGAGGAGTACGCGCGGATCGTCGGGCGTGTGCTGAGGGAGGAGATCGGGCAGGGCGCGGGCGCCAACTTCGTGATCCGCCGGACGTACCAGGGGGAGATCCCCGGCTTCGGCCGGGCCGACGCGCTGGCGCTGTTCCGGCGGCTGCTGGAGGGCGAGCGCGGGGCGTACTGGACGTTCGTCGTGCACACCGGAGACCGCACGCTGGTCGGGGCCAGCCCCGAGGTGCACGTGCGGATGTCCGGCGGCACGGTCGTCATGAACCCGATCAGCGGCACCTACCGCTACCCCGCCGGGGGACCGACGCCCGGGCACCTGCTGGAGTTCCTCGCCGATGGCAAGGAGATCGAGGAGCTGTCGATGGTCGTCGACGAGGAACTCAAGATGATGTGCACCGTCGGCGACATGGGCGGAGTGGTCGTCGGCCCCCGGCTGAAGGAGATGGCGCACCTCGCGCACACCGAGTACGAGCTGCGCGGCAGGTCCACGCTGGACGTGCGGGAGGTGCTGAAGGAGACCATGTTCGCGGCGACCGTCACCGGCTCACCGGTGCAGAACGCCTGCCGGGTGATCGAACGGCACGAGAGCGGGGGGCGCGGGTACTACGCGGGGGCCCTGGCGCTGATCGGCCGGGACGCGGGCGGGCTCCAGACCCTGGACTCCCCCATCCTGATCCGCACCGCCGACGTCGACGCGGACGGGCGGCTTCGGGTGCCGGTCGGCGCGACCCTGGTGCGCGGCTCCGACCCGGCGGGCGAGGTGGCCGAGACCCACGCCAAGGCGGCGGGTGTGCTGGCGGCGCTGGGGGTGGGGCCGTCCCGGCCGCGTGCGGAGCGGACCCCGCCGCGCCTCGCCGACGACCCGCGGGTGCGGGCGGCCCTGGACGGACGCCGGGCCTCGCTCGCGCCCTTCTGGCTGCGGATGCAGGAGCGCTCTCCGCAACCGGCGGGACACGCCCTGGTCGTGGACGGCGAGGACACCTTTACGGCGATGCTCGCGCACCTGCTGCGGGCCGGCGGACTGGCGGTGAGCGTACGGCGGTACGACGAGCCGGGGCTGCGGGAGGCGGTGCGCGGGCACGAGGGTCCGGTGGTGCTGGGACCCGGGCCGGGAGACCCGTCCGACCTGGCGGATCCGAAGATGCGGTTCCTGCGTTCCCTCACCGCCGACGTGATCAGGGGCGAACGGCAGGGCGTGCTGGGCGTCTGTCTGGGGCACGAGCTGATCGCGGCCGAGCTGGGCCTGGACATCGTCCGCAAGGACGTGCCGTACCAGGGGGCGCAGACGGAGATCGAGCTGTTCGGGCGGCGGGAGACCGTCGGGTTCTACAACAGCTTCGCGGCGCGCTGCGACGACGAGGCGGCGGGCGAGCTTGCGGCGCACGGGGTCGAGGTCGCGCGCGCCGCGAACGGCGAGGTGCACGCGCTGCGCGGCCCGCGCATCGCCGGGGTCCAGTTCCACCCGGAGTCGGTGCTGACGCTGAACGGGTCCGCGATCGTGCGGGAGCTGGTGGGGCGGCTGCGGGGGACGAACGCGCCGTCGGTGTAGTCGCGGGACGGCCGGGGCCGCAAGGCCCCGGCCGGCACCGGATGCCCGGCGGTCGGCCGGAGAACTCAGCCGAAGAACACCCCGACCTCCTCGTACAGCGCGGGGTCGACCGTCTTCAGGCGGGCGGTGGCGTCGGCGATGGGGACCCGGACGATGTCCGTGCCGCGCAGGGCGACCATGCGGCCGAAGTCCCGGTCGTGGACGCAGTCGATGGCGTGCAGACCGAAGCGGGTGGCGAGCCAGCGGTCGAAGGCGCTGGGGGTGCCGCCGCGCTGGACGTGCCCCAGGACGGTCGTGCGGGCCTCGTTGCCCGTGCGCTTCTCGATCTCCTTGGCGAGCCACTCCCCGACCCCGGACAGCCGGACGTGCCCGAAGGAGTCCAGGGACTGGTCCTTGAGGACCATGTCGCCGTCCTTGGGCATCGCCCCCTCGGCGACCACGACGATCGGCGCGTACGACGCCCGGAAACGCGAGGTCACCCAGGCGCACACCTGCTCGACGTCGAAGCGCTGCTCGGGGATGAGGATGACGTTGGCGCCGCCGGCCAGGCCCGAGTGGAGGGCGATCCAGCCGGCGTGCCGGCCCATCACCTCGACGACCAGGACCCGCATGTGGGACTCGGCGGTGGTGTGCAGCCGGTCGATGGCCTCGGTGGCGATGCCGACGGCGGTGTCGAAGCCGAAGGTGTAGTCGGTGGCGGACAGGTCGTTGTCGATGGTCTTGGGCACGCCCACGCAGGGCACGCCGTGCTCGTCGGACAGGCGGGCGGCCACGCCCAGGGTGTCCTCGCCGCCGATGGCGATGAGCGCCTCCACCTCCAGCCCGGCCAGGGTCTCCTTGATCCGGCGGATGCCGTTCTCCGCCTTCAGCGGATTGGTCCGAGAGGAGCCGAGGATCGTGCCGCCGCGGGGCAGGATGCCGCGTACGGCGGGGATGTCGAGCCGGACGGTGTCGCCCTCCATGACTCCCCTCCAGCCGTCCCGGAAGCCGGTGAAGTCGTAGCCGTACTCCTGCACGCCCTTGCGGACGACGGCCCGGATGACGGCGTTGAGGCCGGGGCAGTCGCCGCCACCGGTCAGCACTCCGACGCGCATGGAACAGTCCCTTCGCCACAGGTACCTGACGAAGGGTCAGTGTGACGTGCGCCTCACTCGTCGTCGAGGCCACGCTCTATGGCGTACCTGACGAGTTCCACCCGGTTGTGCAGCTGGAGCTTGCCGAGGGTGTTCTGGACGTGGTTCTGCACCGTGCGGTGGGAGATGACCAGGCGTTCGGCGATCTGCTTGTAGCTGAGGCCCTTGGCGACCAGACGGAGCACCTCGGTCTCGCGGTCGGTGAGCCGGGGCGCCTTGGGTTCGTCGGTGTCGGGGGCCGGGCCGGGTTCGGAGGCCAGACGGCGGTACTCGCCGAGGACCAGTCCGGCGAGGCCGGGGGTGAAGACCGGGTCGCCGACGGCCGTGCGGCGGACCGCGTCCTGCAGTTCGCCGGTGGAGGCGGACTTCAGCAGGTAGCCGGTCGCCCCGGACTTCACGGCCTCCAGGACGTCGGCGTGCTCGCCGCTCGCGGACAGCACGAGCACCCGCAGGGCGGGGTTCGCGGCGACGACCTCCTTGCAGACCTGCACGCCGGGCTTGGCGGGCAGGTTCAGGTCGAGCACGAGGACGTCGGGGGCGGCGGCCTTGGCGCGGCGTACGGCCTGGTCGCCGTCGCCCGCGGTGGCGACCACCTCGAAACCCGACTCGGCCAGGTCGCGGGCGACCGCGTCGCGCCACATGGGGTGGTCGTCGACGACCATGACCTTGATCGGGTCCTGCCGGTCTGAGCTGGTCTCCGTCATCGCTGCTCCGCCTTCCCCCGTGTGCTCGTCACGTCCTTCGGTACCTTCAGCTCGACCTCCGTGCCCTGGCCCGGCACCGAGATCAGCTCCGCGCTGCCGCCGAGGTCGCGCAGCCGGCCGCGGATCGACAGGGCGACGCCGAGCCGCCCCTCGCCCTCGGCCTGGTCCAGCCGCCCCTCCGGGATGCCGGGTCCGTCGTCCCGTACGGTGACGATCACCTCGTCGGGCTCGTCCTCGACCAGGATCCACGCCCGCGCGTCCCGACCGGCGTGCCGGCGGACGTTGTCGAGGGCGGCCCCGACGGCGGCGGCCACCTCCCGGGCCGCGACCGGCGGCAGCGGCACGGGCGCGCCGGGCTCGGCGAGGCTGACCAGGGCACCGGCGTACGGCGCGAGCAGGGCGCGCAGGTCGACGGGGCCGCCCGGCTCCGGTTCCTCCTCGTCGACGGCCCGGACGACCGCACCCTCGGCGGCGTCCTCCGAGACCCGGGAGACGGGGACGAGGCCGCCGGAGACCAGGGTGCGCAGCGCGACCTCCTGCTCGCCGGCCATCCGGCCCAGCTCGGCCGCCTCTCCGCCGATCACGGCCCCGCGGCGCTGCACCATCGCCAGCACCTGGAGCACGCTGTCGTGGATGTCCCGGGCGAGGCGCTCCCGCTCCCGGGTGGCGGCCTCGATCTCCAGGGCACGGGCGAGGGTGCGCTCGGAGGCGCGGGCCACCTCCACGACGTAGCCGATGGCGACGGAGGCGATGCAGACCAGGATGACGTTGTGGACGGTGTCGCGGGCCGGGCTGCCGCGCTCGACCAGGTTGGCGACGGCCACGAGTCCGGAGGCCAGGGCCGCCCAGCGCCAGCCCCCCTTGATGGCGAAGGCGAGGACTGCGCCGGCGGTCCAGATCGACGGCAGGGTCGGGCCGCCCGACTGGACCCGCTCGTGGGCGTCGGCGACCGGGGTGAGCAGGATGCCGGTGAGGGCGATCGTCAGGTCGGCGGCGAGGAAATGCCGGGTGCAGCGGGCCGCGTTCGCCACCCGCGGCAGGGTGGCCAGGGTCCAGCCGCACAGCACGGCGAAGTAGGCGACGGCGATCCAGGGGCGGGCGAACTCCTCGAAGGCGGTGGCGAACAGGCCGACCGCGTACAGCATCGTGAGCACCCGGTAGGCGCTGAGCGCACGCCACAGCGGCTGCTCGACCGACATTCTCATGACCCGCTCGCGCTTGGCCATCTCCCCCGCCCCCCGACCCGAGTCCCGGCTAGGGCTCGGTCCGCCGCCGCTCCGTCTGCTGTTCCGCCTGCTCTTGCTGCTCGGTGTCCTGCTGCACGGCCTGCTTGTTCTCGGCCTGCTTGTTCTCGGCCTCGGGCTTTTCGGCCTCGGGCTTCTCGGCCTCTGACTTCTCCGTCTGATTCTTCTCGACCTCGTGCCGGAGGGCCTTTTCCTTCTCGGCCTGTTCCTTCTCCGCGCGGGCGAGGGCGGCCTTCGCCGCCTTCTCGGCCTCCTTCTCCGCCTTGGCCGCTTCCGTCAGCTGCCGCTTCATGGCCGTCGCGTACATGTCGACGTACTCCTGGCCGGACAGCTTCATGATCTCGTACATGACCTCGTCGGTCACCGCGCGCAGCACGAACCGGTCGTGCTCCATGCCCTGGTAGCGGCTGAAGTCCAGCGGCTTGCCGATCCGGATGCCGGGCCGCATCAGCTTCGGCATGACCTTCCCGGGCGGCTGGATCTTCTCCGTGTCGATCATGGCGACGGGGATGACGGGCGCACCGGTCGCGAGCGCGACACGCGCCAGGCCACCGGGCTTGCCCCGGTAGAGCCGTCCGTCGGGCGAGCGCGTGCCCTCCGGGTAGATCCCGAACAGCTCACCGCGCTCCAGCACCTCTACGCCGCTCCTGATGGCGGCCTCACCCGCGCCGCGCGCACCGGAGCGGTCCACGGGGAGCTGCCCGACGCCCTTGAAGAAGGCGGCCGTGAGCCGTCCCTTCACACCGGGCGTGGTGAAGTACTCGGCCTTCGCGATGAACGTGACCTTGCGGTCCAGGACCGCGGGCAGGAAGAACGAGTCCGAGAAGGACAGGTGGTTGCTCGCCAGGATCGCGGGGCCCTGGTCGGGAACGTTCTCCAGGCCTTCCACCCAGGGCCTGAAGGCGACCTTCAGCGGTCCCCCAACAGCGACCTTCATCGCGCCGTACAACAACCGAGTGCCTCCTGTATGTGTCGAACAGACCTTAACCCGGAGCGCCGTCAAAGGCGCCGACGGCCCTGGTCGGTGTCAGTGCGGTCGCGTACGGTGAAGGTCCCGCGGACGACGTGCGACCCCTTCCATGACGTTCCGTGACATTCCGTGATCGTGCCAGTCCCTTCTCACCGACCAGGAGGCCGAACGTGCCGGTCCTCGCCGGAGCCGAGCCGTTTCACCACGAGGGCGGAGAGGTCGCCGTCCTCCTCTGCCACGGCTTCACCGGATCCCCGCAGTCGCTGCGCCCCTGGGCGGAGCACCTCGCCGACCACGGCCTGACCGTCTCCCTGCCGCTGCTCCCCGGGCACGGCACGCGCTGGGAGGACCTGCGGATCACCGGCTGGCAGGACTGGTACGCGGAGGTGGACCGCGAGCTGCGCCTGCTGTGCGAGCGCCGCGAGACGGTCTTCGTGGCCGGTCTGTCCATGGGCGGCGCGCTGGCCCTGCGGCTGGCCGCGAAGCACGGCGACGCCGTGCGCGGTGTCGTGGTGGTCAACCCCGCGAACAAGGTGCACGGCCTGGCCGCGCACGCCCTGCCGGTCGTGCGCCACCTCGTCCCGGCGACGAAGGGCATCGCCAGCGACATCGCCAAGCCGGACGGCAAGGAGCTCGGCTACGACCGGGTGCCGCTGCACGCGGCGCACTCGCTGCGGCAGTTCTTCCGCATGGTCGACGGTGAGCTGCCGCAGGTCACCCAGCCGGTGGTGCTGCTGCACAGCCCGCAGGACCACGTCGTGCCGCCCGCCGACAGCGCCCGGATCCTCAGCCGCATCTCGTCGACGGACGTGAAGGAGGTCATCCTGGAACAGAGCTACCACGTCGCCACGTTGGACCATGACGCGGACCTGATCCACGAGGAGAGCCTCGCGTTCATCCGCCGCATCGCGTCCGGCCTCGGCAAGGAGCCCGGGCTCGGCAAGGAAGGGACGACCGCAGGTGGCTGAGCACGACTCCGACCGCGAGGGCCGGGAGCCGGACGAGAAGGGCGTCCCCTTCGACGAGGAGGCCGCCTGGGCGGCGATCGTCGCCGGGTACGGCGAGGAGCCGCCGGACCCGCCGGGTGCCAAGCCGTTCAAGTCCATCGAGGACCTGGCCCTGCCGGCGAGCGGGCCCAACGAGGCCGTGCTGGACGGCGACCGGGGCGACACGGCCGTGAAGTCGGGGGACGCGGTGAAGCCGGCCGAGCCGGAGCAGGCCGAGGAGGCCGGGTCGGGGGACGAGCCGGTGAAGCCCCTGGGCGGTTCGGTCTCCTTCGCCCCCGGCATCGGCCCGCGTGACTACACCACGCCCGAGCCCGCCGAGGACGACTTCGACGAGGACGACGAAGGTCACTTCGTGCCCCCGGAGCCGCCCCCGCTGCCCACCGCCGACCCCACCGCCAAGTTCGCCTGGCTCGGTGTGCTCGGCGGGCCGGTGCTGCTCCTGCTGGCCGTGCTGCTCGGCTGGGACATGACCTGGTGGCTGGCCACGCTGGGGATCGGCGGGTTCCTCGGCGGGTTCGCGACGCTGGTGATGCGCATGCGGACGGACGACGAGGAGAACGACGACCCCGGGCGGGGCGCGGTCGTCTAGGACGCCGGGACTCTGAGGGCGGCCAGGACCGGAAGGTGGTCCGTGGCCGCCCTCAGGTCTGCGTCGGACACCCCCGGATGATCGGACGGCACACCGCAGCCCAGCACTTCGATGCCCTTGGTCGCGAAGATCGCGTCGATGCGCTGGTAGGGGTCGGCGGGGGTCCAGGTGTTCTCGCCACCCCAGGGGGCCGCGGCCCGGCAGTCGGTCAGGCCGGCCGTAAGCCGGCGGAAGGCCGGACCGTCGGGGCGTTCGTTGAGGTCACCGCCGGCGACCATGTGCTCCACACCCATGCCGGCGAGCCGGTCCAGCAGCATGCCGGACTGTTCGAGACGCTCCTCCTTCTGCAGGGAGAGATGGCAGCTGAGGACGCCGAGGCGGGTGCCGGCGATGCGGACGACAGCGGTGGCGAAGCCGCGGCGGTGCAGGCCGGGAGTGGGGGGCAGGAGGACGTCCTCCGTGCGTTCGACGCCCACCCTGAGGGAGCTGAGAATCGCCGGTCCCGTGGTGGTCGCGCCGCCGGTGACGACGACCAGGTCGGACGCGAGGGCCAGGCGGGCGAGTTTCTTGCGCCAGCGGAAGAAGCGGGGGGCTTCCTGGATGAGGACGAGGTCGGGCGCGCACGCCTTGATGACGCGGGCCAGGGCGTCGATGTCGTCGCGCAGGGAGCGGATGTTGTAGCTGAGGACCCTGATGACTGCGGAACCGTCGGGTTCTGTACGCGAGTTGGGGAGCAGCGACATGTGATCAATTTACGCCCAAAGGGGCGGGGCGCGGGGATCGCGCGAGTGCCGGTTGTTCGTGGCTTGTCGCGCAGTTCCCCGTGCCCCGAAGCGCGTCCCCTGAGGGCGTCCGCAGGAACAGGTCGTCTACATGATCGGGTCGGGTTCCCTCGCCAGGTCCGCCGCGCCCACCAGGCCGGCCTTGTTGCCGAGTTCCGCCGCGCGGACCTCGGCCACCGGGCGCCAGTTGCCGCCCACCAGCCAGCGCTTGTAGGACTTGCGGATCGGGCCCAGGACCAGTTCGCCCTCGTCGGAGAGGCCGCCGCCGACGATGAAGGCGGACGGGTCGAAGAGGGAGGCGAGGTCGGCGAGGCCCGCGCCGACCCACCGGGCCAGTTCGCGGTAGGAGTCGACGGCCACCCGGTCGCCCTGGCGGGCGGCCATGGAGATGTGCTTGCCCTCGATGCCGTCGGGCGTGCCGTTGCCGAGGCCGAGCAGGATCTCGGCGTTCTCGGGGGTGGCGTTGGCGCGCTGCTTGGCGTACCGGACGAGGGCGCGGCCGGAGGCGTACTGCTCCCAGCAGCCCTGCGAGCCGCAGCCGCACAGCAGGCCGTCCGGCACCATGCGGATGTGGCCGAACTCGGCGGCGACGCCGAAGTGCCCTCGGCGCAGCTTGTTGCCGATGATGATGCCGCCGCCGAGGCCGGTGCCGAGGGTGATGCAGATGACGTTGCGGTGGCCCTTGCCGGCACCGAACTTGTACTCGCCCCACGCCGCGGCGTTCGCGTCGTTCTCCACGACCACCGGGAGGCCCACGCGGGCCTCGACCTTCTCCTTGAGCGGCTCGTTGCGCCAGTGGATGTTGGGCGCGAAGTAGACCTCGGAGCGCTGCCGGTTCACGTAGCCGGCGGCACCGATGCCCACGCCGACGATGTCGTGTCCGACGCGTGCGCCGTCCACCGCCGAAGCGATGGCGTCCACGATGCCCTCAGCCGTGCCCGGGGTCGGCACCTTGTGGGTCGAGAGGATGTTGCCGTCCTCATCGACCACGCCGGCCGCGATCTTCGTGCCGCCGATGTCGACGCCGATGGTGAGTCCCATGAATCCCTCAGTTTCGGTCGAGCCCCGCTACGGCCAACGGTACCCGAGGCGTGCCGCCGGGTTCGCTGTCGTCCGCACGGTGGGCACCCCGGGCGGCCGCTCCGGGGCCGTCGCCCGGCCGGGTCGGGGCTCAGTCCAGGTCGATGCGCTCCCCGGGGCCGGCGTCGTCGCCGCCGTCCCGGCGTTCACCGTCGCGGGGGTCGTTCCGGTCGTCGCGGCCGGTCCAGCGCCGTTCCTGGGCCTGGACTGCGGAGCGGTAGGCGGCGAGCAGCTCGTTCCCGGCGGCGGCCAGATGGTCGAAGACGTCCGGATTGCGCTCGATGACCGGTTCCACGGCGTCCTTGGCCTGCTGCACGACCTGTCGCACGACCTGCTGAGCCGCGGGGCCCGCGACCGCGCCGAGCAGCGGGGACTGGCCACCGGACAGCTTCTCGGCGACGGCGTCCACGAGTTTCTTCAACTCCTCCGCGGCGGAGCCGGGGGGCGTGCCGTACGTGGCGCGGCGGCGTTCCTTCTCCGCCTGGAGGTCCTCGGCGCAGGCGGTCGCCCAGGCGTCGGCGTCGGTCACCCGCACGTCGTCCGCGGCCTCGTCGCGGGCGGCGCCGGACGGGGGGAGATCTTCGCTCATGACGGGCTCCTGACTACGGTTCGTCCCTACGACGTTACCCGAACGGCCGTACCGGGTTCACGGGCCCGGACCGGCCGTGTTCCCCTCTTTTCCGCCCCCCTGCTCAGCGGTCCTGCGGCCACAGCTTCGGGTCGGGCGCGAACCGGATCCGCAGTGCGCCCTCGCGCAGGGCGGCCCCGTCGACCGTGCAGCGGCGCAGCGCGGAGGGCAGCGGGACGACCCGGCGGAAGGCGCCCGCCGTGACGACGAGTTCGTCCCCGCGCCGGACGAGGTCGAGTTCCTCGCGTATGGCGCCGGGCAAAGGGATCTCCCAGACGAGCACGCCGTCCGTGTCGAGCCGGTCGGTCACGGTCCAGTCGGCGGCGGGGGCGGGCTGCCCGGCGCCCGGCACGGCGAGGGCGGTGAGGTCGTCGGTGCCGCGCGGGTCGCGTCCGAGGTGGGCGACGGTGCGGACGTCGTGGGACTCGCGCCACTCCTCCAGGGTCTTGCGCTGCTGGGCGACCGGACCGGCGAGCCAGGTGTCGGGGGACGCCTCGGGCAGGACGCGGTTGGCGATCACCACGTCGGTGCGCAGCCCGCGCAGGGCGAGGCCGAGACGGGCGGTGCGCAGCGCGTCGCCTCCGGCCGGGCCGGGCTCGGCGACCAGGCGCACCACGGTGCCGCGGTCGGCGATGACCGCCTGGACGGCACCCAGTTCCACGTCCCAGCGGGCTGCCGTCTCGTACAGCCACTCGGCGGGCATGGGGACGCCGGCGAGGCGGCCGAGGACGGGGCGCAGGGCGCGGGCCGCCTGGCGTTCCGGCGGGAGCAGGCGGCGCAGGTAGCGGCCCAGTTCCTCGGGCAGGGCGAGGAGGGCGAGGGCCTCGGGGGCCGGGGGGAGGTCGACGACGAGGGTGTCGTACGTCTCCGACAGCGCGGCGTCGCGCAGGGCGCGCAGCAGGGCGAGTTCCCCGGCACCGGGCAGCGGTGTGAGCTCCTCGGGGTCGAGACGGGAGGCGCCGAGGAGGTCCAGAGCGGAGGAGGCACGGTCCTGGAGGGCGGCGAGGTCCCTGCGGAAGTCACCGGCGGGGTCGGGGCGCCAGGCGGTGAGACGGGGTGCTGCCTCGACCGGCTTCGGCCCGGTCGGCACCCCCAGGGCGGCACCGAGGGTGTCGGTGCGGTCGGCACCGAGGACGAGGGTGCGGCTGCCCTCGGCCGCCACGGCCAGGGCGGTCGCGGCCGCAAGGGTGGTACGGCCGCTGCCGCCGGGGCCGGTGATCAGGATGGTGCGCATGGGAAGGAACGGTAACGGAGACGCCCTCAGGGGCGCGGGGCTGTGGTGACCATGCGGCTCCGCCGCGTGGGCGCGACCAGCCACAACGCTCGTGCACCGGCTACTGCGCAGGAACCCCCACGGCCACCGTCAGGCCGATTCCACCCGCTTCTTCAGCCCCGCCAGCGCCCGGTCGATGATGACCTTCTCGGCCTTCCGCTTGATCATCCCGAGCATCGGGATCTTGACGTCCACGGTCAGCGCGTACGTGACCTCCGTACCCCCCGCCCCGGCGGGCTTGAGGATGTACGAGCCGTCGAGGGACCGCAGCATCTGGGACTTCACCAGCGTCCAGGACACCTCGTTCTCGCCGGTCCAGGTGTATCCGAGGATCTGGTCGTCCTTGATCGCGCCCGCGTCCATGACGAGGCGGACCTGCTCGGCGCGGCCCTGGGCGTCGGTCTTGAGGACCTCGGCCTCCTTCACCTCGCCCGTCCAGTCCGGGTAGCGCGCGAAGTCGGCGATGACCGCCATGACGTCGGCCGGGGCCGCCTCGATGGTGATGCTCGAGCTGGTGTGTTCCGCCATCGCCGTGGCTCCTCCAGATGCGGGCCGTTATGAGGTCGTGCGCACGAGTGTGCAGCGTGAAGGCTACCGCGCACGGGCCTGACGGATCTCACCCGACCTGGGACGTCCTCACCACTGGAGCGCCCAGGGCCGCCCGGTCCCCGCGAAGTGCCCCACGTTCACGCACTCGGTGGCCCCGATCCGCATCCTGGCCACCAGCGGCTGGTGGACGTGCCCGAAGAGGGAGTAGCGGGGCCGGGTGCGGCGGATGGCGTCCAGCAGGGCCCGGCTGCCGCGTTCGAAGCGGCGGGCGACGGTGTCGTAGACCAGTTCGGGGACCTCGGGCGGGATGTGCGTGCAGAGCACGTCGACCTCGCCCACGGCCTCGATCTTCGCCGCGTACTCCTCGTCGCTGATCTCGTACGGCGTCCGCATCGGGGTGCGCAGGCCGCCGCCGACGAAGCCGAAGACCCAACCGCCGATCTCGACGCGCTCGCCGTCGAGGACGGTTGTGCCGGGGCCCGCGTACTCGCGCCACAGGGCCGGCATGTCGACGTTGCCGTAGGTGGCGTACGTAGGGGTGGGGAACGCGGCGAACAACTCGGCGTACTGTTTGCGCACCGCTTTCTCGATCACCGTGGCGCGGTCCCCCTGGAGGCCGGCCCACAGCCCGGCCCCGAACACCCGGGCCTCCTCGAAGCGGCGGGCGGTGCGCAGCGCGACGATGCGGTCGGCGTTCTCGACACCGAACAGGTCGGGGAAGATGCCGCGCGAGTGGTCGGCGTAGTCGAGGAAGAGGACGAGGTCGCCCAGGCAGATCAGGGCGTCGGCGCCCTCCCCGGCCCTGGCCAGGTCACGCGCGTTGCCGTGGACGTCGCTGACCACGTGGACGCGCGTCCGGTGGTTTCCGGCTGGTGTGGGTGCCATGACGATCAAGCGTAGGTCGAGCGCTGCCCTTGTGAACAGTGGCGGCCCTACCTGCGGTTACTGGCAAGTCAGTTAGCGGGTGGACTACTGTGCGCAAAGGAACACCCAACTGTGTGACGCAGCGAACATCTCGACGGGACCCCCTGTCGTAGAAGCCATACCGGCGGGTAACGTCCGGCCAGTCCAGTCGTGCTGCGCATTTCAACAAGTGAATGCGCGAGCACTTCCCCGAGCCTTGGACCGCACCGTCGCAGCACACACCGTCGTGGCGCCGGCGCCCTATGAGGAGCAGCAGTCTTGCGCGAGTTCAGCCTTCCGGCTTTGTACGAGGTCCCTGCCGACGGAAATCTGACCGACATCGTCCGCAGAAACGCCGCGCAGCACCCGGACGTCGCCGTGATCGCCCGCAAGGTCGGCGGCAGCTGGCAGGACGTCACCGCCACCACGTTCCTCGCCGAGGTCCACACGGCGGCGAAGGGCCTGATCGCCGCCGGGGTGCAGCCGGGCGACCGGGTGGGTCTGATGTCCCGCACCCGGTACGAGTGGACGCTGATGGACTTCGCCATCTGGAGCGCGGGCGCGGTGACCGTGCCGGTGTACGAGACCAGTTCGGCGGAGCAGGTGCTGTGGATCCTCGGCGACTCGGGCGCGACGGCCTGTGTCGTGGAGTCGGACGCCCACACGGCCGCCGTCGAGTCGGTGCGCGACCGGCTGCCGGCGCTGAAGCACGTGTGGCAGATCGACGGCGGCGGCATCGACGAACTGGGCCGGCTCGGCCAGGACGTCACCGACGAGACGGTCGAGGAGCGCGGCTCGTTCGCCAAGGCCGACGACCCCGCCACCATCGTCTACACCTCCGGCACCACCGGCCGCCCCAAGGGCTGTGTGCTCACCCACCGCAGCTTCTTCGCGGAGTGCGGCAACATCGTGGAGCGGCTGCGTCCGCTGTTCCGCACCGGCGAGTGTTCGGTGCTGCTCTTCCTGCCGCTCGCGCACGTCTTCGGCCGGCTGGTGCAGATCGCGCCCATGATGGCGCCGATCAAGCTCGGCACGGTCCCGGACATCAAGGACCTCACCGACGAGCTGGCCGCGTTCCGTCCGACGCTGATCCTCGGTGTGCCGCGGGTCTTCGAGAAGGTCTACAACTCGGCCCGCGCCAAGGCCCAGGCCGACGGCAAGGGCAAGATCTTCGACAAGGCCGCCGACACCGCCATCGCATACAGCAAGGCGCTGGACACGCCCGCGGGCCCGTCGTTCGGCCTGCGGATCAAGCACAAGACGTTCGACAAGCTCGTCTTCAGCAAGCTCCGCGCCGTCCTGGGCGGCCGGGGCGAGTACGCCATCTCCGGCGGCGCGCCGCTGGGCGAGCGCCTCGGCCACTTCTTCCGCGGCATCGGCTTCACGGTCCTGGAGGGCTACGGCCTGACCGAGTCCTGCGCGGCGACGGCGTTCAACCCGTGGGACCGGCAGAAGATCGGCACGGTCGGCCAGCCGCTGCCCGGCTCGGTGGTGCGGATCGCCGACGACGGCGAGGTGCTGCTGCACGGCGAGCACCTGTTCAAGGAGTACTGGAACAACCCCGCCGCGACCGCCGAGGCGCTGGCCGACGGCTGGTTCCACACCGGTGACGTCGGCACCCTCGACGAGGACGGCTACCTGCGGATCACCGGGCGCAAGAAGGAGATCATCGTCACCGCGGGCGGCAAGAACGTCGCCCCGGCCGTGATCGAGGACCGCATCCGGGCGCACGCGCTGGTCGCGGAGTGCATGGTGGTGGGCGACGGGCGGCCGTTCGTGGGCGCGCTGGTCACCATCGACGAGGAGTTCCTTGGCCGTTGGTGCTCCGACCACGGCAAGCCGGCGGGTGCCACCGCGGCGTCGCTGAGCGAGGACCCGGACCTGCTGGCCGCGGTCCAGGCGGCGATCGACGACGGCAACGCCGCGGTGTCGAAGGCGGAATCGGTGCGGAAGTTCCGCATTCTGTCCTCCCAGTTCACGGAGGAGTCGGGCCACCTGACGCCGTCGCTGAAGCTGAAGCGGAACGTGGTGGCGAAGGACTACGCGCACGAGATCGAGGCGATCTACGCGAAGTGACCTCCCGGTCGCCCTAGGGCGCGGTGTCCTCGGCGAGGACCCGCGCCATCGTGCGTTCGGCGAGCGCGGTGATGGTCACGAAGGGGTTCACCCCGAGCGACCCGGGCACGAGCGAGCCGTCGGTGACGTACAGCCGGGGATATCCGCGGACCCGCCCGTAGTCGTCCGTCGCCCTGCCCAGCACGCAGCCGCCCAGCGGGTGGTACGTGAAGTCGTCGGCGAAGACCTTGCTCCTCGAACCGAACAGGTCGTAGCGGTAGATCGTCGCGTTGGCCGCGTTGATGCGGTCGAAGAGCCTCTTGGCCATGGCGACGGAGACCGCGGAGTGCGCGGCCGTCCAGCCGAGCCGCAGCCGGTCCGAGCCGGTGTCGTAGGAGAAGGACGCCCGCTCCGGGTTCCTGGTGATCGCCAGGTAGAGGCTCACCCAGTGTTCCAGGCCCGTCGGCAGCGGGGCGATCTCGGCGAACACCGGGTTGGCGGTGTTGGCCCAGTCGTCGATGCCCATGACCGGCATGGTCGACTGGTTGGCCCCGACCGTGTCCCACAGGTGGTTGGCCCGGCCGAGCATCACGTTGCCGTTGGTGCCCCAGCCGGCGCCGACCCGGGCGTCGAGGTCGGGCAGGGTGCCCGTCTCCCGGGCGCGCAGCAGCAGTTCGGTGGTGCCGATGCTGCCGCCGCCGAGGAAGAGGTACGTACAGCCGTACTCCTTGGTCGCGACGACCTTGCCGGTCTCGTCGATGCGTTCGGCGGTCAGGACGTAGGTGCCGTCCGGGGCGCGGCTGATCGCGCGCACCTTCTCCAGGGTGTGGAGGGTGACGTTGCCTGTGCCGAGCGCGGCGGCGAGGTACGTCTTGTCGAGGCTGCGCTTGCCCTGGTTGTTGCCGTAGATGACCTCGCCGCCGAGCGCCGACTTCGGGGCGGTGCCGGCCGCCTCGCGCTGCATGTGGCCGAAGTCGTAGACGCTCGGCACGAAGGTGGTCCGCAGGCCGGCCTTCTCGGCGTGCTTGCGGGAGACGCGGGTGAAGCGGTACCACTCCGTCGACTCGAACCAGGCCGGGTCGACGCTGTTGACGCCGAGGGCGGCGCGGGCGCGCGGGAAGTACGTGCCGTACATCTCGTCGGCGTCGACGGTGGGGAACTGCTCCGCGAAGTACGACCGGGACGGGGTGACCGCCATGCTCCCGTTGACCAGGGAGCCGCCGCCGACGCCCCGGCCGACGTAGACGGACATCTGGTCGAAGTGCACGCGGTCCAGGACGCCCGGGTAGCGGCCGATGTCCCGGTTGACGACGTCCAGCCAGAGGAACGTGCCGAGGGGCGCCTCGGTGCGGGTGCGGAACCACATGGAGCGGTGGTCGGGTGCGCTGGTGGTGCAGAAGACCTTGCCGTCGGGCCCCGCGGTGTTCCAGAGGCGGCCCATCTCCAGGACGAGGGTGCGGATGCCGGCCTGGGCGAGGCGGAGGGCGGCGACCGCTCCGCCGTAACCGGAGCCGACGACGATGGCGGGGGCGGAGTCGACTGCGTCGGGCTGGGCGGCTCGGGCGCTTTGGAGGCCGATGCGGGTGAAGCCGAGGGTGGCTGCGGTCTGCAGGGCTGCCATGCCGAGGATGTGACGTCTTGTCAGCTGACGCTGCATCAGTTTTACTGTCATGCGCGCAGCATCGGCGGATTTTTGCGTTCCGCCTAGTGGGGTGCGGCTTGATCCTTGTGGGCGGGTGCGGCCTGTCTGTGGCTTGTCGCGCAGTTCCCCGCGCCCCTTAGGGGGCGATTGCTCTAGAGCAAGTCTTTTAGGTGCTCCGCGAGCAGGTCCCAGCGCCACTTCTCCTCGACCCACTCCCTGCCCCGTTCCCCCATCCTGCGGCGCAGTTCCGCGTCGCCGAGGAGGGCCGTGATGCGGTCGGCTGCCTCCTCGGGGGAGCCGCCGCGCACCACCCAGCCCGTTTCGCCGTCGAGGACCGCGTCCGGGGCTCCGCCCGAGTCGCCGGCCACGACCGGGAGGCCCGTCGCGGAGGCCTCCAGGTAGACGATGCCGAGGCCCTCGACGTCGAGGCCGCCGCGGCGGGTGCGGCACGGCATCGCGAAGACGTCGCCGGCACCGTAGTGGGCGGGCAGCTCGGACCAGGGCACGGCCCCGGTGAAGCGGACCGCGGAGGCGACGCCGGTCTCGTGCGCGAGCCGTCGCAGGTCCTGCTCGTAGGGGCCGCCGCCGACGATCAGCAGGACGGTGTCGGGCTCGGCCGCCAGGATGCGGGGCATGGCCCGGATCAGCGTGTCCTGCCCCTTGCGCCGCACCAGCCGGGAGACGCACACCACCACCGGGCGGTCCGTCAGGCCGAGCCGGGCCCGGACCTCGTCACCGCCCGAGCCGGGGTGGAAGGTCTTCTCGTCCACGCCGGGCGGCAACTGCGCCATCCGGGCGGCCGCCTCGGGCGTCAGGGCGGAGGCGATGCGCGAACGGGTGTACTCGCCGAGGTAGGTGATCGTGTCCGTGGCGTCGCCGATCCGGCGCAGCAGCTGCCGGGCGGCGGGCAGCTGCGCCCAGCCGGCCTCGTGGCCGTGCGTGGTGGCGACCAGCCGCTCGGCGCCCGCCGTGCGCAGGGCCGGTGCCATCAGGCCGAGCGGGGCGGCGGCACCGAACCACACCGAGGTGCAGCCGTGCTCCCGCAGCAGCCCGACGGCCCGCCGGGTGGCGCCCGGCGTCGGCAGCAGCATGGTCGTACGGTCCCGTACGACGGTGAAGGGCTGCTCGGCGTCGAAGGCACGGGTGGCCTCGACGCCCTCCCTGCTCCGCTTCCAGGTCGAGGCGTAGACGACCAGCTGCTGCGGGTCCAGCCGCAGCGCCATGTTGTGCAGGAACGCCTGGATGCCCCCGGGGCGGGGCGGAAAGTCGTTCGTCACGATCAGGGTCTTGCGCACGCCGCCGACCCTATCCAACCGCCCTCGCCGCCGTCCCCGGCGGCAGGTGTGGCACGCTCACAGCTGACGGGCCCATCATGGCCCCATCAACACGGCATCGCGAACGGGCAGGAATCACGTGAAGACGACGGGCACGAGGCGGTCCCTGGCATGGCTGCCGGTGGTCTGGTGTCTCACGAGGCTGTTGCTGCTGCTGTTCGTCCTGAAGGTGTACGTCTTCCCGGGCCCGGACGTCACGAGCGACGTCCAGGTGATCTACCAGGGCTGGTACCACGTCCTGAGCACCGGGACCTTCCCCCTGGCCGACGTCACCTGGCAGTACCCGCCAGCCGCCGCCCTGGCGATCCTCTCCCCCGGCCTGCTGCCCTTCCTGGACTACGCGACGGCGTTCTTCGTGCTGGTCTGCGTCACCGACCTGGCCGTACTGGCCCTCATGGCCTTCGCGGGACGCCGTCCGGGCCGGTCGCTGCGCGGTGCCTGGGTGTGGGTGATCGGCGTGCCGCTGCTCGGGCCGACCGTGTACGCCCGCTACGACGTGATGGTCACGGCGGTGGCCATGGCCGCGCTGCTCGCGGGCGCCCGGCACCCGAGGACCATGGGGGCCCTGGCCGCCTTCGCCGCGCTGCTGAAGGTCTGGCCGGCGATGCTGCTGCTGGCCGCCCGGCGCCGCAGCGCCTGGGTGTCGGCCCTGGTGACCGGCATCGCCGTGACGGGCGCGTTCGCCCTGGCCATGCCCGGCGCGTTCGCCTTCCTGACCTTCCAGCGCGACCGGGGCACCGAGGTGGAGTCGCTGGGCGCGCTGGTCTTCCATGTCGCCCGGCACTTCGGCTGGCAGGGCGAGGTCAAGCTGAACTACGGCTCGATCGAGTTCCTCGGGCCGTATGTGAGCGAGGTGAGCACAGGCGCGCTGTTCCTGACGGGCGCGGCCTTCGGCTGGCTGGTGCTGTGGCGGCTGCTGGCGCGGCGCTTCGAGGAGCACACGCCGGCCGACGCGGCCTTCGTGGCGGTGCTGATGTTCACCACCACCAGCCGGGTGATCAGCCCGCAGTACATGGTGTGGCTGGTGGGTCTCGCGGCGGTGTGCCTGTACCACCCCGGCAGCCGGATGCGGCTGCCGGTCGTGCTGGTGCTGGTCGCGTGCTTCGTGACGGTGCTGGAGTTCCCGTTCTACTTCGCCGACGTGGTGGCGAGCAACGGCCTCGGCATCGCCCTGCTGTTCCTGCGCAACGGCCTGCTGGTGGCCGCCGCCCTGATCGCGGCCCGGGCCCTGTGGCGGGCGACCGTACCGTCCGTCGCACCGCCGGCCCCGGTGCCCCCTCAGCCGACCCGCGCCGACGAGACCCCCGTCTCCTCCTGAGCCGGGGCCCGCCGGAACAGCATCCCCGCCAGGACGCACTGCATCGCCGTCGCGAGCGCCAGCGCCAGGCACACCCCGGGCAGCCCGAGCCCTGTCAGTGCGTACGCGAGTGCCAGCTGGACCGCCGTTCCGAGGGCGGTGACGCGCAGGAGCACCGAGGCGCCTCCGCTGCCCTCGAAGACCCCGCCGAGCGCGATGAGGCCCGCCATGAGTACGAGGTAGGGCCCGACGCAGCGCAAGAACAGCACGCCCTCGTGCGCGACCGCGGTGCCGGCGCCGAAGGCGGCCATGATCCAGGGGGCGCAGGCGGCCAGCAGCACGGCCGCGGTGAGGCCGAGCGCCGCGGAGAGGAGCACGGCCTGCCGCCCGATCCCCCGCCGCGCGTCCCGCCCCGCCCCGCGCAGGTGGGCGGTGTGGATGGCGGCGGCTTGACGAACGGCGTAGAAGGCCATGGTCGCCACGTACAGGGCCTTGTAGGCGATCGCGTACGCGGCCACCGCCGTCACGCCGAGCCGCGCCACGATCGCGACCAGGACCAGGGCGCCCGTCTGCCGCACGGTGAAGTCGGCGGACATCGGCAGTCCGGTCGTCAGCGTCCGGCGCAGCGAGACGGCCAGTGCCTCCCCGGGTGCGGCCCGGCGCGCCGCGCGCAGCAGGGGGTCGCGCCGCAGCACAAGGAGTCCCGCGCCGAGTGCCACGCACCGGGCCAGCACCGTGGCGGCCGCGGCGCCCCGGACGCCGTGGAGGTGGATGAGGAGCGGGTCCAGGGCCAGGACCAGGCCGTTGGACAGCAGCGCGAGCCGCATCGGGGTGCGGGTGTCGCCGGCGCCCTTGAGGAGGCCGTCGACGAGCTGCTGGGCGAAGAAGACGGCCATGCCCGGCAGGGAGAGCGTGAAGTAGGCGACGGTGAGCGGGAGCGCGGCGCTGTCCGTGCCACCCAGCACCAGCCGCGCCAGCGGTTCACGGGCGAGCAAGCCGCCCGCCACCACCAGGGGTGTCACCAGCGCCCACAGCACCCATCCGCCCCGGACGGCGGCCCGCACGCCTGCGGGGTCGTGGGCGCCCCGGGCGTGGGCGACGAGCACGGTGGTGCCGGAGCCGAAGACCAGGGCGATGCCGAGCAGCACGTTCTCCGTGGTGGTCGCGACGGCCACGGCGGCCACGGCCGGACCGCCCAGCCGGGCGACCCACACGGTGTTGATGATCCCGGCGGCGACCGAGGCGAGGAGCGAGAAGTAGACGGGGCGGGCGAGCAGAACGAGCTGTCTGCGATGGACGTTCACGGTGGCGGTCCCCCTGCGGCCTGACGAACCTCGGTTCGCGCCACCCGAGGTATCTCGATTCGAGGTAGCTCGTTAAGAGGTAACATGCGGTGTCGCCCGCCCGCAAGGAGGACCATGCTGGAGCTGTCGATCCTGGGCTTCCTGGCCGAGGAGCCGCTGCACGGGTACGAGTTGAAGGAGCGCATCAAGGCGCTGACCGGGCACGTCCGGCCGGTGAGCGACGGCGCGCTCTACCCGGCGATCACCCGGCTGACCACGGCGGGACTGCTCGACCAGCACACCGAGCCCGGCGCGAGCGCTGCCCCGCGCCGGATCCTCGCCCTCACCACCAAGGGCAGGGAGGAACTGCTGGCCCGGCTGCGCGACCCCAAGCAGACGGAGATCACCGACCACGTCCGCTTCAACACGGTCCTGGCGTTCCTGCGCCACCTGCCCGACCGGTCCGAGCAGGCCGCGGTGCTGCGCCGCCGCTTGGACTTCCTCGAGACACCGACGAGCTTCTTCTACGACTCCGGCGAGCCGGTCCGCGCCGAGCAGACGGACGACCTGTTCCGCCAGGGCATGCTGCGCGTGGCCCGGGCGACGGGCGAGGCGGAACGGACCTGGCTGCGGGAGGCCGTCGAGCTGCTGGAGGGAGCGGGGTGAGGGCGCGAGCGGTGTGAGGGCGCGGGCTGCCCGACCGGTAGCACTCCCCGGGCCGATCCGGCCGGCAAGCCGAACACGAACAGCAGGTCAGCTCAGTTGGTCTCGCAGATACGTCTGCCACTCCTGTGTGAAGGCCCCCGGCGTCGTCCCCAGTTCCTTCCGCATCGCGTCCTCCACCGCCCCGGCCCGCTCGCGGTGCTCCCCGACGGCCCGGTAGAACGCGCCGAGCCGGGCCTCGCCCCAGCGGTCGGCGATCAGCCGGCAGGCCGTCCAGCCGCTCTCGTAGGAGCGGGCCAGGCGGCTCGCGTCGCCGGTGAAGCCGAAGTCCTCGTCGTCCGGGAGCGCGGTGGGGACCCGGTCCTCGCGCACGGCCCGGGCGAGCTCGGGCGCGGCCTCGGCGGGGGTGCGGCCCGCGGCGCGGTAGCCGACCCAGTCGGCGTACCCCTCGGACAACCACAGGGGTGTGGCGGCGGTGGTGCGGGCCCGGGTGGCGACATGGGTGGTCTCGTGGGTGACGACGACCTGCTCGCCCAGACCGCCGAGGAGCGCGAACGCGTCCGGGTTGACGATGATCCGGTCCGCCGGCGCCCGATCCCGTGGGCCCGTCTCACCGGTGGTGACCGCCGCGATCCCGCGGTAGGAGGAGGCGGGCGAGCCGAGCAGCCCGGCCATCCCCTCCACCGACTTCGGCACCAGCACGACGACCCGTCGGCTCCAGTCCGTGCCCCACGCGTCCGAGACGGCCGGCACCGCCCGGTCGGCCAGGTCCGCGAAGTCCCGCAGCGACTGCCCGGACTGCCCGGCGCCGAGCACGAGACTGTGGTGCCCGCGGACGAGTTGCACCGTCCCCTGGTCCCACAGCTGCTGGGCGGACTTCTTCGCGGGCCGGTCGGCGGTCACGGCCCACCGCCCGTCCGCGTCCCGGCGCAACCGCAGGGTGCGTCCTGTTGTCACCGGCGCCCGGTCGTACCCGGCGACGCGATAGCGCAGTTCGGCGTCGGCGGTGGCCGTGTCTCCGGTGCGGTGCAGCGCGGTCACCCGGTAGGACCACGCGGCCACAGGTACCGCGCGCAGCCTGGCGAAGTCCGCTGCGCTGCCCGTCCGTTCGAAGGCCCGCCCGTCACGGTCGAGGACCGCGGCGGCCCGCCGGTCGAGGAGGCGCTGGACGTCGGCCCTGGCGCTGTCGGCCGCGGGCCGCCCGCCGCACCCCGTCAGGGCGACGAGCAGCACGACGAGCGCCACCAGCGCGGACCCAGTGCCGCGGCAAGCACCGTTCGCCCCGTCGCGACGCCCGGCACACCCTCTCGCCGCGCCGGCCGAAAGCCCAAGTACGTCCAGTACGAGGCCTTCCGGCCGGCACGCCGAGAGCACGCACCTGACGCCGCTCCTTGACGGGAGAACGGCGCCTGCCCCGGCACTGGACCTTCGACCTGCCACGTTCTCGATCGTACGGGCGCCGGACCGTGCCGGTCAGACCCTGGTGACCGAGGAGACCGGCATCATCCCGACCGGGTCGTAGCGCACGGGTGCGCCGGGGTAGGGGGCGTGGATGACCTGACCGTTGCCCATGTACATCCCGACGTGGCTGGCGTCGCCCCGGTAGAGGACCAGGTCGCCGGGGCGCGCCTCGGACAGCGGGATCTGCCGGCCGGCGTACCGCTGGGCCTGCGAGGTGCGCGGCAGGGAGACCCCCGCCTGCGCGTACGACCACTGCATCAGGCCCGAACAGTCGAAGCCGGAGGGCCCGTTGGCGCCCCAGACGTAGGGCTTGCCGAGGGCGCTGCGGGCGGCGGCGACGGCGACGGACCCTCGTCCCGAGGCCGCGGTGGCGCCGAAGAGGTCGGGCATGCCCGGACGGCCGGAGCGGGAGGCACGGTCGTAGGCGTCGCGTTCGGCGGCCGGCAGGGAGTCGAGCAGGCGCCGGGCCGCGGCGAGTTTCCGCTCGACGGTCTTCTTGTGGGCGGCGACGGCCTTGCGGCTCTTCTGCAGTTCGCGGAGCTTGCCGGCGGTGTCCTCGCGGTCCTGGGCGAGCTCGCGCATGGCGTCCTGGAGTTTCCTGAGCTCACCGGCCTGGCGGGCGGTGAGTCGGTCGAGCCGGGATGCGTGGTCGAGGTAGTCGGCCGGGTCGTCGGAGAGCAGCAGGGCCAGGGACGGGTCGATGCCGCCCGAGCGGTACTGGGCACCGGCCAGCGAACCGAGCGACTCCCGCATGGTGTTGACCCGCTGCTGCTGGCGGGCGACGCGGTCCCGGGCGGTGCCGACCGCGTCGCGTAGCACGTCGGCGCGCTCGTCGGCCGCGTTGTACGCCTCGGTCGCCTTCTCGGCCTGCTCGAAGAGCCGGTCCACCGTGGCCCGGGTGTCGTCGTGCGGTGCGGCGCCGGCCGATGCCGCGCCCAGGGCGGCGGCTGCGACGGACAGGATGCTGACGGCGGCACCGGCGCCCCGGTCGAACCCGGACGGTGCAAGGCGGCGATGGGACCCCACGGGAAGCCGCTCTCCTTCCGCTGGCGGACTTGGAACGCGGCAGACAGTAGCCCCGCGGCCGGGGGCCGCCAACGACCATCCGTGGGTGTGCAGCGGTGCGCCCCGCCTCTGACGCAGGTCAATGGCGGGGCGCGGGCTCACTCGGAGCTGTGGTGATTCGCCCGAACGGCGGACACGGTGTCCCGGCCCGGCAGGGTCCGGGAGGGGGTCGTCAGACCCGGACGCCGAACATGAACGGGCCGCCGATGGTGTCCATCGACTCGTAGCGGACGACCGTGCCGGTGCGCGGGGCGTGGATGATCTGCCCGTTGCCGGCGTAGAGCCCGACGTGGTGCAGGTCGTTGAAGAAGAAGACCAGGTCCCCGACCTTGAGCTGGCTGGTCGAATAGATCTTGGTGCCGATCGTGGACTGGGCCTCGGACGTGCGCGGGATCTGGATGCCGGCGGAGGCGTAGGCCCGGGAGGTGAGGCCGGAGCAGTCGAAGGAGCTCATGCCGGTGGCGCCGTAGACGTAGGGCTTGCCGAGCTGGCTCTTGGCGAAGGCGAAGGCGGCCGCGGCGCGGCCCGAGCCGGGCGGGACGTTCACGTCGAGGGCGTCACGCTCGCTGGCCCGGCTGGCGCGGCTCTGCTCGGCGGCCAGTTCGGCCTTCTCGGCGGCGGTGAGGCTGTTGAGCAGCTTCTGCGCGGAGGAGAGCTTGCCCTGGACTTCCTTCTTCTTCTCGCCGAGTTCGGTCCGGGTGGAGGCGAGGTCCTTGAGCTTCTCGGAGGCCTCGGCGCGCTCCTGGGCGAGTTCGCGCTGCTTCTCCTGGACCTTCTTCAGCGCCTCGACCTGCTGGCTGCTCAACTGGTCGAGCGTGGAGGCCTTGTCGAGGTAGTCCTCGGGGTTCGCGGAGAGGAACAGCTGTACCGAGGGGTCGATGGAGCCGGTGCGGTACTGCGACGCGGCGGCGAGGCCCAGGCTGTCGCGGAGCTCGTTGAGCTCTTCCTGGCCGCGGGCGACGTTGTCCTGGATGGTGGAGATCTCCTTCTGGAGCTTCTCCTGCTTCTCCTTGGCGCCGTTGTACTTCTCGGTGGCCTTCTCGGCCTCCTCGTAGAGCTTGTCGACCTTGGTCTTGACCTCGTCCTTGCTCGGCTTCTCACTGGGGGCCGCGTTGGCGGCCTGCGAGCTGAAAGCGACGGCAGCGGCGGCGGCGGTGGTCAGCACGGTCACACGTGCGCGGCTCGGCTGCTTCGGACGACGGTGGGACGCCACGGGTGAAAAGCTCCTTCTGGCCCCTCCGCCGTCTCTCCCGATGAGTGATCACCCGAGCGGAGGTTCGGCCCGACCCTAGTGACCTTCCTGTGATCAGTTCAAATCCTCAGATGAAAAATTGCATCACGGTAGGCCAACTTTTCCCCTGGACTCACAGGCGGTGAGACGCACTTGACTCACCGTGGCTCACAGGTCACACCAAACCGGGCATCACGCCCGGAGGTTACTCACCGGGCGTACGTCCCCTAGGCCCGCGAAAGGCGCTTGAGCAGCATGGCGGAGGCCACCGGGCGGGCACCGGCCCGGGCCACTCCGTCGGCGACCTCGCGGTCGGTGGACGCCACGATGACGGGGCGCCCCGGCGGTTCGGCGCGCACCAGTTGACGGATGAGCTCGTCGGCCGTGACACCCGGCTTCGAGAACAGCACCCGCACGCCGCGCGGCGGGGCCAGCAGGACCGGCGCGGCGAGCTCGGCGCCGTCGAAGACGCAGGTCACCTCGGCGCCGCTCTGCGCGGCCAGTTGGGAGAGCTGCCCGAGCAGCCTCAGGCGCTGCTTCTCCAGCGGCATCTGCGGATAACCCGTCTTGGTGACGTTGTAACCGTCGACGACGAGATGGGCCTGGGGCAGCGCCAGCAACTGGTCGAGGACCTGCGGGTCGTTCTCGGACAGGGCGCGGGCGGCGATGTCCTTGGGGGTCATCCGGCCCGGCTCGACGGCGTCCACGGTCTCGGCGGGCCGCACCGACACCGGCGGCAGGGCCAGTTCGCGGCGGAGCCCCTGGGTGGCGTCCAGGAGGGTGTCGAGCAGCAGCCGCACCCGCATGTCCTCGACACTGCGGCCCTCGCGGGCGGCCCGGCGCGCGGCCTCCAGTGCGGCCTCGGTCTCGCTCAGCCGGGACTTGAGCCGCCGGGTCTCGCTCTCGGCCGCGGACACCTGGGCGTGCCCCTCGGCGCGGACGGCGTCGATCTCGCCGTGCGCCTTGCGCAGGGCGGCCTCGCCGCGCTTGACGTCGCTGAGGGCGGCGCGCAGCTTGCGGTGCAGCGTCTCGGTTTCCTTCTTGGCCGATTCCAGCTCGGCGCGCAGCCGCTCGGTCTCGGCCCGGGTGTGGTCACGGGCCCGTTCGAGCTCGGCACGCAGCCGCTCCAGTTCGGCGCGGCTCTCCTCGTCGGCACGTTCGGCGTCGGCCCGCTGGGCCTCCTCGCCGGCGGCGGCGACCAGCTTCACCCAGCCGGCCGGCCGCAGTACGTAGGCCGCGGCCGCCACATCGAGCGGGTCCGCGGCCGGGGGCGGGGAGCCTGAGTCGAGAGCGCCGGTCAGCTCCGGCTGGGTCTCTCTGAGCTTCTCCCCGATGCGCTGGCGGAACAGCGGATCGGTCTCCAGCGCGGCCGCCATCGCGTTGCCGGCGAACTTGGTCCGGCGGTTCGGAGCGAACCGGGCGTACTGCCTGAGCTGCGCGGGCAGCTCGCCGACCGTCAGCGAACCGAAGCCGTCGGAGACGATCTGCACCACTCTGCGGCGCACGCCGTCGGGCAGCGGACGGTCGAGCACCTCGGCGGCGCCGTCGCCCGGCCCCCCGCCTGTGGTCTCCACCATCCGTCACACCCCAATGCCTGTGCGGGCCCGCTCCCCTCAGGAGCCGGCGCCCGGCCTGTCCACGAGTTCCACCTGGTCCACCGCGTTACACCAGCGGCAGCGCACCGACTCGATGGTCTCACTGACCACCTCGCGCTCCTCGACCTTCGGCTCTCCGGCCAGATCGAGGTGGACGTACTCGACGACCTTCGACGAGCGGGTCACGTCGAACCTCGTGAGGTTGCCGCAGAGGGTGCAGCGCCACCGCGTCTCGGCGGTCGGCAGGGGAACCGTCATCGTGACCTGTTCTCTTTCCTTCTAGTGTCCGTGACGCGACCGGCATCCCCGGTGCGTGTGGCTCGTAACCCTACGGCCTGGCGGCTCCTCGCCGCCCGCGCGTCCACGGCGGCGAGGCGGTCTGTGCGGTTGCGTCCGGTTACGTCATGCTCTGTATTCATGATCAGCAAGTGGAGTGCGTCGCTCGTCCGGGCCGGCCGATCGGTCAGGGGGTCGTCGGCACCGGTGACGTACACCCTGATCGCCCTGTGCTGCCTGGCCTTCCTGGCCGGACCCGCCTCGGGCCTGAACCCGGCGTACGGCACGGGCGACGAGCTGCTCGCCGTGCAGCGGGCCTACTTCCGGCGCTGGGGCGTGATCCCCGAAGAGCTGCTGGACGGGTCCGCCGGGTCGGCCCTCACCCCCGCGACGGCCCTCTTCGTCCACGGCAGCTGGGTGCACCTGCTCGGCAACATGCTCTTCCTCTACGTCTTCGGGGCGATGACCGAGGAGCGGATGGGACGGGTGCAGTTCACCCTGTTCTACGTCGGCTGTGGCTATCTGGCCCTGCTGGGCTACGCCGTCGCCAACGCGGACTCCGAGCAGTCCCTGGTCGGTGCCTCAGGGGCGATCTCGGCGGTCCTCGGTGCGTTCCTGTACCTGTTTCCCCGTGCCCGGGTGACCAGTCTCCTGCCGTTCCTGTTCTTCCTGCCGGTGCGCTTCCCCGCGTGGGTCGTGCTGCCGTTCTGGGCGGCGTTGCAGTGGCTGGCTGCGGGGCGGGCCTCGGACGGGCCGGGGGTGGCCTACCTGGCCCACCTGATCGGCTTCGGTCTGGGCTTCGGCTACGCGTCGGTCCGCTACGGCCGCCCCACCGGCCCCACTAGAGTGAAGGCCGCCCCTGCTCCGGCTCCCGAGGGAGAGAACCAGCCGTGATCACCGCGATCGTCCTGATCAAGACCAGCGTGGACCGGATCCCCGAGATCGCCGAGTCGATCGCGGCGCTGGACAGCGTCAGCGAGGTCTTCTCGGTCACCGGCACCTACGACCTGATCGCGATGGTCCGGGTGCGCGAGCACGAGGACCTGGCGGAGGTCATCCCCGGCCGGATCAGCAAGATCCCCGGGGTGGAGGGGACCGACACACACGTGGCGTTCCGCACGTACTCGCAGCACGACCTGGAGGCGGCGTTCTCGATCGGCCTGGACAACTAGTCCCCGCCCCCCGGGGAGGACCGCCTCAGGCGGAGGTGTCCGGCACGCAGCGGCCGTCCTCGGTGCGGTAGTTCCACTTCGCCCCGTCCGCCACGAGCTCCTTCACCGCCCGCACGAACCGCTCCACGTGCTCGTCGGGCGTGCCCGCGCCGAAGCTGACCCGGATGGCGTTGAGCGACTTCTCCCCGGGCGCGGCGTCGGGCGCCCCGCACTCGCCCTGCGCCTGCGGGTCACTGCCGAGCAGCGTGCGCAGCAGCGGGTGGGCGCAGAACAGCCCGTCCCGTACGCCGATGCCGTACTCGGCGGACAGGGCGGCGGCGAAGTGGGAGCTGTTCCAGCCCTCGACGACGAAGGAGAGCACACCGACGCGCGGCGCGTCGTCCCCGAAGAGGGAGAGGAACCGCACCTCGGGGACGTCGGCGAGACCCTCGCGCACCGTGCGGACCAGGTGCTGCTCCCGGGCGACGAGGGTGTCGAAGCCCGCCTCGGACAGCGCCTTGCAGGCCGAGGCGACGGCGTAGGCGCCGATGACGTTGGGCGAGCCGGCCTCGTGGCGCGCGGCGCTGTCGTGCCACTCCACGTCCACTCCCCCGTCCTCGCGCCGGCTGACCTTGCGGCTGGCGCCGCCGCCCGCGAGGTACGGCTCGGCCGCGCGCAGCCAGTCGGCCCGCCCGGCCAGGACGCCGGAGCCGAAGGGCGCGTACAGCTTGTGCCCGGAGAAGGCGACCCAGTCGACGTCGAGGTCCGCGACGGACACGGGGTGGTGCGGGGCCAGCTGGGCGGCGTCGAGCACGATCCGCGCGCCGTGGGCGTGCGCAGCCGCGGCGAGCTCCCGCACGGGCCACAGCTCGCCGGTGACGTTGGAGGCGCCGGTGACGCAGACGAGGGCCGGCCCGTAGGGGTCCCGGTCGGCGAGGGCGCGCTCAAGGGTCTCGACAGCCTGCCGGGGGCTGCTCGGGGCGTCGAGGTAGGTGACCCGCGCGCTGCGCCACGGCAGCAGGGAGGCGTGGTGCTCGGTCTCGTAGACGAAGACCTGGCAGTCGGCGGGGAGCGCGGCGGCGAGGAGGTTGAGGGAGTCGGTGGTCGACCGGGTGAACACGACCTGGTCGTCCGCGCGGCAGCCGAGGAACCCGGCGACGGTCCGGCGGGCGTTCTCGAACAGGTCGGTCGACAGCTGGGACAGGTACCCGGCACCGCGGTGCACGCTGCCGTAGTACGGCGCGTACGCGGCGACGTCGTCCCAGACCCGCTGGAGCGCCGGGGCGCTGGCGGCGTAGTCGAGCGCGGCGTAGGTGACCTCACCGCCGGTCACGAGCGGCACGGTGACGTCTCGTCCCAGAACGGGCAGCGGGGCACAAACGGACTGGTCGGCGGCAAGGGTGGAGACAGACATGACGGAACTCCCGTGAAGGCAGGTGGAATCCGCCCGCGAGCGCGTACGGCTCGAGCGGGGGTGAAAGGAGAAGGGGGATGCGGAGGCGGGGCTCTGCGGCCCTATCGCATTCGCTGGTTCACGGAAGACTCCTCGTCACGCGCTTGCCGTAGACCTCGCTGCCTACGACCCGGTCCTCACCCGGGGCACCCCGCCACGGACGGAGGGTTGCCGGACAGTCGGCCGGGGCCTCATGACTGTCACTCATGACCTGCTCAGGAACGTACGCGAAAAGATCGGCGCCCCGCAAGCCGAGTCCGGATCGCGGGACGCCGGTCCCTTCACGAACGGGATCCGTTACGCGTTGCTCGCGGCCACCCAGCGCTCCAGCGTGCGCTTGGCCGCCCCCGAGTCGATCGACTCGGCCGCCTTGGCCATCCCGGCGCCGATCTGCTCGGCCAGGGGCGCGGCGGTGGGCTCCAGGGCCGCCAGGGCCGCGGCCGAGTTCAGCAGGACCGCCTCGCGGACCGGGCCCGGCTCGCCGTCCAGCAGACGCCGGGCGACCTCGGCGTTGTAGGAGGCGTCGGCGCCGCGCAGCGCCTCCACGGGGACCAGTTCGAGGCCCACGTCGCGCGGGTCGAAGGCCTCCTCGGTGACCGTGCCGTCCCGGACGATCCACACCCGGGAGGTGGCCGTGGTGGTCAGTTCGTCGAGGCCGTCGTCGCCCCGGAAGACCAGGGACGAGTTGCCGCGCTCGGCGAAGACGCCCGCGACGATCGGCGCCATGCGGGGGTCCGCCACCCCGACGGCCTGGGCGCGGACCCGGGCCGGGTTGGTGAGCGGGCCGAGGGCGTTGAACACCGTGCGGATGCCCAACTGGCCGCGGGCGGCGCCCGCGTGCCGCAGCGCCGGGTGGAACTTCACCGCGAAGCAGAAGGTGATCCCGGCCTCCTCGGCGACCTCCGCGACCCGGTGCAGCGGCAGCTCCAGGTTGACGCCGAGCTTCTCCAGCACGTCGGAGGCCCCGGACGCCGAGGACGCGGCCCGGTTGCCGTGCTTGACGACCTTCGCGCCGGTGCCGGCGACGACGATCGAGGACATCGTGGAGATGTTGACCGTCTTCGCGCCGTCGCCACCGGTGCCGACGATGTCGACCGTCGCCCCGGGCACCTCGATCACGTTGGCGTGCGCGTACATCGTGCGGACCAGGCCGTTGATCTCCTCGACGGTCTCGCCCTTGGCACGCAGAGCCACGACGAACCCGGCGATCTGCGCCTCGGTCGCCTCGCCGCGCATGATCCGGTCCATCGCCCAGGCGGTGTCGTCCGCGCTCAGGTGCCTGCCGTCCAGCAGGCCGTTCAGCAGCAGGGGCCAGGAGCGGCCCGCCGCGGTGTCGCCTCCAGCGGGGGTCACAGCGCTCATAAGCCGCTCCAGGGTCAGGCGTCCCGCACTACGGGACGAGAGTCTCAACGGGGTCCACCCTATCCAGCCCGGGGCAGGCCGAAGGGCCCCGTCCGATCGTCGGACGGGGCCCTTCTGTGGCGTGGCGAAGCAGTGATCAGTGGTGGCCGTGGCCGCTCGTGATCTCCCGGTACTCCTCGGCGGTGGGCTTCGGGATCTGGGAACCCTCGCCGTAGTAGGCGTCGCTGAGCTTGGCGCGCAGCTTCTCGGAACCCTTCACCTTGCGCTCGACACCGTTCTCGTCGACCGTCGGGCCGATCTCGGCCGGCTTGTACTGCTCGTGCGCCGTGAGCGTGTACATCTGCTCCTGGCTGAGCGGCTCGTGCACCTCGATGAACTCACCGTGCGGCAGGCGCTTGATGATGCCCGACTCGCGGCCGTGCAGCACCTTCTCCTTGTCCCGGCGCTGCAGGCCGAGGCAGATGCGCTTGGTGATGACGAAGGCGATGACCGGGCCGAGGAAGAACCCGATCCGGACGAACCAGGTCACCGAGTTGATCGACAGGTGGAAGTGCGTGGCGACGATGTCGTTGCCACCGCCGATCAGCATGATGATGTAGCCGGTGACCCAGGCGACACCGACACCCGTGCGGGTCGGGGCGTTGCGCGGCCGGTCCAGGATGTGGTGCTCGCGCTTGTCCCCGGTGACCCAGGACTCGATGAACGGGTACAGGGCGATGATCGCGAGGAAGACACCGAAGAGCACCAGCGGGATGAACACGCCCAGGACCAGCGTGTGACCCCAGATGTTGATCTCCCAGCCCGGCATGGCTCGGATCAGACCCTCGGCGAAGCCCATGTACCAGTCGGGCTGGGCACCGGTGGACACCTGGTCGGGCCGGTACGGGCCGAGGACCCAGATCGGGTTGATCGTCGCGATGCCGGCCAGGGCCGCGATGGCACCGAAGACCAGGAAGAAGAAGCCTCCGGCCTTGGCCATGTAGACCGGCAGCAGCGGCATGCCGACCACGTTCTTGTTGGTCCGGCCGGGACCCGCGAACTGGGTGTGCTTGTGGTAGAAGACCAGGATCAGGTGGCCGACCACGAGCCCGAGCATGATGCCCGGCAGCAGCAGGATGTGGATCGAGTAGAACCGGGCGACGAAGTCGGTCCCCGGGAACTCCCCGCCGAACAGGAACATCGAGATGTACGTGCCCACGATCGGCACGGACAGGATCGCGCCCTGCGTGAAGCGGACACCGGTGCCGGAGAGCAGGTCGTCCGGGAGCGAGTAGCCGGTGAAGCCGGTGAACATGCCCAGGACGAACAGCAGGAAGCCGAACAGCCAGTTGATCTCGCGCGGCTTGCGGAACGCGCCGGTGAAGAAGACGCGCATCATGTGCACGAACATGCCGGCGAGGAAGATGATCGCCGCCCAGTGGTGGATCTGCCGGATGAGCAGACCGCCGCGGACGTCGAAGCTGATGTCCAGGGTCGAGGCGAACGCCTCCGACATCAGCTGCCCCTGGAGCGGGACGTAACTGCCGTGGTACTCCACCTCGTTCATCGACGGGTGGAAGAACAGCGTCAGGTACACACCCGTGAGGATGATGATGATGAAGCTGTAGAGGCAGATCTCACCCAGCATGAAGGACCAGTGGTCCGGGAAGATCTTGCGCATGTTGGCCTTGGCCAGGGAGTAGATCCCGAGGCGGCCGTCGGCCCAGTCGGCGACCCGCTCACCCGCGGGCGCCTTGCGGCGATTCTGTGCAGTGCTCATCCGCGCTCCCAGAAAGCAGGGCCGACGGGCTCTTCGAAGTCGCCGAGCGCCTCGAGGTAGCCCTCGTCGTTCACGCCGATGCGGAGCTGCGGCAGGGCGTGACCGGCGGGACCGAAGATCACTCGGGCACCGTCGGAGAGGTCGAAGGTGGACTGGTGGCAGGGGCAGAGCACGTGGTGCGTCTGCTGCTCGTACAGGGAGATCGGGCAACCGACGTGGGTGCAGATCTTCGAGTACGCGACGATGCCCTGGTGCGACCACGCGAGCTCGCGCTTGTCCTTGATGTCCTCCGGCTGGATCCGGACGATCATCAGGGCGGCCTTGGCGATCTCGTTCTGGAAGTCGTGGTCGTGCTCCTCCAGGCCCTCGGGCTTGGCGAAGGTCAGCGAACCGACCGCGACATCGGACGGACGCAGCGGCTCGTTGGTGTTCATGTTGACGAGCAGCTTGCCCTTGGACCACAGCGTGTGGCGGAGCTTGGTGCCGGGCAGCGGACCGAGGTCACGCAGCAGCACGACGCCGGAGAGCGGCACCAGCGTGAGCGCGCCGAGCATCGTGTTGCGGATCAGCTTGCGGCGGCCGAGCGCGGACTCCTTGGCACCCTGCTTGAAGTCGGCGAAGACCTTCTCGCGGACCTCGGGCGGCGCCTCGATCGGGTGCCGCTCGTCGGCGACCTCCACGTCGGACATCAGGGTGCGCGCCCAGTGGACGGCGCCCGCGCCGATGCAGAACAGCGCGATGCCGAGCGACAGGCCCAGCGCGAAGTTCAGCGCGCTGATGTGGCCCAGCGGGAAGATGAAGACCGCCTTGTCGACCGGGATCGCCACGAAGGAGGCGATGAAGGCGACGGTGGCCAGCATCGACACCGTGAACAGCAGGGCGACCGCACGCTCGGACCGCTTGGCGGCCCGCTCGTCGATGTCCTGGACCCGGTGCTCGTGGGGCGGCAGGCCCGGGTCCGCGAACGGGTTCTTGTCGTCCGCGACGCTCACCACGCCGTGCCCGTGCTCGTCATGGCCTGCGGACTGCGCGGCAGGCAGGTTCTCTTCTGGAATGTCTTGGCTACTCATGACTTCTTGGCCTTTGCGGTCCGGGCGGCGACCCACACGGCGACGGCGATCAGACCGCCGAGACCGAAGATCCAGCCGAACAGGCCCTCACTGACCGGCCCGAGGCCACCCAGTTCGAGGCCACCGGGGCTCTCGGTCTTTTCGCTGTTGACCGCGTCGAGGTACGCGATGATGTCCTTCTTGTTCTTCTCCGACAGCGTGGTGTCGGGGAAGGACGGCATGTTCTGCGGGCCGGTCTGCATGGCCTCGTAGATGTGCTTCGGGGAGACGCCCTCGAGGGTCGGCGCGTACTTGCCGTGCGTCAGCGCGCCGCCCTTGCCGGTGAAGTTGTGGCACTGCGCGCAGTTGGTGCGGAACAGCTCACCGCCCTTGGCGATGTCGGCGCCCTCGGGGCCGTACTGCTCCTCCGTCGGGACGGACGGACCGGCACCCAGCGAGGCGATGAACGCCGCGAGCTGGTCGATCTCGGCCTGCGAGTAGATGTTCTTCTTCGCCGGGACCTGGGGGCCCTGGGAGGTGGCGGCCGGCATCCGGCCGGTGCCCACCTGGAAGTCGACGGCCGCGGCGCCCACGCCCACCAGGCTGGGGCCGTCGGAGGTGCCCTGACCGCCGGTGCCGTGGCAACTGGCGCAGCCGACCGAGTAGAGCTTCTTGCCCTCCTCGATGGTGAGGGACTGGGCGGTTTCGTCGGCCTGCGCCTTGTCCGCGGGTGCGAACACGGCGTACAGCCCCCCGGTGCATGCCAGCGCGAGGAGTAGGACGACGAGCGCCGCCAACGGGTGGCGTCGTCGTGCGGAGAGCTTTTTCACGGATTACCCCGGTGTCAGGATCTTCTGCGTCGATGCTTCTGGGATGCGCGCTTCGTCGAGCACGCGCGGATGCGGGCCCTGCTACTTGATCATGTAGATCGTGGCGAAGAGTCCGATCCAGACGACATCGACGAAGTGCCAGTAGTAGGACACGACGATCGCGGCCGTCGCCTGCTCGTGGGTGAACCTACTGGCCGCGTAGGTCCGGCCCAGGACCAGCAGGAAGGCGATGAGACCGCCCGTCACGTGCAGGCCGTGGAAGCCGGTGGTCAGGTAGAACACCGAGCCGTACGGGTCGGAGGACAGGGACAGGCCCGCGTCCTTGACCAGCTCCGTGTACTCGAAGACCTGACCGCCGATGAAGATCGCACCCATCACGAAGGTGACGATGAACCACATCCGCAGCTTCTTCACGTCACCGCGCTCGGCGGCGAAGACGCCGAGCTGGCAGGTGAGCGAGGAGAGCACCAGGATGGTGGTGTTCGTCGCCGAGAACGGGAAGTTGAGATGGGCAGCCATCTCCTTCCAGTGATCGGGACCCGTCACCGATCGCAGGGTGAAGTACATCGCGAAGAGGGCCGCGAAGAACATCAGCTCGGAACTCAGCCAGATGATCGTTCCGACGCTGGTGAGGTTCGGCCGATTGACCGACGGGTGCGCGTGCCCGGTTTCTACTGTCGTTGCTGTCGCCACGACCGACATTATGTCGGTCGCTTATCCCGCCCTCACTCCGGGGGGTGCCGTTCGGAGTGTCTTCACCGGTCGTACCGGTGTTGACGTGGTGTTCAAGGGAGTAGCATCCGGCCCAACGGGCCTGTCCTTACGACGTTGACGTCACGGAGGAACAATGCAGCCGACCGCCACGGTGCTGGTCTACAGCGACGACTCCAACACCCGAGAGCAGGTGCGGCTCGCCACGGGCCGGAGGCCGGCCCCGGACGTCCCCCTGGTGGAGTTCGTGGAGTGCGCGACCCCCGCCGCGGTACTGACGGAGCTGGACCGGGGTGGGGTCGACGTCTGCGTGCTGGACGGCGAGGCCGTGCCGATGGGGGGCATGGGCGTCTGCCGGCAGATCAAGGACGAGGTGTTCGAGTGCCCGCCGGTGCTGCTGCTGATCGGCCGGCCTCAGGACGCGTGGCTGGCGACGTGGAGCCGGGCGGAGGCGGCGGTGACGCTGCCGGTGGAGCCGGTGGAGTTCGCCTCCGCGCTGGCTTCTCTGTTGCGGGACAAGGCGGCTTTGAACGCCTGAGGGGCTTCGCGCCTTGTCGTTCGGCGACTGCGGGCGCGTGGGGGTTGTTCGCGCCCACGCGGCGGAGCCGCATACCCGGTACGGCCCCGCGCCCCCGAGGCGTCTAGACGCTCTGGGGCCTCAGGCGGGCCCTGTCGGCCTCGGTCGGGCCGTCCGGGGTGCCGCCCAGGAGGGCGCTGCCGGTGCGCCACTTCGCCCAGTCGAGGTTCCAGTCGCCGTAGCCGTTGCCGAACGGGGCCATCATGTCTCCGCCGGAGTTGACGACCTTGACGATGTCGCCCTCGCGGACGGTGTCGTAGAACCAGGCGGCGTTCTCGGTGCTCATGCCGGTGCAGCCGTGGCTGACGTTGGCGTAGCCCTGGGAGCCGACCGACCAGGGGGCGGCGTGGACGTACTCGCCGCTGTTGGTGACCCGGACCGAGTGGTGCACGACCAGGTCGTAGAAGTCCGAGGAGCCGATGCTGGCGCTGGTCATGCGGACGGTGCCCTCCTTGGCGAGGACGACCTTGACGCCGTTGCGGGTGTCGTAGCCGGGCTTGCCCGTGGTGACGGGTATCTGCCGGATGACCTCGTCGTTCTTGTAGACGGTCATCTGGTGGGCGGCGGCGTCCGTGACGGCTATGAGCTTGTCCGCGGTGGTGAAGGTCAGCGGCTTGGCCTTGCCGCCCCACATCCGGTCGCCGATCTTGATGCCCTGCAGATTGCTGCGGACCTGGACGGTGGCCTGGGCGGGCCAGTAGTCCTTCGGGCGGTAGTGCAGCTTCTTGTCGTCCACCCAGTGCCAGGCGCCGTCGGTGGCGGGTGTGGAGGAGACCTTGAGGGCACGCTCCACGACGGCCCGCTGGGCCTTGTCCTTGACGGGCTGGCTCAGCTCGGCGGTGACGGGCTGGCCGACGCCGTAGGTGCCCGTCTTGGGGCCGAAGGTCACGTCCAGGCGCTTTTGGGTGGTGGGCTTGCCGGTGTCGAAGGTGACGACCTTGCGGCCGGGCGCCCCGTCCTCGTCCTCGGTGCTCACGCGGACCGTGTAGCTGGCGTTGGCGGCGAGCGGGGAGGTGCTGTGCCAGCGGCTGCCGTCGGCGGCGAGTTCGCCCGCCACGTAGCGTCCTGAGGCGTCGTGGGCCGTGACGTCCGTGATGCGCCCGTCGGAGTCCTCGACGACTTCCAGGGGCTTGTCCGGGTCGGCCTTCTGGTGGCCCCCGTCGGGGGCGTTGAAGGAGATCTGGTCGGCCGCGTCGTAGGGGCGGGCGGCCAGTGGGTTGCCGTCGGAGCCGCAGGCGGTGACGCCCGCGCTGAGGGCTATCAACAGCAGCGTGCAGCTGACGACGGTGCGGGGGCGGGAGATCACTGTGTGGCTCATGAGCTCACGCTAGGAACCGGCGTCAACGGCGGCACGCCGAATGACTCGTACGAGTGACACGCATTACGGCATGAGGAAGGGGCCCGGACGCTCCTCTCGGAGTGTCCGGGCCCCTTCGGCGCTCGGCGCTGGTTACTGGGTGCGGTTCTCACCGCGGTAGTACTCGAACACCCAGCCCCAGATGCCGATCAGGATGATCGGCAGCGAGAAGTACATCAGCCACCAGCCGATGGCGACCGACAGGAAGGCCAGGGCGCCGCCGATGGCCAGGGAGAACGGCTGCCAGCTGTGCGGGCTGAAGAACCCGACCTCGCCGGCGTCGTCCGCGACGTCCGCCTCCTTGTCGTCCTGCGCACCGACGTCGACCCGCTTGGCCGTGAAGCCGAGGTAGAAGCCGATCATGATGCACAGGCCGAAGGCCAGGAAGAGGGCCGTGGTACCGGCCGGCTCCTTCGACCACACGCCATAGACCACAGCCATGGCGAGGACGAAGACGCTCAGCCACATGAACATCTTGCCCTGGATCTTCACTTGCCGGCCTCCTTGCCACCAGCGATGGCCTTCTCGCCGTGACCGACGTTCTCGAGCTGGTCGAGAGCGGCGATCTCCGGGTGGTGCAGGTCGAACGCCGGGGATTCACTGCGGATCCGCGGCATGGTGATGAAGTTGTGCCGCGGCGGCGGGCAGGAGGTCGCCCACTCCAGGGAGCGGCCGTAGCCCCACGGGTCGTCGACGCCGACCGGCTTGCCGTACTTGGCCGTCTTCCACACGTTGTAGAAGAACGGCAGGATCGACATGCCGAGCAGGAACGAGCTGATCGTCGAGATCGTGTTCAGCGCGGTGAAGCCGTCGGCCGCCAGGTAGTCGGCGTAACGACGCGGCATGCCCTCGGCGCCCAGCCAGTGCTGCACCAGGAACGTGCCGTGGAAGCCGATGAACAGCGTCCAGAAGGTGATCTTGCCGAGACGCTCGTCCAGCATCTTGCCGGTCCACTTCGGCCACCAGAAGTGGAAGCCGGAGAACATCGCGAACACCACGGTGCCGAAGACGACGTAGTGGAAGTGGGCCACCACGAAGTACGAGTCGGAGACGTGGAAGTCCATCGGCGGCGAGGCCAGGATGACACCGGTCAGACCACCGAAGGTGAAGGTGATCAGGAAGCCGGTCGCCCAGAGCATCGGCGTCTCGAAGGACAGCGAGCCCTTCCACATCGTGCCGATCCAGTTGAAGAACTTCACACCGGTCGGGACGGCGATGAGGAACGTCATGAAGGAGAAGAACGGCAGCAGCACACCGCCGGTGACGTACATGTGGTGCGCCCACACCGTCACGGACAGACCCGCGATCGCGATGGTCGCGCCGATCAGACCCGTGTAACCGAACATCGGCTTACGGGAGAAGACCGGGATGACCTCGGAAATGATGCCGAAGAACGGCAGGGCGATGATGTACACCTCTGGATGGCCGAAGAACCAGAAGAGGTGTTGCCACAACAAGGCGCCGCCGTTGGCGGAGTCGAAGATGTGGGCGCCGAACTTGCGGTCCGCCTCCAGCGCGAACAGGGCCGCGGCCAGGACCGGGAAGGCGAGCAGGACCAGCACACCGGTCAGCAGCACGTTCCAGGTGAAGATCGGCATGCGGAACATCGTCATGCCCGGGGCGCGCATGCAGATGATCGTGGTGATGAAGTTGACCGAGCCGAGGATGGTGCCGAAGCCGGAGAAGGCCAGACCCATGATCCACATGTCGGCGCCGATGCCCGGGCTGCGGACCGCGTCCGACAGCGGGCTGTAGGCGAACCAGCCGAAGTCGGCCGCGCCCTGCGGGGTGAGGAAGCCACCGACCGCGATGAGCGAGCCGAACAGGTACAGCCAGTAGGCGAACATGTTCAGCCGCGGGAACGCCACGTCGGGCGCGCCGATCTGCAGCGGCATGATCCAGTTCGCGAAACCGGCGAACAGCGGCGTCGCGAACATCAGCAGCATGATCGTGCCGTGCATCGTGAACGCCTGGTTGAACTGCTCGTTCGACATGATCTGCAGACCAGGCCGGGCGAGCTCGGCGCGCATGACCAGCGCCATGACGCCGCCGATGACGAAGAACGCGAACGACGTCGCCAGGTACAGCGTGCCGATCGTCTTGTGGTCCGTCGTCGTCAGCCACTTGACCACGACACTGCCGCGGTTCTGGCGCCTGACCGGCAGCTCGTCCTGGTAGTGGGACCCTGCTGCCGCGGCACCCTGGGGTTCGTTGAGGATGCTCACAGGTTGTTCGTCTCCCGGTTCTTCTCGTGGCTCGTCTGCGCGATGCCGGCAGGAACGTAACCGTTCTGCTGCTTGTCCACGAGGTCCTTGAGGTGCTGCTCGTAACGCTCCGGGGAGACGACCTTCACGTTGAACAGCATCCGAGAGTGGTCGACGCCGCAGAGCTCGGCGCACTTGCCCAGGAAGGTGCCCTCCTTGTTGGGGGTCACCTCGAAGGCGTTGGTGTGGCCCGGGATGACGTCCTGCTTCATGAGGAACGGCACCACCCAGAAGGAGTGGATGACGTCACGCGAGGTGAGGACGAAGCGGACCGTCTTGCCCTTGGGCAGCCACAGGGTCGGGCCCGGGTTGCCCGTCTGCGGGTTCCGCGTGCCGGGGGTGCCGCAGTCGTAGACGCCGCCGGCGTTGGCCGGGAAGTCCTTCTTGAAGCGGTCCGGGATCGCGTTCAGGTCCTTCGAGGTCTTCGCGTCCCCGGTGGAACCGGCGACCGGCTCGATGTAGTTGAAGCACCAGCTCCACTGGAAGCCGACCACGTTGACCGTGACGTCGGGCTTCTTCTTGAGGCTGAGCAGCTCGGACTCGTCACGGGCGGTGAAGTAGAACAGCACCGAGACGATGATGAGCGGAACCACGGTGTACAGCGCCTCGATGGGCATGTTGTACCGGGTCTGCGGAGGAACCTCGACCTTGGTGCGGCTGCGCCGGTGGAAGAAAGCACTCCACAGGATCAGACCCCACACCAGCACGCCGACGGCGAGCGCAGCCGCCCAGGAACCCTGCCACAGGGAGAGGATCCGGGGAGCCTCTTCCGTGGTCGGGGTGGGCATACCAAGGCGGGGGAAGTCTTCCCAGTTGTACGAGCAACCGGTGGCTGTCGCCAAGACCAGGCCCGCGGTCAGTGCCTGCAGCAGCTTCCGCCGCATCGGGCGCCGCGGCGAGCGGTCGGAGCCGTTGGGACTCACGTAGCGCCTTCCCGAGAGTCTCGCCCGCGCGGTCGGCTGCGGCCTGGCCTTCTCGCTGGTCGGTCGCCGCCCTGCGTCGGGCAGGGGTTTGGATGTTTATGCGGACCAAACCCTAGCCGACGCCCTCCGGGGGTTCTCGGGGAGGGGTGCCCAACGCGCCGCGGGTTACGCCGGGCGCCCACCAGGGCGGGAGATCTGCACATCGGCGACCGCGGGTCGTGGTGGTCGAGCGCGCAGTTCCCCGCGCCCCTTCGGGGCGCTTAGCGTTGAGGTGTGCCCTACTTCGACGCTGCTTCCGGTGCTCCTCTTCATCCCGTCGCCCGGCAGGCTCTGCTGGCCTCGTTCGACGAAGGGTGGGCGGATCCTGCGCGGTTGTACAGGGAGGGGCGCCGGGCCCGGATGCTGCTCGACGCGGCGCGGGAGGCCGCCGCAGAGGCGGTGGGGTGCCGTCCGGACGAGCTGATCTTCACCTCGTCCGGAACCCGTGCCGTGCACACGGGGATTGCCGGGGCGCTGGCCGGCCGGAGGCGGAGCGGGCGTCACCTGATCGTGTCGGCGGTCGAACACTCCTCTGTACTGCATTCGGCGGAGGCGCACGAGGCCGACGGCGGGTCCGTCACGCAGGTGGCCGTCGACCGGGGCGGGGCGGTGGACCCGGCAGCCTACGGCGACGCCCTGCGCGCGGACACGGCGCTGGCGTGTCTGCAGTCGGCCAACCACGAGGTGGGCACGGAGCAGCCGGTCGCCGCGGTGGCGGAGCTGTGCCGGGAGTCCGGGGTGCCGTTGCTGGTGGATGCGGCGCAGTCCCTGGCGTGGGGGCCGGTGGCGGGGGACTGGTCGCTGCTCACGGCCAGTGCGCACAAGTGGGGTGGCCCGTCCGGGGTGGGGCTGCTCGCGGTGCGCAAGGGGGTGCGGTTCGCGGCACAAGGGCCGGTGGACGAGAGGGAGTCGGGGCGGGCGCCCGGTTTCGAGAACATCCCGGCGATCGTGGCGGCGGCCGCGTCGCTCAGGGCCGTACGGGCCGAGGCGGCCGAGGAGGCGGTGCGCCTGCGGGAGCTGACGGACCGGATCCGGGCGCGGGTGCCGCGGCTGGTGACCGACGCGGAGGTCGTCGGTGATCCGGTGCACCGGCTGCCCGGGGTCGTCACCTTCTCCTGCCTCTACGTCGACGGCGAGGCCCTGCTGCACGAGCTGGACCGCGAGGGTTTCTCGGTCTCGTCCGGATCGTCCTGCACGAGCAGCACGCTGACGCCGAGCCACGTGCTGCGGGCGATGGGTGTCCTGAGCGAGGGAAATGTGCGGGTCTCGCTGCCGCTCGGCGCGGCCGAGGAGGAGGTGGAGAGGTTCCTGGAGGTGCTGCCCCGGGCGGTGGCGGCGGTGCGGGAGAAGCTGGGGGCGCCGGCCTCGGAGACGGTGGTGCGGGAGGCCGACGTGCTCATCGTGGACTCCCTGGGCAAGAGGTGCCCGATCCCGGTCATCGAACTCGCCAAGGTCATCGGTGACGTCCCCGTGGGCGGCCTGCTCCGGGTCCTGTCGGACGACGAGGCCGCCCGCCTGGACATCCCCGCGTGGTGCGAGATGCGGGGCCAAGAGTACGTGGGCGAGGAGCCGGCGGACCGAGGGGCCGCTTACCTGGTCCGCCGGGTGAGCTGAGTCACTCAGGGGCGCGGGGCTGTGTCGGCTTGCGGCTGCCGCCGCGGGGCGCGAACAGCCCCCACGCGCCCCGCGGACGGCAGATCAGCCCAGATGCGCCCGAACCTCTTGTGCGGCCTCGTCCCCGTAGGCCTTGGTGAACCGCTCCATGAAGTGCCCGCGCCGCAGCTGGTACTCCTGCGTCCCCACCGTCTCGATGACGAGGGTCGCCAGCATGCAGCCGACCTGCGCGGCACGCTCCAGGGAGACGCCCCACGCCAGGCCGGAGAGGAAGCCCGCGCGGAAGGCGTCGCCGACGCCCGTCGGGTCGGCCTTGCGCTCCTCGTCGGGCGTGCCGACCTCGATCGGGTCCTCGCCGACCCGCTCGATGCGCACGCCGCGCGCGCCGAGGGTGGTCACCCGGTGACCGACGCGCGACAGGATCTCCGCGTCGCTCCAGCCGGTCTTGGTCTCGATGAGGCCCTTCTCGTACTCGTTGGAGAAGAGGTACGTCGCTCCGTCCAGCAGGATGCGGATCTCCTCGCCGTCCATCCGGGCGATCTGCTGGGAGAAGTCGGCGGCGAACGGGATGTTCCGCGAGCGGCACTCCTCCGTGTGGCGGAGCATCGCCTCCGGGTCGTCGGCGCCGATGGAGACCAGGTCGAGGCCGCCCACGCGGTCGGCGACGGTCTTCAGCTCGATGAGGCGGGCCTCGCTCATGGCGCCCGTGTAGAAGGAGCCGATCTGGTTGTGGTCGGCGTCGGTGGTGCACACGAAGCGGGCGGTGTGCAGCGTGTCGGAGATGCGGACGGACTCCGTGTCCACACCGTGCCGGTCGAGCCAGGCCCGGTACTCGTCGAAGTCCGCGCCCGCGGCGCCGACCAGGATCGGGCGGGTGCCGAGCTGGCCCATGCCGAACGCGATGTTCGCGGCGACGCCGCCGCGGCGGACGTCGAGCTTGTCGACCAGGAACGACAGCGAGACCGTGTGCAGCTGGTCCGCTACGAACTGGTCGGCGAAGCGGCCGGGGAAGGTCATGAGGTGGTCGGTGGCGATGGAGCCGGTGACTGCGATGCGCACGGCGTGGATTCTCCTGAGGGAGGCGGACCTTGTCGGTTCACGCTATCGGGTGGGCGGGACGGCTCTGAAGGCATCGAAACTACCCGATAGTAGATCTTTCTCGGTGAGCTCGACCGTGCGTACGGTGCCGCTATGACGAACCTCAAGGTCCATGCGCCCGTTCCGGTCGATCTCGAGGGCGATCTGGCGTCGCTGCCGGGTGACGGGGCGCGGATGGCTCCGCACTGGGCGGTCCCCCGGATCGTCTCGCGGCCGGTCTCCCCGGCCCTCATCCACGGCGTGTCCGTACCCCTCGCATCGGCGCGGCTGCTCGACGCCATGTCCGACTACGGGGACTGAACGGCGCACACGCGGGAACCGTGTGCTCCCCCGCTGCGTCCCATCGCTGTCCCCCGTAAAGGGGAGGCGGGATACGACCCACCAGCGGTCCGGGTATGACCGGGCCGGGTCCCATGGGACAGCTGTGCAGCCGAAGGAGCGATGCGGTGAACACCGAGCGACCCGACAAAGACGACGACGTCAGGGAAGCGGCCGACGCCTCCGCGGATGCCGCTCCGCAGACCGAGGCGCACGGCACGACGAAGGCCGGGGCATCGGCCGAGCCCGGCGCATCGGAGGAGGCCGGCGCGTCTGCGGAGCCCGGCGCATCGGAGGAGGCCGGCGCGCCTACGGAGCCCGGCGCATCGGAGGAGGCCGGCGCGTCTGCGGAGCCCGGCGCGTCGGAGGGTGTCGGGGCGTCGGCGGAGAACGGGGAGCCGTCCGAGAACCAGGAGCCCTCGGAGTCCGACGAGACCGGCACTGGCGTGACCGGCGAGGCTGCTGATGCCGCCGTGGACGGCGAGACACCGGCCGCCGAGGCGGAGTCGGCCGAGACCGATGAGCCGGGGGCGGCTGCCCCGGCCGTCGCTGAGCCCGGCGCGCCGGGAGAGGATCCGGAGACGGGGGCGACGGGAGGGCTGGAGGACGCCGAGCCGACCGGGGCCCGGACCGATGGAGCCGAGTCGTCCCCGGATCGCGAGGCCGTCGCCGAGGGCACGGACGTCGAGGAGGCCCGCTCCGCCTCGACAGCGGCCGCACCTGATTCCACCCCTGCGCCCACTCACGAAGCCGCCGCGGACCACACCGAAGCGCGGGCGGCCCGCCCCCGTGCCACGCCCGCGCCGGTCCGCGAAGTGCCCCGTGACGAGGAGGACCTGGTCCGTCACGGCGGCGGGCGGTCGCGTACGCCCGCGATCATCGCCTCCGTCGCCACCGCCGTGCTGCTGATCGGCGGGGGCGGGGCCTGGCTCGCCTCCAACGCCTCCAGTGGGTCGGGCGGCGGTGCGACCTCCGGTGCGCCCGGCGGGGACGACACTCCCCCGCCGCTCGCCCTCGACGGCTACTCGGAGTCCACGGCCGGCGGCGGCAACGGCATCGCGCCCGGCGAGCCCAACCCCTACGGCGCCACCTACCGGCTCGGCGGCCCCCTGCCCGACGGACCCGCCAAGGCCCCGGTGTACCGGGCGCAGGGCGAGGTCGGCACGGCGGACGTGGCCCGGCTGGCGAAGGCTCTCGGCGTCGAGGGCACCCCGGTGGCACAGGGCGAGGTCTGGAGGATCGGGGGCCAGGACGGGTCGGGGCCGAGTCTCCAAGTCGACCGGCAGGCCCCGGGTTCCTGGACGTTCAGCCGGTACGCGCCGGGGACCGACGACTGCAAGGGCACCGACACCTGCGGCGGCGCCCCGCAGCCCGGTGACACGCCGGTGAGCGAGGACGTGGCCGAGAAGGCCGCCGCGCCGGTGCTGAAGGCGGTGGGTCAGGACGACGCGAAGGTCGACGCGAGCCAGGTCATGGGGGCCCAGCGGGTGGTCAACGCCGCTCCCGTGGTCGGCGGACTGCCCACGCACGGCTGGCCGACCGGCATCACGGTCGGCGCGGACGGCGAGGTCGTCGGCGGCACCGGTCAGCTGAGCACGCCGGTGAAGGGCGACACGTACCCCGTGGTCACCGCCGAGAAGGCGCTGGAGCTGATGAACGGGCAGCCGAAGAAGGACCACCGGATGGGCATCGGCGGCTGCGCCAGCCCCGTGCCGCTGAAGGACCGGCTGGAGCAGCCCTGCGGCCAGCCGGCGAGCGGCTCCCCCCAGCAGGACACGGTGACCGTGGAGGGCGCGGTGTTCGGGCTGGCCGCGCACGTCGTGGACGGCCGGCAGGCACTGGTGCCGTCCTGGCTGTTCGAGGTGTCCGCGCCGGGCGCGAAGGACCCGTTCACGGTGACGTACCCGGCGGTGGAGCCGAGGTACCTGGTCACGCCCGAGCCGAGCGCACCGAGTGACCGGCCCTCGTCGGCGCCGGGCCCGCGCGAGGTGAAGGTGGACGGTTACCGGGCCGAGGGCGCGGAGCTGACGGTGTCCTTCACCGGCGGCGTGTGCGCCGACTACGACGTGAAGGCGAGCGAGAAGGGCGACGAGGTGACGGTCACCGTGACGTCGACGCCGTGGCCGGACAAGGTCTGCATCATGATCGCCAAGCAGTTCCAGAAGACCGTGCAGCTGGACGAGCCGCTCGGCGACCGGGCGGTCGTCGACGCGGACGGCAAGGCGGTCCCGCTGGCGAAGGACGGCGCGCGGCTGCCGGCTCCTCCGACGCGGGAGCGGTAGGCCCGGGCGCACAGCGCGAAGGCGGCGGCCCCGTCGGAGGGGGCCGCCGCCTTCGTCGTGTCCACGGCCGCCCGGTGGCGGCTCGGCGGGCTCAGCTGAAGGAGTCGCCGCAGGCGCAGGAGCCCGTCGCGTTCGGGTTGTCGATCGTGAAGCCCTGCTTCTCGATGGTGTCCACGAAGTCGATCGTGGCACCGCCGAGGTACGGGGCGCTCATGCGGTCGGTGACGACCTTCACACCGCCGAAGTCCTTCTCGACGTCGCCGTCGAGGGCGCGCTCGTCGAAGAAGAGCTGGTAGCGCAGGCCGGAGCAGCCGCCGGGCTGGACGGCGACGCGCAGCGCGAGGTCCTCGCGGCCCTCCTGGTCGAGCAGCGCCTTGACCTTGGACGCGGCGGCGTCGGTCAGGATGATGCCGTCGGTGACGGTGCTGGTCTCGTCCGATACGGACATCTACATCTCTCCCGGGTTGTACGGAGACTGCTTGCCGACGGTTGCAACCGGCGGGGCCGCGGATTCATTCCGGGCCGGGCGCTCGATCTCGGCTCCTTTTCATGCTCGCACACGCGCCGGGAACCGGAAAACGGCTCTTTCCGGGTCTTCCCGGGAATGAACGCGGGCTCACCGGGATTCACGTCACACAGACGCTATGGCCATCGTCAAAGTGACGTGAAGCGGTTATGATAGATAGCGTCAAATCGACGAAAAGTCGCAGAAACAGAAAGGGTGCGTGTCGTGACCACCGCCCAGACCCAGGAGCTCGACGTCCAGCCGACGCCCCTCGCCCTGCTGCTCCTCGGCCGTGAGGCCGACCCGAAGAGCGAGCGCGGTGTGGAGTGTCCCGGCGACCTGCCCTCGCCGTCCGACCCGGACCTGGTGGAGCGCGCCCGCAAGGCGAAGGAGAAGCTCGGGGACAAGGTCTTCGTGCTCGGCCACCACTACCAGCGTGACGAGGTCATCCAGTTCGCCGACGTGACGGGTGACTCGTTCAAGCTCGCCCGGGACGCGGCCGCCCGCCCGGAGGCCGAGTACATCGTGTTCTGCGGCGTCCACTTCATGGCGGAGTCGGCGGACATCCTGACGTCCGACGACCAGAAGGTCGTCCTGCCCGACCTCGCCGCCGGCTGCTCGATGGCCGACATGGCGACGGCCGAGCAGGTCGCCGAGTGCTGGGACGTGCTGACCGAGGCCGGCATAGCCGAGCAGGTCGTGCCCGTCTCGTACATGAACTCCTCGGCCGACATCAAGGCGTTCACCGGCAAGCACGGCGGCACGATCTGCACCTCCTCCAACGCCAAGCGGGCCCTGGACTGGGCCTTCGAGCAGGGTGAGAAGGTCCTCTTCCTGCCGGACCAGCACCTCGGCCGCAACACCGCGGTCCGCGACATGGGCATGTCCCTGGAGGACTGCGTCGTCTACAACCCGCACAAGCCGAACGGCGGCCTGACCGCCGACGAGCTGCGCGCGGCCAAGATGATCCTGTGGCGCGGCCACTGCTCGGTGCACGGCCGCTTCAGCCTGGACTCGGTCAACGACGTGCGCGAGCGCATCCCCGGCGTGAACGTCCTGGTCCACCCCGAGTGCAAGCACGAGGTCGTGGCCGCGGCCGACTACGTCGGCTCGACGGAGTACATCATCAAGGCCCTGGAGGCCGCCCCGGCCGGCTCCAAGTGGGCCATCGGCACCGAGCTGAACCTGGTCCGCCGTCTGGCGAACCGTTTCGCGCCCGAGGGCAAGGAGATCGTCTTCCTCGACAAGACGGTCTGCTTCTGCTCCACCATGAACCGCATCGACCTCCCCCACCTGGTCTGGGCCCTGGAGTCCCTGGCCGAGGGCAACCTCGTCAACCGCATCGAGGTGGACAAGGAGACCGAGGCGTTCGCGAAGCTGGCACTGGAGCGGATGCTGGCGCTGCCGTAGCCGTCCCGCCCCACGTCACCCCGAGCGCGGTTTCCGCTCGGGGTGCGCGGGGTCGAGGCTGAAGACCGTGCCGTCGGGGGTGGAGGCGACCAGGGCACCGTCGAGGGCTACCACCTCGGTGGCACCCCAGTCGGTGTCGTCGCGCCCGGCCCGTGGCGGCGTCTCCCAGAGCAGGGTGCCCTTCTTCGCGTCGAGCGCCCCGACCCGCCCGCTGGCACTGCTCAGGTACACGGCCCGGGCCCGCGGGTCGTACGTCGCCTCGCTCGGCCGCTCCAGGCTGGTCGGGGTCCGCCACAGCGGCCGGCCCGTCTCGGCGGAGACGGCGCTGACCTGTCCGTTCGACGCGGCGAACCACAGGGTGCCGTCCGCCAGCGACACCTGTCCCCCGTACTCCCCGGACAGTTTCGTGGTGTGGTGGGCACCGGTGCGGGGATCCACCGTCCGGATCGCCGCGTACGGTGCGTCCTGGCCCACGAGCAGGTTTCCGTCCTCGTCCTCCCTGGTGTCCAGGAACAGGAGCAGGCCGTCGAGAGCTCCGAGGAGGCCGGACTTCGCCGGGACGGTCAGCCGCCGGTCCCGGCCGTCGGCTCGGCCGGCTTCGACGACCAGGGAGGGGCCTCCCGCCTCCGGGACGCATTGGAGGTACAGCCGCTCGCCCAGTCCCGTGGCCCCGCAGTAGTGACGGGCGGGCAGCCGCTGCGTCCAGCGCTCGGCTCCGCCGCGGGGCGAGCGGGCGGTCACGGACGTGCCGTCGCCCTCCGGGAGCACGACGAGGCCGCCGTGCAGCACCGGATCGATCCGCTCCGCGTTCACCGCGCGCTGCCACAGCGACTCACCGGTGCCGGTGTCGAAGGCGAAGATCCGGTTCGGCCCCTCGCCCTGCGGTTCCTGCTGCACCACCACCGTGTCGTCGATGACGCCGAGGATCTGGAACCTGGCGAAGTCGTCGCCGGTGACGGACGCCGCCGGACCGGTGCGCCAGACGGTCGCCCCCGTCCTGCCGTCCAGCCGTACGGGCAGGATCCCGTCGCCCGCGCAGTACACGGCGCGCTCGTAGACGCGGCACTGGGGCCCGCCCCGCGTCGTTCCGCCCTCCTGCCGGCCGGGCGTCGTGCGTACTCCGCGCCCGGCCGTCTCGTACACCGTTGTCTGCCAGGGCCTCCATCCGGCCGGCGGCGCCGCCCATCGGGACGGGGACGGTTCCGGCCTGTCGCCGCTCAGCGCCCAGCCGGGGCCCAGGGTCAGATAGGCCGTCAGGCCCAGGACGACCGCAACCGCCGCGCCCGTCACGACCGGCAGCCGCCGAACACGTCGGCGGAGCCGTCCGGCCCGCGGCGGGGCCGCGGTCACGGGGCGGACGGGCTCGACGGCCGTGAGCCCGTCCGCGCGGAGGGGCATCGTGGCCGGTTCGCTGTCCACCGGCTCGGGCAGGACGGCCGCCAGCTCCCGGGCCAGCTCGTCGAGTCCGGGCCGGTTCTCCGGCTCCTTGGACAAGCAGCGCTCCAGCAGGGCGCGCAGCGGCCCGCCGGCGTCCTCCAGCACGGGTTCGTGGTGCACCACCCGGTACGCCGTCAGATAGGGGCTGTCCGCGTCGAAGGGGCCACGCCCGGTCACGGCGTACACCAGCAGGGATCCGAGCGAGAAGACGTCCGACGCCGGGCCGACCGCGCGGGCGTCGACGAGCTGTTCGGGGGACATGAAAGGCGGTGTGCCGATCATCTGGCCGGTCTCGGTGAGCGTCTGGTGGTTCTCCGCCGCTCGGGAGATGCCGAAGTCGATGACGCGCGGGCCGTCCTCGGCCAGCAGGACGTTGGCCGGCTTGAGGTCCCGGTGCACCACCCCGGCCCGGTGGATGTCGCGCAGCGCCTCGACCAGACCCAGGGCCAGTCGGCGCAGCTCGGAGTCGGTGAGGGCGCCCCGGTCACGGACCCGGTGCGCCAGGGAGGACCCGGCTACGTACTGGGTGGCCATCCAGGGCCGCGCCGCATCGGGGTCGGCGTCCAGGACCGGCGCGGTGAAAGCACCGCTGACCTTGCGTACGGCCGCGATCTCCTGCCGGAACCGGCTGCGGAAGACCGGGTCCTCGGCGTACTGGGCGTGCACCACCTTCAGGGCCACGACACGGCCCGACCGCGCCCTGCCCCGGTAGACCACGCCCATGCCCCCGGCCCCCAGCCGGTCGAGCAGGCGGTAGCCGCCGACCGACTTCGGGTCGTCCCTGTGCAGCGGCACGCCCGAAACCCCTTCCCCCGTAGTGGCGTTCGCGATCCACAGGATACGGAACCGCACAACGCAACGGCCGGGCACCGGCCCTGGAGGGCCGGTGCCCGGCCACCGGGGTCAGGCCGTCACACGTTCGCGGGCTCCGGCTCCACCGTGTCCGTCCGCTGGGCCGAGAGGCCCTTCTTCGCCGCGCGCTTCTTCGCCCGGCGCTCCTTGCGGAGTTCGACCATCGCGTAGAGCGTCGGGACGAGCAGCAGGGTGAGCAGCGTCGACGTCACCAGGCCGCCGATCACGACCACGGCCAGCGGCTGGGCGATGAAGCCGCCCTCGCCGGTGATGCCGAGGGCCATCGGCAGCAGGGCGAAGATCGTCGCCAGGGCGGTCATGAGGATCGGGCGCAGCCGGTGCCGGCCGCCCTCGATCACGGCCTCGACGACGCCGTGACCCTGCTTGCGGTACTGGTTGATCAGGTCGATCAGCACGATCGCGTTCGTCACCACGATGCCGATCAGCATCAGCATGCCGATCATCGCCGGGACGCCCATCGGGGTGCCGGTGGCGATCAGCAGGCCGATCGCGCCGGTGGCGGCGAACGGGATGGAGACCAGCAGGATCAGCGGCTGGACCAGGGACTTGAAGGTGCCGACCAGCAGCATGAAGACGATCGCGATCGCCGCGAGCATCGCCAGGCCCAGGTTGGCGAACGCCTCGTCCTGGTCCTCGGAGACACCGCCGATCGACGCCGTGGCGCCGTCCGGGAGCTTCAGCGCGTCGATCTTCGACTGGAGCTGAGCGCTGACCGCGCCGGTGTTGTCGCCGGTCGGCTTCGCGGTGATGGTGGCCGCGCGCCGGCCGTCGATGCGGGTCATGGAGACCGGCCCGTCGACCTCCTTCACCGTGGCGATGTCGCCGAGCTTCACCGCGCCGCTCAGGCGCAGGTCCTGAAGCTGCTTCAGGGTGGTGGCGGGCTTCGCCGAGCGGATGACGACGTCGCGCTCGGTGTCGTCCAGGACCGCCTTGGCCACGGTGTTGCCGCGGACGGCCTGGGCGACGACCGCGCCGAGGGTCTGGTCGTCGAAACCGGCCGCGGCCGCCTTGTCGTCGGCCTTGACGGAGATGCGCGGCACGCTGGTCGCCAGGTCGCTGGAGACGTCCGTGACGTCGTCGAGGGAGGCGACCGTCTTGCGGACCTCCTCGGACGCCGTGCGCAGGACGTCGGCGTCGGCGGCCTTCACGACCACGCTGAGGTCCTGGCTGCCGAAGCCGTCACCGGCGGCGACCGTGGTCGTGCCGATGCCCTTCAGACCGGCCAGACCCTTCTCGATGCTGTCCTGGACGTCCTCGTAGGAGGCGGAGTCGTCCAGCATCACCTGGTACGAGGCCTGGTTGGTGTCGGTGCCGCCGCCGAAGGCCGCCATGAAGCCGGACGAGCCGACGGTGACCTGGTAGTCCTTCACGCCCTCGGTGTCGGCGAGCAGTTGCTCGACCTTCTTCGCCTGGGCGTTCGTCGCGGCCAGGCTGGTGCCGGGCTTCAGCTCCTGCTTGACGGTGAGGACCTCCTGCTCGCCCTGGTCGAAGAAGTTCGTCTTCAGCAGTGGCGCCATGCCGAACGTGCCGACCAGGACGACGATCGCGAGGGCCACGCTCGTGAGGCGGCGGCGGGTCGCGAAGCGCAGGACGGGGACGTAGAGGCGCTGGAGGCGGCTCCTGGCCTCCTTCTCCTCCGCGATCCGGCGCGCCTCGTCCGCGTCCTCGGGGGTGCCCTTCGGGGGACGCAGGAACCAGTACGACAGGACCGGCACGACCGTCAGGGAGACGAGGAGCGACGCCAGCAGGGCGGCCGTGACGGTGAGGCTGAACGAGCCGAACAGCTCGCCCACCATGCCGCCGACCAGGCCGATCGGCAGGAACACCGCGACCGTGGTGAGCGTCGAGGACGTCACCGCTCCGGCGACCTCGCGCACGGCGCTGAGGATCGCCGAGTGGCGCTCCTCGCCGTAGCCGAGGTGGCGCTTGATGTTCTCCAGGACCACGATCGAGTCGTCGACGACCCGGCCGATGGCGATGGTCAGGGCACCCAGAGTGAGGACGTTGAGCGACAGGTCGCGCGTCCACAGCACGATCAGGGCGAGCACCACGGACAGCGGGATGGACACCGCGGTCACGAGGGTGGAGCGGATCGAGGCCAGGAAGACCAGGATCACCAGGACGGCGAAGAGCAGTCCGAGCGCGCCCTCGGTGGTCAGGCCCTCGATGGACTTGGACACGGCCGGGCCCTGGTCGCTGACGACCGTGAGGGTCGCGCCGGAGCCGAGGTCCCTGCGCAGGTCCGGGAGCTTGTCCTGGACGGCGTCGGAGATGGCGACCGCGCTGCCGTCGCGGTCCATGGTGACGGCGACGGAGAGGCTGGGCTTGCCGTCGGTGCGGGTGATGGAGTCGGCCGTGGCCTCCTGCTGCTTCACCGTGGCGACGTCGCCGAGGCGGGCAGGCTTGCCCTTGCCGGGCTCGCCCTTGACCATCAGGTCGCGGATCTGCTCCACCGAGGTGAAGCCGCCGCCGACCTGGACGGTGCGGTTGGCGCCGCCCTCGTCGAAGGAGCCCGCCGGGACGGTCGCGCCGCCCGCCTTCAGGGCCTCGCCGAGGGACTGGGCGGTCAGGCCGGCCTTCGCCAGCTTCGCGTCGTCGGGCGTGACGGTGACCTGGACGTCGCGCACACCGTCGACGGTGACCTGGCCGACGCCGTCGATGCTCTTCAGGTCCGGCACGACCGTCTTGTCGAGCTGGTCGGCCAGGGCCTGCTGGTCGCGGCCGGAGGTGACGGCGAGGACGACGGTCGGGATGTCGTCCGTGGAGCCGGCGACGACCTGCGGGTCGACGTCGTCCGGGAGCTGCGCGCGGGCCCGGTTGACGGCCTGCTGGACGTCGGCGACCAACTGCTTGGTGTCGTTGCCGTAGTCGAAGGACGCCATGATCACGGCGTTGCCCTCGCCGGCGGTGGAGGTGACGCCGCTGATGCCGTCGACGGCTTCGAGGGTGTCCTCGATGGGTTCGACGACCTGCTTCTCGACCACGTCCGGGGACGCGCCCTGGTAAGGCGCCAGCACCGACACCATGGGCAGTTCGATGGTGGGCAGCAGCTGCTGCTTGAGCTGGGGTATCGCGATCGCCCCGAAGACGAGCGCGATGATCGACATCAGCCCTGTCAGGGCCCGTTGCGCGAGGCTGAATCTCGACAGCCAGGACATGGGTGAGGGTCTCTCTTCTGTTTAACGGCAGAAGCGGCTGCGGACGCGCAGATGAGCGCCCGCCCCTACACCCTGAGCCATGGAAAAGGGGGGTTCCGTAGGCCCCAGGTCCAAACTCTTATGCGGCGCATACTCCGTCCGCAGTACGCCCGGGTGGAGCTCACTCCACCCTTGGACGGACCAGGCCGGACTCGTACGCGGTGACCACGAGCTGGGCGCGGTCCCGGGCGCCCAGCTTGGCCATGGCCCGGTTGACGTGCGTCTTCACCGTCAGCGGGCTGACTTCGAGGCGCTCGGCGATCTCGTCGTTGGAGTGTCCGCCGGCGACCTGGACCAGCACCTCGCGCTCGCGGACGGTGAGCGAGTCGAGCCGTTCGCCGCGGGCCGGGTCGCGGTCGCCGTCGGCCGGGTCCTGCGTGGCGAGGAACCGGGCGATCAGGCCCGTGGTGGCCGCCGGGGAGAGCAGCGCCTGGCCGCCCGCGGCGATGCGGATGGCGTTCAGCAGTTCCTCGGGTTCGGAGCCCTTGCCGAGGAAGCCGGAGGCGCCCGCGCGCAGCGACTGCACGACGTAGTCGTCGACCTCGAAGGTCGTCAGGATGACCACCCGGACGTCGGCGAGGTCGGGGTCGGCGCTGATCATGCGGGTCGCGGCGAGACCGTCCGTGCCGGGCATGCGGATGTCCATGAGCACGACGTCGGCGTGCTGCTCCTTCGTCAGCCGGACCGCTTCCGCGCCGTCGGAGGCCTCGCCGACCACCTCCATGTCGGGCTCGGAGTCGACGAGCACGCGAAAGGCGCTGCGCAGCAGCGCCTGGTCGTCGGCGAGCAGGACACGGATGGTCATGCGGGGTCCTCCCCGGTCGGTGTGCGGTTCTTCGACGGCAGGATGGCATGAACGCGGAAACCGCCGCCGTAGCGGGGACCGGTGGTGAGGGTGCCGCGCAGGGCGGTGACGCGTTCGCGCATGCCGAGCAGTCCGTGGCCGCCGCCGTCCCGGTTCGCCTGCTCGTCCTCCTGTTCGCCGCTGCCGTCGTCGAGCACCGTGATCTCGATGTTCGGTCCGACACGGACGACGCTGACCTCCGCCTTGGCCTGCGGCCCGGCGTGCTTCTGCACGTTGGTGAGGGCCTCCTGGATGATCCGGTAGGCGGCCAGGTCGACCGCCGCGGGCAGGGTGGTGTCCTGGTCGGCGCGGGCGACCTCGATGTGCAGGCCGGCGTTGCGGAAGGTGCCGGTGAGTTCGTCGAGGCGGTCCAGGCCCGGGGCGGGTTCGGTGGGGGCCTCGGGGTCGCCGGACTGCCGGAGCAGGCCGACGGTGGCGCGGAGCTCGTTGAGCGCGGAGCGGCTGGCCTCGCGGACGTGCCCGAGGGCCTCCTTGGCCTGGTCGGGGCGCTTGTCCATGACGTGGGCGGCGACCCCGGCCTGGACGTTGACCAGGGCGATGTGGTGGGCGACGACGTCGTGCAGGTCCCGGGCGATGCGCAGGCGTTCCTCGGCGACGCGGCGGCGGGCCTCCTCCTCGCGGGTGCGTTCCGCCTTCTCGGCGCGCTCCCGGATCGCCTGGACGAAGGCACGGCGGCTGCGGACGGCGTCGCCGGCGGTGGCGCCGATGCCGGTCCAGGCGAAGATGCCGAGGTTCTCCTGGGCGTACCAGGGCAGGGGGCCCGCGGCCATGGCGGCGCCGGTCAGCACGGTCATGGTGAGCAGGCCGATGCGCCAGGTGGTGGGGCGGTCGGTGGTGGAGGCGACGGTGTAGAGCGCGATGACGGCGGACATCGCGACGGGGGTGCGGGGGTCGCCCGTGACGGACTCGATGACGGAGAGGGTGCCGGTGACGGCGAGGACCGTCATGGGGGCGCGGCGGCGGAAGACCAGGGCCGCGGCGCCGAAGGTCATGAGGAGGAGGCTGAGCGGGTCGGGGGTGCGCAGGGCCCAGCTGACGCTGTCGCGGTGCCGGGGTTCCACGAACGAGCCGGCGACCATGCAGACGAGGACGGCGGTGGCGAGGACGGCGTCCATGGCCAGGGGATGCGCTTTGGCCTGGCATCTGGCCCGCGCGAGGGTGCTCACGGTTGTTTACCGTAGCCGGGCCGGCTGTGGCTGTGTGGTGCTCGCCGTGAGGGCTGGGGGTGGGGCGAGTGCGCAACCCGGCGCTGCGGGGTGCCGCACGCGGTCACGCACTACCCCGGGATCAGGCCGTCGTCGCTCAGGAGCTCCCGGACTTCCTCCAGCGTCGCGTCCGGGGAGGGCAGGATCAGTTCCGACGGTTCCAGGGAGTCGTCCGGGAGGGGGGCGCCCAGGTCGCGGACCCTGGTCAGGAGGGCCTGGAGGGTGCGGCGGAAGCCGGGGCCGTCGCCGTTCTCCATCTCGGCCAGGAGTTCGTCGTCCAGCTTGTTCAGCTCGGCGAGGTGGCCGTCGGCCAGGCTCACCTGGCCCTCCCCCATGATCCGTACGATCATGTCGCCCTCCTAGGCGTGGACCCCTACTGCTTGTCGAAGCGCGGTGTGTCCTGCGGCTGCTGCTGGGACTGCTGCCCGTTCGAGCCGCCCTCGATGGCCTGCTGCCCGCTGCTGGAGCCGCCGGCCAGCTCGGCCTTCATGCGCTGCAGTTCCAGCTCTACATCCGTACCACCGGAGAGCCGGTCCAGCTCGGCCTGGATGTCGTCCTTGTGCATGCCGGAGGGGTCGTCGAGGGCGCCGGAGGCGAGCAGCTCGTCGATGGCGCCGGCCCGGGCCTGGAGCTGGGCCGTCTTGTCCTCGGCGCGCTGGATGGCCAGGCCGACGTCGCCCATCTCCTCGGAGATGCCGGAGAAGGCCTCGCCGATCCGGGTCTGCGCCTGCGCGGCCGTGTACGTCGCCTTGATGGTCTCCTTCTTCGTACGGAAGGCGTCGACCTTGGCCTGGAGCCGCTGGGCCGCCAGGGTGAGCTTCTCCTCCTCGCCCTGGAGCGTCGCGTGCTGGGTCTCCAGGTCGGTCACCTGCTGCTGGAGCGCGGCCCGGCGGGACAGCGCCTCGCGGGCCAGGTCCTCACGGCCCAGCGCGAGCGCCTTGCGGCCCTGGTCCTCCAGCTTGCCGGACTGCGACTGGAGCTGGTTCAGCTGCAGTTCCAGGCGCTTGCGGGAGGTCGCCACGTCGGCGACGCCACGGCGGACCTTCTGCAGCAGCTCCAGCTGCTTCTGGTACGAGTAATCAAGGGTCTCGCGCGGGTCCTCGGCCCGGTCAAGGGCCTTGTTCGCCTTCGCGCGGAAGATCATCCCCATACGCTTCATGACACCGCTCATGGGCTTCGCGCGCCCCCTTCTGACCGACTCCGGTTCCAGCTCCAGCGACAGAACCCACAGTACGGGCCCTGCATCCATTACCGCACTGTTCGGGGACGGATGCGCTCATCCCCAAGGACGACTGCGTGCGCTCCCGCTCCGGCGTAGGGAGTAGGTGGTCCCCGGGGTCACCGGAGCCGTACACCCCGGGGGTCCGTCCGGAGGCGTACGCGACGTCCCCTCTGTCCCCTTACTGACGACTGGTGTTGCCGGATCGTTCCCCACGGGACTGGGGTCCATGCCCGGAAGCCCTTACCCTTGGGTTTTGTGTTCCGTAGCCGTGCCAAGGATGAGAAGGCCCAGGACGCCGACAAGGCGCCGGTGACCGACTCCAGTCAGCCCCGTCACCCCGAGGCCCCCAAGGGCCGCCCCACGCCCAAGCGCAGTGCGGCCCAGTCGCAGCGCCGCAGCGTGGCCAACACGTCGACGACGCGCAAGGAGGCCGCCAAGCGACAGCGCGAGGAGCGCCGTACCGCGATGGAGCGGCAGCGCCAGGCGCTCGCGAGCGGCGACGAGCGGTATCTGCCCGCGCGTGACAAGGGGCCGGTCCGCCGGTTCGCGCGCGACTTCGTCGACTCCCGGTTCAACATCGCGGAGTTCTTCCTGCCGATGGCCGTGGTCATCCTCGTGCTGAGCATGGTGCGGGTGCCGGCGCTGCAGAACATCGCGCTGCTGCTGTGGCTCGTGGTGATCGTGCTGATCGTGCTCGACTCGTTCGTGACGTCGTTCCGCCTGAAGAAGCAGCTGAACGAGCGCTTCGCGGGTGAGAACAAGCGCGGCGCCGTCGCCTACGCCCTGATGCGCTCGCTTCAGATGCGTCGGCTCCGGCTGCCGAAGCCGCAGGTCAAGCGTGGAGAGCGGCCCTGACCACGACGCCGTTCTCCGGGGGTGCGGCGGATGCCTGGCTGGACAAGCTGGGCGGGCTGCGCGATGTCGTCCGGCAGGAGCTGGTGGCCCGCCAGCTGGACGAGCAGATAGTCGGCCGGTTCCCGGTCGGCAGGCGCCTGCGGGTGCTGGACGTGGGGATGGGCCAGGGCACGCAGGCGCTGCGGCTGGCCCGGGCCGGGCACCAGGTGACCGGTCTGGAGCAGGACGCGACGATGGTCGCCGTGGCCCGGGAGTCCCTCGCCGGGGAACCGGAGGGCATCCGGGAGCGGATGCGGATCATCGAGGGCGACGGTCGCGACACCGGCGTGCACTTCCTGCCGGGCAGTTTCGACGTGGTGCTGTGCCACGGCGTCCTGATGTACGTCGAGGAGCCCGACCCGCTGCTGGCGGGGCTCGCCCGGATGCTCGCGCCCGGCGGGCTGCTGTCCCTGCTGGTGCGCAACGGGGACGCGCTGGCGATCCGGCCGGGCCTGTCCGGCGACTGGTCCGGGGCGCTGGCGGCTTTCGACACCGTCTCCTACCGCAACCGGCTGGGGCTCGACGTACGGGCCGACCGGCTGAAGGACCTGACGTCGACGCTCGCGGGGATCGGGGCGCCGCTGCACGCCTGGTACGGGGTGCGGGTGTTCACCGACACGGCGGCGGACGGCGCGGAGGTGCCGGACGACGTGGAGACGCTGCTCGCGGTGGAGGAGAAGGCCGGGCGGACGGATCCCTACCGCGGGGTGGCGGCGCTGCTGCACCTGTGCGGCGTGCGCGGCTGACACCCCGGAAGGCGGTGGGCGAGGGCCGTGGCCCCCGCCCACGGGCTCACGCCTCGGCCGCGTGCAGGCTCATCGGCCCGTAGATCTCCGTGGCGTCCTCGAACAGCCGCACCTGATCGGCACCGCCCTCCTGGAGGGTCTTCCAGTGCTCCCCGATCCAGGACTCGGCGTCCCCCTGGGTGGGGAAGTCCTCCGGCGGCACCGAGGGCTGGACCTCCGTACCGTCGGTCTTCTCGAACCGCCACGTCCATGCCGCCATGTACGCCTCCCATGTGTGTGAGCACACTGCACAGCGAAAAGCCGGATCTTGGTCCGGCTCCACCTCAGAGCGTAAGCGCTCCGCCGGGTCGCGCGTGATAGGCCCTGCGGAGTGCGGGTGATCGGGCGGGTGCGGGCCGTCGTGGGCCGGTCGCGCCCGCGCGGCGGAGCCGCATATCGACACGGCCCGCGCCCCTGGAGGGGCGTCTCGATCACGCATGTCCCAGGCTCACGCGTCAGAATCGGGGCGTGGAACTTACTCTGCTCGGCACCGGTGCCCCGGCGGGTCTCCCCCGCCCCGACTGTCCCTGCGCTGCCTGTGCGGCCGCTCTCGGACCGGATGCTCGGGCGGCCACCGCGTTGCTGCTGGACGGGGTGCTGCTGCTCGATCTCACGCCGGGTGCGGCGTTCGCCGCGGCACGGGCGGGCCGTTCCCTGACCGGTGTCCGGCAGGTGCTGCTGTCGCATCCGCACGACGGGCCGGCGGTCGAGGTGCCCGCGGGGCTGCCGCAGCCCGGACGGGTGCCGGACGGGCGGGAGTTGACGCTGCTGACGGGGCACCGGGTGCGGGCGGTGGCGCTGGACGCGCCGGGCACGGGGTATGCGGTGACCGGGCCGGAGGGGCAGCGGCTGCTGTATCTGCCGCCGGGCGGGGCGCCGGCGGGACTGGCGGAGCCGGCCGAGTCGTACGACATGATCCTCGCGGATGTCGTGGGGCGGCCGGACGCGCTGGCCAGGCTGCGGGCGGTGGGGGCGGTCGGCCCGACCACCGACGTGGTCGCCGTCCACCTGGACCACGATCTGCCGCCCGGCCGGGAGCTCGGGCGGCGCCTCGCGGCCGCCGGGGCGCGGGCCGTGCCGGACGGGGTGACGCTGGTGGTGGGCGCGTACGAGGACGTGCCGGACGTGCCGCGGCGGACCCTGGTGCTGGGCGGGGCGCGGTCGGGCAAGTCGGTGGAGGCCGAGCGGAGGCTGGAGGCCTTTCCGGACGTGCTGTACGTGGCGACGGGCGGGTCGCGCAACGGGGACACGGAGTGGTCCTCGCGGGTGGCGGCCCACCGGGAGCGGCGGCCGGGGTCGTGGCAGACGGTCGAGACCTGCGACCTGGTGCCGCTGCTGGAGGCCGAGGGGCCGCCCCTGCTCATCGACTGCCTGTCCCTGTGGCTGACCGACGCGATGGACTCGGCCGGGGCGTGGGACGACGCGGTGTGGGCGGAGCGCGGGGAGAAGGCGCTGCGGGAGCGGGTGCGGGAGCTGACGGAGGCGGTGCGGGCCACCCGGCGGACCGTGGTCGCCGTGTCGAACGAGGTGGGGTCGGGGATCGTCCCGTCGACGGCATCGGGGCGGCGCTACCGGGACGAACTCGGCCGGCTGAACGCGGGCTTCGCGGACGAGTGCGAGCACGTGCTGCTGGTGGTGGCGGGACAGGCGCTGGTATTGCGGGGCTGAGCGTGGCGACGGTGCTACTGCGGGGGCTGAGCGGGCCGACGCTGGTACTGCAGGACTGAGCGGGCCGACGCAGGCACTGCGGGGGCTGCCCATGCCGACGCTGGCACTGCGGGGGCTGAGCGGGGCGGCGCAGGTACTGCGAGGCCGGGCCGGCGTGCGGCTCGAGCTGCGGCTGAGCTCCGTGCCGGCCGGCCGGCCGCAGGCCCGCGGCTCACCTGGTTCTGCCCCTCTCCGGCCCCCTCACTCCGCCCCTCCACGCTCCTCGGCCCGCGGTGCCGTGCGGGCGATCACCCGGTACGTGTTCGCGAAGCGGGTGCGGCGGGTCACGGGGGCGATGAGGTGGTCGGCCAGGGCCGCCGCGGCGACCAGGGGGACGCCCGCGCGGAGCAGGGCCGTGCGGGTGTGCCGGTGGACCGGGGGCGGGGGGATCGCCCGCCAGGGGGTGTCCGGGGCGGGCAGGGCGTGGGAGAGGGCCAGGGACGTGGCACCCGCGAGGTCGTGGGGGACGTGGACCGGGCGGTGGTCGAGCGTGAGGATCGTGCAGCCGGCCGACTCCAGTTCCGCGCGGACGTTCTGCGGGGGCAGCAGGTGGAGGTGGCGCGGCTGGTCGTAGGGGAGCCACCAGCGGCCCAGCAGGGCGGCGAAGACGCTGCGGGGGCTCAGGGTCTCGATGAGCAGGTGGCCGCCCGGGCGCAGGACGGAGAGGGCGGCCCGGAGTTCCGCCCGGGGATCGGGTGTGCCCTCCAGGTGGTGGAGCATGCTGACCACGTCGTAGCGGGCGCGCAGCGGGCCGGCGATCCGCGGGTCCGTCAGGCGGCCGACGTGGGCCTCCTCGACGCGGTCGGCGGTGCGGGCGTGGACCACGCGGGGGGTGGGGTCCAGGCCGTCGAAGGCGGTGTAGGGGAAGAACTCCCGGGCCGTGGCGGGGAAGCGGGCGTGGCCCGTCCCGACGTCGAGCCAGCTCTCCGGCTCGCCGCAGCGCAGCATCGCGCGGGCGGCCGAGCGGTGGCGGCGGGGGCTGCTGCGCAGGGCGAGGAGGCCGTCGCTCGCCGGGTCCCTGGGCGCGGCGCGCTCGGTCCGGTGGTACAGGGCGAGGCCCTCCACCGTCAGGCGCGGGTTCTGAAAGGTGTGGCCGCAGTCCCGGCAGGCGTCGACGGTGAAGCTGCCCGGCTTGTACTGCCGCAGGTCACGGGTGCGCAGCCGGTTGCGCAGCGAGGTGGAGCCGCACCAGGGGCAGTCCTCCCGGCGCGGTTCGTGGACCCGGGTGGTCGCCGGGGGGACCGGGGGTGCTGAAGGGGCGGGGTGTGCGGGCATGGGCGGCTCCCGGGCGCGACGGCGTACCGCAAGGACGTGGGGCGGGGACGCGGGCGAACCACCTACGGCCATCCGCCGACAATCCGCTGCAAACCGGAACGTATGGGATGCCGATCCCGGGTGCAACGACGTCGCCCTGACGGAGTGGTGATGTGGCGCCGTGCTGTTCGAGCGGGGCCGGTACTGTTCGGCGAATGAGCTCGCTTAATCTCGACGACTTCACCGATCTGATCGAGCGTCCGGACGGCGGGATCCGCCGGGACGCCGAGGCGCGCCGGGAGCGACAGATCGTGCCGCCCGGGTCGCTGGGCCGCCTCGACGAACTGGGTGAGTGGCTGGCGGCGGCGCAGTCCGCCGTGCCGGTCCGGCCGGTCGAACGGCCGCGGGTGGTGCTCTTCGCCGGTGACCACGGCGTGGCCGGGCTGGGCGTCTCGGCCCGTGCGGCGGGCAGCGCCGGGGAGTTGGTGCGCGAGGTGCTGGAGGGCGGCCGGCCCGTGTCGGTGCTGGCCCGGCGGCTGGGCGTGCCGGTGCGGATCGTGGACATGGCACTGGACTGCGATCCCGAGGCCTTCCCGGCGGACGTCGTACGGCACCGGGTGCGGCGCGGCAGCGGGCGGATCGACATCGAGGACGCGCTCACCCTCGATGAGACGGAGGCGGCGTTCCGGGCCGGGGTCGCCGTGGCCGACGAGGAGGCCGACTCGGGCACCGATCTGGTGGTGCTCGGCGATGTCAGCGTCGGCGGGACCACGGTGGCGGGCGTGCTGGTCGCGGCGCTGTGCGGGGTGGACGCGTCGGTCGTCACCGGGCGCGGCGGGCTGGCGATCGACGATCTGGCGTGGATGCGCAAGTGCGCGGCGATCCGCGACGCGCTGCGCCGGGCACGGCCGGTGCTCGGGGACCAGCTGCAGCTGCTGGCCACGGTCGGCGGGGCCGACTTCGCCGCGATGACGGGCTTCCTGCTGCAGAGCGCGGTGCGCAAGCTGCCGGTGGTGCTCGACGGCGTCGTGACCGCGGCGTGCGCGCTGGTCGGGCAGCGGATCGCGTTCCGCGCACCGGACTGGTGGCTGGCCGCGCACGACAGCGGGGAGCCGGGGCAGGCCAAGGCGCTGGACCGGATGGCGCTGGAGCCGCTGCTCAGCCACGGGGTGACCGTCGGAGAGGGCACGGGGGGTCTGCTGGCACTGCCGCTGGTGCAGGCGGCGGCCGCGCTGGCGGCGGAGCTGCCCGAGAAGCCGAAGGAGTCCGAGGAGGCGCCCCAGGCCGAGGAGGCGCAGGGGTCCCAGGAGCCGGGCGCGCCGGAGGCCCCGGGGGCGCCCGCCGAGCGGTAACGGCCCGAGATCCAGGTCACGCCCGCCTGGCTCAACCTCGTCCCGTTCCGGTCGGTCCTGGAACGTGGTGTCGGTTTGACTGAGTCGCAGACACCCTCCGACCAGGCTTCGCACGGACGAGGACGACCGCCGCATGACCACGCTCGCCCGCTGGGCCCGCGCCGAATGGGGTGCCCTGTACGCGGCGGTGCGCGGGCCGCTGACCGAGAGGCGGTGGCGGGCCGCGCCGATGGCGGTGGCGGCCGTGTGCCTCACGGCGGTGCTGCACGTCGTGCACAACCAGTCGTGGGGCTATCAGGCCGTGCAGGACGTCGGCGGAGTACGGGCCGCGGACCCGCTGTGGGTGGCGCTGCTGCGGACGCCGCTGTCGCTGTTCGTGCCCGCGCTGGACCTGCCGGTGTGGGGCGCGCTCGTACAGATCCTGCTGGTGTTCGGCATCGCCGAGCTGTGTCTGGGCCGGTGGCGGACCCTGGCCCTCGCCTATGTCGCGACGCTCGCGGGCACGTTGTACGCGCGCCTGGGCATCTGGCTCGGCCCGGACTCCCCGCTCGGCCTGCCCGCCTCGGACGCCCGGGTCGTGGACACCGGGCCGTCCGCGGCGGTGGTGGGCCTCGCCGTCTTCATGGGGTGGCGCTACCGCGCCCATGTCACGGCGTCGGTGGTGATCGGGGCGATGGTGGCCGAGGTCGTGCTCAAGGAGAACCTCGCGGGCAAGGAGCACCTGGCGGCGATCGCGGCGGTGCTGGTGGTGTGCGTGGCCGGCGAGTTGCGTCAGCGGCGTTCGAGGGACCGGGCCGGCTCGGGGTCGGGCGCGCCGCCGAGCCAGTCGTGAAAGGCTCGCGAGGGGGCTGCCCAGCGGCGGTCGTGGTGGTAGGAGCGCAGGGCGGATCTGGCCCGGGCACGGGGCCGGTTGCGGTAGAACCGTTTGGCCCACGGGGAGGTGGGCCGGGCCAGCCGTACGGCCGCGATCAGGGCGATGAAGGGGATGATCACGCCGACGACCGCGAGCCGGACCTTGCCCTTGAACAGGGCGATGAGGGCGAACGCGAAGTTCACGAGAATGTTCACGAGGACGACGGCGCGGTTCTGCTGCTGGTCGTCGTTGAGGTCGTTGACGCCGAGCGGCGAGAAGCCGATCAGGAGCAGGCCGACGAGTGAGGCGGTGAGGACGACCATCTCCACGCTCTTGCGGCCGTCCGGGGTCCAGTAGACGTCGGCGAGGTGCAGGACCAGAGCGAACTCGTCGAGGACCAGGCCCGCGCCGATGCCGAACAACACCGCGGCCAGGCACGACCCGAAGCCGTGCTGGCCGCCCGCCACCGCGCCGAAGCCGCCGACGATCGTCAGGATGACCCCGGGGACCACGTGGTGGACGTGGACGCCGCCGCTGCTGACGTTGCCGAAGGGGCCCTTGCCCGCCCGGATGAGACGGGTGATGAGCCGGGTGATGAGGAAGGTCGTCACGAACGCGATGAGGGCGAGAAGTAGTGGCAGCTTGCCGGGTTCGATGATGTTCCGCTCCAGCCATCCCATATGTGAACTTTATCCACGGCTGCCGTTCCCGCTCTCCTGACCGGCCGGTAGCCTGCGCCGGTGACCGGAACCTCGCCCCTCGACGGCCTCCGCTTCGCCTTCGGCACCCTCACGGTGATCCCCGTCCGCGTGACCCGGTGGGACCGTCGGGCCGCTCGCGACGGCATGCTGTGCGCTCCGCTGGCCGGTCTCGCGGTCGGCGTCGGCGCCGCCGGGCTCGGGCTGGTACTGCTGTTCCTCGGTGCGGGCGCCCCGCTCGCCGCCGTGGCGAGTGTCGCCGTGCCGGCCGCGCTCACCCGGGGGCTGCACCTCGACGGGCTCGCGGACACCGCCGACGGGCTGGGCAGCGGCAAGCCCGCCGAGGACGCGCTGCGCATCATGAAGCAGTCGGACATCGGGCCGTTCGGGGTGATCACCCTGGTCCTCGCCCTGCTCGCGCAGGTCGCCGCGCTCGCCCAGGCCTACGACGCCTCCTGGGCCCGGGGCGCGTGCGCCGCGGCCGTCTCGGCGACCTGCGCGAGGCTGGCCCTGACCCTGGCGGCCCGGACCGGGGTGCCGGCGGCCCGGCCGGAGGGCCTCGGGGCGGCGGTCGCGGGCGTGGTGCCGGTGCGGGGGGCGGTGATCGCCGCCGTGGCGGTCACGGGAGCGGCGGCAGCGGCCGGCGCCGTCCTCGGGCCGTACGACGTGATCCGGACGGTGCTCGCGGTGGTCATCGCCCTGGTGGCCGCGGAGGCGCTGCTGCGTCACTGCACGCGCCGCTTCGGCGGGGTCACGGGGGACGTGTTCGGCGGTCTGGCGGAGACGGCGGCCACCACGGCGCTGGTCGTTCTGTCACTGGGCTGAAACGATCTCCCCGTCCCCCTCCTGAACGGGCCGGCCAGCGGCTAGCTTCCTGCTCCGACACATCTGTGATCGGGGGACGTTCATGCCGAAACTGCGCCGCGCCGCGGCCTGGTTCGTCGATTTCGCACTGGTGCTGGCGCTGGCCTCGGCGCTCGCCGTGCTCACCTTCCACCGGGTCTCCGCGCTCGTCACCGACGTGCCCGAACTGGCCACCCGAGGGGGTTTCGACCTGCTGACCTCACGCGGCGACGTGCTGGCCGCCTCGCAGGACCTCGGGCTGACGCTGTGGGACAAGTCGGTGCTCTACGTCGAGCAGGCCTTCGGTCTGCTGGTGCTGACGGTGTTCCTCTACCAGTGGGCGTGCCTGGCTCTGGCCGGGCGCTCCGTCGGCAAGGCCCTGGTGGGGCTGAAGGTCACGACGGACTCCCCGCGCCGGGTCAGGGCGGCGCGCCGGGCCGCGGTCACCACCGCCGCGGACGTCGCCGTGTACGCCGTGGCCTGCGTGCTGCTGGTCGAGGGGCAGGTCGTGATGTCGGTGCTGGTGTGGGCGGTCGCGGTGGTGCTGTTCCTGCTGAACGCGCTGCCGGTCCTCTCCCCCGCCCGCCGCTCCCTCGCCGACCGGGTCGCGGGCACCGCGGTCACCGGCATCGGGCTCAGCAGGCCCGTCGCCACGCCCCCAGTTCGTACTTCTTGAGCAGCGAACTGAGCTTCAGGCGGCGCGAGTCGGCGCAGAAGCGGCCGGTGGGGAGCTCGTACTCGACGTGGAAGACGGCCTTGCCCGCCGCGACGAACGGCTTCAGGGCCGTGCACTCGCCGTACTGGGCGCACTGTTCGTTGACCGCGAAGTCGAAGTCGCCGACCAGTTCCGGGATCTGGTCCAGGTCGTTCTTGAGGCCGACGGCCAGGCCGCGGTCGTGGGCGAGCCGGGCGACGAGGCGGTTGTAGCGCAGTTGGTCGGTGGCCGTGAGCGGGAAGCCGGTGTCGTTGCGGTAGCCGTCCATGTTGTCGGGCTCCACCGCGTCGAAGCCCTTGTCGCGGCACATGTCGATGCGGGCCGCCATGAGCGGTTCCAGGACGTCGGTGCGGCGGATGTCGAGCCAGCGCTCGCCCTTCCAGCCGTTGCCGCGCCCGAGCACGGCCTTCGGGAACCTCCCCGCGTCCGGGCGGAACTCCTCCCAGGCGCCCGTGGAGAGATAGCAGATGACCTTGCGGTCCTCGTCGTGGAGCCGGGCGACGGTGTCCTCGGAGTGGTCGAAGCCGTCGATGTCGTAGACCGGCACGTCGACGGAGGTGTCCAGGCGCCCGCTGAGCTGCCACTGCCAGGCGGTGCCGGGGCGGGGCTGCCAGCGGTGGCCCGGCTTGTCGTCGGGCGCCCGGGAACATCCCGCGAGCAGCAGGACGAGCAGGGCGACGAGCGGGAACGGGCGTCTCACGGGGCCTTCTCCGTGGTGTCTGTGGGGCGCGGGGCGTACGGCAGTGTGCCCCAGGGATGATCTCCGGTCCGGGCACCGCGCAGTGCACCGCCGCGCCCCGCGCCCGGGCCTGGCCCCCGGGGCGGTCGGTGGCGCTCACCGGGTCGCGACGAGTGTGACCCGCTTCACCGGTGTGGGGGACCGAGAACTGGCCACTACGCCACGGACAGGTGAACGCCCGCAGGAATGAGCGAACGGGGCCGCGCGCGTAGTCTCGTCGTCGAGTGTTCGCCGCACCGGGGAAGGCCCCGTGAGACCCGCCCTCGGAGGTCCGCATAGGGTCGGCTGTCGGGCCCGGTCGACCCACACCGTTCGACCACAGCAACTTCACATCGGAAGCGAGATTTCACCACCGTGACTGCTCTCACTCTCAGCACCGCCGCGGCGCCCGGTCTGCGGGCCGACGCGATCGTGATCGGTGTCGCCAAGGGTGCCAAGGGGCCGGTCGTCGCACCGGGCGCCGAGGCCGTGGACAAGGCGTACGACGGCCGGCTCGCCGGCGTCCTGGAGACGCTCGGCGCCTCCGGCGGCGAGGGCGAGGTGACGAAGCTGCCGGCGCCGTCCGGCTTCAAGACACCGCTCGTCCTGGCGGTCGGCTTGGGCGCGGTGCCCGAGAAGGACGCCGAGTACGGTACCGAGATCCTGCGCAAGGCCGCCGGTGTCGCCGCCCGCGCCCTGGCCGGGTCGAAGAAGGCCGCCTTCGCGCTGCCGCTGGCCGAGGCCGCCGACGCCGGCGCGATCGGGGAGGGCGCGCTGCTCGGCGCGTACTCCTTCGACGCCTACAAGGACAACGGCAAGGACCCCAAGGCGAAGAACGGCAAGGCGCCCCTCGCCGAGGTCGTCCTGCTCGGCGGCAGGCCCCGCGACAAGGCGTACAAGGCCGCGGTCGAGCGTGCCGTCGCCGTGTCCGAGGAGCTCAACCGCTCCCGCGACCTGGTCAACACCCCGCCGAACGACCTCAACCCCGAGTCGTTCGCCGCGATCGCCCAGGCCGCGGCCAAGGAACACGGCATCAAGATCCAGGTGCTCGACGAGAAGGCCCTGACCAAGGGCGGCTACGGCGGCATCCTCGGCGTCGGCTCCGGCTCCGCGGCCACCCCGCGCCTGGTCAAGCTGTCGTACACCTCCTCCAAGGCGAAGAAGCACCTCGCCTTCGTCGGCAAGGGCATCACCTACGACTCGGGCGGCATCTCGCTGAAGCCGGCCGGTCACAACGAGACGATGAAGTGCGACATGGCCGGTGCGGCCTCGGTGTTCGCCGCGGTCGTCGCCGCCGCGCGTCTCGGCCTGGAGGTCAACGTCACCGGCTGGCTCGCCCTGGCCGAGAACATGCCCTCCGGGTCCGCGACCCGTCCGGGTGACGTACTGCGGATGTACAGCGGCAAGACGGTGGAGGTGCTCAACACCGACGCCGAGGGCCGGCTGGTGCTCGCCGACGCGCTGTGGGCGGCCTCCCAGGAGAAGCCCGACGCGATCGTGGACGTGGCGACGCTGACCGGGGCGATGGTGCTGGCACTGGGCAACCGGACGTTCGGGGTCATGGGCAACGACGACGCGTTCCGGGCCGCGCTGTGCGAGGCCGCGGAGGAGGTCGGGGAGCCGGCGTGGCCGATGCCGCTGCCGGAGCACCTGCGCAAGGGGATGGACTCCCCCACCGCCGACATCGCGAACATGGGCGAGCGGATGGGCGGCGGGCTGGTCGCCGGTCTGTTCCTGCGCGAGTTCGTGGGTGAGGGGATCACCTGGGCGCACCTGGACATCGCCGGGCCGGCGTTCAACGAGGGCGGGCCGTTCGGGTACACGCCGAAGGGCGGTACGGGGACGGCTGTGCGGACGCTGGTGCGGCTGGCCGAGCTGACGGCTGCCGGGGATCTGGGCTGACCTTCGCCTGAGAGCTCGGTCTCGTCCGTTGTGTGGCGAGTGCGGGGGCGTGGGGGCTGTTCGCGCAGTTCCCCGCGCCCCTTCGGGCGCTGCCCTCGCGCCCCGCGGCGGAGCCGCAGATCAGACACAGCCCCGCGCCACTTCGGGCGCTCTCATCTGAACGTGGGGCGTCTCACACCGCAGCCCGGCGTCTCCTTGTGTGCCGACAAGTGCGAAGATGGGGCTCGGCAGGACAGGGCCCCACCGAAGGGCCGAAGAACGAGCGGCCGGACACCAGCCGCCTGCCGGTCACTGATGACCGGCTCACGGCGCACATGCATGGAGGACGTGACGTGGCGAACGACGCCAGCACCGTTTTCGACCTAGTGATCCTCGGCGGTGGCAGCGGTGGTTACGCCGCGGCCCTGCGCGGGGCGCAGCTGGGCCTGGACGTCGCCCTGATCGAGAAGGACAAGGTCGGCGGCACCTGCCTGCACCGGGGATGCATCCCCACCAAGGCCCTGCTGCACGCGGGCGAGATCGCCGACCAGGCCCGCGAGAGCGAGCAGTTCGGTGTGAAGGCCTCCTTCGAGGGCATCGACATCGCCGGTGTCCACAAGTACAAGGACGGCGTGATCGCCGGCCTGTACAAGGGCCTGCAGGGTCTCGTGGCCTCCCGGAAGGTGACGTACATCGAGGGTGAGGGCCGCCTCTCCTCCCCCACCTCCGTCGACGTGAACGGCCGCCGCGTCGAGGGCCGCCACATCCTGCTCGCGACCGGCTCCGTGCCGAAGTCGCTGCCGGGCCTGGACATCGACGGCAACCGGATCATCTCCTCCGACCACGCCCTCGTCCTGGACCGCGTGCCGAAGTCCGCGATCATCCTGGGCGGCGGCGTCATCGGCGTCGAGTTCGCCTCCGCGTGGAAGTCCTTCGGCACCGAGGTCACGATCGTCGAGGGCCTGAAGCACCTCGTCCCGGTCGAGGACGAGAACTCCTCCAAGCTGCTGGAGCGCGCGTTCCGCAAGCGCGGCATCAAGTTCAACCTGGGCACCTTCTTCCAGAAGGCCGAGTACACCCAGGACGGCGTCAAGGTCACCCTGGCCGACGGCAAGGAGTTCGAGGCCGAGGTCCTGCTGGTCGCCATCGGCCGCGGCCCGGTCTCCCAGGGCCTGGGCTACGAGGAGCAGGGCGTCGCCATGGACCGCGGCTACGTCCTGGTCGACGAGTACATGCGCACGAACGTGCCGACCATCTCCGCCGTCGGTGACCTCGTCCCGACCCTCCAGCTCGCGCACGTCGGCTTCGCCGAGGGCATCCTGGTGGCGGAGCGCCTGGCCGGTCTGAAGACCGTTCCGATCGACTACGACGGTGTCCCGCGGGTGACGTACTGCCACCCGGAGGTCGCCTCCGTCGGTATCACCGAGGCCAAGGCCAAGGAGATCTACGGTGCGGACAAGGTCGTCGCTCTGAAGTACAACCTCGCGGGCAACGGCAGGAGCAAGATCCTGAACACCGCGGGCGAGATCAAGCTCGTCCAGGTCAAGGACGGTGCCGTCGTCGGCGTGCACATGGTCGGCGACCGCATGGGCGAGCAGGTCGGCGAAGCCCAGCTGATCTACAACTGGGAGGCGCTGCCCGCCGAGGTCGCGCAGCTCATCCACGCCCACCCCACCCAGAGCGAGGCGCTCGGCGAGGCCCACCTGGCCCTGGCCGGCAAGCCCCTCCACGCGCACGACTGACCCCTCGGTCGACGAACGCGACGACACAGACTTCCGCACTTTCCGTAAGGAGCAACCGAAACCATGGCGGTTTCCGTAACCCTTCCGGCGCTCGGTGAGAGCGTCACCGAGGGCACTGTCACCCGCTGGCTGAAGGCCGAGGGCGAGCGCGTCGAGGCCGACGAGCCGCTGCTCGAGGTGTCGACCGACAAGGTCGACACCGAGATCCCCTCGCCCGCCGCCGGTGTCCTGGCCTCCATCAAGGTCGCCGAGGACGAGACGGTCGAGGTCGGCGCCGAGCTGGCCCTGATCGACGACGGCAGCGGCGCGCCCGCCGCCGCCGAGGCCCCGCAGGCCGAGCAGGTCGCCGAGCCCGCTCCCGAGCCGGCCGCGGCCGCCCCGTCCACCGAGCAGGCCGCCCCGGCGTCCGCTCCCTCCGCCGACGCAGCCGCCGGCGGCGGTTCCGCCGAGGGCACGGACGTCGTCCTGCCCGCGCTCGGCGAGTCCGTCACCGAGGGCACCGTCACCCGCTGGCTGAAGTCGGTCGGCGACAGCGTCGAGGCCGACGAGCCGCTGCTCGAGGTCTCCACCGACAAGGTCGACACCGAGATCCCTGCGCCCACCTCGGGCACGCTGCTGGAGATCGTGGTCGGCGAGGACGAGACCGCCGAGGTCGGCGCCAAGCTCGCCGTCATCGGTGTCGCGGGTGCGGCTCCGGCCGCCGCCCCGGCGCAGGAGGCCCCGGCCGCCCCGGCCCAGCCCGAGCCCACTCCGGCTCCGGCCCCGGCGCAGCCCGCCCCGGCCCCGCAGGCGCCGTCGGCTCCGGCCCCTCAGCAGCAGACCACCCCGGCTCCCGAGCCGGCCCCGTCCGCTCCCGCGCCGGCCCCGGCCCCGGCCCCGGCCGCTCCGGCCGCCGCCAAGCCGGCCGACGACGGCGCCTACGTCACCCCGCTGGTGCGCAAGCTCGCCTCCGAGCAGGGCGTCGACCTGGCCACCGTCAGGGGCACCGGCGTCGGCGGCCGTATCCGCAAGCAGGACGTCGTCGCCGCCGCCGAGGCCGCGAAGGCCGCCGCCACCCCGGCCCCCGCCGCTGCCGCCCCGGCGGCCGCGAAGAAGGCCCCGGTGCTGGAGGCGTCCCCGCTGCGCGGCCAGACCGTGAAGATGCCGCGGATCCGAAAGGTCATCGGCGACAACATGGTCAAGGCCCTGCACGAGCAGGCCCAGCTGTCCTCGGTCGTCGAGGTCGACGTCACCCGCCTGATGAAGCTGCGCGCCCGCGCCAAGGACGCGTTCGCGGCCCGTGAGGGCGTCAAGCTCTCCCCGATGCCGTTCTTCGTCAAGGCCGCGGCCCAGGCGCTGAAGGCCCACGCGCCGATCAACGCCCGGATCAACGAGGCCGAGGGGACCATCACCTACTTCGACACCGAGAACATCGGTATCGCGGTGGACTCCGAGAAGGGCCTGATGACCCCGGTCATCAAGAACGCCGGTGACCTCAACCTCGCCGGTATCGCCAAGGCCACGGCCGACCTGGCGGGCAAGGTCCGCGCCAACAAGATCACCCCGGACGAGCTGTCCGGCGCGACCTTCACCATCTCCAACACCGGGTCGCGCGGCGCGCTCTTCGACACGATCATCGTGCCGCCGGGCCAGGTCGCCATCCTCGGCATCGGCGCTACGGTCAAGCGTCCCGCCGTCATCGAGACGGAGGAGGGCACGGTCATCGGCGTCCGCGACATGACGTACCTGACCCTGTCCTACGACCACCGCCTGGTGGACGGCGCCGACGCCGCCCGTTACCTGACGGCGGTCAAGGCCATCCTGGAGGCGGGCGAGTTCGAGGTCGAGCTCGGTCTCTGACCTCCATCGCCGGTACGGCTGTACGGTGCCCCCGCTCGGATCATCTCCGAGCGGGGGCACTTTGCTCGGTGGCGCGGGGCTGTACCGATGTGCGGCTCCGCCGCGTGAGCGCGACAAGCCACACACAAGGCGTCAGCCGAACGACAGCCCCACATCCCCCGTGTAAGTCTCGTCTCACCTGCACCAAAGCGCCCTCACCCGCCCCACCCGCGGAGCGAACCGGCCGTATTGTCTAAACGTCGATCCCGCGTAAGGAGCCCTCATGACCGCGCCCGTCATCCACTCGCTCCGCGAGCAGATCCGCGAGCACATCCTGGAGGGGATCATCAGCGGACGCTGGCAGCCGGGTGAGCGGATCGTCGAGCGCCGGATCGCCACCGAGCTGGAGGTCAGCCAGACCCCGGTCCGCGAGGCCCTGCGCGAGCTGGAGTCCCTGCGCCTGATCGAGTCCGCTCCCAACAAGGGCGTCCGCGTGCGGAACCTGACCGCCGCCGACTTGGAGGAGAGCTACCCCGTCCGGGCCGGCCTGGAGGCCATCGCGGCGGAGCTGGCCGCCGACTGCCTCGCGGAGGACTGCTCGGCGCTGGAACCCCACGTCAGCGCCCTGCACGAGGCCGACCGCGTCTCCGACGGCACCGCCCAGGTCCGCCACACCGTCGCCTTCCACCGCGAGATGGTCCGCGCCGCGGGCAACTCCGTGCTGCTGCACACCTGGGAAGGCCTCGGCATCGAGGTGTTCACGGCCCTGTCGATCCGCTGGCTGGGCACCCGGCAGCAGTCGTACGCCGAGGAGCACGAGGAGCTCGTCGCCGCGTTCAAGCGCCGCGACCCCCGGATCGCCGAGCTGGTGAAGGCCCACGTCCTGGGCTGCGCACCCCGGGCGTGACACCCGAGCGCTTGTCCGCTCAAACGCCTCCGACCTGCGGAAACCGTTCGAAAACCAGTCACCGCGTGCCACTGCCGGAGGCACCCCGTGCCTACTTTCTCGTGATCAAGAGGTTTTGCCCCTCAACCCTTTGATCGATCATCGATCAGGGAGTTACAGTCGCCGACGGGCTTCCACCGAAGCCTCAGCCCTGTCCTGCCAAAGACAAAGGGCACCCCGATCCCCTTATGTGAGGGAACCCCCTTCGACTGAGGAAGGCGGCGACATGACCGACCCCAACGCCATCCAGCCGAGCGAGCTCGACCAGCTCCCCGACCGGGACCCGGAGGAGACCGCCGAATGGCAGGCCTCCCTGGACGCGGTCACCAAGGCTGCCGGGCCGCACCGTGCCGCATACCTGATGCGTCGCACGCTGGAGCGCGCCGAGGGCGCCGGCATCGCGCTGCCGAAGCTCCTCGAGACCGACTACGTCAACTCCATCCCCACCTCTGCCGAGCCGGCCGTGCCCGGTGACGAGGCGATGGAGCAGCGGATCACCGCGTGGAACCGCTGGAACGCGGCCGCGATGGTCACCCGGGGCAGCAAATACGGCGTCGGCGGCCACATCGCCACCTTCGCCTCCGCCGCCTGGCTGTACGAGACCGGCTTCAACCACTTCTTCAAGGGCAAGGAGGCCGACGGCTCCGGCGACCAGCTCTACATCCAGGGCCACGCCTCCCCCGGCATCTACGCCCGCGCGTTCCTCGACGGGCGGCTGACCGAGGAGCAGCTCGACAACTTCCGCCGGGAGTCGGGCGGCAACGGCCTGCCCTCCTACCCGCACCCGCGCCGTCTGCCCTGGCTGTGGGAGTTCCCCACGGTCTCCATGGGCCTCGGCCCGCTGTCGGCGATCTACCAGGCGCGCTTCAACCGCTACCTCGCCAACCGCGGCATCAAGGACACCTCCGCCTCGCACGTGTGGGCGTTCCTCGGCGACGGCGAGATGGACGAGCCCGAGTCGACGGCGGCACTCGCGCTGGCGGCCCGTGAGGAGCTGGACAACCTCACGTTCGTCATCAACTGCAACCTGCAGCGCCTGGACGGCCCGGTCCGCGCCAACTTCAAGATCGTGCAGGAGCTGGAGGCCCAGTTCCGCGGCGCCGGCTGGAACGTGATCAAGACGCTGTGGGGCACGGCCTGGGACGAGCTGTTCCAGCTCGACACCACGGGCGCGCTGGTACGCCGCCTGCGCCAGGTTCCGGACGCGCAGATCCAGACGTACCAGACCCGCGACGCCGCCTACATCCGCCAGGACTTCTTCGGCGCCGACCCGGCGCTCGTGGAGATGGCGAAGCTGCTGAACGACGACAAGATCCTCGAGTGCTTCCACCTCTCGCGCGGTGGCCACGAGTCCCGCAAGGTGTTCGCCGCGTACAAGGCGGCCGTCGAGCACAAGGGCGCGCCGACCGTGATCCTGGCCCAGACGGTCAAGGGCCACACCCTCGGCGAGGGCTTCGCGTCGAAGAACGCCAACCACCAGATGAAGAAGCTGACGGTGGACGAGTTCAAGAACATGCGCGACCTGCTGGAGCTGCCGATCAAGGACAGCGACTTCGTCGACGGCGTGGTGCCCTACGGCCACCCGGGCGCCGACTCCCCCGAGGTCCGCTACCTCCAGGAGCGGCGCGCCGCCCTCGGCGGTCCGGCCCCGGCCCGGCGCGTCCACCCGGTCGCCCCGCTGCCCGCCCCGGCGGAGAAGGCGTTCGCGTCCTTCGACAAGGGCTCCGGTTCGCAGAACGTGGCCACCACCATGGCGTTCGTCCGCCTCGTCAAGGACCTGGTCCGTGACAAGGAGACCGGCAAGCGCTGGGTGCCGATCGTCCCGGACGAGGCGCGCACCTTCGGTATGGAGAGCCTCTTCCCGTCCCTCGGCATCTACTCGCCGAAGGGCCAGACGTACGAGCCGGTCGACCGCGACCAGCTGATGTACTACAAGGAGGCCCAGAACGGCCAGATCCTCAACGAGGGGATCACCGAGGCCGGTTCGATGGCCGACTTCATCGCCGCTTCGACGTCGTACGCGACGCACGGCGAGGCGATGATCCCGTTCTACATCTTCTACTCGATGTTCGGCTGGCAGCGCACGGCCGACCAGATGTGGCAGCTCGGCGACCAGCTCGGCCGCGGCTTCCTCGTCGGCGCCACGGCCGGCCGTACGACGCTGACGGGCGAGGGCCTGCAGCACGCCGACGGCCACTCCCCCGTGATCGCCGCGACGAACCCGGCGGCGCTCACGTACGACCCGGCGTTCGCCTACGAGGTCGCGACCATCGTCAAGGACGGTCTGCGCCGGATGTACGGCGAGGCCGCCCCGGGTGAGGACCAGGACGTCTTCTACTACCTGACCGTCTACAACGAGCCGCTGCCGCAGCCCGCGAAGCCGTCCGTCGAGGGCGTCGACGAGGGCATCGTCAAGGGTCTGTACCGCTTCAACACGGCGGAGTCGGCGGGCGTGACCGTGCCGGCGAACGCCCCGCGGATCCAGCTGCTCGGCTCCGGTACGGCGATCCACTGGGCGCTGAAGGCGCAGCAGCTGCTCGCCGAGGAGTGGGGCGTGGCGGCCGACGTGTGGTCGGCGACGTCCTGGAGCGAGCTGCGCCGGGACGCCCTGGAGGCGGATGAGGCGCTGCTGCGCGGCGAGGAGCGGGTGCCGTTCGTGCGGCAGGCGCTCCAGGGGGCCGAGGGCCCGGTGCTGGCGGTCTCCGACTACATGCGCCAGGTCCCGGACCAGATCGCGCAGTGGGTCGAGCAGGACTGGTCCTCGCTGGGCGCCGACGGCTTCGGCCTGTCGGACACCCGTGAGGCGGCCCGCCGGCACTTCGGTGTGGACGCGGAGTCGATCGTCGTCGCGGCGCTGGCCCAGCTCGCCAAGCGCGGCGAGGTGCAGGCGACGTCCGTGAAGGAAGCGCGCGAGCAGTACGGTCTGTGAGCACGGACCGTTGATCGGCAGGCCCCCGCCCCGGCGGGGGCCTGCTGCATGATGTGGCCATGCGTGCTGCCCGGCTGATCAAGATGGTGCTGCTGCTCCAGTCCCGGCCTTCCATGACGGCCGCCGAACTCGCCCGTGAGCTGGAGGTGTCGGAGCGGACGGTCACGCGTGACGCGCAGGCGCTGTCGGAGGCGGGCGTGCCGGTGTACGCGGACCGGGGCCGGGCCGGCGGGTACCGGCTGGTCGGCGGGTACCGGACGCGGCTGACCGGGCTGCACCGCGGCGAGGCCGAGGCGCTGTTCCTGTCCGGGGTGCCGGGGGCGCTGCGCGAGATGGGCCTGGAGGACGCCGCCTCGGCGGCCCGGCTGAAGGTGTCGGCGGCGCTGCTGCCGTCCCTGCGGGACGCCTCCCGGTCGGCCGCCCAGCGGTTCCACCTGGACGCGCCGAACTGGTTCCGGGAGCCGAAGACGCCCGTGCTGCTGCCGGCCGTCGCCGACGCGGTGTGGGACGACCGGCGGATCAGCGCGCGCTACCGGCGCGGGGAGGACGAGGTCGTCCGGGAGCTGGAGCCGTACGGGCTCGTGCTGAAGGCGGGCGTCTGGTACCTGTGCGCCCGGGTGGCCGGGCCCGGGTCGTTCCGGGTCTACCGGATCGACCGGTTCACGGCCGTGGACGCCGACGGTGAGCGCTTCGCACGGGAGGCGGACTTCGACCTGCCCGCGTTCTGGGAGGAGCGGGCGGAACAGTTCGCGCGGTCCCTCCTGCGGGCACGGGTCGTGGTGCGGCTGTCCCCCGACGGGGTGCGCGCACTGCCCTACGCCGTCGACTCGGTGTCCGCCCGGGAGGCCCTGGCGGACGCGGAGGCACCGGACGAGGGCGGCTGGGTGACGGTGGCCCTGCCCGTGGAGTCCGAGGAGGTCGCCCACACCCAGCTGGCGGCGCTGGGGCCGGAGGTGGAGGTGCTGGCACCGGAGGGCCTGCGCGAGCGGTTCGCCGGGGACGCGGCGCGACTGGCCCGGCTCTACCGGGCCGGGGGCGGGGGCGTCGCATAACGATCCCGCGCACTCCGGGTGCGCCCCTGTGCGCCAGGGCCGATGCTTGACCCGTGATGGACGAGACGGAGTTCTGGGAGCTGGTGGACGACGCACGGGAGGCCGCCGAGGGCGACCCGGAGGAGCAGGCCGACCTGCTCGTGGACCGGCTCGCCCAGTTGGACCCGGACTCGGTCCTGGACTTCGCCCGTCACTTCGAGTCCCGCTACAACCGGGCCTACCGCTGGGACCTGTGGGGCGCGGCCTGGGTGCTGCTCGACGGGGCGAGCGACGACGCCTTCGACTTCTTCCGGTGCTGGCTGATCGGGCAGGGCCGGGAGGTGTTCGAGGGCGCCGTGCACGACCCGGACGCGCTCGCCGATCTGCTGGACGACTTCGACGAGGAAATCGACGGGGACGGCGAGGAGCTCGGCTACGCGGCGGACGAGGCCTACGAGCAGCTCACCGGGGTGGTCGCGCCCGATCTGGAGATCGCGCCGCCGCCCCCGGAGCCGGAGGGCACACCGCTCGACCTCGAGAACGACGGGCTGCTCGCCGAGCGCTATCCCCGGCTGTGGCAGCGCTTCAGGGGCTGATGCCGCAGGGCGGCGGTTCAGAGGGCTGTGGCTGACGCTTCGGGGCCGTTCAGGCGGCCCGGCGGCGGCTCACGTCGGACGGGACGTGCCCGGGCGTCCGGTCGGCCCGCACCGCGTGGTGCAGCGGCGCGGCGTTCGCCTGGTCGAGGGCCGAGGCGGTGACCGCGGCCGGGCCCAGGACGACCGTCAGGACCGCGCACAGCACCGCCCAGGGGCCGCGTGCGCGGCCGCTGCGCCCGTCCTGGTCCCCCGGCGTCTTCGTACGGCCGTCGTTCATGGTCCCCACCTCCGGTCGGCTGTCGGTGGCGACGACCGTAGGAGGCGGGGATGTCAGGACGCTGCGCGTTCGCTGTGGCCTTGCCGTGGACCGTCCGGCCGGCCCTGGAGACGGGCCGCGAGCTCTCTGATCTCGGGCAGGCGGGCGTGCAGGGCGGCGCCCGGGCAGCTGGTCATGTAGCCGTCGTTGTGACCCGCGAGGGCGGGCAGGCGTGCGGTGGCGCCGGCCGCGTAGCGGCTCAGGCCGTTGCTGGAGACCAGCCGGACGTCCGAGCGCGGGTCGGTGCCGGACAGGCCCAGCTTCCAGGCGGACAGCGCGGCGATCGCGCGGACCAGGGGCCGTGGGACGGGCATGCCCTCGGTGAAGGTGCCGAGGGCGGCGATGCCGGTGGTGCGGTGGTTGAAGCCCTGGGTGTGGGCGCCGGTGACGGCACGTTCCACGCCTCCGGCGCGGCCCTCGTAGATGGTGCCGCAGCGGTCGACGACGAAGTTGTAGCCGATGTCGTCCCAGTCGCGGGTGCCGGTCTGGCCGGTGTAGAGGTCCCGGATGATGCGGGGCGCGTCGGCGCAGTCGTAGCCGTTGGGCGAGTCGGTGTGGTGGACGAAGACGGCGGTGACCCGGTCGTCGTAGCGCGGGCGGGGCTGCGTGCGGCCGGCGTCGCCCAGCCAGTGCGCTCGGGACACGATGGGCGGGCGCGGGGCGGTGTAGGACGTGGCCGGGGAGCGGCGGGGCGAGGCGGCGCGGGCGCCGGCGTCGGCGGCGTTCTCGACGCCGTGGGCGCACAGGAACAGCGCCAGGACGGCGGCGGCGCCCGGCAGGCAGCCGAGCAGCACCCGGGCCGCGCGCGGCAGGCCGGCTATGCCGGGTGTCCGGTCGGCGGAGCGTCTGCGTGCGCCCTGCCGTCTTCGGAAGACACGCATGATCCCACTGTCGGCCTGATCCGGTCCGTCCGCGATGTGTGATGTGCCACCCGGTGGAACCATCGTCACGGTCCGCGACGTTTCTCCGGGTGCAGGCACACGGCCGGTTCCGATCATCCGTGCGCGTGTGACTGATCACCGGGCCCTCCCCCCGCGTATTAAGGGGTTCCGAGAGAAAGGCGGCGTGCGTGGACCTGCTCGACATCCTGCTGTTGCTGGTCGTCCTGGCCTACGCGGCGTCCGGGTACCGGCGCGGGCTGGTGGCCGGCTGTGTGTCGCTGGCGGGCTTCGTGGGCGGTGCGGTCGTCGGCGTGTGGGTGCTGCCGTGGGTCATGGACCTGGTGGAGCCGGGCACCACGCGGGCGACGCTGACGGCGGTGTTCACGGTGCTGCTCCCGGCGGTGGTGGGGCACGAGCTGGCGGGACGCCTCGCGCTGCGGCTGCGGCGGGAGCTGGACCGGGGGCCGCTGCGGGTGGCGGACGGGGTCGGCGGGGCCGTGGCCAACGCGGTGGCCGTGCTGATCGTGGCGTGGGTGGCGGCGAGTGTCCTGGGCGTGTCCTCGTCCCCGCTGGTCACCTCGGCGATCCGGGACTCGCGGCTGCTCGGCGCCGTGCAGCGCACGATGCCGGACACCACCCCGGCCTGGTTCTCGGGGGCCACGTCCGCGCTGACGCAGGCGGGCTTCCCGCAGGTCTTCAACCCCTTCGAGAACGAGTCGACGGCCGAGGTCGCCAAGCCCACCGGCGACAGTGTCACGGCGGCCGCCACCGACGCCGCCAAGCGGAGCACGGTGAAGGTCGAGGGTGTCACGGGCACCCAGGGGCGCGAGGGCAGCGGCTTCGTGTACGCGCGCGAGCACGTGATGACCAACGCCCACGTGGTGGCGGGCATCGACGAGCCGACCGTGCAGATCGGCGGGGTCGGGAGGACGTACGAGGCGCGGGTGGTGCTCTTCGACCCGCAGAAGGACGTGGCCGTGCTGTACGTGCCGGGTCTCAGGGCGCCCGTGCTGCGGTTCGACGACGACGCGGAGCGCGGTGACTCGGCGGTGGTCGCGGGCTATCCGGAGGACGGCGACCTGAACCTCCAGGCGGCGACGGTCGCGAACCGGGTGCGAGCGACGGGCCAGAACATCTACAACGACGGGACCGCCACCCGGGAGATCTACTCGATCCGCTCCACGGTCCGCCCTGGCAACTCGGGCGGACCGCTGCTCACCACGGACGGCCGGGTGTTCGGCGTGGTCTTCGCGCGGTCCACGTCGGACGCCGAGACGGGCTATGTCCTGACGGCGGACGAGGTGGCCTCCGACGCCCGGGAGGCCTCGGGTGCTACGGCACCGGTGGACACGGGCGAGCCGGCCGCGTCGTGACCCCGGCGCGGCCTCCCCGCCTCGCGGAACCCCGCGTCACCGGGCGGATCCCACGGAACGTCACAGCGCGCGTCCCATGAACACGTCGTCGACGTAGGTCCCTTCGAGCAGGAACTCCCCGGGCAGGATCCCCTCGACCGCGAATCCCTCGGCCGCGTAGAGCGCCCGGGCCGGGGCATTGTGCCCGAGGACCCGCAGGGTGATGCGGCGGGCGCCGCGCCGGCGGGACTCCTCGACGGCGGCCCGGACCAGGGCCCGCCCCACACCCCGGCCGCGGGCCTCCTCGGCCACGGCGAGGCCCTGGATCTGACGGACGTGCCGGTTCGATTCGAGCGGAGTGGGGAAACCGAGGCTGAGATAACCCGCGAGAGAATCGCCGAGTTCGGCGACCAGGCAGTCCTCGGGGCTGTGCCGCTCGTCGAAGAAGGGAGGGTGCGGCGGCCGCGGCTCGGGCATCACCGCGTGCAGGTGCGACCAGGTGAGCCGGTCGAGCAGGGCCAGCTCGGCGTCGTCCTCGACACGGGCGGCGCGGACGCGGGGTGCGGGAAGCTCGGGCATGGGCGTCACCCTAGGGCGAGCGGATCACGTCCTTGCAAGGGATTTCTTGCGAGGGATTCACCGAGCCACCCGGCAGGATGGGTTCATGGAGCGTTCAAGAATCGCGGTCGCGGGTGCGTCCGGACTCATCGGCAGCGCCCTGGTGCGGTCCCTGACCGCGGACGGGCACGAGGTGCGCCGCCTGGTGCGCGGCACGCCCCGCGCGGCCGGGGAGATCCGCTGGGACCCCGAGGGCGGCCGGGTGGACGCGGCGGGGCTCGCCGGCTGCGACGCGGTGGTCAACCTGGCCGGGGCCGGGGTCGGCGACCGGCGCTGGACGGAGGCCTACAAGCGGCGCATCCACGACAGCCGGGTGAAGGGCACGGCGGCCCTCGCCGAGGCGGTCGCGGGACTGGACGCGAAGGAGCGGCCGCGGGTCTTCGTGAACGGCAGCGCCATCGGCTACTACGGCGAGACCGGGGAGCGCGCGGTCGACGAGAGCGCACCGGCGGGCGAGGGTTTCCTGCCCTCGCTGTGCGTGGAGTGGGAGGGGGCCGCCGCGCCGGCCCAGGAGGCCGGTGTGCGCACGGTGTTCACCCGGACCGGGCTGGTCGTCTCCCGTGCGGGCGGTGCCTGGGGGCGGTTGTTCCCGCTGTTCCAGGCGGGGGCCGGGGGGCGGATGGGCGACGGGCGGCAGTACTGGTCGTTCGTCGCGCTGCACGACGAGGTCGCCGCCATCCGGCATCTCCTCGACACCGACGGGCTGTCGGGGCCGTTCAACGTCACCGCCCCGAACCCGGTGACGAACCGTGAGGTCACGGCGGCGATGGGACGCGTGCTGCACCGCCCGGCCCTGTTCCCGGTGCCCGCGGCCGTCCTGCGGACCGTGCTCGGCGAGATGGCCGGGGACGTCCTCGGCAGCGCCCGGATCCTGCCGGCGCGTCTGCTGGAGTCGGGTTTCCGGTTCGCCTTCCCGGAGATCGAGGGGGCGATCCGGGCGGCACTGTGACGGCTCCTGGCAGGCCGGGCGCAGTCGGTCGGTGATGTACACCGGCCACCCGGCCGAGGACCGACCGGCGGGTCCGAGCCAGGTTCTCCAGGCGCACACCAGCCCACTGCGACCACTTCATACCCACAAGGCGTTCGTATGCGACCGCCGTGCGACCGTGCCCTGCCGATGCGCGACTCCCGTTGACCGATCACGGTCCTACCCTCGACCAGAACTCGCGTATCCCTGCGGCCTGTTGAGGGCATGACGTCTCCAGCGCCCGCGCAACCTCGAGGAGGGGCACGTGCTTGAGCCCGCGTACCAGGCGGACGTGGTCGTCGTGGGGGCCGGAGTCGCCGGACTCTCGGCCGCGCACCGGTTGACCGGCGCAGGAGTGACGACCATGGTCCTGGAGGCCGCCCACGGGGTCGGCGGCCGCATGGCGACGGAGAAGGTCGACGGCTTCCGGCTCGACAGGATCGGCCAGTTGCTGTCCACGGCGTATCCCGAACTAGGACGGACACCCGGTCTCGACGAACTGGTGCTGCGACCCTTCGCGCCCGGTGTCCTGCTGCACGGCGACGGGCGCCACCACCGCGCCGGCGTCCAGCCCGGCGCCGGGGGCGCAAGGGGCGCACTGCACGCGGTTCGCGCGCTGGCGAGCGCCCCCCGGTCGCCGTCCGCGTCGAGGCCGTCCCGGAGGCCGGTGGCCGTGCCCGGCCGGCAAGTCTCCGTCCCGCGGAGCCGGCCCGGCGCACCGCTGGGCACGGCCGTCGACCAGGCCCGGCTGGGCGCCGCCCTGACCCGGTTGGCGGGCACACCGGCCGAACGGCTGCTGGCCCGCCCGGAGTTGCCCGCCGGCGAGGCCCTGGCGGCGCGTGGTCTGCCCGCCCGTACGATCGACGGCTTCCTGCGTCCCCTGCTCGCCGCCCTGCTGTGCGACCCGGATCTGACGACGTCCAGCCGGTGCGCGGACCTCGCGCTGCGCGCCTTCGCACGGGGCCGGTTGTGCCTGCCGGAGGGCGGCGCGGATGCCCTGCCGGAACTCCTGGCGCGCACGCTGCCGCCGGGCACCGTGCACACCGGCGTGCGCGTCACCTCCGTCTCGACGACCTCGGTGACGACCGCGGAGCACGGGGAGATCCGGTGCCGGGCGGTGCTGGTGGCGACGGGCGCCCGCGCCGCCGCCGAGTTGCTGCCCGGACTGCGGGTGCCGGAGTTCCATCCGGTGACGGTGGTGCACCACACGACCGACGAGCCGCCGGGGACGGGCGCGTCGCTGTTGCTCGACGCGGACCTCGGCGGGCCGGTCGCGCACACCGCGGTGGTCAGCCAGGTCGACCCGACCCGGGCACCGGCCGGGCGGGCGCTGGTGTCGTCGACGGTGCTGGGGCGGTCTGCCGGGGACGTCGACACGGCGGTGCGCATGCATCTGGCGCGGTTGTACGGGGTGTCGACGGCCCGGTGGGAGACGCTCGCCGTGCACCGGACGGTCGAGGCGGTGCCGGCGATGCGGCCGCCGCATGATCTGCGGCGGCCGGTGCGGTTGATCGCCGGGCTGTACGTGTGCGGGGATCACCGGGACACCAGCACGGTCCAGGGTGCTCTGCACTCGGGGCATCGCGCGTCCGCGGCGATCTTGACGGACTTGGGGGCGGGGCGGTCGATGCATGTCGCCGACCCCGTGCCGACTGTTCCGAGGGCCGCGTAGGTGGTTGTTCGGGTGCGGCGGCGCGGGGGTGGGGTTGTTCGCGCAGTTCCCCGCGCCCCTAAAGAAGGGCCGCCACCTTGTCGCGGTAAGTCCGCACCGGGACGGCGTCCTTGTACGGCTCCAGGCGGCGCTCGAAGTCCCTCACGTACTCCACCGCCCGCACCGAGCGCATCTCGGCCGCCTGGCCCGCCGCCTCCGCGGCGAGCTGGCAGGCCTGGTCGAGTTCGCCGAGGCCCAGGCGGGCGGTGGCGAGGACCACACGGCAGAAGAGCCGGCTGCGGGCATAGGAAGGGGCGCGAAGCTGGAGCGAGCGTTCCGCGTGCTGGGCCGCGGCGCGGAACTGCTGCAGGTCGCGGTGGCAGTGGCCGAACTCGTCGGCGAGCTGTGCCTCGTCGAAGAACCTCGCCCAGTGCGGGACGTCGTCGCCGGGCCGGGCCGTCTCCAGGGCGCGTTCGGCCCGGACCAGGGCCGCGGTGCAGGCCCGGACCTCGCCGAGCACGCCGTGCCCGCGTGCCTCGGACGCGTGCAGCAGGGCCTGCACGACGGGTGGCCCGGAGGTGCCGACGCCCTGCTGGGCCACGCGGGCCAGCTGGACGGCCTCCCGCCCGTGCCCGAGGTAGACGGCCTGGCGGCTCATGGTGACCAGCACGTACGCCCCGTACGGCCGGTCACCGGCCGCCTGGGAGAGCCGCAGCGCCTGCACGAAGTAGCGCTGGGCGAGTCCGTGCGCGGCGATGTCGTACGAGGTCCAGCCGGCGAGCCGGGTCAGGTCGGCGGCGGCGGCGAAGAGGCGGCGGCCGGTCTGCTCGCCGTAGGTGCCGCGCAGCATGGGCTCGCACTCGTGCTCCAGGTAGCGCACGAGGGCCTGGCGGGCGTGGCCGCCGCCGTAGGCGTCGTCGAGGGTGCGGAACAGTTCGCCGACCGAGCGCAGGGCGGCGATGTCGCCGGCGGTGACCTTCTGGCCGGGCCCCCGTTCGGCCTGGCCGCGCCGGCGGGGCAGTGACCCGGCGCCCTGCTCGGCCGGGGCCGTGGGGCGCAGCGCGGGGCGGCCCTGGGCCGGGATGCGGGCGGCGGGCGGCTCACCCCGGGCGACCTTGTCGTCGGCCCGGCCGATCAGCCAGTCACGGCTGGGCACGACGAGCCCGGCCGGGGTGAAGGCGATCTTGCGGAGCTCGGCGTGGCTGCCGGAGTCCTTGCGCCACAGCCCGCTGACGATGTCGACGGCCTCCTCGGGGGTGGCGGCGAACTCCAGCCCCGCGTAGACAGGGGCGCAGGCGTCCAGTCCGAGGTCCTGGGCGGTGAGGCGGCGGCCCAGGCGCCGGGTGAAGACCTCGGCGATCAGGGCCGGTGTGGTGCCCCGGGGCTGCTGGCCGCGCAGCCATCGGGTGACGGACGTCTTGTCGTATCTCAGATCCAGCCCGTGTTCGAGACCGAGCTGGTCCACGCGACGGGCGAGTCCCGCGTTGGAGAACCCCGCTTCTGCGATGAGCGCGGCGAGCTGTCGGTTGGGGGTGCGCTGCGCGGGTCGTTCCGTCATGGTGCGGTGCGGTCTCCTGCCTTCCGGTGTCGGTGACGTTCCGGATTGCCTGTGAGCAGGCCTTTTGGCTTGCTGGACGGCGCGAATGTAGCGGAGAGTAAACACCCCCTCACACATTTTCCCGGACATTCATCCGATCGTGTGAGGATTGGCCTCGGGACTGACGTGTCCGGGCCGGGCGTACAGTGGCTTGGGCGCGCTACGTGCCTGACACCCGTCCGAGGGAGGCGCTTGCCGTGAGTGGGTTGCGGTTCGTCCGCATGGGGTTCGGTGACGAGGCCGTCGAGTACCAGGAGGCGTGGGACGAGCAGCGCCGGGTGCACGCGGCGCGCTTCGCGGACGAGATTCCGGACACCGTGCTGCTCCTGGAGCACCCCCCGGTCTACACGGCCGGCCGGCGCACGGCGGACGACGAGCGGCCTCTCGACGGCACACCCGTCATCGACGTGGACCGCGGCGGCAAGATCACCTGGCACGGCCCCGGCCAGCTGGTGGGCTACCCGATCCAGAAGCTCCCGCGCCCGGTGGACGTCGTGGCGCACGTACGCCGCCTGGAAGAGGCCCTGATCCGCACGTGCGCGGAGTTCGGGCTGGAGACCACCCGGGTCGAGGGCCGCAGCGGCGTGTGGATCCTGGGCGACCCGGTCGAGCAGCGGCCCGCGATGGGCGGACTGTCGCTGGACTTCGACCCCCGTCTCCAGGACGAGGAGTTCGACCCGCGCATGAACGGCCCGGAGTACGCGCCGTCCAACGCGGGCCAGCGCCGGGAGGACCGCAAGATCGCCGCGATCGGCATCCGCGTGGCCAAGGGCGTCACCATGCACGGCTTCGCGCTCAACGTGAACCCCGACAACAAGTGGTTCGACCGGATCATCCCCTGCGGCATCCGCGACGCGGGGGTCGCCTCCCTGGCCGGCGAGCTCGGCCGGGACGTGACGATCGAGGAGGTCCTGCCGGTCGCGGAGCGCCATCTGCGGGAGGTCCTGGAGAACGCCGACCTGAAGCCCCGGGAGATCGAGAAGGCGCCCGCGGCATAGATCGGCCGCCGAAAGAGCTGGAGGGGCAGAGCCCACACAGGCTTTCAAATCAACGGGCGTACCCTTGAGCACGCCGAAGAATCAATCGCTAGGGAGCCGGTCGTGTCCGCAGTCGCACCCGACGGACGCAAGATGCTGCGCCTGGAGGTCCGCAACAGCCAGACCCCCATCGAGCGCAAGCCCGAGTGGATCAAGACCCGGGCGAAAATGGGCCCCGAGTACACCGCGATGCAGAAGCTCGTGAAGAGCGAGGGCCTGCACACGGTCTGCCAGGAAGCCGGCTGCCCCAACATCTACGAGTGCTGGGAGGACCGGGAGGCCACGTTCCTCATCGGCGGCGACCAGTGCACCCGGCGCTGTGACTTCTGCCAGATCGACACCGGCAAGCCCGAGGCGCTCGACCGCGACGAGCCCCGCCGCGTCGGCGAGTCCGTGGTCACGATGGACCTGAACTACGCCACGATCACCGGGGTCGCCCGCGACGACCTGGAGGACGGCGGCGCCTGGCTGTACGCGGAGACGGTCCGCCAGATCCACCAGCAGACCGCGGGGCGTGAGGGCGGCCACACCAAGGTCGAGCTGCTGGCCCCCGACTTCAACGCGGTCCCCGAGCAGCTTCAGGAGGTCTTCTCCTCCCGGCCCGAGGTCTTCGCGCACAACGTCGAGACAGTGCCGCGGATCTTCAAGCGCATCCGCCCCGGCTTCCGCTACGAGCGCTCCCTGAAGGTGATCACCGAGGCGCGCGACTACGGCCTGGTCACCAAGTCGAACCTGATCCTCGGCATGGGCGAGACCCGTGAGGAGGTCAGCGACGCGCTGAAGCAGCTGCACGAGGCGGGCTGCGAGCTGGTCACCATCACGCAGTACCTGCGGCCCTCCGTGCGTCACCACCCGGTGGAGCGCTGGGTCAAGCCGCACGAGTTCGTGGAGCTCCAGGAGGAGGCCGAGCAGATCGGCTTCTCCGGTGTGATGTCCGGACCGCTGGTGCGCTCCTCCTACCGGGCCGGGCGGCTCTACCGGATGGCCATGGAGCAGCGTCATTCGGGCGCTCCGCAGCAGGGCGACGGTCAGATCGCGGCGCAGGCCGTCTGACGGGCCGTCAGCTCACCTGCCCCGTAAGGGGAAGACAAGCGTGTGAATTCACGCACAAAAGACTACCCGTCGGTAGTGACCGATTTGACGCGGTCCTGACCGTCCTCGCAGTTGAGGGCACATGTCAGGACCGCGTCGGCGTTCCACCGCTCCCCGCCAGGGCTTCATGGGTGTTTGACCGGCCGGTCACGCCCTGGTAACACCAATCAGTGACGCTGAACTCACAGCACGTACACCCTTACTCGAGGGGGGACCTCACTCATGCAGGCCGCGCCGCCCGTCCGCGCCACCGCGATCCCGTCCTTCACGACCGCCCTGCGTGCGGTCGAGTCGCTGCTGATGAGCAGCGGTCAGCGCACCGCCCGCCGCAACGCCTGGACCTCCGTGCTGGAGGACCGCCGCCGCGCCAAGGACCGGGTCGAGACGCAGCGCGTCATCGAGCAGTCCCTGTCCGTCCGCCCCTGACTCCCGGCCCTCCCCCAGGGGCGCCCGCGGGCACTGCCGTCGTCGGCGCTTGTGGGGCCACGTAGACTTCGTGGCATGGCGAGGAAGGAACCTGCAGCGGACGCTGCTAATGCCGGGCGACTGAAGCAGATCGCCCTGACCTACAAGATGACCCGCAGGGCCGACAAGAAGATCGGTCTTGTACTCGCGGCTGTCGGAATCGTCACCTTCGGTGTCTTCCTCGCGATCGGTTTCTTGATCGGTCACCCCATCTATCTCGGGATCCTGGGCCTCCTGCTCGCCTTCCTCGCGACGGCGATCGTGTTCGGGCGCCGGGCGGAGCGGGCCGCCTTCGGGCAGATGGAGGGACAGCCCGGTGCCGCCGCGGCGGTGCTCGACAACATCGGCCGGGGCTGGACGACGACGCCCGCGGTGGCGATGAACCGCAACCAGGACGTGGTGCACCGCGCGGTCGGCAAGGCCGGCATCGTGCTGGTCGCCGAGGGCAACCCGAACCGGGTGAAGACCCTGCTGGCCGCCGAGAAGCGGAAGATGAACCGCATCGTCGCGGACGTCCCGGTGCACGACCTGGTCGTGGGCACGGGCGAGGGGCAGGTCGAGCTGAAGAAGCTGCGGACGGCCATGTTGAAGCTCCCGCGGGTGCTGACCGGTCCGCAGGTGACCGCCACCAACGACCGGCTGCGCGCCCTGGGCGACCTGATGAGCAACATGCCGCTGCCGAAGGGGCCGATGCCGAAGGGCATGCGGCTGCCGAAGGGCGGGCCGAAGGCTCGCTGACACCCCGCACACGACATGAACGAGGGGCGCCCGGATCACACCGGGCGCCCCTCGTTCATGTCGGTCGGTCCGTCCATGCCGGTCGGTTCACGCTGCGCGTCAGATGCGGACCTCGACCGTGCCCGCCAGCCGGTCGTGCAGACCCCGGCCGTCGCGGTCCCAGATCAGGGCGGGGATCGCGAGGAAGAGCAGGACCGTGCGCAGTGCGGCGCGCCACGGGCTGACCCGTCCGGTGCCCAGGGCGAGCACCCGCAGCCCGAAGAGGCGCTTGCCGGGGGTGGAGCCGACCGTGCCGACCGTGAGGACCATCAGCGCGAACATGATGAGCGGCGCCCAGATCTGCGCCGCCTCGTTGTAGCTCTGGGTGATGAGACCGTATGCGATCAGCAGACACAGGCCCCAGTCGACGGCGAGGGCGCCGAGCCGGCGGCCCGGGCGGGCGATCGAGCCGGGTCCCTCCTCGGGCAGACCGAGCTGCTCACCCCGGTAGCCGAAGTCGACACCGGCCTCCTCCGCGGCCGCGCGGGGCCCGGAAAGCCACGATCCGAGTGCTTGCCTGTTGTCCACCCGTCCACGGTACTGCGCCCGTAAATGACCAGAGCACGGCGGGGTGTGTCCGGGCTACGGTGGAGGGTGAGCCGGTTAACTTGTGCGAAACAAATGAGTCACGCCCGAGAAACCACCCGTCCCTAGGGTCGAGGTCAGCGTGTGCCATCCGCACTGGCCGCACGAACGAACTACCACCCCGGCGGGACGGTCGGGAGTAGGAGGAGCTGGATGTTCCAGAACGCCGACGAGGCCAAGAAGTTCATCGCGGACGAGGACGTCAAGTTCATCGACGTCCGTTTCTGCGACCTGCCGGGCGTGATGCAGCACTTCACGATCCCTGCCGAGGCCTTCGACCCGGCCGAGGAGCTCGCCTTCGACGGCTCCTCGATCCGCGGCTTCCAGGCCATCCACGAGTCCGACATGGCGCTCCGCGCGGACCTGTCGACCGCCCGGATCGACCCGTTCCGCCGCGACAAGACGGTCAACATCAACTTCTTCATCCACGACCCGATCACGGGCGAGCAGTACTCCCGTGACCCGCGCAACGTGGCGAAGAAGGCCGAGGCCTACCTCGCGTCGACCGGCATCGCCGACACGGCGTACTTCGGTCCCGAGGCCGAGTTCTACGTCTTCGACTCGGTCCGCTTCTCCACCTCGGCGAACGAGAGCTTCTACCACATCGACTCCGAGGCCGGCGCCTGGAACACCGGTGCGGTCGAGAACAACCGTGGTTACAAGGTCCGCTACAAGGGCGGCTACTTCCCGACCCCGCCGGTCGACCACTTCGCCGACCTGCGTGCCGAGATCTCCCTCCAGCTGGCCGCCTCCGGCCTCCAGGTCGAGCGCCAGCACCACGAGGTGGGCACCGCCGGCCAGGCGGAGATCAACTACAAGTTCAACACGCTGCTCGCCGCGGCCGACGACCTCCAGCTTTTCAAGTACATCGTCAAGAACGTGGCCTGGCAGAACGGCAAGACCGCGACCTTCATGCCGAAGCCGATCTTCGGTGACAACGGCTCGGGCATGCACGTCCACCAGTCGCTGTGGGCCGGCGGCCAGCCGCTGTTCTACGACGAGGCCGGTTACGCGGGCCTGTCGGACACCGCCCGCTACTACATCGGCGGCATCCTCAAGCACGCCCCGTCGCTGCTGGCCTTCACCAACCCGACGGTGAACTCCTACCACCGTCTGGTCCCGGGCTTCGAGGCTCCGATCAACCTGGTGTACTCGCAGCGCAACCGCTCCGCGGCCATGCGTATCCCGATCACGGGCTCCAACCCGAAGGCCAAGCGCGTCGAGTTCCGCGCGCCCGACTCCTCCGGCAACCCGTACCTCGCCTTCTCGGCCCTGCTCCTCGCAGGCCTCGACGGCATCAAGAACAAGATCGAGCCGGCCGAGCCGATCGACAAGGACCTCTACGAGCTGGCTCCCGAGGAGCACGCGAGCGTCGCGCAGGTGCCGACCTCCCTCCCGGCCGTCCTCGACCGGCTGGAGGCCGACCACGAGTTCCTGCTCCAGGGCGACGTGTTCACCCCGGACCTGATCGAGACGTGGATCGACTTCAAGCGCACCAACGAGATCGCCCCGCTGCAGCTGCGCCCGCACCCGCACGAGTTCGAGCTGTACTTCGACGTGTAAGCCCTAAATAGGCTCTGAGCTGCCCGGACCCTCTGCGGACTCTTCAACAGTCCGCAGAGGGTCCGCAGTTTTGTTGATCATGGGTCCCATGACCCGCTCGACAGCGGTCCGGGTCGACTCGTCGGAGTCGGGCCAGAGGTGACTGTACGTGTCGAGAGTCGTCTTCGCGGATGAGTGCCGCAGGCGGTGCTGCACGACCTTCACGTCACTGCCGCCAGCAATGAGCATCGAGGCGTAGAAGTGCCGGAGGTCGTGGAAGCGGAAGCCCTCGGGCAGGCCAGCGACCGTCTTCCGGATCCGGCGCATGTGCCGCTCGACCTTCCACGGCCCCAGCTGGGCGCCCTCGTCATCAGGCACCACCCACCCGTCCTCCCGTCCGTTGAGCAGCCGCTTCAACTCCCCCACGAACGTGTCCGGGATCGGGACGGCGGTCATGCTCATCTCGGTCTTCAGCGGCTCAGCCGGGTACTGCACGGCAGGCGTGATGACCCGCGCGTCCAGGTCGACGTCGCCGACCCGGAGCCCGCACACCTCAGCGACACGGAGGCCAGCGAACGCCCCGAGCAGCAGCGCGGGCCGGTACTTTGGCTCGGCCGCCTCGTACAGCGCCCAGAACTGAGCCTCGGTCGCCACGTAGGGCCGCTGCTTGCCCGCCCCTGGCGTCGTGCGCCGGCTGCACGGGTTGCTCGCCAGCCTCCGGGCGCCCACCGCATCCGTGAGCAGCTGCGACAGCCGGGCGTGCAGCGCGAAGCGGTACGACTGCGACAGGCCCTCGCGCTTCAGCTTCGCCATCCACTGCTTCACGGCCATCTCGTCGACCGCCATCAACGGCAGCGGCCCGAACTCCTTCCGGATCCGGGCCACGTGGACGCGGGCCTGCCGCTCCGTAGACTCCCGATGCGCGTAGCTGTCTAGCCAGGCGTCGCACCACTGGTCCACGGTCATCTTCTGGCTCTTCGGGTCGACGTAGTTACCGGTGACCAGGGCGGCCGTCACCTCGTCTAGCCACCGCTCGGCGTCGACCTTCCGGGCGAAGTGCTTCGCGTGCTCCTTGCCTGCCAGGTCTCGATACCGAGCCCGCCACTTACCGTTCGGCCTCTTCGCGATGTTCTTGCTGGCCACCTTCGGCCCCTCTCCCTTGTACTGCCTGCGCGATCTCAGCAGTCCCAGATGCCGTCTGGGTCGTCGTCCTCGGGCAGCTCGGCCTGCAGCCCTTGCCGAGCGCGGGAATCGGGGGTGAGTCCCAGCTCGCGCGCCCAGTAGCGCAGCTGCTGCGACGCGTCCCGCATCGCCGCGACGCTCGGATTCTTCACCAGACCGCCCTCACCGCGGGCCGCATCCGCAGACGATCGGCCAGGCACCAGGGCGCCCCGCTCAGCGATGTCCCTGCGGGCCGCATCGAACGCTGCCCACCACGTGCAATAGGCGACCACAGCCGTGCGGTCCGTCTCCCGCAGCCGCGTGGGGTACGCCCGGTGCTGCTCGGCGAGGTGCTGCCACTCGGCCCGGCCGGCGTCGGGCAGCGACTCGGGCACGTTCTCCCAGTCGAGACCGACACCGACCGCCGTCTGCCGCTGCTCCCGCTCGGCCTGAGGCACCGCGTACAGCGGCTTACGTGCTGCTGGCATGATCACTCGCTTTCAGACTTTGGGTTTCAACTGGCCCATCACAGAGGACTCTCCAGGGCGGTCCCGTGTGCGCGCGCCCATGGGTACGCCCCCACCCGCGTGCGATCGGACCCGAGGCCGGAGCGCCGGCCGGACCATGGAAGCGCTGCGCTCCGGCCCCGGGAGTCCGTGTCAGGCCGCGGCGTCGCCCGGCTCGGCCATGGCCTCGATGTCCTTGCCGCTCATGCCGCGCAGCTCCTCGGGCGTGCCGAGGCTGCCGAGGAACCCGTGCTCCAGGGCGCCGCCCGTCGTGTGCTGCCGGACGTAGATGTCGGCGGCCTGCTGGTACCGCTCGGCGTCGGTGGGCCTGGTGGACAGGTAGGCGCCGAGGACGTCGTCCCAGTCCATGTCGTGGGCACGCTTGGCGATGGCGCGAGCGAGGACCTTGTCGCCGGCCTGCTCGGCTGCGGCCAGGGCGCGGGCTGCGTCACCCGGCTTCTTGAGTCGGCCTGCTCGGTCCTGCGCGTCGCGCACGGTGCCGTCGACGGCCGCACGGTCGGCGCTGCCGATGGCCGAGGCGCGCACGTCGTCGAATCCCCAGAGCTGGCGTTCCAGCTTGGTGAACGTCTCGCGGTCGGCCTGCAGCTGCTCCTGCTGAACCTTGCGAAGCGCGGCCTGAGTGGTGGCGTGCAGTCGGGCAATCTCGACGCGTCGGGCCTCGGGATGCATGTTGCGCTGGCCGCGCAACTGCTGCAGCCCCTGCTTGTACAGGCCGCGGATCTCGTCGGCCTTGCCCTGTCCAGCCGGGGCCTGCGGGCGCTGGCCTCGGATCAGGGTGTTCATCTGCTGTGCCAGTTTCGTCGGCATCTCTCAGCCTCTCTGTGCTGGGTTCACCCCCTGCGGCATCCGTGGCGCAGGCCTAGGGGTCGGTCTGTCAGCGGGTTCTGATCGGGCGAGCCTGCGGTACAGACTTCGCCCGGTTGACCTGGGGGGATGGGGGCCTACCGGCCTGCTCGGGGACCGGCAAGGTGTTCACGCTCCCCCGCTGTACGGGTCTGGGGGATTCGATCTTTGGCTGCGGATCGCCGCCCTGCTGCCACTCCTCGCGGGCCGCCTGCCAGTCGCAGCGGCCGAAGTAGTAGACCTGCAGCGGGTCGTCGAGGTCCTCCGCCCACAGCTCCGGCCGGTACTCGGCGAGCCAGTCGGGCATCCCGTCCTCACGGACCGCGGGCCGGCGCCTGCTCACGCCGTCCCCCGCCAGCGAGCCAGGGACGCATGCCGTGCCTTCGCCGAACGCTCCCGCGCGTCGTGCTGCTCCTGGTCCTCTTCGTCGGGCAGCTTCAACGCGGCCAACAGCCGGGCCACGAGGGACCGGTGCTGCCGCAGCTCCTGCACGAGCGGGCTCGCTACCGGTTGCCCCTGCGAGCCGGTGACGACGAGCGGGGCATCCCGCAGGGCGTCCTCCAGGCGCTCGATCAGGTCGACCTCCCGGCAGGCGTCGCCGAGCACCCGCAGCTCGTCAACTCGCAGCACGAACGCCCCTGAGATCTCCTCCCACAGGCACGTGCCCTGCGGGCCGAGGCCCTCGGGCGGGTCCATCAGAGCCATTCCGGCCCCCTTCCAAGGTCTGGGAAAAACACAGCGCGGCGAGCACGCATAACCAGGGGTGCATTGCGGCCCCGATCCGGAGAGGTGCGGGGAGGGGGGTGGGGCCCCCAGGGTCCCGGCCGGCGTGGGGGCCGGCCGGGACGAGGGTTCGGCGCTGGTGCGGCTTGGCTGGTAGCCCGAGAACGGCTGCACCATGGGTTCGACGCTTGCCTGTGACTCGCAAGATCGATGCCTTTGACGCCGAAGTTCATGGCCTTGTCAGACTGCTGCGTCGCCGTCGAGGACCGTGTCCGCAAGGGCGTTCACCTGGTAGTCGGACATCCCTCCCAGCTCGGCGGGCTGCATGACCGAGTACGTCATGGCGTGCTGCATGCGCCACACACCGTCGCTCGGGTCGGGCAGTGCGTCGAGCTGCTGCGCCGTCTCTCCCGCTTCCGGATGCGCCGTGAGCCAGCTGCTCACCACGTCGCCCCACATGTGGGCCTGGGCGTGGGCGGCGATGGCCTGCGCCAGGTGGACGTCGCCGTGCACCTCGGCCCGCTCCAGCGCTCGCTGCGCCTCGTGCGGTTCGGTGAGCTTCGCGGCCCTGTCGGCTGCGTCCCGTCGCACGATGACGGTGTTGGGGTCGGCGTCGCCCTCGTGCCCGAACAGCTTGCGGGACAGGCGTGCGCGGTCGCTGGTGACCTGGTCGAGGACGGCCTGCCCGGCGGCCTGGATCTGGTCGCGGGTGTCGCGGTAGGCGCGGGCGATGGCGATGCGCTTGGCCTCGTCGGACAGGGAGCGGCGGCCGTTGATCTGCTCGACCTGCCGGGCGAAGTTCTCCTGAAGGGTGGAGACGTCGCGGGTGGTGAGGTTGCGGCCCTTGGCTCGCCACTGTCCTCCGGCGTATTCGGCGGCGACGGTGGGGTCCTCCTGCGTGAGCGGGTTGATGGTCATGCGGGTCTCCTAGCTTTCAAGGGGTTCGAGGTTGGGGCACTGACCGCCGTGCACGTCGGTGCAGTGCGGTACGTGCCGGGCGGTGCAGAGGCGGGCTCCGCATCCGCGGACGCACGGCCGGCCACGTCGTCCTGACAGGGGCCGGTCGCATGCGGCGCAGCGGATACGGGCCCGAGTCACTGGTCGTCCTCGGCGGCCCAGCGGCGCATCTTCGCCGTGTGTCGGGCGTCCAGGCCGTGAGTGCGGGCCTCGTCGAGTTCCTCGCGCTGCTGGCGTCTCTTGCTGCGTTTCGCCTTCGCCGCAGCGATCCGGGCCCGTACCTGCTCGTCGGCGTGAGAGGTCATGAGGTCACCCCGGCTTCGGCGAGGAACTGGGCGCGCTTGGCGGGGTCCTGCATCTCGCGGGCGGCGGCCACCCACACCCCGTGCATGTGCGCGGCTCCGTCCTGGTGCTCGGCGCAGACGGTGACCCGCTGGGTGCTGGACTCAGTGGGTCGCTGCTGGTCGACGGTGTGGCGGACGGCGAGGATGCCGGGCTTGCCGCAGTTGCCGTTCTCAGCGCAGCACTCGCCGGTATCGACGGCGACGGTCTGCACGGTGAACGTCGTCTCGCGGTCGTCGTGCAGGGGGATGGTGGTCGTCGTCATGGCTGCGCCTCCTCGGGCGGGTTGTAGATCCAGGGGTGTACGGCGAACTTGGGTGACGGCTTGCGTCCTCGGCGCCCTTGCGTGTCGGGCGGGGGGAGAAGAGCGATCCAGCCGTGTTCTTCCAGCTGCAGCAGGGCGTCGTTCATGGCGTCCATGTCCTCGGCCCACTCCCGGCCCTTGAGCGCCTGCCAGGCGTCGCGGGCGGAGAAGTCGGCTGCCGGGTCCTTGCGTCCCTTGAGCCACGCCAGCAGCTCACGCAGGGGCTTGAGCCTGCCCTCACGGTTGCGGCCCATGAGGTCGAACACCGCGCGCGCGTGGGCGATCAGGTAGGGCGCCATACCAAGGACGTCGTTCATTCGCTCTGTGCTGATCTCCCGACAGCGCGGGTTCTCGTACAGGGAGAGGCACGCGGCAATGCGGATGAGCTGGCCGCGCAACTTGCCCGCCCAGTCGGCGATGTCGTGCAGGTCGCCCCCAGGCTTCCGCCTCTTGGCGAACGCGTTGTAGAAGTCGGCGAACGCTGCCCGGGCGCCTGCCGACAGCGTCATCGTCTCGATGACGGGGCTATCCCAGAGCTGTGTGATCAGGTTGCGGATGCGCTGCCGGTAGTCCTCGATGACCACGAGGGGCACGGCCGGCGAGTCGAAGGTGTCCTCATCGGTCGGATTGGGCTTGGCATACAGGAAGCGGCCGAGCAGACCGGACTGCCTGAACTCGGGGTTCTGCTTCTCCAGCCCGGAGATGATGCCGGGCTGCACGACCAGGCCGAGGGCGAGGAACGTCGACGCCATACGGGCTGAGGCTCGCCCGGTGCGGTCGATGGTGTACGGGCCGCCCGTGTACGCCTCCAGCAGCAAGTCCGTGTTGGCCTTGCCGTTGCTGCCGTACAGGCCTGCCGCGACTTTGAATAGCCCGCCCTCGGAGGCCAGGGAGCCGATACGCCCGCCCTGCTCGTACATACGCTTGGCCAGCGCTTCCAGGGTGATGTCACGTACCAGCAGGCGCGGCAGCTCGGGTGCGTCGCCGAGCTCGGCGAGACGTACCCGTGCGGCCTCAGCGTCCGCCTCGGCCTCCTGCCGCTTCTCCGGTCCGGCGTTCGCTGCGGCCGTCTCTGCTTTGGTCATCCGCGCCGTGGTGATGCGGATCTCCTGCGCGGTCGCCTCTACCTCGGGCCGGTGCTGCTCGATCAGCTCGTCCTCAATCTCACGGATCGGGGCGGCTGCCGCGTTGAGCGCCGGTGTCTTCTTCTCCGAGGAGTCGGCCAGGGCCGCCATGTAGAGGGCGGTGCTCTCGTGCCAGTCCGGTTTCACCTGCACGCGGGCACGGCCGCCCGTGGCCGTGCTGATGCTGGCCAGGGCGGCGAACGCCACCAGGTCTTCCGGCGTCTGCAGGGAGGCCGCGGTGGCGGTGACAAACTTGCCCAGGGCGCCAAGCCGTTCGGACGGGAACGGGGGTAGCGGCGGCGAGTCGACGGGTACGGGCTCGTCCCACCCTGAATCCGCGTTTCGCGTCCCAGAAATCCCAGAACTGCCATCAGGGTCCACATCCTGGGCGTGGGCCGTGTTTCTGGGATTTGCGGGATGCACTTCCGGGGTTACGAGGTCGTCGAAGCCGAGCCCAGCCGCCAGGTGGTCGGAGGCGTCCTTGCCTCGGGCGGGCTCCAGGACGCGCACGGGGATGCCCGCGCGCTGTACGGAGTCGGCGACGGCTGCGGCGTGCTTGCGTCCGGGCTCGTCGCGGTCGGCGATGACGACGACCTCGGAGGCGCCTTGCAGGGCGGCCGTGTAGTCGTCGTGCCACTTGCCCGCTCCGCCGACGTTGCAGGTAGCGACGCAGCCGAGAGCTCGCAGGGCGTCGACGTCTTTCTCGCCCTCGGGGATGAGGATGGTCCCGCCGGCCTCCGCCTCCGCCCGGACTTCCGGCAGGCAGTACAGGACGCGCCGGATGCCTGAGACCCCGGGCCGGCCGTCGGGCCGGAACTGACGGAACGTCTTGCGCTCCCCGTCGTATCCGGGCTCCAGGCGCCGGACGACGTACAGCACTTCGCCCTGCTCGTCGACGTAGGGGTACTCGGCGACGACCCGCGGGCGCTCTTGCTTCTCCAGCGGTTCGTCGAACAGGTCGGCCAGGGTGAGGTCGAGAGCGTCGACGACGTCCTGCGCGGTGCATCCCGCATGGCACTTCAGGCCGACGCCGCGGCTGTCGTGCGTGAGGGACAGGGAGGGCGCGTTGTCGTCGTGGGCGGGGCACTGATAGCTGCGGCCCTTGCCCTTGCAGCCTTTGCTCTCCAGTGCGTCGATGACGCGGTTCCAGGCGCTCACGCGGTCACCACCTCGGCGCGCAGCTGCACGACGTAGACGAGCCCGCAGGGTGCGGTCTTGAGGACGGACCGCACGAGAGGCAGGGGCGCTCGATGCAGGTGGGGGTGGCCGCAGCGCGGGCACTCGTCGACCTTGACCTGCCGGTGCCACTTCGCGGAGCGGGAGCGGTAGGTGTCGAGTCGGCCCGCTACACGGGGCGGGTCGCCCTGCGCTACGGTGTGGGTAGACCCACCGCCCGCAGCGAGGTCTTCCTGAGAACCGCCCGCCAGCCACGGGCGGTTCTCTGCGTTCTCGGTCATGCCGCGGCGCCTCCGGCCTGGTCTGCGTCCCACTGGTCGAGGACGTCCGGGTCGTACAGGACGCGCCGGCCGCGCTTGACGCCTTCCGGCAGGTAGCCGATGTGCCGCCAGTAGCGGACTGTGCCCGCTGCCACGCGGTAGCGACGGGCTACCTCTTCTGTGGTCAGGTACTTGTCGATTCGCTCTGCGAGGTTCATCTACGCCTCTCCAGACGTGTCGTGTCGCTTTCGTTCAATCACGACAACCACAGGTGTACAGGGTTGTGTCGTGCTTGCGCAAGGGCGTCATCGTGTTTGTGCAGCCACGTTGACTGGCGTTGGGAACGGGCATACCGTCGGCCCCGTGATTACCGACAAGGACCTTCCGGAGCCGTGGCGCGTGGTCGCCTCCCCCATCGAGCAGCAGAACTCCACGCAGCTAGATGCCGTGGCCGGCCTGCAGACCGGCATTGAAGATCCGGTGTCATGGGACCTGATCGAAAACACCGAGACCGGTCGGCGCCTCATGCTGCGGATGGGTTCCGACGAGAGCGGCATCGTGATCACCGGCGTCTACGTCCCCGGCCCTGATGCGGTCGGGATCGGCGAGCTGCGGAACTTCCCGCTCGCCGCTATCGAGGCGGCGGTGCGGTCCCGCAAGGCTCACGCGAAGGCCACGATCAGCGCCGCCGTGATGGCGGGCCCGGACGCTCACGAAGGGCCGCTCGGCAATCCGGAGGGGCCCAACGACACTCGCTTCTACGCCCGGCTCGCCCTGCGATACCTGCGCGTCGCGGCCAACTCACCTCGGCCCGCTACCGACCTGGCGAAGCAAGAGGGTGTGACCCCCCGGACCGTCCAGCGATGGACGGCCCGAGCGCGCGAACTCGGCCTCCTGCCCCCCGGCCGCCCAGGACGCGCTTCCTAGTGTCAGAGAAGGTGTCACGGGCCGCTGTCAGGGCGCGTGACACCCGCGCCTGCCTAAGGGTTCGGGTGTCACGCGGTCCTGACAGTGTCAGGCGTCAGGCGGGTGTCAGGCTGGGGACGATCCGCCACCGGCCGGTGGTGCCGGTGTCCTCGACGCGCCCCCGCTTGTACGCCTCTTTGAGCTGTCCGGACACCCACGGGCGGGACAGGTGGTGCTTCTCGCACCAGTCGTGGAAGTCCTTCGGGCCGACGACCATCTGCCCGTTCCGCTCGAACTCCTGCAGCGCTTCCTCGAACAGTCGGCGGGCCTCCTCCCCCTTCGGCTTGCGACCGGTGTCCTGCCCGAAGATCGGGGCGTCGTCGCCCTGCTCGGCCTCGGGCAGCTCGGCCTCGGGGTCGATGTCGACGTCCTCGGGGTCGACGGACGGCTCGTGCTGCATGTCGTCCTCCTCCTCGGCCGGCGCCTGGTCGGCCATGCGATCGGTGTAGGCCCGCCCGGCGACACTGGCCGCGGCGCCGGCCGTAACGGGGTCGACGCCCATGCGGACCGGGGCGAACTCCCGGGCAACCCACTCCAGCGAGACGGGGTCATTGCGGAACGTCCGGGCCGGGGTCGACCACAGCTCCTCGTCGATGCCCTTCGCGACCAGGTAGTTGTAGCCGGGCCGCTTGTTGCCCCACGCTCCCGGGTTGGCGCCGGCCTCCAGCACCTCGGAGGGCAGGGCGAACTGGGCGTCCTTCTCCTCGACGCCGAAGCACAGCGACGCGGGCAGCGATGCGCGGGTGTCGGTGCTGATCTGGTAGCCGGACGCCCTCTGCATTGAGATGACCAGCCAGGCGCCGGCCGAGCGGGCTTCCTGGGCGATGCCGGTGAAGACGTCGTCATCGGTGGCGCGCAGCGTGTTGGCGGCCTCCTCGAACCAGGCGACCAGGTACGGCATGCCGGGGCAGCCGCACGCGCGGCCCTTCTGGCAGGAGTGCGCCGGGTTGTTCTGCTGCTCGGCGGCGGCAGGCTCCCAGCTGCGGTACCCGTGGTCGCCGAGCCACTTCTGCCGGGCGGGGACGACGACCTTCAGTGCCTCGATCATCATCTCGGCGCCGGCCGGGGTATCGACCACCCAGTCACAGGCAGCGAAGGCTTCGCCCAGATCTTGGCCGCGCTTGGGGTCGGACAGCCACCCGATCACGTCCCTGCGGGAGAACACCTCACACAGCACGTCGATGGCGCCCTCGGTCTTGCCCGAGCCCGTCATCCCCATGATGAGCAGGTGAAGCGCATCGGGGATGGTGAGCTGCAGCTCGCGGCCGTCCTCGTAGACGCCGATGACGATGGGCTCGGCGATGGAGCCCCCCGGGTTGGACGGGCCGGGGTACCAGATGACGTCCCGAAGCATGTCCTTGGGCACGATGGTGAAGGTTCCGCGGGCCGCCGAGTCCGGGTCGGGCCGGTTGCGCACCGCGTTGGCGGGGACGTCCAGGGCCGCGGCGAGACCGGGCAGAGCCTTGGACACGTCCTGGTTGGTGCCCTCTCCAGCGGGGAGGGCGTAGGGGACGGTGACCTTGTTCGGCTCGACCTTGGGCTGCCCGATCTGCGCCTTCGCCAGGCCCACCTTGGCCAGCAGGCCCTTGTCGGAGTCTTCGCCAGCCGCCTCGGGGGTGCGCAGCACGAGGCGCACGTTCCACGACAGGGCGAGCGTCGCCCCGCCCATCAGGAACAGATCGGGCAGGGGGCCAGCGAACGGCCCGGCCAGGGCCGCCGCAGTGAACCACGACGACCCGGCCGCGACCGTGACGGCCGAGTGCAGGCGCCTCTGGGCGCTCGTCGCCCGTCCCGCCCACCAGGTGACGCCCGTGAGCGCCACGGAGGCGAGAGTGAGACCCACGCCAGCCGCGGCCGACCCTTCCCACATGAGGCTCGATCCGCCACCGGCCACGCCGACCCCGCCGACAGTGAGCCACGGCGGCAGATGCGGCTTGGCACGGTGCAGCAGGTACGCCCGCACGCTGCCCCCGGAGTCGGAGCGTCCCTCACGCTGCTTGACGGGGATCGGGTACTTGCGCCCGTCCTGGTCAGTCCAGACTTCCTTCGCCATGGTCGTACCTCCTTACTGCTGTGCCCAGTTGATGACCGGCTGCTGAGGCTTCCGGGCGCGGTGGCGTACCCGGTTGATCTCCTCCTCGAATTCCTGCTGGAAGGTCGCGTAGCAGGCGGCAGCGTTCTTGGCCGCGGACCGCAGCTCATCGGCGGCCTTGTTCATCTTCCGGGCGACCTTCGCGGCGCGTACCCGTGAGCCGAACGGGCGGCCCTCCGGGTCGGGTACGGCGGCGAGTACGCCCTTGAGGATCTCGGCGCCCATGGCGACCTCGATGGACAGGGTCACCGCGGCGGCCCGGAGGCTGTTGCAGTAGTTGCGGACCTGCGCCGGGGAGGTGAACTCGGGGGCGGGCAGCAGGTGCTCGGCGCGGCTCTGGCCGCCTCCGTGGCCTCCCTGCTGGACGGGCATGCCGGTGTTGGTCCGGTTGGCGTTGACGTTGACGGTGAAACCGGGCGAGAAGGTGGCGCCGAAGTTCTTGGTGTGGCCGTTCTTGGCCTGGGAGCCGTTCGCGCCGGCGGTCGGGGTGGCCATGGTCAGTCCTCCGTGGTCTCGTCGGTGTGCTCGGGCAGGGCGGCGCCGATGGCGGCGTAGGCCTGGGCGGTGTGCGCCCAGACGGTGCCGGCCGCGGCGAACGCGGGCGCCTTGGGCCGGAAGTCCTCGTGCCGGGCGAGACGCTCGGCCTCGACCGCCAGGTCGCGAGCGTGCAGCGCGGCAACTCGGGCCAGTTGCAGGGCCTCGTTGCGGGTCATGGGTTCCTCCGGTCAGCGGTTGTTGAGGTAGTCGCGCCACATCGAGCGCAGGACGAGGAAGCAGCCGGTCGCGCAGGTCGCGCCGATCGCGAAGGCGACCGTGGCCACGGCGAACGCGATGGCGAGGGCGCAGGCGACACACCCTCCGACGACCGCGAAACCGCCGATCGTCCACCACTTGCGGGCGTCGAACTCCTTGCGCGGCTGGTGGTCGTGCTGGCAGCTGTGCGGCTGTTGCATGGCCTGGGCGAGCGCCTGGCCGATCACTACGGCTTGCATCAGCTCCAGCTGCTTGGAGTTGCTGGAGGCCTCGGCCGCGGCGGCGAGGGCCTTGGTCAGGGCGTCGTCGCTCATGAGTCAGTCCTCCTCGCAGTCGCAGGTGCAGCCGCGGCCGGCGCATCGGCCGCAGTCCTGGCAGGTGTCGCAGTGCTGGCAGTGGTGACAGCCGCGCGGGACGGGCGGCCAGCAGTCGCAGCCGGTGGGCTGCCACGGCTCGGCGGAGCCGAAGATCCCCAGCTGTCCGGGCACGGGCACCTCGGGGGCGCGCTTCGGGGCCCGGGGGCGGACCTTGCGCGGGCTCACCGCGGCCCCCTCTGGTCTCGGGCGACCGGGCGGCGGCGCCTGGCCCGGAAGTCAGCCACGACGCCGGCGCCCAGGGCGAGGACGATCGGTTCGGCGACCAGGCCGAGCAGCTGCGGGAACGACAGCAGCAGGACCGTGGCGAGGGCGAGCAGCGTCCACTTCACGACGTCGCCCCCGATCCGGCGAGCGCCCACGCGACCCGGGCCTGCTTGAAGCCGTCCTGAATCTCCTTGGCCCGGTTCTGGCCGACGTGCAGCCGGTCCTTGATGGCACGGATGGACGGGACGTCCCCGGCCAGCAGCTCAACCCTGAACTGCTCGGCAGCCCAGTCGAGACCCAGTTGGCTGAGCGGGTCGACCTGCGCCGGGTTGCCCTCCGTCCCGTCGGGTACGGGCTCGGGCGGCTCCTCGGGTACGTACTCGGCGTGTACCTCTGTGCGGGTACGGTCGGCCGCCAGCGACGCGATCGGCCGGTACGCCGAGGCCGGGGGAACCTCTTCGATGTTGTCCAAGAGGTCCGTCTGAACCTTGGGCCGGGCAACGATCGGCAGCAGCCGCGCCCCCTCGGGTACGGCGTTCGCCGGTGCCGGGTACGGCTCGGCGGCGACCGGTTCCGTGTACTCGACGACCGGCTCGGGCTCGGGCTGCCACGGCGAGGGGAGATCGATCGTGGCGAGGGATGCCGCGTGGCGGCGGGCCGCCAGCAGGTCGAGCAGCTTCTGCCGCTGCTCGTCGGATGCGCCGGCCTGCGCCTTGCCCACGGCCACGGACAGCCGCCGCGCCACGCGGGCACGGCCACGCTGACCGGGCTGCATCTCGGACAGCTTCGCGGCCAGGGCGACCGCCTTCACGGTCCACCGGTCGCGGGAGATCTGCTCGGCCGACCGGTCACGGACCGCCAGGCCGAACCGGGACAGCAGCCGTTCGCGTACCTCACGGGCGAGTACAGCCAGCAGCGCGGCCGACTCGGCGTCCGGCTTGGCGTGCCGCAACTCGATCCCCATCGCCAGGTGCCAGAGCACGGCGGCGAGTACGGGGCCGACCACGGCGCGGACCGTACCCCCGACGAACCCGGATTCGGAGTACGCCGGGATGACCTGTACTCCGGTGATCAGCCAGACGAGTACACCGGGCGTACCCGGGGCTCCCTGGGTGCGGAGGTTCTGCCGGGCCATCAGGGCGGTTGCCAGCAGCGCCAGCTCGGCCGCGGCGAACATGGCGGCCCGCTCGGCGGTCGACACCATGCCCAGCTCGTGCTCGGCGAAGCGCCACGACGTGTCAGCGCTGTACGCGGTGCAGGCGGCTGCGGCGAGGGCGGCGACCGCCACGGCGGCCGGGGTGCGGCGCAGGGGCCGCAGCAGAATCGCCGCCACGGCCAGGGCGGCGACGCCAGCAGCGCCGGCCGCCCAAGGGTGGGTCTGTGCCCACGTGGTCAGGGTGTTCATGCTTCGCCCACCTCCGAGGGGGCGGCAGCGCGCACCACACGATGCGCGGCCAAGCAGACGCCCTCGCGGTCGCTGCGGTCGACGGCGTCGACCAGCGCGGCCATCAGGGCGGGAACAGACGGGGTCGGCCGGGCCGACCGGCACACCGCACGCAGTGCGGCATGCTCGGTCGGTCGGCGCACGGGCCACTTCGCGGTCACCGGTCGCCCCCAGAGAGCGACTCGGCGCACTTCGGGCAGTCGGGCGGGCACCGCTCCTCCTCGCCGACCTGCGGGCCGAGCGCCCAGCGGACGGCGATCACGCCGAGGCCCAGCAGGGCGAAGACGTTGGTCCACGCCTGGTCGTGCAGCACGAACTGGGCGACGCACTCGGCGGCCAGCAGCGGCAGGACCAGGGCGAGGAACAGGGTTCGGGTCATCGCTGACCACCCCCGCGGCCCTCACGGCTGCGCCGGTTGGCCTCGGCGACCTTCTCCGACAGCTTCTTGCGCTCCTCCTCGGTCATCGCCCGCCCCCTTCCAGCACCTGCAGCCGCTCGTGCAGCTGGTGCATGGGGCCGATGGCCCAGGCGACGAGCGCGTCGAGCAGGCCGGCGAGGGTCTCGGCGTCGTACTCGTGCAGCTCGTCGAACTCGACCATCACGAGCGGCGCCTTCGGGCCGAGCTCGGAGAACGGCCGCTGCAGCAGGCCTGCCTTCGCCACGGCCACCGGGCCGTGACACGGGGTCTGCACCGTGAGCTCGATCTCCTCGCCCTGGTGCTCGATGTCGGCGCGGTACCCCTCGGCGGGGTGCTCGCCCGTGCACCAGGACGGCTCAGGCATCGTCACGTCGCCGTGGTCGGCGGTGAACACGGTCACCGTGCGTGCGCTCACGCTCACCACCCCCGGATGCGCATGGCGCGGCGGCGGGCGTCGCCCTTGCGGGGCAGCTTGCGGGGGGCCGGCGGCTCCTCGACCCGGGTCAGGTCCACCGACTCGATGACCAGCGGGTGCGGCCCGCGCGGGCGCTTCGGCAGCGGGTCCTTGACCTTCTCGTGCTCGCTCACGCGGCCCACCCCTTGCGCCGGTTCCTGCGGCTGACGCGCCGACCAGGGACCCGCAGGGCCAGACCGTCCGTGCCCAGCAGTTCCATGCGGTGGGCGTCGCGGGTCTTGTTGACGTTCGCGTTACGGCGCGGCATCAGCGGCCACCACCCTGGCGAACTCGGCGCAGCGCCTCGTCCATGTCCGGGTCGGAGTCGCCGGTGAGGTCGGTGACCGCGAAGGGCTCGGGGAGCGGGGGCAGGCCTTCGACGTCGAAGGCACGGCCGATGAAGTAGCGGGCCATGCAGTCGTGCTCCAGTTCCGACCGGTTCGGCGGGAGGGAGACGACCACGTTGTCCCGAGTCGCGTACATGTACCCGGTGAACGTCGGGTCCGTGATGGACGACTCGTCGAGGGTGACGTGCAGCTCAGCGACGAGCTGCTCAAGGGGCGTGTCCATCAGCTGGGCGACGGACAGCTCGGCGGCGCGCGACTTGTCGAGGGCCGTCGGCTGCTTCGGGATCGCGGGGAGGGTGCCGGACAGAGCGGCGACGTGCTGACTGATGGCGGTCGTCATCACAGCGCCACCGCCAGCTCTGTGACGGGAATGCCACGCTCGGCGAGGTACTGCGCGAAGGCGGCACGGGAGACGCGGATGGTGCCGCGGCCCTGGCCGATCCGGTACGAGGGCAGGCGCCCCGACTTGATCTCGGCGTAGACGGTGGCGTCGGTGACGCGCAGCGCTTCGGCGATGGTCTTGACCCGGAGCGGTTCGCCCGCGGGGGCCTGCGTCTGGGCAGGCGTAATAAGCTCAGCGTGCATCTGAGACCTCGACTCTTGGATGCGAGGCCCTGGCGGGCTCGGTGCGGGAACACCGAGATCACCCCGTCAGGGCTTTGACATGACTGGCTCGCCCTGATCTGTCCTGATGACCGGGCGCGCAACTAGGATGTTCTAGAAGACTTCGCGAAGTCAACAGGCATTGCAGAACGTTCTAGAAGTTGGAGGTTTTCATGGTTCGCAACCTTGAGGGGTTGCCCCCCTACCAGCGCATCGCGGCTCAGATCATCGACCGCATTGAAAGCGGTGAGCTGCAGCCAGGTGACCGCGTCCCCTCGGTGAGCCAGATCATGGAGACCGAGCAGGTCAGCCGGGCCACGGCCGCACGCGTCCCGGGGGTACTGCGCGCCGAGGGGTACGCCATCGCGACGCCCGGCATCGGAACCATCGTCACCGTGCCGAAGAAGCTCACTGCGGGCGCGGATCGTCTCGCCAAGCTCCAGGCCGGTGCAGCGACTCTGGGCGACAGCGAGCGTGTCGAGATCCTCGACGCTGTGAAGGAAGCAGCGTCCCAGGAAGTTGCCGACGCCCTCGGCCTGGAGGTCGGCGCCGAGGTCGCACGACGCCGCCGTCGGTACCTCGACAGCGCGGGCGTCGTTACGGTGTCCACCACTTGGGTGTCCGGCGCGATCGCCGACCAGGCGCCGGAGTTCCTCGAGGCCGCACCGCTCCCCAAGATGACGTTCGGGCTGATCGAAGAACGCACCGGCCGCCGAGTCGTCCGACGCCGAGACACAGTGGCACTGCGCGAGGTCCCGGAGGATGTCGCCGGCCCCCTGGAAGTCGAGGCGGGCACACCGACCGTCGCTGTGATCAATCACTACTGGGACCAGAACGGCGAGCCTACCGAGTACGCCGTCGACTACCTCGGCGCCGGCCGTGAGCTGTCCTCGGAGTACGACCTGGACTGACCAGCCATCCGCCTAGTGGAGTTAGGCGGAACGCAAAAAGGGCCCCCTCGCCCGGTGGAGTCAGGCGAGGGGGCCCTTCGCGTGCAGTGCGACTGTCAGTGACGCTCGCGGTCCGCAATCGGTCCGCAGAACATTCCAACATTCTCAGCGTTACCCAACGTGTCCCAACGGTCAAACTTGCAGGTCAACATGCTAGAGAGAACCTTCCGCAGGTGACGGATCGACCATCCAAGTTCGAGCTGTACTTCGACGTGTGATCGACGCCTGATCGAGGCGAGACCGACCGCGCCCCCGCTGTCCTCACGACGGCGGGGGCGCGGTCGTCTGTTCTATTCTTGGGGCAGGACCACACGGGGGTGGAGGCGAATGGCCGAGCACGAACAGGACGACCAGCAGCGTGAGTTCGACCTTCGATGGGCGGACCGGGCCGAGCACAAGGAGCCCTCGGCGCGGGCCAGGATGCTCGCCGCGCGCTGGAAGCACAACCCGCCCGGGCCCGTGCCGTTCCGCGCCGACCCGGAGCACGTCGGCTCCCGCCGCCGCTCCTCGTGGATCTCGACCGCGGTGGTCCTGGGCTGCGTGGCGGCGGTGATCGTGCTGCTGGGGTACATCAACTTCCGAGCGCCGTACTAGAACCCGGGCGGTGATGCGCGCGCCGGCCGTACGGGCCCCGGGCGGTGGCCGGCCCGCGCATGCTGGACGTGCTGCTAGCGTCCCGCGGCGTGAGTGACAGCGTGTACGTGGGGAACGCCGGCGAGGACGCGGCGCTGGACCGCGGATGGATCCTCGGGCACTTCAAGGACGCCGGGGATCCGCGGCACAGCGAGGACGTGGAGATCAAGTGGGGTGTGCATCCACCGGGTGACGAACGGGCGCAGTGGGTGCGGGGTGAGGCGCGTATCGCGCTGCTCGTGCTGATCAGCGGGCGGTTCCGGGTAGAGCTGCCCGGGCGCAGCGTGCTGCTGGAGCGGCAGGGGGACTACGTCGTGTGGGGGCGCGGTGTCGATCACTCGTGGGTCGCGGAGGAGGAGTCGGTGGTGCTGACCGTGCGCTGGCCGTCCGTGCCCGGCTACGCGGTGGTCCCGGGCGGATGACGCCGCGCCGGATGCGCTCTCGCTCATGACCGGGACGGCTTTGCCCGCTCTGGGGGTGCGCGCGACCCGCTCATGAGGGGGGCCGGTGCACACTGGCTGTGGGACGAGTGCGTGACTGCGGGGTGAGGCAGATGCACAGCCGCTTCCGGAGCGACCGGCGGTTGACCACCCGGATGGGGATCACGCTGTTCCTGCTCGGACTGTTGTACGTGGGGTTCGTCGCCGCGTTGATCGTGCTGCTGAAGTCGTGGGTACTGGTCGTGGTGGTCGCGGCGGCGCTGCTCGGCGCGCAGTACTGGTTCTCGGACCGCGTCGCGCTGTACGCCATGCGGGGCCGGGTCGTGGAGCGGGAGGAGTATCCCGGGCTGCACGGCGTCGTGGACCGGCTCTGTGCCGTCGCCGACATGCCGAAGCCGGTCGTCGCCGTGTCCGAGATGGACATGCCGAACGCGTTCGCCACCGGGCGGAATCCGGATCACGCGGTGGTCTGCGTGACGACCGGGCTGCTGCGACGGCTGGAGCCGGCGGAGCTGGAGGGCGTCCTCGCGCACGAGCTCTCCCACGTGGCGCACAAGGACGTCGCCGTGATCACGGTCGCCTCGTTCCTCGGTGTGATCGCCGGGCTGATCGTGCGGTTCGCCTTCTACTCTCAGTTGTTCGGCGGCGCCCGCAGGGACCAGAACACGGCCGCGATCTTCGCCGCGGTGATGGGCGTGGCCGCTGCCGTGTACGCGATCAGCTTCCTGCTGATCCGGGCGCTGTCCCGGTACCGGGAGCTGGCCGCGGACCGGGCGGCGGCGCTGCTCACCGGCCGGCCCTCGGCGCTGGCCTCCGCGCTCACCAAGGTCTCGGGCGACATCGCCCGCATCCCGACCGAGGACCTGCGCACGGCCCAGGCGTTCAACGCCTTCTACTTCACGCCGGCGCTGGGCCGTGAGCCCGGTGTCGCGCGGCTCTTCTCGACCCACCCGAGTCTGGAGCAGCGGCTCGACCAGCTGGGCCGGATCTCCGCCGAGCTGGGCGAGGCGGCGGCACCCGGAAGGGGATGATCGGCGCATGGGGCTGCTGGACATCCTGCTCGGCCGGACGAGACCGGTCGTGGCGGATCTCGACCGGCTCTTCGCGCTGCCCTCGGCGGCCGTGACCCTGGAGGCGGCGGCCGGCTTCACACCGACGGGGCAGGGCGCGGTGTGCTTCGCCTCGGTCGAGGGCGCGGCCTTCGAGCAGTCCCACCGGGAAGTGCAGGCGCTGCTGGACGCCGACACCGACCGCGAGGGGCCGCCGGTGGAGCTGCGGCGGGACGACTACGGCTACTCCTGGCTGGTCTCGCACCGGCCCCCCGACCGGCTCTCCGACCTGGTGAACGACCTGCACGCCGTGAACAGCCAGATGGAGGTCAACGGGTTCGGGCCGCAACTGCTGTGCTCCCTCGCCGGGTTCGAGGACTCCGCGGGCCGGCGGCTCGCGCTGGTCTACCTCTACAAGCGCGGCACCTTCTATCCGTTCGCGCCGCTGCCGGACGGGACGCAGCGGCGCGACAACGCGCTCGAACTGCAGGTGCGGGCCGCGCTCTCCGGCGATCTGCGCATCGAGCAGGACCTCGGCCGGTGGTTCCCGGTGTGGGGAGCGCCGGGACTGTGAACTCCCCTCGGGGCCGCGGCCCGCGTGAGTGAATGGCCGTATGAGTGAGGTCACCCCTTTCACGCACGTCGTCGGCGGTGAGCGACTCCGCGGGCTGTCCTCCGGGGGCGGTGGGCCCGCCCGGGCGACGGTCGTGCTGCTGCACGGCGCGGGCAACGGCAGCAAGGAGCGGCTGGTGCCGCTGCTGGAGGAGTTCGCCGCCCACGGTTGCCACGCCCTCGCCTTCGACTTCTCGGGGCACGGGGAAAGCACGGGCCTGCTGCGGGAGTTGAGCCTGCGCCGCCGCTTCGAGCAGGCCGTCTCCGTCGTCGACGCCCGCGCCGGGGCGGGCGTGCCGCTGGTGCTGGTGGGGTTCAGCATGAGCGGCCAGACGGTGGCGGACCTGGTGCGGCACTACGGGGACCGGGTGGCGGCGCTGGGGCTGTGCGCGCCGGCCGTGTACGCGGGTGAGGCGTGGGACCTGCCGTTCGGCGCGGGCGACGGGCCGTTCAGCGAGATCATCCGCCGCCCCGGGAGCTGGCGCGCCTCCCCCGCCCTGGACGTGCTGCGGGCGTACGAGGGGCGGGCCGTGCTGGTCGTGCCGGGCACGGACGAGGTCATCCCACCCGCCGTCACGGAGGCCCTCTCCGGGGCACTGGCCCACCGGGCGCAGTTCACCCACCGGGAACTCCCCGACGCGGAGCACCGCTTGGGTGTGTGGTTCCGCGATCACCCGACGGACCGACGCGAGTTCGTCACGGACGTGCTGACCGGTCTCGGTGAGCGGGGCTGGACGTCGACCCGGGCATGGGTGGCCAAGCAGATCCCGGAGGGCCGTACGGTCGACGAGTGGGCCTTCCTGGCCGGGGGCTGGAGCGCCCAGATGCGTCGGCTCACCCTCGACGGCGGCGGCGAGCTGGCGCTGCGGACCTTCGTGAAGCCCTTCTTCCGGCGGCACGCGCCCGGGCTGCTGGCCCGCGAGGCGGAGACGCTGACGCTGCTGGCGGAGCAGGAGGGCGTGCCGGCCCCCGAGCTGGTCGGCGTCGACGCGACCGGGGAGCACTGCGACCATCCGTCGCTGCTGATGTCCGTGCTGCCGGGGCGGGTCCGGGTCGACGAGGAGGAGCTCGGCGCGCGGGTGGGCCTGCTGGCCGCGCAGCTGGCGCGGATCCACCGGATCGTCCCCCGGGAGCGTCAGCGGACGTACCAGGCGTGGATGTCGCCGGGGGCCGTCCCGCCGGGGTGGGAGCGGGCCGTGGACGTCGTCCGCCGCGATCCCCCGCCGTACGAGGGCTGCTTCCTGCACCGGGACTTCCACCCCGGGAACGTGCTGTTCACGGGGTCGGGGGCCGGTCTGCGGATCAGCGGGGTCGTCGACTGGGTGGAGACCTCCTGGGGACCGGCCGATCTGGACGTCGCCCTCCCCCACTGCCCTAAGGGCGTGGGAGGTGCCCCCAGCTCGACGGCACTCGCGCTGCTGCACGGTCCCGAGTACGGCCTCGGTTTCCGGGAGCGCTACGAGGCACAGGGCGGGCGGCTCCTGGCCGACGGTCCGGACCATCTGTACTGGCGGCTGCTCGACGCGCTGGCCTACGTCCCCGACGCGGCGAAGCTGGCCGGACCGTGGCGGGAGCTGGGCCGGGCCGATCTGACGCCCGAGGTGCTGGGCGGGCGCATGGAGGCGTACGTGACGGGCCTGCTGGAGCGGTACGGCTGAGGCGGCGGGGCGGTCGTGGGCGGCTGTCAGTGGTGTCCGCGATGATGCAGGAGGGTCGTGAGGACGCGGCGAGCGGAGGCCGGGATGGGCGGCGGAGTGCGGTACATCGACGTGGCGGAGCGGCGGGCCCGGCTCGCGCTGCGGCACCGGCTGGCCGGGCGGGCCAGGGCGGGGACGCCCGAGGAGGTCGCCGACGCGTTGGTGGCGTTGCACGGCACGGACCCGGCGACGGTGTACCTGGCCGTGGGCGCACGGCTCGCGGACCCCGCCGTGACCGTCGGGGAGACGGAGCGGGCCCTGTACGAGGACCGGAACCTCGTGCGGATGCACGGCATGCGGCACACGGTGTTCGTGTTCCCCACCGCCCTGACCGCCGTCGTGCACGCCTCGACGGGGCTCGCCGTCGCCGCCCGGGAGCGGGCCTCGCTGCTCAAGCACATGGCGACGGCCGGTGCGCCGGACGCGGCCTGGCTGAAGGACGTCGAGGAGTCGACGCTGGCGGCGCTCGCCCGGCGCGGTCAGGCGACCGCGGCCGAACTCGCCCAGGACGAGCCGCGGTTGCGGGAGCAGTTCGTGTACGCGGCCGGGAAGAGCTACGAGGGGACGCACACGGTCTCGACCCGGCTGCTGAGGGTCCTGGGCGTCGAGGGGAAGGTCGTGCGCGGCCGGCCGCTCGGCTCCTGGACGTCCAGTCGGTTCCGCTGGGCCGTGGCACCCGAGCACGCCGAGCTGGACACGGCGGGGGCGCAGGCAAAGCTGCTGGGACGGTGGCTCACGGCGTGCGGCCCGGCGACCGAGGCCGACCTGAAGTGGTGGACGGGGTGGCGTGTGACGGAGGTCCGCCGGGCCCTGGCCGCGGCCGGGGCGGAGGCGGTGTCGCTGGACGGGGACACGGGCTACGTGGCCGCGGGTGACGCCGGACCGGTTCCCGCGCCCGGGGAGCCCTGGGCCGCGCTGCTGCCCGGCCTCGACCCGACGGCGATGGGATGGCAGCAGCGCGACTGGTACCTCGCCCCGGAGTTGCGGCCCCGGCTGTTCGACGGCAGCGGCAACGTCGGACCGACGGTGTGGTGGAACGGACGGGTGGTGGGCGGCTGGGCGCAGCGGCCGGACGGGGAGATCGTCTGGCGGCTCCTCGACGAGGACGGCATCGGCCGGGACGCCCGCGCGGCGATCGATTCCGAGGCGCAGCGGCTGGCCGCCTGGCTGGGCACGACCAGAATCACCCCCCGCTTCCGCACGCCGCTGGAGAGGGAGCTCAGCAAGGACTGACCCCCGAACGCCCACGGGCGGGCCGAGCCGGTCCCGTCTGTCAGGGCTCCCTGCTCCCCACCGATACGGCTGGAGACACACGGGCAGGTCGAGCCGGCCCCGTCCGTGCTCCCGTCCGGTGCGTGTTCGCGGCACCCGCCGGGGTGGCATGAACGAGCGCCGGACACCCCGCCGTTCGGGGCGTCCGGCGCTCGGGACGGGCGGGTCAGCGTGTGTAGCGCATGAACGCACGCACCATGTGGCACGTCGTGTCCGACGGCGGGTGGACGCCGATCAGCTCCGCCGTGTCGCGGATCGCCTCGTTGTGGGCCTGGTTGGGCATGTGGACGCCCGAGTCGAGCAGGGCGATGGCGAGGCGCATCGCCTTGAGACGGCGGTTGTGCGTCACGTACCACTGGCGCGGCCGGCCCGGGGGCAGCGGCCGCTTCTCCACGGGCGCGTACGGCAGGTCGAGCAGGACGGGGCGCTTCGCGGTGGACTGGGTGGGCAGCGGCTTCGACTTCAGGGCGGCAGCGGGCACAGGCATCCTCCTGTCGCGGTCGGGCGGCTCACCGAAGACGTCGGCATCCCCGGCGCCACCCTCGAACACTGCTTACAGTTTACCGCCCGGCACTGACAACGGGGAGTCCGCAGAGCTCGGCAAAAGCCCTGGTGAGCAGGAGAACTGACGTGGTGTCACGACTGCTCCACGAGGTGCCGGAGGGACGCCAGGAAATCGAACACGCCGGTCGGCGCGTACCGTGTGGGCATGGAGATCTGGATCAACCCCGCGTGTTCGAAGTGCCGCAGCGCGCTGACGCTGCTCGACGCAGAGGGCGCCGACTACACCGTCCGCCGCTACCTGGAGGACGTGCCGAGCGAGGACGAGATCCGGGGCGTGCTGGAGCGCCTCGGTCTCGAACCCTGGGACATCACCCGCACCCAGGAGGCCGAGGCCAAGGAGCTCGGACTCAAGGGGTGGCCGCGGGACGCCGGCTCGCGCGCCCGCTGGATCACGGCGCTCGCCGAGCACCCGAAGCTGATCCAGCGCCCGATCATCACCGCGGACGACGGGACGGCGGTCGTCGGCCGCTCCGAAGAGGCCGTACGGGACGCCCTGTCGCGCTGACCAGCCACGTATGCGCATGTGGCGCAGGTCACTTGAGTGACTCCTGTAACTGCTGAGTAACCTCGTTCGGTATCTCGTACATAGCGGCGTACGCTCCCCTACCTCTCAGGAGGCGCGGATGTCGCGCAGGAGAACTCTCGGTACGAAGAAGAAGATCGCGCTTCTGGTGAGCGCGGCGACCGTGGCGGGAGGCGGGGCCTTCGTCATGGCGAGCACGTCGAACGCGGCACCGACCCCCAAGTCGGCGTCGGAGTCGACGGTCTGCCTGGGCCTCGCCACCGCCCTCGGCAACAACCAGAAGTTCATCGCGGACCAGCGGGCCAACCCGGACGCGCAGTCCGAGGCGCGGATCGCCAACCGCGAGGCGGTCGTCGCGGAGATCAAGCGCAAGCAGGAGGCGTCGGGGTGCACCGTCGGGGAGTCGGCTCAGGACTCCCAGACCGCGCAGCCGTCGCAGCCCGCCGAGGCCGCACAGCCTCCCGCGGCCTCGGCCCAGCCGTCGCAGCCGGCCGCGTCCGCTCCCGCGGGAAACACCGGCGGCGGTGCCGCTGCCTCGGGGCAGCAGGTGTGCAACGGCTCCACGGTCACGCTCTCCGGTGAGGGCGGCGCGCCCGCCGCGTCCAGCAACCAGTTCCCGGCCGGCACGAAGCTGAAGGTCACCAACCTGGACAACAACAAGTCCACGACGGTGGAGGTCACTTCGGTCTCCGGCAGCTGTGCGCTGCTCAACAACGCGGCCTTCGAACAGGTCCGTGAGCCCGGCAAGTTCCTGATCCGCCGGGCCCTGATCGAGAAGGTGGGGTGAGGTCTCACGCCGGAGTGAATCGATGAGGCGGCGGCCACCCCCTCGGCCGCCCCTCGTACGTGTCACCGGTCCTGTTGCCTCCGGCCAGGGGCAGCAGGACCGGCGCGTCCGGGCCGTGGGGGGGGGGGGGGGGGGGGGGGGGGGGGGGGGGGGGGGGGGGGGGGGGGGCGGCCGGTCAGGGTCATGCGCGGTCCGTCGGCCGGATTGCCGAAGCGGATGACGCTGCCGGGTCCGACGTTCCAGGCGTGGATGCGCCGGC
>NZ_JBIBKR010000008.1:0-104769 GCF_042959365.1 Streptomyces sp. NPDC007907
AAGTACGTCCAGTACGAGGGCTTCCGGCCGGCACGCCGAGAGCACGCACCGGACGCCGCTCCTTCACGGGCAAACGTTGCCTGCCGCGGCACTAGACTCCTCCACCGCTCAACAATCGTTACTGGCACGTAACTTACCGATGGGTTACCCCTGGTAAGGGACCGCGGTTACCGTTCGGTCACTTTGCACTGACACGAGTGAGGAGTGACCCGTGGGACACCACCGCAAGGCCCTGCGCACCACCGCCGTAGGCGCCGTCTCGGCGACACTGGTCGCCGGCACCGCCCTCGGACTCGCCCCCACCGCCCAGGCGGCGCCCCACCCCGTCCGCTTCGTCGACATCGCCGGCGACGGCGGCACCGTCCTCAAGGCCAACGTCGTCACCCCGGCCGGTTCCGGCACCGACCGCTACCCGCTGCTCGTGATGCCCACGAGTTGGGGCCTGCCCCAGGTCGAGTACCTGGCCCAGGCGCAGAAGCTCGCCGACTCCGGGTACGTCGTCGTCACCTACAACGTGCGCGGCTTCTGGCAGTCGGGCGGCGAGATAGAAGTGGCGGGCCCGCCCGACGTCGCCGACGCGTCGAAGGTCATCGACTGGGCGCTCGCCCACACCCCCGCCGACGCCGGGCACATCGGCATGGCGGGCGTCTCCTACGGCGCGGGCATCAGCCTGCTCACCGCCGCACACGACAAGCGGGTCAAGGCGGTCGCCTCGCTCAGCGGCTGGGCCGACCTGATCGACTCGATCTACTCCGGACGCACCCAGCACCTCCAGGCCGCTGCCCTGCTGGACGGCGCGAGCGTGGTGACGGGCCGCCAGAGCCCGGAACTGCGGCAGACGTTCAACGACCTCTACGGTTCCAACCTGGCGAAGGAGCCCGAACTCGTCGCCTGGGGGAAGAAACGTTCCGCTGCGACCTACATCGACCGGATCAACGACAACGGCGCGGCGATCATGCTCGCCAACACCTGGGGCGACAGCGTCTTCCCGCCCAACCAGTACGTCGACTTCTACGAGAAGCTGACCGGCCCGAAGCGGCTGGAGATGCGGTCCGGGGACCACGCCACCGCCGAGCTGACCGGTCTCTTCGGGCTGCCCAACGACATCTGGACGGACACCGCGCGCTGGTTCGACCACTACCTCCGGGGCGAGGACAACGGCATCGACCACGAGCAGCCCGTCCAGCTCAAGTCCCGTTCCGGGGGCGGCTACGAGGGCTACCCGGACTGGAAGTCGGTCGGCGCGAACGACCGGAAGATCACCCTCGGGGACACGAGGACGATCCGCGCGAACGTGAACTCCGGGGCGGACGGCGGTGTCGTCTTCCTGTCCAGCATCCTCGACCAGGTGGCCCGCATCCCGCCGATGGCCTCGATCCCGCTGCTCCCGCGCCGCTGGGCCGCCGTCTGGCAGTCGGAGAAGTCCGCCACGGCCCAACAGGTGCGCGGAACGGCCACGTTGCACACGACCCTCACCCCGACCAAGGAGAGCGGCACCCTCGTCGCCTACCTGTACGACGTGGGGCCGCTCGGCCTCGGCAAGCTGGTCACCCACGCGCCGTACACCTTCCACGGGCGCACCCCCGGAAAGCCGTTCGGCGTCGACCTGGAGCTGTACTCCACGGCCTACGACGTCCCGGCCGGGCATCGCCTCGCCCTGGTCGTCGACACGGTCGACCCGCTCTACATCGAGCACAACCCGTCCGGCGCGCAGCTGACCTTCTCCTCGCCGGCGAACGACCCGTCGTACGTGTCGGTTCCGCTGCGCGAGCAGTGATCTCCGGCTGCCGCCGGACGGGCCTGGCCGATGTGAACCGCCGCCCCCGTGGCCTTCGGGTCACGGGGGCCGCACCCGGTGGGAATGCCCCGCGGACCGGGCGTGCGGCCTGCTCTCCCCGACGGGATCGGCGGCCTTCGGCGAAGTCCCCCTCTCCGACAGGGATGAAGGGCACATCGTAGTCGAGGTCCGGTGCGACGATCCGTCCGGTGTCCGTCCGTTCAGTGCTTGAGGATCTTGGAGAGGAAGTCCTTGGCGCGGTCGCTGCTCGGGTTGGTGAAGAACTCGTCGGGCGTGCGGTCCTCGACGATCCTGCCGTCGGCCATGAAGACCACGCGGTTGGCGGCCGAGCGGGCGAAGCCCATCTCGTGGGTGACGACGATCATGGTCATGCCCTCACGGGCGAGTTGCTTCATGACTTCCAGCACCTCGTTGATCATCTCCGGGTCGAGGGCCGAGGTGGGCTCGTCGAACAGCATCACCTTGGGTTCCATGGCCAGGGCGCGGGCGATGGCCACGCGCTGCTGCTGGCCGCCGGAGAGCTGCGCCGGGTACTTGTCCGCCTGATCGGCGACGCCGACCCGGTCGAGGAGTTCCCTCGAGCGCTTGTCGGCGTCCTCCTTGCCGCGCCCGCGGACCTTGACCTGTCCGAGGGAGACGTTCTGCAGCACGGTCTTGTGGGCGAAGAGGTTGAACGACTGGAAGACCATGCCGACGTCCGCGCGCAGCCGGGCCAGGGGTTTGCCCTCCTCCGGCAGCGGCTGCCCGTCGAGGACGATCTGCCCGGACTCGATGGTCTCCAGCCGGTTGATGGCCCGGCAGAGGGTCGACTTGCCCGACCCCGACGGGCCGATGACCACGACCACCTCCCCCCGGCCGACGGTGAGGTCGATGCCCTGGAGGACATGCAGCTCCCCGAAGTGCTTGTTGACGTCACGCAGCTCGATCAGCGGCTCGACGGCCATGCTCAGCCCTACTCACTCTCAGCTGTGTGGTGGTGGCCGCAACGTATCCAGGCAAGATCGAACGTGGCGGGCGACACGCACTTTTCGATCATTAGCCGTATTTACGTCGGACTTTGGGCCAAAGGTTCTGGCCAGGGGGTTCATGATTCCGCGACTTCCGCGTAGAGCTGCGACAACTCGGGGACCCCGAACGCGGCCCATGCGTGGCCGGAGTCGACGACGTCGATCTCGCGGCCGGAGTCCAGTCGTACGACGGGCTGACCGTCGGAGCGGATCTCCCAGGCGGCCCCGGGTACCGTGCGCACGATCACGCTGCCCAGGTACAGACCGGCGTCGTTGCCGAGCCAGGTCAGGGTCTCCTCGTCGTCCCGCCAGCGCGGCAGCAGCTGGTCCAGCGCCTCCAGAGAGTCCGCCGTGTCGTCCAGCCGGACACCCGCCCGGGACGCCTGGGAGCGCAGCAGTTCGCACTCGGCGAGGAGGTCCGCGATGCCCGCCGGGTCGGGAAACCCGACCTTCTGGCGCCGGTGGCCCAGGAAAGGGATGTTCATACGTCCAGCGTGTCATTCGTACCGCCGTACGCACCACAGGGCGCGCGGACCCGCCGATCCCGGTCATGTTCAGGCCGAGTTCACGCGACGCGCGTTGACGGGTCACTCCCGTCTCTCTAACTTCACCGTGCGTCTTGCGTCCCGCCGTCGTTACCTCGTCAGTTCCGTCCCTGCGTTTCGTGTTGTCGCGTCGTGTGTCGCTGAGCGGGAGGAGTCGGCCGTGCGCCGATGTGTCCGGGGGATTCTGATCGTCCTGGCCCTGTGCGGGTCGCTGGTCCCGTCGGTGTCGGCGGGGGCCGTCGAGGAGAGACCGGCCGCCGCCGCGGTGCCGCTGGAGCGGCTGTTCGACGACGTTGCCGTCAGCGACGACGGTTCCCCCGGCCAGGCCGACTTCGGTGGTTCCGGCGCCTCCCTGTCCGCGCAGGACCTCGCCGCGGCGGGCTGGACGCCCGGCCGCGCCCTTACGGTGCAGGGCGCCCGGCTGACCTGGCCGAAGCGGCGGCCGGGCGAGCCGGACAACGTGCGCGCCGCCGGGCAGCACGTCCGGGTCACGGGGCGCGGGGACGCCCTGGCCTTCCTGGTGGCCGGCACCGCCGGCACCGAGGTGGGCGGCCCGGGCACGGTCACCTACGCGGACGGCTCCCGCTCCGGGTACCGGCTGACCACCTCCGACTGGCGCACGGGGCCGCTCGCGACCAAGGTGGTGGCCCTGCCGCACATCAACACGCCCGAGGGTCAACTCGCCGGGCAGGCCCGCCTGTACGTCGTGACGGTGCCGCTGGTCCCGGGCCGCGCGGTCACCTCCGTCCGGCTGCCGGACGCGGCCGGGCTGCACGTCTTCGCGGTGGCGGTCAGGACCGCCACGCGGGACTGGACGGGCAGCTGGACGACGGCCACGGGCGGTTACGCCACCGTGGGGCCCTGGACGGACCGGACGCTGCGGCTGGTCGTGCACACCTCGGCCGGCGGGCCGCGGGTGCGGGTGCGGTTCGACAACACCTTCGCGGCGGCTCCGGTACGGATCGGGAGCGCCACGGTCGCGGTGCAGGCGACGGGCGCTGCCTCGCGGGGCACGCCGGTGAGCCTGTCGTTCGGCGGTGCGGCGGGCGTGACGATCCCGGCCGGGGCCCAGGCGTACAGCGATCCGCTCGGTTTCTCCGTCCCCGCGGACGCCAACCTGCTGGTGAGCTTCCATCTGCCCGGCACGGTGGCCACGGCGCCCGTGCACGGCCTCGCCCAGCAGCGCTCCTACGTCAGCGAGCCCGGTGATCACGCGGCGGACGGCGCCGCCGGGGCGTACACCTCGGTGATCACCCGCTGGCCGCTGCTCGCCGGGGTCGACGTGAGCGGCGGGCCGGGATCGGTGGTGCTGCTCGGGGACTCGATCACCGACGGCGACAAGTCGACGGTGGACGCCAACCGGCGCTGGCCGAACGTGCTGGCCGGCCGGCTGCTGAAGCAGGACACCGTCCCGCGCTACGGCGTGCTGAACCTGGGCGTCTCCGGCAACCGCGTCGTCACCGACCGGTACCCGGGCGACGGGGTGTCCACGGACACGGCCGGGGTGAGCGCCCTGCACCGCTTCGACCGGGACGTCCTCGCCCAGCCGTCGGCGCGTACGGCCGTCGTCTTCGAGGGGGTGAACGACCTGCGGTGGGGGACCTCAGCGGAGCAGCTGATCGCGGGGCTGCGCGCACTCGCGGAGCGCGGGCACGCCCGGGGGCTGCGGATGCTCGCGGCGACGATCCTGCCCTGCGAGGGCGAGGCGCGGTGCACCGCAGCCGTCGACGCCGAGCGCGTCGCGGTGAACACGTGGATCCGCGACGGCCGGGTCTTCGACGCAGTGCTCGACTTCGACGCCGTGGTCCGCGACCCGCAGCGGCCCGCCCGGATGCTCCCCGCCCACGACAGCGGGGACCACCTGCACCCGGGCGACACAGGACTGGCCGCCCTGGCGGACTCGGTCGACCTCGGGCTGCTGCGGCCCTAGGGCCTAGACGTCCAGGTCCACGACGACGGGCGCGTGGTCCGACGCGCCCTTGCCCTTGCGCTCCTCACGGTCCACGTACGCGTCACTCACCGCCTTCGCGAAGGGCGCGTTGCCGTACACCAGGTCGATGCGCATGCCGCGGTTCTTCGGGAAGCACAGCTGGCGGTAGTCCCAGTACGTGAACGGGTGCTCGTACTTCAGGGGGCGCGGGACCACGTCCGACAGGCCGGCCTCGCGCAGGGAGGCCAGGGCGGCCCGCTCGGCGGCGGTGACGTGGGTGGAGCCCTCGAAGAAGGCCGGGTCGAAGACGTCGTCGTCCGTCGGCGCCACGTTGTAGTCGCCCATCACCGCGAACGGGCGGCTGCCCGCCGCGTCACCGGCGACGGCGGCCCTGAGCGCCTCGAACCACTGGAGCTTGTAGGCGTAGTGGGGGTGCTCCACCTCACGGCCGTTCGGCACGTAGACCGACCAGACGCGCAGCGGGCCGCAGGTCGCGGAGATCGCGCGGGGCTCCACCGAGCCGTCGAAGCCGGGATCGCCGGGCAGGCCCTTGACGACGTCCTCGATGCCGACGCGGGAGAGCACCGCCACGCCGTTCCACCGGCCGGTCGCGTGGACCGCCGACTCGTAACCCAGCTCGCGCAGTTGCTCCGCGGGGAACTGCTCCTCGGCGACCTTGGCCTCCTGGAGGCACAGCACGTCCGTGCCGCTGCTCTCCAGCCAGGCCAGGAGCCTCGGCAGGCGGGCAGTGATCGAGTTCACGTTCCAGGTCGCGATGCGCATGCCCCACAACCTACCCGGCGGGTCTGACAACGCCGCCCGGCCCCGTCAGACCTCGGCGGACTCCCCCGGCGTCAGCCTGAGGTGCTCCGAACCGCCGAGCTGCCCGATCTGCCGGTCGTAGATCGGGCGGGCCAGGTCGGTGAGGAGGGCGTCGTGGATGTCGTAGGCGCGCTGCGGCTTCAGCTCGCGCACGTAGTCGATGACCTCGGAGATCTTGCTCCAGGGGGCCATGACCGGGAGCATCAGCGTCTGCACCGGGTGGTCCGGGACCGTGAGGGCGTCGCCGGGGTGGAAGATCTTGCCGCCGTCGACGAGGTAGCCGACGTTGGTGATGCGCGGGATGTCCGGGTGGATCACCGCGTGGAGCTCGCCGTGGACCTGGACGTCGAAACCGGCGGCGGTGAAGGTGTCCCCGTGACCGACGGTGTGCACGCGGCCCGGGAAGGCAGACGAGATCTTCTCCGCGACCGCCTTCAGGGTCCAGATCTCGGCGGCCGGGTTGTGCTCCATCGCGGCGCGCAGCCGCGACTCGTCGAAGTGGTCGGGGTGCTCGTGGGTGACGAGGATCGCGTCCGCGCCGAGCGCGGCGTCCCCCTCGCTGAAGGCGCCGGGGTCCAGGACGAGGGTCCGGCCGTCCTTCTCCAGACGGACGCAGGCGTGCGACATCTTCGTGAGCTTCATGAGTCCATCCTGCCTCCGCGTCTCCCGCGGGCTCATTCCTGGGGCGTGGTCTCCTCGCGAATGACCTGCTGGGCCACCTTGAACGCGCTGTTCGCGGCGGGGATACCGCAGTAGACGGCCGCCTGGAGCAGCACTTCCTTGATCTCGCCCGGGGTGAGGCCGTTGCGCAGGGCGGCCCTGGTGTGGAAGGCCAGCTCGTCGAGGTGACCGCCGGCCACCAGGGCGGTGAGGGTGACGCAGCTGCGGGTGCGCCGGTCCAGGCCGGGGCGGTCCCAGATCTCGCCCCAGGCGTAGCGGGTGAGGAGCTCCTGGAAGTCTCCGGAGAACTCGTCGGCCTGGGCGAGCGCCCGGTCGACGTGCGCGTCGCCCAGGACCTCGCGGCGGACCTTGATCCCGGCGTCGTACGGGTCGGGCCGTCCCTGGGCCTGCGGCGGTACGGCGACGGGGGCGATCTCGGCGACCGGCCCGGCCTGCGGGGGCTGCGGCGGGGCGGGCGACAGGACCGGCTTGAGGGCGGCCTGGGGCAGGGCGTTCTGGCCGGTGGAGGTCTCGTAGGCGGGCTGCCAGGCGGTGGAGAAGTGCCGTACGAGCAGGTCGGTGACCGCCGCGGGCTGCTCCACGGGCACCAGGTGGGAGGCGCCGGGGACGACGGCGAGGCGGGCGTCCGGGATGCCGGCGACCAGGGTGCGCGCCTCGGCGGGGCCGGTGACCTGGTCGTCCGAGCCGACCAGGACCAGGGTCGGTACGCCGACCCGCCCGAGTTCGGGGCGGACGTCGAACGAGGCGAGCGCCTCACAGGAGGCGATGTAGCAGCCGGGGTCGGTGGTGCGCACCATCTGCACGGCCCACTCGGTGATCGCGGGCTGCGCGGCGGCGAACCCGCCGGTGAACCAGCGCTCGGGCGCGGTCCGGGCGATCGGGTCGAGGCCGTTGGTGCGGACGATCACGCCTCTCTGCCGGAACTCGTCGGCGGTGCCGAAGCGGGGCGAGGCGGCGATCAGCGCGAGCGAGGCGAGCCGCTCGGGGTGGCGCAGGGCCAACTCGATGCCGACGGCGCCGCCCAGCGCGCAGCCCGCGTAACCGAAGCGCTGCACGCCGAGCTGGTCGAGGGTGGCCAGCAGCCGCGTGGTGAGCTCCCCCACCGAGCCCGCCGGGTACGCGGGGGCTCCGCCGTGGCCGGGCAGGTCGAACCGGAAGACCCGCCACTGCTTGGTCAGCTCGGGGACCTGACGGTCCCACATGTGCCAGGTGGTACCCAGGGAGGGACCCAGGATCAGGACGGGAGCCTCTTCTGGCCCGTCAAAGCGGTATTGCAGGGTGTTCGACGGTGTCTCACTCACGCCTCAGACCCTCTCACGTATCACGAAGTCTCACAGAGCCCGGGGAACCCGGCGGCTCCTGACCCTCCCGGCGCGGCACGTCCGGCAGACCACGACGTCGTCCGTGACCGAGGCCGCGTCGCGCGTGGGGATCGCGGCCGGGGAACATGCGCCGCTCCGGCCCGGCACCGGTGAGGGCGTGGGGGCAGGCGTGCAGGACGCCGGGCGGTCCCGCACCGTTCACGCATTGACCTTCGGTCACGCGCAACCCGGGGTCATAGAATCTTGCCCGACAGCACCGTTCAACTCATGCCATTCGGCCGCCGACAGAGCCCTGCGGGCATCATGAAGAGGTGCCTGTGGCACCTCTTCACAGGAGGGAGCGGGAATGACCGAGAGCCCGGCGCAGGGGCGGAGGGGCGGCCCGGCGGCGCCCCAGTTGCGGCTGGATGAGCTGCTGGAGGGGCTGCAGGCGCAGGTGGAGCAGGTCCGCGCGACCCGGGACCGGGTGCACACGCTGCTGGACGCGGTCCTCTCCATCGGCACCGACCTGGATCTCGACGTGGTGCTGCGCCGGATCACCGAGTCCGCCGTCACCCTGGTGGACGCCCGGTACGGCGCGCTGGGGGTGATCGGCGAAGAGGGGAAGATCCTGCAGTTCATCACGGTCGGCATGGACGAGAGCACCATCGAGGCGATCGGTCACTATCCCGAGGGCGAGGGCATCCTCGGGCTGCTGATCCGCGAACCGGAGCCGCTGCGCCTGTCCGACCTGGGCCGCCATCACGCCTCGGTGGGCTTCCCCGAGGGGCATCCACCGATGACCACGTTCCTGGGGGCGCCGGTGCGCGTGCGCGACCAGGTGTTCGGCAACCTGTATCTGACCGACAAGCGCGGCGGGGTGGAGTTCGACGACGATGACGAAGCCGTGCTGCGCACGCTCGCGGCGGCGGCCGGTGTCGCGATCGACAACGCCCGCCTGTACGAGGACTCCCGGCGCCGTGAGCAGTGGCTGGCGGCGAGCAGTGACCTGAGCCGCAGCCTGCTGTCCGGTACGGACCCGGACCGGGTACTGCACCGGATCGCCGCCACGGTCAGGACGCTGTCCGGCGCTGATCTGGTAACGCTGGCGGTACCGCTCGACGGGGGCGAGGAGCTGGTGATCGAGGCCGCGGAGGGCGAGAGCGCCGAGCAGGTGCGCGGGCTGGTCCTGCCTGCCACCACGCTGGCGGCGAAGGTCTACCAGTCCAACGAGCGGGTGACGAGCAGCACCCTGTCGGAGGAGCCGCAGGCCGGGGGCGGCTCCGCGGGGAAGATCGATCTGGGGCCGGGATTCCTGCTCCCGCTGGGCGGGGGCGAGGCCGTGCGCGGGGTTCTCCAGGTCGCCAACCTGTCCGGGGGCACGGAGTTCTCCGAGGCCACCATGACCATGATCAGCGGGTTCGCCGACCAGGCGGCCCTCGCCCTGGAGATCGCCGAGCACCGGCGCGAAGCCGAGCACCTCATGGTCCTCTCCGACCGCGACCGCATCGCCCGCGACCTGCACGACCTGGCCATCCAGCGGCTGTTCGCCTCAGGGCTCACCCTGAACTCGGTACTGGGCCGCATCTCCGACCGGCCCCAGGTGGCCGAGCGTGTGCAGCGGGTCGTGGACGACCTGGACGACACCATCAAGACGGTGCGCGGCACGATCTACGCGCTCCGCGAGCACGACCGTGCCGACAGCCGCGGCGGGCTGCGCGGGCAGTTGCTGGCCGAGACCGACCAGGCCGCCGCCGTACTCGGCTTCACGCCCGCCCTGCGCATGACCGGCCTGCTGGACACCGGAGTCCCGGCCGACTACGCCGAGCACCTGCTGGCGGTACTGCGCGAGGCCCTCTCGAACACCGCCCGGCACGCACACGCCACCGCCGTCGAGGTCACCGCCGAGACCGACGGCGGTCGGCTTCACCTGCGCGTCGCCGACAACGGCACCGGCGTCGACCCCGCCGTCACCCGTCGCAGCGGTCTGGACAACCTGCGCCGCCGCGCCACCGACCTCGGCGGCAGCTTCACCTTCACTCCGAACGAACCCACCGGCACCATCGTGGACTGGGCGGTTCCCCTTCCCGCTGCGGCCGGGGCCTGAGCGTCGGAGCCGGCCCGCCGACCGCGAGTCGAGGCTGCACTCGGTGGCCAGCTCCTCCATCAGGCAGGCGGTCGGGACAGGGCGCTGCCTGCCTCCGCGCGCACCTTCTCGACCGCTTCCCACTGCTCGGTGTCGAGGTGGGCGAGTGCGGCCGGGAAGACGCCGTCCTGTTCCTTGAGGATGTGCTCGCGCAGCAGAGCGAGGGTCTCGACGAGCCGGTCCGGCCAGGCGGGGTCGGTCAGGAACGGTCCGTCCGCCTCGGCCAGCACCGCCTCGATCCGGCGGTGCTCGTCCTCCAGCGCGACGATCTGTTCGGGGAAGTCCCCCGCCAGGGCCGGGAACAGTCCGCGTTCCTCCACCCGGGTGTGAGGGCCCAGCACAGAGGTGATCGCGCGGGCGAGCTCGGCCATCCTGGCGATCGCGCCGTCACCCCGGGCGTCGCGTATGTGGCTGATGAGCGTCACCACCCGCTCGTGCTCCCGGGTCAGCTCGTCGATCGTCTCCAGCGCCTGGCAGCCGCAGTACTCGCACACCGCTGTCCGTTCCTTCCTGTTCGTCCGTGGCTCTCAGCCGCGCGGTGTCAGACGGTGGTCCGGGCGGTGCGGTGCCGGCGCCCAAGAGCGGCGCGCGGAGCCCGGTCGTCGCCGTGGACGGCGGAGCGGACACCGGTGAGGGTGTACGCCAGTGCGGAGGCGGCCACGATCGCGAGCAGGACGAGACCGGCCGCGTACGTCCCGTACGCCCCGTAGAGGGAGCCCATGACCAGCGGCGGCAGGAAGCCGCCCAGACCGCCCGCGGCGCCGACCACGCCGGTGACGGAGCCGACCTGGTTGGCCGGGGTCAGCAGGGCCACCAGGGCGAAGGTCGCTCCGCTGCCCGCGCCGAGCGCGGCGGCCATGGAGAGGAAGGCGATGGTGCCGACCGGTGCCAGGGCCGGGGTGAACGACTGCACGACCGCTCCGGCCACGACCACGGCGAGCGAGCCCGTCAGCACCCGGACCGGGCCCATTCGGTCCGACAGCCAGCCGCCGACCGGGCGCATCGCCACCGCGAGGAGCACGAACCCGGCCATGCGGTTGGCGGCGTCGGCCTGAGTGAGGCCGTAGCCGGTCTTGAGGTAGGTGGGCAGGTAGACGGAGAAGGCGACGTAGCCACCGAAGGCGACCGCGTACAGCGCGGATGCCTGCCAGGTGATGCCCAGGCGAGCGGTGGCTGCCAGCCGGCGGACCAGCGGCTCGGTGGGCACGGTGCGGCCGGGTGCGTCACGCAGGAGCAGCGCGGCGGCGACGGCGTACACGGCCAGCACCGCGGCGGTGATCAGGAAGGGGCTGGCCATGCTGTTCGCGTCGACGAGCCTGACGGTGGTCAGGGCGCTGATGGCGGTGCCGCCCATGCCGGCGCCGAAGACGCCGATGGCGAGTCCTCGCCGTTCGGGCGGGAACCAGGCGTTGACGAGGGGCACGCCGACGGCGAAGGCGGTCCCGCCGATGCCGAGGAAGAATCCCCCGACGAGCAGTGCGGCGAGGGAGGAATGTCCGGCCAGGCCGAGGTGGAGCACCGGCACGATGGTGGTCACCGACACGATCGGGAACATGACCCGGCCGCCGAACCGGTCGGTCAGCGCGCCGACCGGGATGCGCCCAAGGGAGCCGACGACGACCGGTACGGCCACCAGCAGCGACTGCTCGAAGGACGAGAGACCGAGACTGTCCTTGAACCGCGGGCCGAGCGGGCTCAGCAGCGCCCACGCCCAGAAGTTCACAGCGAAACCGATCGTGGCCAGCGTCAGCATCAGCCACGCCCGGCCCGGCACCGGAGCACCCGACGGTGAGCTGTCTCGCTTGGACCTCAACGGCTGGACCATGGTGTCCGTCCCTTTCCTCCGCGTGGTGGCACGACGCCACTGGAATGACGCGTACACGACAGGCCGGTTGCCTGCCGGACGGCGTCCCGTGGCCAGTGTCCGCAGGCGGACTCACGGACGGCATGGGCCATCAGTCCCTCCCGGGGGCCGGACCGGCCCCCGCGCCCGGCCCCGGCCGTCCCTCCCACAGCCCCGTCTCGCACGGTGCCCGCGCCGCCCCTCCGCAACAGGCGGCTGGCACGGCGGTCCGGGAGCCGGGTGGGGAAGGGCCGGTCGGCCCTACCCCGCCCCGCACCCGCGGGGGACGATGGGCTGATGTTCCAGAACGACGCCTTTCGCGCACTCGACCGGCAGGAGTGCCTGCGTCTGCTCGCCAAGGTGCCGGTCGGCCGTGTGGTCTACACCCGGCAAGCCCTGCCCGCAGTCCTCCCCGTCAACTTCTCTCTGGACGCGGACGCCTCCGTCCTGGTGTGCACCTCACCTGGATCGGACCTCGTCCGCGTCATCGACGGCGTGGTGATCGCGTTCGAGGCGGACGAGTTCGATGCGGCAACCCGGTCCGGCTGGAGCGTGGTCGTCACCGGACGGGCCACCGAGGTGACTGATCCGGCCGAGCACGAACGGCTCCTGCAGTCCGGCCCCAGCTCCTGGATGCCCCTGCACGACGCCGTGTTCGTACGGATCGAGTCCGAGATGGTCACCGGACGCGAGCTCAGGGGAACGCCCGGCACGCGGTGAGGCACCGTCCGTGGCGGCCCCGGGACCCTGGTCGCCCACCGCATGACGCCCCCACCCCGCAGACAGGGGGTCGTGCTGACGGCGCGTCATCCCGCCGATCCGGTACCCCCATGGCGGGTCTCCCGCTCCGGCCCCGTGACGGAACCTCACACCAGGTGTGCGGACGCGCGGGGCGTGGGCGCGCCCTCCGGGCCGTACCCGAAGCGGACCAGCAGCTGTGGGTGGCACCGCCGCCTCGACCGGGCCATCGCCTCCCGCAGGTCGGGCCACTCCATCGCCTGGTGCAGCATCGAGGTCCGTACCCCGTGCACGGTCGCCGTCAGCAGCACGTGCTGCAACGCCTGCCCCGCACGCAGCCAGTCCTCGCGCCCGTCGTGGGTCGTCCACAGCAGCGCCGCCTGGGCATGGCGTTCGAAACGCAAGGCGGGCAGCTGCGGCACGGGCAGCGCACCGGTAAAGTCCCGCACCGGCATCCGCCCGGACGCGTCCCGCGGACCCAGGGCTGTCATGGGAATGCCGTAGGCGGCGTCCGTTCCCGGCGCGGTGATCCACGTACGCGCCTCGGCCGCGCGGGCGGGATGGACGGCGTTGCGGGCCTCGGCAGCGGCCGTCAGGCTCAGCAGGCCCCGGGTCGCCATGATGTCGGGAACGTCCAGGTGTGCGCCCTCGGCCCGGGCCGAGCCGATCAACTCGGAGACGATGGAGTCCGGCACCGGACGGCCGGTGAAGGGCATCCGGCTCGTGTGGCGCCGCTCGACCGCCTCGTACAGACCCCGCAAGGACGGCCGCCGGCCTGGGGGGACATCGGCCAGTCGCACCGTGACCAGCAGGTCCGGATCGTCTGCGGTGGGAAGCAGCCGGACGACGGGATGCCAGCCCAGGTGCTCCGCGGCCACCCGGATGTTGAAGACCGCGGCGCCCACCGACAGGTGCTGGGCGCGTCGCTGAGGATCGGCCAGCGGCAGCCTGCGTCCCCGGTCGGCACGGACCAGGATCGACCTGCTGTCCGGGTCCAGCCCGAACCGCCAGGGCTGCGTGTTGTGGATCGACGGCGCCGCCACCCCCGCGGCCAGCAGGGCCTGAACCGCCGAGGCGTCGACTTCCCGGGTCTGCATCACGGCTCCTTCTCCACCTTCTTCCCCGTTCTCCCCCACCCTGCGCCGCCGTTGCGTTCCCGAGGAGGGTTGACCGGCCCTTCGGCGACGGGCCATGTGGCCTCATTCCGCACTCCGGTGAACGGCCCGAGGAGGGTGCTGATCCCCCCTCATGCGCTCAGGCCCGCCTCGTGGCTCCCCGGTCGACCGGACCCGGCAGCGGGACCATTGGCCCCCATCGCGGCCCGCCGCATGGGGCCGGTAGGCCAACCGTCAGGGACCGCCGGCCCGAGGTGGCGGAGGCAGTGCCCCGCCTAGCGTCCTGGCCATGGAGAACGATCAGAACGCGCGGCGCCGGACGTCGAGCGCCGGTGAGGGCTGGCCGCTGGCCGCCCGACGGTTGCTGACCCGTCGCGAGGTGTCGGCCGACGGACGCGCCGTGTTCGGGACGGGCGACCCGAAGTGGGAGGGCTTCTACCGGGACCGCTGGGCGCACGACAAGGTGGTGCGCTCCACGCACGGCGTGAACTGCACCGGTTCCTGCTCGTGGATGGTGTACGTCAAGGACGGCATCATCACCTGGGAGCACCAGGCCACCGACTACCCGTCGATCGGCACCGACTGCCCCGAGTACGAGCCGCGCGGCTGCCCGCGCGGCGCGTCGTTCTCCTGGTACACCTACTCCCCCAGCCGGGTCCGCTACCCGTACGTGCGGGGCGCGTTGCTGAACCTGTGGCGTGAGGCCCGGCGCAGGCTCGGCGACCCGGTGGCGGCCTGGGCCGAGATCACCTCCGACCCGGCGAAGACCCGCGCCTACAAGCGGGCCCGGGGCAAGGGCGGGCTGGTGCGGGCCGACTGGGACGAGGTGTCCGAGCTGATCGCCGCCGCCCAGGTGCACACCGTCAAGGCGTACGGCCCCGACCGGGTCGCCGGTTTCTCCCCGATCCCGGCGATGTCCATGGCGTCGTTCGCGGCCGGTGCGCGGTACCACTCACTGATCGGCGGCACCCTGCTGTCGTTCTACGACTGGTACGCGGACCTGCCGATCGCCTCGCCTCAGGTCTTCGGCGACCAGACGGACGTACCGGAGGCCGCGGACTGGTGGAACGCGGGCTACCTGATCATGTGGGGTTCCAACATCCCCGTGACCCGCACGCCCGACGCGCACTTCCTCACCGAGACCCGCTACAACGGCACCAAGGTCGTCGCGGTCAGCCCCGACTACGCCGACAACGTCAAGCACGCCGACGAGTGGCTGGCTCCGCACCCGGGGACCGACGGCGCGCTCGCGATGGCCATGGGGCATGTCATCCTGCGCGAGTTCCTCGTCGACCGCGAAGTGCCCTACTTCCAGGCCTACCTGCGCACGTTCACCGACGCCCCGTTCCTGGTGACCCTGCGCGAGCACGAACGCGGTCTCGTCCCGGACGGTTTCCTGACCGCCGCCGACCTCGGGCACGACACGGAGCACGCCGAGTCCAAGACCGTACTCCTGGACCGGGCCACCGGTGATCCGGTGGTCCCCGGCGGCTCGCTCGGCTTCCGGTGGGGGGAAGCCGAGCGAGGCCGCTGGAACCTCGACCTGGGCGACGTCGTACCCGAGCTGAGCCTGCTGGAGTCGACCGAAGACACCGCGACCGTCGCCCTGCCCCGATTCGACGAGGGGACAACCGAGGGCGGATCGGTGATGCTGCGCGGTGTTCCGGTCCGCCGGGTCGGGGGCCGCCTCGTCACCACGGTCTTCGACCTGATGCTCGCCCAGTACGGGGTGCGGCGTCCCGGTCTTCCGGGCAGTTGGCCGTCCTCGTACGAGGACGCCTCGGAGCCCTGCACCCCGGCCTGGCAGGAGACGATCACCTCCGTCCCGGCCCAGCAGGCGGCCCGTATCGCCCGGGAGTTCGCCCGCAACGCCGAGCGGACCAACGGCCGTTCCATGATCGCCCTTGGTGCCGGCACCAACCACTGGTTCCATTCGGACACCATCTACCGCGCCTTCCTGGCGCTGACGACCATGACCGGCTGCCAGGGCGTCAACGGCGGCGGCTGGGCACACTACGTCGGTCAGGAGAAGGTCCGCCCGGTCACCGGGCAGCAGCATCTGTCGTTCGCCTTCGACTGGCAGCGGCCCACCCGGCACATGGCGGGCACCTCCTACTGGTACCTGAACTCCGACCAGTGGCGGTATGAGGCGTTCGGGCCCGAGGAGCTGGCGTCCCCGCTGGGGAAGGGCCGGTTCCAGGGCAAGGGGTTCGCGGACTGCCTGGCACAGGCCGTGCGGCTGGGGTGGACTCCCGGACACCCAGGCTTCAACCGCAACCCGCTCGACCTGACGGACGAAGCCGCGGTGGCGGGCCGTCCGGTCGCCGAGCACATCGTCGACGAGCTGAAGTCCGGGCGGCTGCGGTTCGCCGCCGAGGACCCCGACGATCCCGCCAACTTCCCTCGTGTGCTGACGGTTTGGCGGGCGAACCTGCTCGGCTCCTCCGGCAAGGGCAACGAGTACTTCCTGCGGCACCTGCTGGGCACGGACGCGGCCGTCCGCTCCGCGCAGACCCCGCCCGAGCACCGGCCCAAGGACGTGGTGTGGCGGGAGGAAGCACCGGAAGGCAAGCTCGACCTGCTGGTCTGCATGGACTTCCGGATGACGTCGACCGGACTGCTCGCCGATGTCGTCCTGCCGGCGGCGACCTGGTACGAGAAGGACGACCTGTCCAGTACGGACATGCACCCCTTCGTGCACGCCTTCACCCCGGCCATCGCCCCGCCCTGGCAGGCCCGCACCGACTACGACACCTTCCTGACCATCGCCGACCGGTTCAGCGAGCTGGCCGCCGAGCACCTCGGCACCCGCACCGACGTCCTCGCCGTGCCGCTGCTGCACGACACCCCGGACGAACTCGCCCAGCCCGGCGGGGCGGTCCGGGACTGGAAGGCCGGTGAGTGCGAACCGATCCCGGGGCGCACCATGCCCAAGCTGGCCGTCATCGAACGGGACTACGCCGTCATCGGGCAGAAGATGCGCGCCGTCGGTCCGTTGCTCGACACCCTGGGCACCACCACCAAGGGCGTCACCGTCCACCCGGACCAGGAGATCGACGACCTCCGGCGCCTCAATGGCACCGTGCGCGACGGGGTCGCCGCCGGACGGCCCTCGCTCGCCACCGCGAGCCACATGTGCGAGGCGATCCTCGCCCTCTCCGGCACCACCAACGGCCGCCTGGCCACCGAGGGATTCCGCGCCCTGGAGCGGCAGACGGGCAGCGAAGGTCTGGTCGAACTGGCCTCGGAGCGCGAGGCGGAGCGGATCACCTTCGCCGACACCCGGACCCAGCCCCGCTCGGTGATGACCTCCTACGAGTGGTCGGGCTCGGAGACCGGAGGCCGCCGCTACTCGCCGTTCGTCATCAACACCGAGCACAAGAAGCCCTGGCACACCCTCACCGGCCGCCAGCACTTCTTCGTCCAGCACGACTGGATCACCGAACTCGGCGAACAACTCCCCGTATTCCGGCCGCCGTTGAACACGCCCAAGCACTACGGCGACGAGCACCTCGCCGAGGAGGGCCGGGCCGAGGTCACCGTCCGCTATCTGACCCCGCACTCCAAGTGGTCCATCCACTCGAACTACCAGGACAACAAGTACATGCTCGACCTGTCCCGTGGCGGACCCACGATCTGGATGTCCACGGAGGACGCCGGCAAGATCGGGGTGAAGGACAACGAGTGGATCGAGGCGTACAACCGCAACGGCGTCGTCGCCGCCCGTGCCGTGGTCACCCACCGGATGCCCGAGGGCACCGTGTACATGTACCACGCCCAGGACCGCAATGTGAACGTGCCGAAGACCGAGGTCGGCGGCAAGCGCGGCGGCATCCACAACTCCCTGACCCGGCTGCTGCTCAAACCCACCCATCTCGCGGGCGGCTACGCGCAGTTCACCTACGCGTTCAACTACTACGGCCCGACCGGCAACCAGCGCGACGAAGTCACCGTCATCCGCCGCCGCAGCCAGGAAGTGGAGTACTGACATGCCCCGTGGCGAAACCACTGTCGGACGGGTCATGGCCCAAGTGGCGATGGTGATGAACCTCGACAAGTGCATCGGCTGCCACACCTGCTCGGTCACCTGCAAGCAGACGTGGACCAACCGCACCGGCGTCGAGTACGCCTGGTTCAACAACGTCGAGACCAAGCCCGGCGTGGGCTACCCCCGCCGCTACGAGGACCAGCAGCAGTGGAAGGGCGGCTGGATGCTCGACAAGCGCGGACGCCTCGTCCTGCGCTCGGGCGGCCGGATCAAGCGGCTGCTGTCGCTGTTCTCCAACCCCGACCTGCCGTCGATCGAGGACTACTACGAGCCGGTCACCTACGACTACGACAACCTGGTCAGCGCCCCCGCGCAGAAGGACGTCCCGGTCGCCCGCCCGCGCTCGGTCCTCACCGGCAAGCCCACCGCGATCACCTGGGGCGCGAACTGGGAGGACGGTCTGGGCGGCGCGCCCGAGCACGCCGGCGGCGACCCGAATCTGTCCGGCGCCTGGGCGGAGAAGGTGAAGTTCGAGTTCGAGCAGACCTTCCTCTTCCACCTGCCCCGGCTGTGCGAGCACTGCCTCAATCCGGCCTGCGTCTCCGCATGTCCGTCCGGGGCGATGTACAAGCGGGTCGAGGACGGTATCGTTCTCGTCGACCAGGACCGCTGCCGCGGCTGGCGGATGTGCGTGACGGCATGCCCGTACAAGAAGGTCTACGTCAACCACGCCACCGGCAAGGCCGAGAAGTGCACCTTCTGCTTCCCCCGTATCGAGGCCGGACAGCCCACCGTCTGCTCCGAGACCTGCGTGGGACGCCTGCGCTACCTGGGGCTGCTGCTGTACGACGCCGACAAGGTCGGTGAGGCCGCCGCCACCCCCGAGGAGAAGGACCTCCTCGACGCCCAGCGTGGCGTCTTCCTGGACCCGCACGACCCCGAAGTGATCGCGGCCGCACGCGAATCGGGTGTCCCCGAGGACTGGCTGGACGCGGCCCGCCGCTCCCCCGTCTACGACCTGGTCACGCGCTACAAGGTGGCATTGCCGCTGCACCCGGAGTACCGGACCGTGCCGATGGTCTGGTACGTCCCGCCGCTCTCCCCCGTCCTCGACGCCGTCGACGCCACGGGCGGCAACCAGGACGACCCCGACCATGTGTTCGCCGCCGTGACCCGGCTGCGCATCCCCCTGGAATACCTGGCCGAACTGTTCACCGCCGGGGACACCGATGTCGTCGCCGGGGTGCTGATGAAACTCACCGCACTCCGCTCGTACATGCGCGAACGCACCCTCGGCGAGAGGGGTGACGAAGCGGTGCTGACGGCCGTGGACCTCACCACACGCGAGGCGGAGGACCTGCACCGGCTCATCGCCGTCGCCAAGTACACCGACCGGTATGTCGTCCCCGCCGCGCACAAGGAGGACGCCGCCGCGCTGACCGCGATGGAGAACCGCTGCCCGGTCGAGACGTCCGGCGATCCCGCGCCCCGGAAGATCATGCTCGGCATCCCGGCCCTGCGCCGCAACACCACTGCCGGAGGCCGACCGTGAGCCCGCTGCCCGCAACCATTCCCGCCCTCGTCCGCACCCGCGTCCGGGCAGCCGTTCGCCGCCCCGCCCGGCTCACACCCGAGGAGACGGCGGGCCGGGCGCTGACGCTGCGGCTCGTGTCGCTGCTCCTGCAGTATCCCGACGCGGAACTGACCTCAGCACGGCCGGAGTTGACAACCGTGGTGGAGGCCCTGTCGGCCACGCCCGGGGCGGAACACCTGGCCCGGTTCACCGACTGGTTCGCCGCACAGGAGCCCGCGGCGCTGGAGCGGCACTACGTCGAGATGTTCGACCTGCGCCGCAAGAGCAGTCTCTACCTCACCTACTACCTGCACGGCGACACCCGCCGCCGCGGCATGGCCCTGCTCACCTTGAACCAGCAGTACCGGGCTGCCGGCTGGAGTACCGACGGGGGCGAGCTGCCCGACCACCTCCCGGTCGTGCTGGAGTTCGCCGCCCTGGCAGGCCCGGGTGGCGGCGAGGCGCCCCTGCGTCGGCACCGGCGCGGGCTGGAGCTGATCCACCACGCCCTGACCGGCTCCGGCTCCCCCTACCGGCACGTCCTGGCCGCGCTGCTCAGCCTGCTGCCCCCGCCCACCGAGGCCGACCGCGCCGCGGTGGCCCGACTGGTCGCCGAAGGCCCACCGAACGAGGAGGTCGGCCTCGACCCCTACGGGGCCTACGGAGAAGGCGAGTTCGCACCTCCAGCCGCCTTCGTGCCGCCCATGCCCGCCCCGCCGACCCGTGTGCCGCTCACTCCGACCAGCCGTCCGGAAGGCTCCCGATGAACGCCGCGCTCTCCCCACCGGCCGCCGCCTCGGCAAGCCGCGTCGATCTGCTGCTGTGGGTCGCCGTCCCGTACATCTGCCTCGCCGTGTTCCTGGTCGGGCATGTGTGGCGCTATCGGCAGGACCAGTTCGGCTGGACTTCCCGCACCACCCAGCTCCTCGAACACCGGTGGCTGCGCTGGGGCAGCCCGCTGTTCCACCTGGGCGCCTTCATGGTGATCGCCGGGCATGTCGTGGGGCTCGCCGTTCCCGACGCGTGGACCGAGGCCGTCGGTATCAGTGAGCACGCCTACCACACCACGGCCGTCTGGGCGGGTTCGGTGGCGGGCGTCGCCATGGTCACGGGCCTCGCCATGCTGTGCGCCCGCCGCCTGGTGACCCGCCGGATCCGCCTCGGCACCGACCGCAGCGACAAGTTCCTCTTCCCGCTGCTCTCCGCCACCGTACTGCTCGGCATCACCGCCACGTTCGCCCACAACGTCTTCGGCGCCGGCTACGACTACCGCTCCACCGTCTCCGTCTGGTTCCGCGGCCTGTTCGTCCTCCAGCCGGAGCCCGAGGCCATCGCCGGGGCGCCGCTTCTGTTCCAACTGCACGCCCTGACCGCCTTCCTGCTCTTCGCCGCCTGGCCGTTCACCCGGCTCGTGCATGTGTGGAGCGCCCCCGTGGGCTACCTCGTCCGCCCGTACGTGGTGTACCGGAGGCGGCCCGCACCGGCCGGGGCCCCGGTGAGTGCGAGCCGGCCCCGGTCCGCCTCCGGTTCACGATGAGCCGCATGAGCCAGGGACCGTGCCGGAGCCGGACGCGACGACCGTCCGGCACCGACGACGTGATGTTCAGGTTCGTCATGCCCGGAGGTGTGCACGCATGCTGAAGCGAGATGGCAGGGTGGTGTCCTGGCGCTGGCGGCGCAACCCGCTCAGGCGGAGCTCCGACATCGCCGAAGCCTGGAGCGCAGTGGCCGCGGCGGCGGTGCTGCTGCTTGTGGTGCCAGGTCCCGGGCGGCCGTGCGGTGGAGGATGCCCGACGGCTCTTCCCGGACCGGTGTGACGTCGGTGCCGGCGGGCGGCAAGGCGGGCTCGTCCACCACGGTGTGGCTCGATGGTGCCGGCCGCCTCCGTGCTGCCCCGCCCACCCCCGCCCAGGCCCGCTCCCAGGGAGCCGCCCTCGGCGCGGCCACCGGGGCAGGCGTGTGTGTCCTGGTGGCAGGAATGTGGTGGGCCGTCCGCGTACGCCTGGCCGCGCGTCACCGGGCTCAGTGGGACCTGGCCTGGGAAGAGTTCGACTCCGGCCGAAGTCACCGGCACGCCTGAGAACGCCGCTGGGCGGCTCGGGGACGTGTGCTCACACGATCTCCAGCACGTCCCGTACCGGGCGGCGGGGCGTGGCCGGACCCCTCGGGCCGTATCCCAGGCGCAACACCATGTGCACCTGGCCCGTCCCCGACGCGGGGTCGCGGGTCAGCAACCGCAGCGCGCGGTCCTCCAACGCGTGCGACGTCAGAGACGTGGCCAGGTCGGCCAGGGTCGCTTCCAGCAGGACCCGCTCCAACGCCTGTCCTGCGCGCAGCCACTCGGCCGGTCCGTCCCCGGCAGTGCTCAGCAAGGCCAGGTGCGGGCTGTGCTCGAACGTGCTGGTCCCGCGGTCCGCCACACGCCGGCGTCCGGCGAAGTCGCGCACGGGAGCCTTGCCGTCGCGTCTACGCGGACCGAACGCGTACTCGGGGACGCCGTCGACCGCCGTGTCCGCCTCCGGCCCGAGCCGGGTCCAGCGGACCAGGTCCTCGCTCGTCTCCGGGTCCAGGGCGTCCCGGCTCTCGGCGTCGCGGATCAGGTCGAGAACGGTCTCGGCGTGCCACGGTCCGGGGAAGAACAGCACGGCCCCCTCGCGCTCGGCAGCACCCTGCAGGGTGGCCCGCACGTTCTCGGGGAGGTCCTTCTCGGCGAAGGGGTGGCGGCTGGTGCGCCGCTCGCGGATCGCCGGGTGCAGCCGCGCGAGGTCATCGTCCCGCGGGCGCCCGGCCTCGTCGGCCAGCTCGACGGCAGCGAGCAGCAGTGGGTCCTGAGGCTCGGGCAGCAGCCGGACCACGGGGCAGAGGTGCGCGTGCGCGGCGGCGACACGCAGGTTGAACAGGGCGGCACCGCAGCCGATGTGCAGGGCGCGGTCGTCGGGATCGGACCGGGGCATGGCGCGCTCGGGATCGGCGCGCAGCAGAAGGGCACGATCTCCGGTCAGGTAGCGGAAGCGCCATGGCTGCGCGTTGTGCATGGAGGGCGCCGCAGCGGCCTCGGCCACCAGCCCCGTCACGGTCTTCTCGTCGAGCTGCCGCGCAGCCATGGCGTCCTCCTCACCCTTCGCGGGCCCCCTGCGGGTCCGCCTCGGCCGTGTACCCCCGGTAAGCCATATGCCGGACGGGTCGGCTCATGTCTCGGCCGCGACCGTGATCGGTCCGCGCCCGACGAACCAGTTCCCGTGTCCGCCCGAGGGGCAGCGGGCGTCTCAGCGAAGCGTGGCCGCACCTCGCGTGTTCGGGCCGACGACACACCCTGCGGCACGACAGACCGCGGCCGCGCCCCGCAGGGCCCTCACTGGCCCCCTTCCCCGCGGGCGCCCGTCGCTCTCGCGCCCATGGTCCGGCAGGGGTCAGGCAGGGATCGCCGTAGCGGTGCGGGTGCCGGGATCGGCTACCGCGAGGGGCTCGCGGGCAGCGTAACGGCCACGTACTCCGTGAGGTCGAGGAGCCGGTTGGTGTAGCCCCACTCGTTGTCGTACCAGCCGAACACCTTCACCAGGTCGCCGTGCGCCTGGGTCAGAGGGGCGTCCAGGACGCAGGAGGCCGCGTCGCCGACGACGTCACGGGAGACGATCGGGGCGTCGGACACACGCAGGACGCCCTTCAGCGGCCCGTCGGCGGCCTCCCGGAACGCGGCGTTGACTTCGTCGGCGGTCACCGGCCGGTCGAGGATGACGCTCAGATCGGTCAGCGATCCGTCCTCGACGGGGACGCGTACGGCGACGCCGTCCAGGGTGCCAGCCAGCTCCGGCAGGACCAGGCCGACGGCGCGGGCGGCACCCGTGCTGGTGGGGATGATGTTGACGGCGGCGCTGCGGCCGCGGCGCAGGTCCTTGTGCGGGCCGTCGAGGACGACCTGGTCGTTGGTGTAGCCGTGGATGGTGGTCATCAGGCCCTTGACGAGGCCGAAGCGGTCGTCGAGCACCTTCACCATGGGCGCCACGCAGTTGGTGGTGCACGAGGCGTTGGAGACGACGTGATCCCGCTCCGGGTCGTAGCTGTCCTCGTTGACGCCCATGACGACGGTGGCGTCGACGCCCTTTCCCGGCACCGACAGCAGTACCTTGCGGGCGCCGCCCTTCAGGTGCAGCCCGGCCTGCTCGCGGGTGCGGAAGCGGCCGGTGGACTCGATGACCACGTCCACGCCCAGTCCGGCCCAGTCGAGGGCGGCCGGGTCGCGCTCGGCGGTCACGGCGATCCGGTGCCCGCCGACGGTGATCGAGGTGTCGTCGTGCTCGACGGGGCGGCCGAGGCGGCCGTACGTCGAGTCGTACGCCAGCAGGTGGGCCAGGGTGGCCGGTGAGGTGAGGTCGTTGACCGCCACCACCTCTGCGGCCGTGCCGGCCTCGGTCTCCGCGCGCTGCAGTGCGCAGCGCAGATAGTTGCGTCCGATACGGCCGAAGCCGTTGATGCCCACGCGCACGCCCATGTCCGACATCCTCCCGATCCGTCTGCGTCTGTCTGCGCTGCCAGCCTGTCGGCCGGGGATGCGATCGGGCATGGGCCGTACGGGAGCGAGCCGCGGGACGTTCGGCCCCGCGGCGGACCCCGCATCGGTGTCAGTGGCCTTCTTGCTTCAGCCGGTCCTGGGCTTGGGTCGCGATGACGGCGGCCTGGACGCGCCGCTCCACACCGAGCTTGGCCAGCAGCCGGGAGATGTGGTTCTTCACCGTCTTCTCGGCGAGGTAGAGCCGCTGGCCGATCTGCCGGTTGGTGAGGCCCTCGCCGATCAGGGCCAGGATCTCCCGCTCCCGGTCGGTCAGGCCCGGCAGGGCGTCGGGCTCGGGCTCCGGCTCCTGGCCCTGACGCAGCCTGGCCATCAGTTTGGCGGTGGCGCTGGGGTCGAGCAGGGACTGGCCGGCGGCCACCGTGCGTACGGCCGACACCAGGTCGGAGCCCTGGATCTGCTTCAGCACGTACCCGGAGGCACCGGCCATGATCGAGTCCAGCAGGGCCTCCTCGTCGTCGAAGGACGTCAGCATCAGGCAGGCCAGCTCCGGCATGCGTGAGCGCAGCTCCCGGCACACGGTCACCCCGTCGCCGTCGGGCAGGCGCACGTCGAGCACCGCTACCTGGGGGCGCAGGGCGGGCACGCGGGTCAGGGCCTGCTCGGCATTGGCGGCCTCGCCGACCACGGTGATGTCCGGCTCGTCGTCCAGCAGGTCGTGCACCCCGCGCCGAACCACCTCGTGGTCGTCCAGCAGGAAGACCCGGATCGGGTTGCCGGGGCCGGGCTGCTCGCCGTCCGCCATCGGATACTCCTCGTTCTGCGTCTGAATCCGCACCGGGCTTCGCCCGTGAGTGCGCCCGGTCCATGTCTACCGCAGATCTTGCGTGATCCCGGGCCGAAGGGCCAGGGCCGGTCGGCCCTACTGGCCCGGTGGTCCCTGCGTCGTCCGGCGGGCCGGATCCGCACGCGGGCGCGGTCGCCCTCTGGCGTCATGCTGCCACCACACGTCCTGCCGGCACACGTCGTGGCTCGTCCCTCGGAGCGAGTTCCGCCGGGCCGGGGGTCCGGTGGCGCGCACGGTTCAGGGCCGACCGGTCCCCCTCACGAGGACGTCCAGCACCTGCCGCGGCGCCGGGCAGCGGTCGATTCTTTGAACCACACCACGCTGACGGAGTCCGAGGAGAGGTCCATGAAGGCAGCAGTCGTCCGGTCCTTCGGCGAGCCGCTGGTGATCGAGGAACGGCCGGAACCAGGGCCCGGCCAGGTCCGCATCCGGCTCGAGGCGTCCGGGCTGTGCCACACCGACATCCGCGCCGCGCACGGTGACTGGCCCGTCAAGCCGACCCCGCCGTTCGTCCCCGGCCACGAGGGCGTCGGCATCGTCGAAGCGCTCGGCGACGGCGTGACCCGTCCGGCGGTCGGGCAGCGCGTGGCGGTGCCCTGGCCGGGCTGGGCGTGCGGGCGCCGCGAGCACTGCCTGTCCGGCTGGGAGACGCTGTGCGAGCAGCAGGGGAACACCGGCTACAGCGTGGACGGCGGGTACGCCGGGAAGATCCTCGATCTTCGACACCGTCCTCAACGGCACCTCCGTCATCGGCTCCATCGCGGGCACCCGCCAGGACCTGGGCGAGGTCTTCCGGCTGCATGCCGCCGGACGCACCGAGGTCATCCATGAGACCCGGCCCCCGGCGAGCGTCGGCGAGTCCATCGCCGACGTCCTGACCGGCCGGATCAAGGCACGCATCGTCTTCGAGATGTGAGCCGCCCCCTGCGAAGCGGGAAGGAACAGCACTGTCATGGTCCGTTACGTGTACGCGTTCACCGAGGGCGGCCGTGACATGGCCGACCTGCTCGGCGGCAAGGGCGCCAATCTGGCCGAGATGACCCGCATGGGTCTGCCGGTACCGCCCGGCTTCACCGTCACCACCGAGGCCTGCCGCGCCTTCCTCACCACCGGTTCCGAACCTGGGGGTCTGATCCGCGAGATCTCCGATCACCTGGCCGTCCTGGAAAAGGCCGCCGGACGGCGGCTGGGGCAGCCGGACGACCCCCTGCTGCTGTCCGTCCGTTCCGGCGCCCGCTTCTCCATGCCCGGCATGATGGAGACGATCCTCGACGTCGGCCTCAACGACGAATCCGTCCTGGGCCTGGCGAAGTCCTCCGGCGACGAACGTTTCGCCTGGGACTCCTACCGCCGCCTCGTGCAGATGTTCGGCAGCACTGTCATGGGCGTCGACGGTGCGCTGTTCGAGAACGCCATGGTCCGCCTGAAGGAAGCCCGGGGCGCCGTGGACGACCTGGGCCTAAACGCGAGGGATCTCTCCGAACTCGTCGAGGCGTACAAGGGACTGATCCGCCACGAGACCGGCGAGTACTTCCCGCAGTCCCCGGCCGAGCAGCTGCGCCGGGCGGTCCTGGCCGTCTTCGAGTCCTGGGACGGCGAGCGGGCCCGCCTCTACCGCCGACGCGAGCACATCTCCGACGACCTGGGTACGGCCGTCAACGTGCAGACCATGGTGTTCGGCAATCTCGGACCCGACTCCGGCAGCGGTGTCGCCTTCACCCGTGACCCGGCCACCGGGCACCGCGGACTGTACGGCGACTACCTGCCCAACGCCCAGGGCGAGGACGTCGTCGCGGGCATCCGCAACACCGTCGGGCTGGAGCAGCTCAAGCACCTGAACCCGGAAGCGTACGTCCGACTGCGCGACCACATGGGCCTGTTGGAGACCCACTACCGCGACCTGTGCGACATCGAGTTCACCATCGAGCGCGGCCGGCTGTGGATGCTGCAGACCCGGGTGGGCAAGCGCACCGCGGAGGCCTCGTTCGCCATCGCCGCCGGACTGATCGACGAGGAACTCATCACCCCCGACGAAGGACTCGCACGGGTCGGCGGGGAAGCCCTGGCCCGGCTGATGTTCCCGCGCTTCGACACCGACGCGGTCGGCCCGGCGCTTGCGCACGGCATCCCCGCCTCGCCCGGCGCCGCCGTCGGTGCCGTGGTCTTCGACTCCGCCGAGGCGGTCCGGCGTGCCGCGGCCGGGGAGAAGGTGATTCTCGTACGGCAGGAGACCACCCCCGACGACCTGCCCGGCATGGTCGCCGCCCAGGCGGTGCTCACCAGCCGAGGCGGCAAGACCAGCCACGCGGCGGTGGTGGCCCGCGGCATGGGCAAGGTGTGCGTGTGCGGTGCCGAAGACCTCAGCGTCGACCCGCGAGAGCGCCGCTTCAGCGTGGGGGACACCACCGTCGAGGAAGGCACGGTCATCTCCGTCGACGGCTCGGAGGGCGCCGTCCACCAGGGCGCGGCTCCGCTGGTGGACTCCGCGGTGATGCGGTACTTCGAGACGGGTGAGGGCTCGGCGGGCGTGGTCGACGCCGTGGCCCGCGCCATGCACCATGCCGACCGGGTACGGCGGCTGGGTGTCCGGGCCAACGCGGACACTCCCCAGGACGCCGCCCGCGCCCGCCGGTTCGGAGCCGAGGGCATCGGTCTCTGCCGCACCGAGCACATGTTCCTCGGCGACCGCCGGCAGCTGGTCGAGGCGATGATCCTGGCCCGGACCGATGCCGAACGTGAACGCGCGCTGGACGCCCTCCTCCCCCTTCAGCGGCAGGACTTCGCCGGAATCCTGGAGGCGATGGACGGCCTGCCGGTCACCATCCGCCTGCTCGACCCGCCGCTGCACGAGTTCCTGCCCGACCGCACCGAACTCGCCGTACGCATCGCCGCCGCCGAAGCCCACGGATCCCCGCCCGGCGCGCACGACACCGAACTGCTCGACGCCGTCAACCGCATGCACGAAGAGAACCCGATGCTGGGCCTGCGGGGCGTCCGCCTGGGGCTGGTGGCGCCGGGACTGGTCGCCATGCAAGTGCGGGCGATCGCGGAGGCCGTCGCCGAACGCAAGCAGGCGGGCGGAGATCATGGTGCCGTTGATCGACACGGTCGAGGAGCTTCGACTCGTCCGCCAGGAGGTCGAGCAGGTCCTGGCCGAGGTGAGCAAGACCACGGGCGTTCCTGTCGAGTGCCCGGTCGGCACGATGATCGAGCTGCCCCGGGCCGCCCTCACCGCGGGCCGTATCGCCGAAGAGGCGGCGTTCTTCTCCTTCGGCACCAACGACCTGACTCAGACCACATGGGGCTTCTCCCGCGACGACGTGGAGGCCGCGTTCTTCTCCGCCTACCTGGACAAGGGCATCTTCAAGGTGTCCCCGTTCGAGACGATCGACCGCGACGGCGTGGGCCGTCTGGTCGGCATCGCCGTCGCCGAGGGCCGCGCCACACGGCCCGGCCTGAAGATCGGTGTCTGCGGGGAGCACGGCGGCGACCCGGAGTCGGTGCACTTCTTCCACGCCGCCGGACTCGACTACGTCTCCTGCTCACCGTTCCGCGTCCCGGTGGCGCGGCTGGAGGCCGGACGTGCCGCCCTGCCCGAGGCGGAGGGCGGCGACAGCAGGTGACGGACTCGCCGGGCTCATCCAGGGAGCAGCCCCCGGGGGCCCGGCACCGCGCTCGGCTCCCGGCACGCGAGCACGTCGGCCACACCTGCGGACAGGCTCGCCCGCACGTGGCCGCCCGAGAACCGCCCTGCCGGGATCTGCGCCGGGCGGCAAGGGAGTGGGGCCACCCGGCCCGGGTGACGCGGGCCGTTCGGACACCCGCCCGGGACCCGGAGGACCTGCGCGGCGGAACGGTGCCCGAGAGACGCTGGCGGTGGAGCCCGGCCGCTTCCCGCAGCGCCGCTCCTGTACGGCCGCAGACCGTGCGGCTTCACGTCCCCACTTCGGAGGCTCCCCCATGACCCGCCAGGACGACCGACCCGCGAACACTGCCACCGCCGAGGCGCCGTCGGACATCGCCGTCGCCGTCGACCGGCTGGTCACCAACGGGCTCAAGGCACTGGCCGACTACGAAGGGCTCGGCCAGGAACAGGTCGACCACATCGTCAACAAGGCGTCGGTCGCCGCCCTGGACCGGCACACCGCGCTCGCACGGCTCGCGGTGGAGGAGACCGGACGCGGTGTCTTCGAGGACAAAGCCGCGAAGAACATGTTCGCGTGCGAGCACGTCACGCACAGCATGGGCCACATGAAGACCGTCGGTGTCATCGCCCGCGACGACATCGAGGACATCGTCGAGATCGCGGAACCGGTCGGCGTGGTGTGCGCGATCACGCCCGTCACCAACCCGACCTCCACGACGATCTTCAAAGCACTGATGGCGTTGAAGACCCGCAACCCGGTCGTCTTCGCCTTCCACCCCTCCGCCCAGCGGTGCAGCGCCGAAGCAGCCCGGATCGTGCGTGACGCCGCCGTGGCCGCGGGAGCGCCGGAGCACTGCGTCCAGTGGATCGAGACCCCGTCCGTCGAGGCGACCCGGACACTCATGCACCACACCGGTGTCTCCCTCATTCTCGCCGCCGGCGGAAATGCCATGGTCAAGGCCGCCTACTCGGCCGGGAAGCCCGCCCTGGGCGTGGGCGCCGGCAACGTGCCCGCCTATGTGCACCAGAGCGCGAAGCTGCGCCGTGCCGTCAACGACCTGGTGCTGTCGAAGTCGTTCGACAACGGCATGATCTGCGCCTCCGAGCAGGCCGTCATCCTGGACGGGGAGATCTACGACGCCGCCCTCGCCGAGTTCCGCACCCTGCACGCCCATCTGGCCACCGCCGAGGAGAAGGCGAAGCTGGAGCGCTTCCTCTTCCCCGCCGACGCCTCGCACGGGGGACACCCCCGGCCCGGTACTGGGGGTGGATGCGAACCGAAGGTGAACTCGGCAGCCGTCGGCCGGAGCCCGCAATGGATCGCCGAGCAGGCCGGGTTCACCGTCCCCGCCGGGACGTCGGTCATCCTGGTCGAGGCCGAACGGGTCGGCCCGGACGAGCCTCTGACCCGCGAGAAGCTCTGCCCGGTCCTCGCCGTGCTGCGTGCCGGCTCCGAGCAGCAGGGCTTCGACCTCGCCGCCGACATGGTCGCGTTCCACGGCCAGGGCCACAGCTCCGTCATCCACACCGAGGACCGTGCACTCGCCGAGGCGTACGGCAAGCGCATGAAGACCGTTCGGGTCATCGTCAACTCCCCCTCTTCGCAGGGGGCCATCGGCGGCATCTACAACAACCTGCTGCCCTCCCTGACCCTGGGCTGCGGCTCCTGGGGCAGCACGTCGGTGTCCAACAACGTCTCCGCTCCCCAGCTCCTGAACGTCAAGCGGGTCTCCGCCCGCCGCAACAATCTCCAGTGGTTCAAGGTCCCGCCGAAGATCTACTTCGAGCCGCAGGCCATCCGCTACCTCGCCGACATGCCGGAGCTCCACCGCGTCACGATCGTCACCGACGCCACCATGACCCGCCTCGGCTTCGTCGACCGCGTCACCCACGTCCTGCAGCGCCGTCGTGAACCGGTGACCGTCCAGATCATCGACAATGTCGAGCCGGAGCCGAGCATCGACTCCGTCCGCCGAGGGGCCCGCCTCATGGGCGACTTCCGTCCGGACACGATCATCGCGCTGGGCGGCGGTTCGCCCATGGACGCCGCCAAGGTGATGTGGCTGCTCTACGAGCAGCAGGCCGACGGCAAGGACGTCGACTTCGCGGACATGCGGCACAAGTTCTCCGACATCCGCAAGCGCGCCTTCCGCTTCCCCGTGCTCGGCAAGCTGGCGCGCCTGGTGTGTGTGCCCACCACCTCCGGTACCGGCGCCGAGGTCACTCCCTTCGCGGTGATCTCCGACCCGGCGACGGGCAAGAAGTACCCGCTGGCCGACTACGCGCTGACGCCCAGCGTGGCCATCGTCGACCCGCTCCTGACCACCGGACTGCCTCCGGCGCTGGCGGCCGACAGCGGTTTCGACGCCCTGACACACGCCATCGAGGCATATGTGTCCGTCTACGCCAACGACTTCACCGACGGCCTCGCCCTGCACGCGATCCGTCTGGTCTTCGGCAACATCGAGGCGGCGGTGAACGTCCGGGCGGCCCGCCCGGACGCGCAGGAGAAGATGCACAACGCGGGCACCATCGCGGGCATGGCCTTCGGAAACGCCTTCCTCGGCATCGTCCACGCCATGTCCCACACCCTCGGCGCCACCTTCCACATCGCCCACGGCCGCACCAACGCCGTGCTTCTCCCCCACGTCATCCGCTACAACGGAACGGTCCCGGCCAAGCTGACCGGCTGGCCCAAGTACGAGAACTACCGCGCTCCCGAACGCTTCCAGGACATCGCCCGAAGCCTCGGGCTGGCCGCCGCGACCCCGGCCGAGGGGGTGGAGTCGCTCGCCGGCGCCGCGGAGCGTCTGCGCGACGCGGTCGGTATCGAAGCGTCCTTCAAGGCTCTCGGCGTGGACGAGCGCAGCTTCCTCGGCGCGCTGTCCCAGCAGGCGCTGAACGCCTACGAGGATCAGTGCGCGCCGGCCAATCCGCGGATGCCGATGCTCGACGACATGGAAGAGATCATGCGAGCGGCCTATTACGGCCGGCCCGGCACGCCTGGGGACTCCGGTACTTCCCGCGCCGGCTGAGAGGCCCTTCCGCGAACACCCCCCTTGAGAGACCACCGCCTCGCTGAGGCCCGGCAGGTTGAACCATGATGGGCCGGGCTTTGGCCGGAGCGTTCCTGGATCCGCCGAAGAGGCGGTCGCCGCGAGTGGCCTGACCGTGGCCTGCGTGGTGAATGACGACGCGGTGGACGCCATGGTGCGGCGCGAGGCGGCAACCGACGCGCTCAAGGGAACCTGACCGCCAACACCCCGGCCCACGCCCGCGCAACGGCGGCCCGGGCGGCCGGGCACGGCATTCACTACCTCGAGGACAACCCGATCACCTCGGCAGCCTCGTCCATCCTCCGGGCCGCGGCAGCAGCACACTGACCTGACCCGGCGCACCCGCGAGGCGTCATCTCACCGCAGGGCGCTTCGCGGATGCCCGTCCGTCCCTGGTGTGCCCGCCGTTCACAGGGCCCGCATGCCGTGCTCCCGGAACTGCTCGCGCACCCGCTCCGTCAGCTCCGGATCCGGTGCCGGTGTGTCGCGCAGCGGGAAGGGGATGCCCAGCGCGTCGTACTTGTGGGCGCCGAGCTTGTGGAACGGCAGGACCTCCACCCGGTCGACGTTGCCGAGCCCGGCGAGGAACGCGCCGAGCCCGTCCACGGCCGCCGGGTCGTCGGTCCAGCCGGGCACGAGGACGTAGCGGATCCACACCGTGACGCCGAGCCGGTCCAGGCGGGTGGCGAAGGTGAGGGTGGGGGCGAGGTCACCGCCGGTCAGCCTCCGGTAGGTGCGGATGTCGAAGGACTTGATGTCCAGCAGGACCAGGTCGGTGTCGGTGAGAAGTGCGTCGGTCGCCCGGGCGCCGAGGAAACCGGAGGTGTCCAGGGCGGTGTGCAGTCCCAGCTCCTTGCACCGGCGGAGGATCCCGGCCGTGAAAGCGGGCTGGAGCAGGGCCTCGCCGCCGGTGAGGGTCACCCCCCCGCCGGCGGTGGTGATGAAGGGCCGGTACTTCTCGATCTCGGCCATCACCTCGTCGACGGTGGTCGGCCTGCCGTCACGCAGGTGCCAGGTGTCCGGGTTGGCGCAGTACAGGCAGCGCAGCGGGCAGCCGCTGAGGAACAGCACGAACCGGGTCCCCGGACCGTCCACTCCCGTGGACAGGTCCCAGGAGTGGACCCGGCCCGTCACCGGCTCGACGGTGGTGTTCACAGCGATCCGTGGAAGGTGCGGCTGATCACGTCGAGCTGCTGCTCACGGGTCAGGCGGACGAAGTTGACGGCGTACCCGGAGACCCGGACCGTCAGCTCCGGGTACTTCTCGGGATGTTCCATGGCGTCCTCGAGTGTCTTGCGGTCCAGGACGTTGACGTTCATGTGGAAGCCGCCGGAGGCCATGTACGCGTCCAGGATGCCGGCCAGGTGGCCCGCCCTCTCGGCCGGATCGTGCCCCAGTCCCTCGGGCGTGATCGTCGTGGTCAGCGAGATGCCGTCGCGAGCGTCCTCGTACGGCAGCTTGGCCACGGAGAGGGCCGAGGCCGCCACGCCGTGCCGGTCACGGCCGTTCATGGGGTTGGCGCCGGGCGCGAAGGGCCGGCCGGCGCGGCGGCCGTCGGGGGTGTTGCCGGTGTGCTTGCCGTACACGACGTTGGAGGTGATGGTCAGCACGGACTGGGTGTGCTCGGCGTTCCGGTAGGCGGGGTGCTTGCGGACCTTCGCCATGAACGACCCCACCAGATCGGCGGCGATGGCGTCGGCACGGTCGTCGTTGTTGCCGTAGGCCGGGTAGTCGCCCTCGATCTCGTAGTCGACGGCGAGTCCGGTGGCGTCGCGGACGACCTTCACACGGGCGTACCTGACCGCGGACAGGCTGTCGGTGGCGACCGAGAGGCCGGCGATGCCGCAGGCCATGAAGCGGTGCACGGGGTGGTCGTGCAGGGCCATCTCGATGCGCTCGTAGGCGTACTTGTCGTGCATGTAGTGGATGACGTTGAGGGTGTCGACGTACGTGGCCGCAAGCCAGTCGAGCATGTGGTCGTACGCGGCCCGCAGCTGCTCGTAGTCGAGGTGATCGCGAGTCAGCGCGGGCGCCGCGGGCGCGATCTGTTCACCGGTCATCTCGTCCCGGCCGCCGTTGATCGCGTACAGGAGGGCCTTGGCGAGATTGACGCGGGCACCGAAGAACTGCATCTGCTTGCCCACGGCCATCGCGGAGACGCAGCAGGCGATCGCGGTGTCGTCGCCGGTGCGCGGGCGCATCAGCTCGTCGGACTCGTACTGGATCGCGCTGGTGTCGATGGAGACCTGCGTGCAGAAGCGCTTGAACCCCTCGGGGAGCCGGGGCGACCACAGCACCGTGAGGTTGGGCTCCGGAGCGGGACCGAGGTTGTACAGGGTCTGCAGGAAGCGGAAGGAACTGCGGGTGACCAGCGGACGGCCGTCGTCGCCGACGCCGCCGATGGACTCGGTCACCCAGGTGGGGTCGCCGGAGAACAGGGCGTCGTACTCGGGGGTGCGCAGGAACCGTACGATCCGCAGCTTGATCACGAAGTCGTCGATCAGCTCCTGGGCGCGGGTCTCGCCGATGGTCCCCTCGTCCAGGTCGCGCTGGAGGTAGACGTCCAGGAACGTCGAGGTGCGGCCCAGCGACATCGCGGCGCCGTTCTGTTCCTTTACCGCGGCCAGGAAGCCGAGGTAGAGCCACTGCACCGCCTGGTGCGCGTTGGTGGCGGGCCGGGTGACGTCGCAGCCGTACGTGGCCGCCATCCGGGCCAGTTCACCCAGCGCCCTGATCTGCTCGGCCAGTTCCTCGCGGTCGCGGATGATGTCAGGGCGGGACGGCTGTGCGTCCAGCAGGGCACGCTCGGCGCGCTTGGCCTCGACGAGCCGGTCGGTGCCGTACAGGGCCACGCGCCGGTAGTCGCCGATGATCCGGCCGCGGCCGTAGGCGTCCGGGAGGCCGGTGATGATCCCGGCCTTGCGGGCGGCGCGCATCTCGGGGGTGTATGCGTCGAAGACTCCGTCGTTGTGGGTCTTGCGGTAGCCGCCGAAGACCTTGGTGACGAAGGGGTCGGGCTCGTAGCCGTACGCCTTCAGGCCGTTCTCCACCATCCGCAGACCACCGTTGGGCATGATCGCGCGCTTGAGCGGGGCGTCGGTCTGCAGGCCGACGATCAGCTCACGGTCCGGGTCGATGTAGCCGGGCGCGTGCGAGGTGATCGTCGACGGGGTGGCGGTGTCCACGTCGAGGACGCCGCGCCGCCGCTCCTCGGGGAACAGTGCGCTGACCTTGCCCCAGACCGCGCGGGTGCGCTCGGTCGGGCCGGTCAGGAAGCCGGCGTCGCCCTCGTAGGGCGTGTAGTTGGCCTGGATGAAGTCGCGCACATCGATCCGGTCCCGCCAGCGCGTGCCGGCGAAGCCTCGCCATGCCTCGGTCGTCGCCCGGGGTCCAGCCGTCACCGTTGCCGTCATCGCCGGTCTCTCCCTCACTCCGCACGCAGAATCTCTGCACTGTCGATGCTCGTCGCCCGCGCTGCCTGCGGGGAGGGCCTGTCGGCGCACCAGGGGCGCGCCATCAGTCCCTCACGGCCGGGCCGTTGAGCCCGGTCAGCAACCCCAGGCGGCGCCGTCGCCCGCGACCGCGGGAGCGAGGAGGACGACGGCGCAGAGGAGGTGGTTTCGGCGAACGGCCTGCCGGAAGCCGTCAGCCGTCCCACGACCAGTCGGCGACCTCCGGCAGGCCGGCCGCGGGGCCGATCCCGCGGCGGGTCCACGAAAGATGCTCGTCACCCGCGTCGGCCGGGGGCAGGGGCCGATGGAACCCGTCCGCACGCCGTGCGGCCCGTCCCATCGGGGCGAACGGCCCCGGGCGGATTCCCCTCGGGCCGGGCGAGCGGGCTCTCGCCGGTAAGGCCGGAGGAGACCGTCAAGTGCCGATGTCCACCCCATACAGGGTGCGTCCGCCGACCAGCTCACGCCCGGTGACCAGCTCGGGCTCGATGCGGATGAAGGCCTCCTGCGGCGCGGGCACCCAGGAGGCCGGGCCGGTGCGGGCCAGGCGCTCGTGCTCGGCGGCGTCTGTCACCACCGTGGCGGAGCCCGTGACGACAACGCTCCAGCCGGACTGCCGGGCCGCGTCGACGTCGTCCGCCTCGAAGGCCACCACCGCGCCCTCGACCGCGCGGACCAGATCCGAAGCCGCGGAGGTGCGCAGCAGCACCGCGCCGTCGTCGTCTAGGCCGAAGTTCACCGGCAGTACGGCGGGCAGGGCCCCGCGCGTGAAGACGATGCGGCCGACGGGCACCTTGGTCATCAGCCGCAGACACTCCTGCCGCCCGAGTTCGCGGAAGCCGTCGTTGGGATACATGAGCCACCTGCCTTCAGCCTGGTACAGCGGTACTGCGGCTTTCCATCCTGAACCGCGTGGGACGGGAACCCGGGGGGCCATCGGTCCCGGCCGCCCCGGAGAACGACCCCTGTCACGCCGCGACGGCTCCCCGGTGACCCAGGCCTTCGGGAGAGGTGCCCGCATCGGACCGCAGTCCGCAGGTGCCGCCGCCGTGCGGTGCCGGAAGGTCCCCCCTCGGCCGACTGGGGGTGCCCGCCGCGCAATGTGCGGACCTGCGTCCCCGTTTCGGCGGCGAGCCTCAGAACGCACCGGTCAGGCGTCGTGCCCCTGGTGCGGCACGATCGCGACCGGACAGGCGGAGTGGTGCAGCAGCGCGTGGGCCACGCGGCCGAGCTGGAGTCCGATGTGCCCCTCGCGGCGCCGGGCGCCGACGACCAGGAGGTCGGCACGGTGCGAGGCGTCCGCCAGCACCCGGCGGGGGTGGCCCTCGACGGTGCGCCGCCGCACCTCGACACCCGCCGGGAGCTCCTGGAGCGCCGCTTCGAGTTGCTCGACGGCCCGCTCCTCGTGCAGCCGCGCGGGTTCCCCGGCGAGCAGCGGATGGTCGGTGCTCTCGTGTGCGGGGCAGCGCCAGGCCCGTACGGCTTCCAGAGGCACCCCGCGTCGCCGCGCCTCCTCGGCGGCGAACCTCACCGCCGCCGAGGCCTTCGCGTCCTCGCCGACGCCCACGACGACCCGGCCGTGAACCGGCGGCGTCGCCTGGTTGTCGTGGCTGCCGCGCAGCACGATCACCGGGCAGTCGGCATGCGCGGCGACGGCCAGGCTGACGGAACCGAGCAGCATCTCCGCGATGCCGCTGCGGCCGCGGGTGCCCACCACCAGCGCGCAGGCGTTCCGCCCCTCGCGGACCAGGGCGTACTCCGGCTCCTCGAACACCACGGCGGCGCTCACCAGGAGACCGGGGTGCCGGCCGCGGGCCCGCTCGGCGGCGGCACCCACCACCTCCTGGGCCAGGGGCAGCGCGGCCGGCCTGCCGAGCTCCCGGGCGAGGGCGGCACCCTCGTACCGCTCCCACAGGCAGGCGTACACCACCCGCAGTGACACTCCGCGCAGCGCGGCCTCGTCGGACGCCCAGTCCACGGCCCGCAGACTCGGCTCGGAGCCGTCCACGCCCACGACCAAGGGCCCGCCGAGGGATCGCTCGACAGCCGCGTTCATGATCTCCACTCCTCCACCGAGCTCGGTCAGTCGTGCGCGACGACGGCCACGGGGGCGGCCGCGTGATGCAGCACCGCGTGCGTGACGGGTCCGATGTGGGCGCCGAACGGGCTGCGGCGGACCCGGCGTCCGACGACGACGAGGGACGCCTCGCGGGAGGCGTCGATGACGTGGTTGGCGGGGCTGCCGGAACGGGACTCCTCGACGACTCGGACGTCCGGGTACTTCTGCCGCCAGGGCCGCAGCACCGCGGTGAGGGCGGCGGCCTCCTGCCGCCCCAGTTCGGTGTTGAGCTCGAGGTCGACGGGCAGGCCGTAGGCGAAATAGGGCGGAAGGTTCCAGCTGTGCACGACCCGCAGGGCGGTGTCGCGACGGGCGGCCTCCTCGAAGGCGAAAGCGATCACCGTGTCATCGGGGTGGCCCGTGTCGAGGCCGAGCACCACCGGCCGGTACGGCGTGGCGGCGGAGGGAAGACCTGCGGGGTCCTTCTCGTGTTCGTCGGCGGCCTGTCCCCCGGCCCGTACCAGGACGACGGGAGTGTCCGTGTGCGCGATCACGGACATGCCCACGGACCCGACGAGGAATCCGCCCACACCACTCAGCCCACGTGAGCCGAGGACCAGCAGTTCAGCGTCCTTCGACGTCTTCGCCAACGCGTCCATCGGCCGCCCGGGAATCTGCTCCGCCTCCACCTGCACGCCGGGGTGGCGCAGACGGAGTGCCTCAGCCGCCTCACGCGGTATCCGTTCACTCCAGTGCGCCTGTGTCTCGGCGCCCAGCAGCGGGGCCTGCGCCATCGGTTCCGGGACGGGCTCCCAGACGTGCACCAGCCGCAGCGGCAGGCCGCGCAGCTTGGCCTCGCGGGCCGCCCACTCGGCGGCCGCACGGCTCTCCGGCGAGCCGTCGAGGCCCACGGTGACGTTGCGGGACATGCTGTCCACCTCCTGAATCGGGTTGCGATGCAAGGGTGGTGGTGCGGGCAGGCCGCGGTGCAGAGACCGCAGGTCCCCCGGTCCGGGGCCAATGGTCCCCACGCTCCCGGCCAGGTGGTGCCGCCGGCAGCAGACCGCCCGGCCCCCTCACAGCGCGAGGCTCGCGGGCGCGGGCGGAGCGCCCCGGCTCGGGCGCGCCCCTGAGGGACCGCAGGGACAGAGCCGACAGGAGGTCGTCCCGGTGCCGTACGGCCCCGCGGCGGACCGGGCCGTGGGACCGATGTTCCCTGATCCATGGGGCCGTTCGGCCTCTCTTCGCCCCGCACCGGCGAACGCCGCCGAAATGCCGCCCGGTGCCTGATACACAGGAAACGGCCGCCCCCATCGGAGCTGCCTCTCCCCCTCATCAGCCCCTGTCCGGGAGGCACCATGCTGTCCGCAGAATCCGCCGCCGTGGTCCGTGCCACACTGCCCGCCGTGGCCGGCGCGCTCGACGAGATCACGACGCGCTTCTACGGTGCGATGTTCCGTGATCGGCCCGAGCTGCTGGACGGGATGTTCAACCGCGGCAACCAGGCCAGCGGGGCCCAGCGCCGAGCGCTGGCCGGCTCGATCGCCGGGTTCGCGACCGCGCTGCTCGACGATCCGGACACCCGCCCGGACACGATGCTGGACCGGATCGCGCACAAGCACGCCGCCGTCGGAGTAACCGACGACCAGTACACGCTCGTGCACAAGTACCTGTTCGGCGCGATAGCCGAGGTTCTCGGCGACGCCGTCACTCCCGAAGTGGCGGCCGCCTGGGACGAGGTGTACTGGCTCATGGCCGGCGCCCTGATCGGCCGGGAGGCCCGCCTGTACCAGGACGCGGGCGTGGAGCCCGGCCGGATCTGGCGGCAGTGGACGGTCGTCGAGCGCCGCACCGAGACTCCGGACGTGGTGTCCTTCCTCCTCCGGCCCGCCGACGGCCGGCCGGCGCCGCGGGCCCTGGCGGGCCAGTACGTCAGCGTCCGCCTGCGCATGCCCGACGGAGTGCACCAGCTGCGCCAGTACAGTCTGTCCTCCGACCCGGGCGGGAATCTCCGGCGCATCACCGTCAAGCGGGTCGCCGGGGCGGCCGGAGCACCGGACGGTGAGGTCTCCAACCTGCTGCACGACCGGGTGCACGAGGGCGACGAACTGGCGCTCTCCGCTCCCTTCGGGGACGTCTTCCTCGACGAGCCGGCAGACGCCGCCACGCCGGTCGTCCTGGTCTCCGCAGGCATCGGCGGCACCCCGATGGCAGGCATCCTGGCCCGGCTCGCCGCCCTCGGCTCGACCCGCCCGGTCCTGGTCCTGCACGCCGACCGCTCCCCCGCCGACCACGCCCTGCGTACCGAGACACGTGAGCTGGTCGGGCAACTGCCGGGGGCCCGCGCGGTCTTCTGGTACGAGCAGCCCGGCCCGGAGGAGCCCGGTGCCCGCGAGGGCCTGATGAACCTCGACGGCGTCGAACTGCCCGAGGGCGCAACGGTGTTCCTGTGCGGCCCGCTGCCGTTCATGCGCCAGGTCCGCACTCAGCTGCTGGGCGCCGGGATTCCGGCACAGCGCATCCGCTACGAGGTCTTCGGTCCCGACCTGTGGCTGCCCGGCCCGGGGGCCTGAACACCGGAGGTCCCACCGCACTTCCAGGAAAGGAAGCGACATGACCGGCAATGACTTCCAGACCACCGCGCCCGGCGTGCTGGTGCGTTCGGACGGCGAGGTGGACGACGACACTCTGGCGTACGCCCGCGAGAAGATCGACGCCGTCATCGGCCGGCCGGGCGTTCCCGCCCTCAGCGGCGAGGTGCGGCTCGCGAAGGCGGCCGCTCATCACGTGGACCGTCCGTGGTCGGCGACGGCGTCGCTGCACATCGGGCGGCGTGAGGTCGTCGTGCTCGCCGAGGAGAGCACCGGCCGTGAGGTCGTCGACCGGCTCCAGGACCGGCTGCGCCGCCAGATCGACAAGGCGGCCCACACCGGACACAGCGGCCATCGGACCTCGGCCCCGCCGTGGCGCGGCGGCCCCGGCACCCCGCCTCCCGCGGAGGGAAGCGGCACGACGACGGACTCTCACCCGGCGTAGGCCTGCGGTGAGGACAGGCCCGGTCGGTGACGGTCCACCGGCCGGGCCCGTGGTTCCCCGTGCCCGCACATGGCGGCCGCTCCGGCGGGCCGTTCAGCCCACGAGGGTGACCAATGGCCCACTGACGGGCCTCACGGACGCGGGACACGCTGATGCCGCGCGGTTCCCGATCAGCGGGCGAGAACGAGGAGTTGAGTGATGGCGAAGGCCTATCTGGTGGGCAGCGGGATAGCGGCGCTCGCCGCGGCCACGTTCCTGATCCGCGACGGTGGCTTCGACGGAGCGGACATCCACCTCTTCGAGGAGCAGCGGAACATCGGCGGCAGCGGGGACGCGGGCGGCACGGCCGCCACCGGCCACCCCCTGCTCGGCGGTCGGATGTTCGAGTCCGGATTCCGCTGCGCCCACGACTTGTTGTCCGGCATTCCCACCCTCGACGACCCCTCGGTGTCGGTCATCGAGGACATCCTGTCCGGCGACGAGGACTCGGGGCGAGGAGGCATCGCCCGCCTCGTCGACGGCGACGGGAAGATCGCCGACACCCGCTCGACGGGGTTCTCCGAGCGCGACCGGCTGGAGCTGATCCGCTGCCTGGCCACCCCCGAGGGGCACCTGGACGGAAAGCGCATCACGGACTGCTTCGGCGAGCACTTCTTCACCACGAACTTCTGGTTCCTGTGGTGCACCACGTTCGCCTTCCAGCCCTGGCACAGCGCCATCGAGTTCCGCCGCTGCCTCAGGCGCTTCCTCCCTCTCCTTCCCGAGTTCGCCGCCATGTCGGGCATCCACCGCGCCCGCTGCAACCAATACGACTCCATCGTGCGGCCGTTGGCCGCCTGGCTGCGTGAAAAGGGCGTGACCGTTCGGACCGGAGCCCACGTCACCGATCTCGGCTTCGCGCCGGGCCGCAGGAGTACGAGGGTCGAGCGCATCCACCTGTCCCACAGCGGCCGTGACGAGCGGATCGAGGTGGCCCCAGAGGACCTGGTCCTGGTCACCAACGGTGCGATCGACGACGCCGTCAGCCTCGGCTCGCACCACTGCGCACCGCCCCCGCACGCCCATCGCTCGGACGCCTGGCTGCTGTGGCACCGGCTGTCCCGTGGGCGCGAGGACTTCGGCGACCCTGCCGCCTTCGACAAGCACGTCAAGGAGTCCCGCTGCGAGTCGTTCACGGTGACCACCCGCGACAGCGCATTCCTCGACGCGCTGGAGAAGTTCAGCGGTGGCGAGACCGGCCGCGGCGGCCCGATGACGCTCACCGGCTCCAACTGGCTGCTCACCATCGCCGCCCCGCGCCGGCCCGTCCACCGGGGACAGCCCGAAGGGGTCCGGGTCTGGTGGGGTTACGCCCTGCACCCCGGCCGCGCCGGCAACCACACGCCCAAGCCCATGACGATGTGCTCCGGCCGGGAGATCCTCGACGAGGTCTTGCACCATCTGCCGTTCGACGAGACCGTGGCCGACCGGATCCGGACGGCCTCCACCGTCGTTCCCTGTCTCATGCCGTACGTCACCAGTCAGTTCCTGGCCCGCCGCCGCGACGACCGGCCCGAGGTGGTGCCCGAGGGATCCGTCAACCTCGCCTTCATCGGACCGTTCGCCGACGTGCCGGACGACGTCGCGGGCACCGTCGAGTACTCCGTCCGCACCGCTTGGACAGCGGTGGCCCGGCTCCTCGACCTCGGCGAGCCCCCGCCCGCCGTCCTCGCGGGCCGTCACCATCCCCGTGTCCTGGCCGCCGCATGGGAGACCGTGCACCGTCGGTGACCCGGATCACGGCCGGCCGACGCGTCCCGGCCTGGCGTCGCGATGCGGGCGCCGGTACCTGCGTCGCCGTACGGCGCGGGCGAGTGACCGGCCCGACGAGCGTGGCCGCTCGTGACGACCACCCTGAGGACCGGCCAGACAATCCTCACGCCGTCGCCACGGTCAGGGGCCCGGCAGCACCCGGGGCGCCGTCACAGGTCGCCGGGCAGCCCGAGGCCGGTCAGCGCGCCGACCGGGTCCGGGTCGGGGGTGCCTCTCGGCCACCAGTCGTCGTGGCCCGGCTCGGACTCGTAGGCGTACCAGAGCCCGTCGCGGCCGAGGCGGAGTTGAAGGTGACCGTGGGGGTGCGTGAGGTGATTGCGCCAGGGGCGGAAGGCGGGCAGGTCGGCGGCGAGGAGCAGCGGCCTGGCCCGGTCGAATCGCCCGGCGGGCGGGTCCCACGGCTCTTCCAGTACGGCGAGGCCCTCCAGTCCGCCCTGGCGCCACGCGGCGACCGCGCGGGCCAGCTCGGACGGGGTGCGGTCGGCCGCGGCGGCGAGGGACGCGTACAGCGACCGTGTGCCGGCGGTGAGTCCCGCGCCCGGTCGGGCCGCGGCCAGCCGGACCGCGTCCTGCCAGAAGGTCAGCTGTCCGACCGGGTCGCGGCCGGTGCCGAGCAGGGCGTGGGCGCGGGCTGCGGCGTCCGTGGCCAGCTGGTCCAGCGCGAAGGGGTCCGGGCCGCCGGGGGCCGCCGGGTAGGCCGGGGGCTGTTCGGGGTGCGCGAGCGGAGGCAGTGGAGCGGGCAGGGGTGCGAGGGCGCGCGAGGCGAGGACCTCGGCCGCTCGCACGCCCGGCAGGGGCGCCGGCCCCTTGTCCTGCGCGGCGCGCGCCGCGCGGGTGGCGCTCAGCCGGGACAGCGCGTCCAGGAGCTCCCGCTCGCCCCGGCCGCGCAGCAGGAGCAGGACGAAGGGGTCGGCGTCGAGCAGCCGGGCGGTCTGGTAGCAGAGGGCGGCCGCGTGCTTGCAGGGGTGGGCGCGGTCGGGGCAGCTGCAGTGGGGCTCCAGCTCCTCGGCGCCGGGCAGGAGCGGCACGCCGCACTCCGCGAGGGACTGGGGCATCTCCTTGTCGAGCAGCGCCGCGATGTGGCCGGGGCGGTCGGCGGCGGCGTCCAGGAAACGGTCCCAGTCGGTGTCGTCGAGCGTGCGCAGGCGTACCTGGACGCGGTAGGGGCGGGGGCGGCTGCCCTGGACGTAGGCCAGCACCAGTCCGGGCGTCACGGTGATGGCGTCGACATGCCCCTGCCCCGCGTAACCCCGCCCGCGCTCCAGCCGCTTCACGTCCAGCGCGCCCTGTTCCAGCGCCTCGACCCAGGCGTTTCCCCACCAGCTCTCCGCGAAGCGGTCGCCGTCCCGGGGTGGGAGGGGCGGGAAGGTGCGGCGGTGTTCGTGGTCGCGCGCCGGGGCGGCCATGGAGCGAGGGGTCCGGGTGGGCCGAGGGGCGCGGGTCGTCGAGGTGGTGGCCGGGGCCGCGGGCGGCTCAGGGCCGACGGGTGCGGAGCCCGGAGGAGAGGAGGCGCCGGTGTGGCGGGCCGAGTCCGAGTCGCGGGTCGCCCGGTCGTCGGTGGGACGGGGGGTCCGGTCGGCGGTGGGCAGGTCCGAGCCGGCATCACGGGATGCCGAGCCGCCCGTCCCGAGCGGGGCGGGCTCGATCCGGGGCCTCGGGCTGCGGGCGTTGTCGGGCGTCTCCCGGGCCGGCACGCTCGGGCCGGACCGCCGCGAGCTCCCCGCCGCTCGGTCGCCCGCGCCGTGCAGCAGGTCGGTCATACGGGCGGAGCCGCCGGACCCGTCGGCCGTGGGCTCGTCCTCGGAAGCCGTGTCCCGCAGGTCCGGCATCAGGAATGCGCCGGACAGCAGCCGCCCCACGTCACGCGGACCCGGGCCAGGTGCGTCCGCGCCCGCCCGTCGCACAGCCGCCGCCCTGTCGTCCACGGCTCTCTGCCGGGCCCGGCGCCTGCGGCGGGCGCCTTCCCGCTCCGTCTCCTCCCGAGCCAGCCGCGCGTCGTCCCGTGCCGCGCGCAGCGCCTCGCGCGCGACGTCTGCGGCTCTCCGCCCGGTCCCCGCCCGGCCGGTGGGTGGGGCGGGGGCGGCCCCGGCCGACGTGGCCTCCACAGGGGTCGTGTGCGGGTCACCGGGTGCCGGCGGCTCCGGCGTCACGGCCGCCGGGAAGCCCTCGGGCGGCACCTCGCCGGCACGCGGTGCGTCGGCGCCCTCCGGGCGATCACCACGGTTCCCTTCGGGGGCGATTCTCTCCTCCTGCCCGCCGGAGCGTTCGGTGGCGCCGGTGTCCTGGGGCGCACCGCCACCGACCCCCTCACCGGCGGCCGCCCCGGAACCATCGGCGTCGGCGGAGGCTTCGGCGGACTCGGAGGAAGCGGCAGGCACGGAGGACGCCGCCAGCTCGAAGGCATCGGCGGACTTGAAGGCGTCTGCGTCCACCCGCCCGCTTCCCCGCTGCTCGGACACCGCCCTGCGCAGCGCCTCGCGGGCCACGTCTGCCGGTCTGGGCGCCCCATGGTCTGCCGCTCCCCCGGCCGGGGACGGCGGCTCCGGACGGGCGGCCGGGGCCGGATCCTGGGCCGCCCGTTCCCGGGCCTCGCGCAGGGCACGGCGGGCCTCGTCGGCCGGGCGGGCGTTCATGTCGTCCTCCCCGGGCGCGGGCGGGCGCTCATGACGTACTCCGCGGGGAGGGCGGGGGGGGCGGTTCGCAGCGCACGCTGGGGGTCATGACGACCTCCGCAGCGACACCAGGTCGGACAGCTCCCGGTCCGTCAGCTCCGTGAGGGAGGACTCGCCGGAGCCCAGGACGGCGTCGGCCAGGGCGCGCTTGGACTGGAGCATCTCGGCGATGCGGTCCTCGACGGTGCCCTCGGTGATGAGGCGGTGCACCTGCACCGGCTGGGTCTGGCCGATGCGGTAGGCACGGTCGGTCGCCTGTTCCTCGACCGCTGGGTTCCACCAGCGGTCGAAGTGCACGACGTGGCCCGCCCGGGTGAGGTTCAGGCCGGTGCCGGCCGCCTTGAGCGACAGCACCAGGACCGGTGTCGAACCCGCCTGGAAGCGGTCCACCATGCGTTCCCGCTCGGGGACCGGCGTGCCGCCGTGGAGGAGGTCGACCGGGACGGCCCGGGTCGCCAGGTGCGAGGTGATCAGGCGGGCCATCCCGACGTACTGGGTGAAGACCAGGGCGGATCCGTCCTCCGCGAGCAGCGTGTCCAGCAGCTCGTCCAGCAGGGCGAGCTTCCCGGAGCGGGCGGCGAGCCGGTCGCCGGAAGCCGGGGTGTGCTCCTCCTTGAGGAACAGCGCGGGGTGGTCGCAGATCTGCTTCAGCGACGTGAGGAGCTTCAGCACCAGGCCCCGGCGGGGCATGCCCTCGGCCGTCTCGATGGCGAGCATCGACTCGCGGACCACCGCCTCGTAGAGCGCGGCCTGTTCGCGGGTGAGCGGCACCGGGTGGTCGGTCTCCGTCTTGGGCGGCAGCTCGGGCACGATGCCCGGGTCGGACTTCTTGCGGCGCAGCAGGAAGGGCCGTACCAGCCGGGCCAGGCGCTCCACCGCCTCCTCGTCCTCGCCGTTCTCCACGGCGCGCGCGTGCCGGGCGCGGAAGGACTTCAGCGGGCCGAGGAGTCCTGGGGTGGTCCAGTCGAGCAGGGCCCACAGCTCCGAGAGGTTGTTCTCGACGGGCGTGCCGGTCAGGGCCACGCGCGCGGGGGCGGGGATGGTGCGCAGTGCCTTGGCGGTGGCCGAGTAGGGGTTCTTCACGTGCTGCGCCTCGTCGGCGACGACCATGCCCCAGGCGCGTTCGGCCAGGGCGGGGGCGGCCGAGCGCATGGTGCCGTACGTGGTGAGGACGAAGCCGCCGTCCAGGCCGTCCATGCTGCGGTCCGGGCCGTGGAAGCGGCGGACGGGCACGCCGGGGGCGAAGCGGGTGATCTCCCGCTGCCAGTTGCCCAGCAGGGAGGCCGGGCACACGACCAGGGTGGGTTCGCTGCGCGCCCGCTTCAGATGCAGGGCGATGAGGGTGACGGTCTTGCCGAGACCCATGTCGTCGGCGAGGCAGCCGCCGAGGCCGAGGGAGGTCATCGACTCCAGCCAGGCGAGGCCGCGGAGCTGGTAGTCCCGGAGGGTCGCCTGCAGCTGCGGGGGCGGTTCGGCGGGGCGGATCCCCGCGGTCAGGCGGTCGCGCAGGGCGGCCAGCGCGCCGACCGGGACGGCCGGGACCGTCTCGCCGTCGACGTCGGCGGTGCCGGTGAGGGCGACGGACAGCGCGTCGACCGGGTCGAGCAGGCCGAGGTCCCGTTTGCGGGCCTTGCGGACCAGCGCCGGGTCGACCAGCACCCACTGATCGCGCAGCCGGACGACCGGGCGGTGGGCCTCGGCGAGGGCGTCCATCTCGGTGTCGGTGAGCGGGTCGCCGCCGAGCGCCAGCTGCCAGCGGAACTGGAGGAGGTCCTCGCTCTCGAAGAAGCCGGTGCCGTCGGTCGCCGAGCCGGGGGCGGGACGGACCACCGCCGCCGCGGACAAGTCCTGTGCGAGGTCCCGGGGCCAGTGCACCGCGACGCCCGCGGCGGCGAGCCGGGTCGCCGCGATGCCCAGCAGGTCGGTGACCTCGCCCTCGGTCAGGGCCAGGACGTCGGGCACGTCCTGGTCGGCGAGCCGGTCCAGCGGGGGCCAGACGCGGGCCGCGCGGCGGACGGCGAGGGCCGCGTCCACGCGCGCGCGGGGGCCGAAGGCGTCGTCGGCCGCACCCGCCCACAGGGCCGCCGCGTCGGCCACGAGGGTGGGGTCGGCGAGGCTGTGCACCTGGACGATCGCGGCGCCGGCGCTGCGGGCACCGCCGTCGGAGGCGTCGTCGAACAGGTCGTACGCCGACAGGTCCAGGCGGAGCGAGATCCGCACGCCGGCGTCCATCCCGGCGGCGACCTCGGCGGCCCAGTCGTGGGCGGTGGGCAGATGCGTGGCCTCGCGGGCGGCGAAGGGCCGGCCGGAGGTGTGGGGTGCTGCCGGGGTGCGGGGCAGGGTGTCGGCGACGGCGTCGAGGAAAGCCCGCACCAGCGCTTCCGGCTCGGGCAGGTGGATCGGCCCGGGGCCGGGGAGCGGCACGGCGTGGCCCTCGTAGGGCAGGGCGGCGGCCACCGCGCGCAGGTGTGCGATGTCGTCCGGGTCGAGGGGGCCGGCCCGCCAGGCGTCGTGGCCCGTGGCGGTGAGGCCGGGCAGCAGCCGGCCGCGGGCGGTCAGCCGCAGGGCGTGCAGGGCGGCGGCGCCCCAGCAGGCCGTGGCGGGGTGGGCCGCGGGGTCGTGCCGGGCGCGGACGAGGAGCGGCAGGGCGGCGTCGAGCGGGAGGGTCAGTGCGGGGGTGGTGTGCCGCCGGACGCCGGTGGCGCCGTGCCGTCGTACGACGGTCAGCTCGGTGTCCGCGGCGTCCCCGCCGGACTCGGCGCCCCCGCCTCCGCGGGCGGGCAGGGGTTCGCCTTCGGGGTCCCAGAAGGCGATGCGCCCCTCGCGCGGCAGGGGTGCGGGCAGGAAGACGGCAGGGAGCCGGACCGGGACCGTCGTCTCCCCCGCCCGCTCGGCCATCACAGCCGTGTCTGCCATACGTCCTGCCACCTCCCGCCCCGGGTGTCGGATCAGTTGTCTCCGACTCTACGGGCGGGGTCTGACAATCGGCCCCGGCGGCTGGGTCGGGGCACGGTCCGGCAGGATCAGGGCACGGTCCGGGAGACGACGTATACCCAGGGGTACGCCGGGTTGGACAGGTCGACGACCACGTCGTGGGTGGGTGCCGGGTTCTTCTGCCTGTGGACGAAGCCGTACCAGGAGTCGGTCGTGGCGAACTTCCAGCCGGTGATCTTCCGGTCGCGGGCACCGATGGCGACGTCGCCCTGCTTGAGGTCCTTACGGGTCACACCCAGGCCGGTCAGGTAGGCGTCCAGGCCGGCCGCGTTGGTCTCGAACTGGGTGTAGAGGCGGCTGGTCTTCCAGTTGTTGGTCTCGTAGTACGCCACGTGCCAGGCCGGGTGCGGGACGGGCACCTGGTAGATGCGGCGCTGGAGCTTGGAGGGCCAGCCCGCGGTGAGGCCGGTCGCCGAGTACTTCGCCTCCTTGTCCTTGCCGCTGTCGCGGCTCTGGTTCGCGGAGATCACGAGGTAGCCGGCCGGGATGCCGATGAGCAGCACGATGATCAGCAGGGTGAGGGACCTGCGGCGGATCATGTGGCGGCGGTCCTCGGCGGGCCGGCCCGGTTCGTCGGACCAGGGGCCCTGGTGGGGCAGGGAGGCGGTCACGGCGTCTCCTGGGTACTGCGGAGCGACTGCGTGTACCGCTCGAGGCGCTCGTAGCGCTCCACGCGGCGGCGCTTGGCGCGGCGGAAGCGGCGGGCGACGAGGCGGGCGAGGTCGGCGGCGCCGACCATGCCGGCCTCGGGGCCGAGCTGGGCCCGGACGATGCGGGCCTCGGGGCGGTAGCCGCGGCCGGTGAGGTGCCGCTTGAAGGCGTCCCGGGCCGGGCCGATCAGCAGGTCGTCGGCGGCCGAGACGCCGCCGCCGATCACGAAGCAGGAGGGGTCGAGGGCGGCGGCGAGGTTGGCGATGCCGACGCCGAGCCACTGGCCGATGTCCTGGAGCAGCTCGATGCACATGGCGTCGCCCTCGCGGGCCAGCTCGGTGATCATCGGGCCGGTGATGTCGCCGATGCTGCCCTTGACGTGCTCGATGATCCCGTAGGCGACCGGTGAGTCGGCGGCGGCCAGCTCGCGGGCCTCGCGGACCAGGGCGTTGCCGGAGCTGTACTGCTCCCAGCAGCCGCGGTTGCCGCACGGGCAACGGTGGCCGCCGGGCACGACCTGCATGTGGCCGAACTCGCCGGCGACGCCGTACTTGCCGCGCTTGACCTGGCCGTCCTCCAGGATCGCGCCGCCGATGCCGGTGCCGAGGGTGATCATGACGAGGTGGTCCTCGCCGCGGCCGGCGCCGAAACGCCATTCGGCCCAGGCGGCGGTGTTGGCGTCGTTGTCCACGAGGACGGGGACGGAGAGCCGGCCCGAGAGGCGGTCGCGCAGCGGTTCGTTGCGCCAGGACAGGTGGGGGGCGAACAGCACCCGGTTGCGGTCGGCGTCCACCCAGCCGGCCGCGCCGATGCCGACGGCGTGCACGTCGTGCCGGTCGGAGAGGTCCAGGACCAGCTCGGCGATGGTGTCCTCGACGACCTTGGGGCTCTTGGACTTGTCCGGGGTCTCCGTGCGGAGCATCTCCAGGATGTTGCCGTCGGCGTCGACGACGCCCGCCATCACCTTCGTACCGCCGATGTCGATGCCGACCGTGGGCACGCGGGGGGCCGTCAGGTGCGAGCGGCGCTCCCGGGTGCCGACGGTGCGCAGGGCCGTGGCACGGCGGGAGCCGATGGGGGCGGTGAAGTCGCGGTAGGTGCTCATCGCGCCCGATTCTGCCTCACGGGGAGGCAGGGTGCGGAGCGGGGCAACAACCCGCCGTCGCCGTGTACGGGTGCGTGGGGGCCGGTCGCGCAGTTCCCCGCGCCCGTGAAAAATCAGGTCCGTACGAGCAACTGGAACTCGAACGAATAGCGCGTCGGGCGGTAGGTGTGTGTGCCGTATTCCACTGCTCGGCCGGTGTCGTCGAACGTCACCCGCTGCATCGTCAGCAACGGGGCCCCCGTCTCCTCCGCGAGGCGCTCCGCTTCCTCCTCCGTCGCCGCTCGGGCGCCGATCGACTGGCGGGCGCTGTGCAGGGTGATGCCCGCCGCGCGCATCAGGCGGTAGAGGCCGGTCGTCTCCAACTGGTCGGTGTCGAGGTCGATGAGGCCGGGGGGCAGGAAGTTGCACAGGTAGGCCATGGGCTCGCCGTGGGCGAGGCGGAGGCGTTCGACGCGGTGGACGTCGCTGTCCTCGGCGACGCCGAGTGCCGCGGCGACCTCGGCGGAGGCGGGGACCAGCTTGTTCACGAGGACCCTGGTGGCCGGGCGCTGGCCCGCCGCCTCCAGGTCGTCGTAGAGGCTGCTGAGCTCCAGGGGGCGTTTGACCTGGCTGTGCACGACCTGGGTGCCCACACCGCGGCGGCGTACGAGGAGGCCCTTGTCGACGAGTGACTGGATCGCCTGGCGGACGGTCGGCCGGGACAGGCCGAGCCGGGCGGCGAGTTCGATCTCGTTGCCCAGCAGACTGCCGGGGGTCAGCGTGCCGTGCTCGATCGCGGCCTCCAGCTGCTGGGACAGCTGGAAGTACAACGGCACGGGAGAGCTGCGGTCCACGCTCAGCTCGAGCTGCACGGTCGGGTCCACTTCTGGTTTCGGCACGGGCCGAGCGTAGCCCCGTGCGTTGTTGACGGGAAGTCGTGTAGTCAGATTGTCCGGACATACAGATTGACAGCGGCGGGCTGCGCACGCACTTTGTTCTCATGCGCATCGGCGTCATCGGTACGGGCCGCATCGGCACCATCCACGCGAACACGCTCAGCCGGCATCGCGACGTCGGCTCCCTGATCCTGACGGACGCGGACCCGGCCAGGGCCCAGGAACTGGCGCACCGGCTGGGCGAGACGGCGGCGCCCGGCGTGGAGGAGATCTTCCGCTGGGGGGTGGACGCCGTGGTCATCACGACGGCGACATCGGCCCACGCCGAACTGATCGGTCGGGCAGCACGCTCGGGTCTGCCGGTGTTCTGCGAGAAGCCCATCGCGCTGGACCTGCCGGGCAGCCTGAGTGCGATCGCCGAGGTCGAGACCGCCGGAACGGTTCTCCAGATGGGGTTCCAGCGCCGCTTCGACGCCGGCTACACGGGGGCGCGCGAGGCCGTGCGGTCCGGCCGGCTGGGGCGGCTGCACACCGTGCGGGCGCTCACCAGCGACCAGGCGCCGCCGGACGCGGCGTGGCTGCCGCTGTCCGGCGGGCTGTACCGGGACACGCTGATCCACGACTTCGACGCCCTGCGCTGGGTGACCGGCCGGGAGGTGACGGACGTCTACGCCGCCGGGTCGGACGCCGGGCCCCGGATGTTCCGCGAGGCGGGTGACGTGGACACCGCCGCCGCGCTCCTCACCCTGGACGACGGCACGCTCGCCACCCTCACCGGGACCCGGATGAACGGGGCCGGCTACGACGTGCGCATGGAACTCGCCGGGGAGCGCGACCAGATCGTGGTCGGGCTGGACGACCGTACGCCGATCGCGTCCACCGAGCCGACCGGGCCACCGGCCGCGGACAAGCCCTGGTCGGGATTCCTGGAGCGGTTCGGCCCAGCCTACGAGGCGGAGCTGAACGCGTTCGTCGAGGTGGTCCGGGGCGAGCGGGCCAACCCCTGCGACGGGCGCGAGGCGTTGCAGGCACTGCGGGTCGCCGAGGCGTGCGAGCTGTCGCGCCGCGAGCGCAGGCCGGTCCACCTCGGTGAGATCCCCGGCGGATCCCCTCCGGCGTTCGCCTGACTGCTGTCCCTGCGGGCCCGGCTGTCCCTGCCGGTCGATCTCTACCGGTCGGTGCCCGCCGGTCAGTGCCCTTCCGGTTCCTCCTCCAGGAGTCCCGCGTCGTAGGCGAGCAGCGCGATCTGCACACGGTTGTTGAGGTCGAGCTTGGCCAGGATGCGTGAGACGTGCGTCTTCACGGTGGGGACGCTCATGTAGAGGGCCGCGGCGATCTCGGCGTTGGCCAGGCCCCGGCCGACGGCGACGGTGACCTCGCGCTCACGGTCGTTGAGGTCGGTCATGCGTGCCCGCGCGCGGGTGCGACGCGTGTCGGCGGCGGTGCCGACGGCGTGCCGCATCAGCTGCCGGGTGACCGTGGGCGACAGGACCGGGTCACCGGCCGCGACCCGGCGCACCGCCGCGACGATCTCGGCCGGCGGGGTGTCCTTGAGAACGAACCCGGCGGCGCCGGCGCGCAGGGCGCGCAGCACCTGCTCGTCGGCGTGGAAGGTGGTGAGCACCACCACCTGCGGGGCGTCCTCGCGGGCGCGCAGCCGCTCCGTCGCCGTGAGACCGTCCACGGTCGGCATCCGGATGTCCATGAGCACGACGTCCGGACGAGTGCGGTCGACGAGCGTCTCCGCCTCGGCTCCGTCGGCGGCCTCGCCGACGATCTCGATGTCGTCGGCGCCGCCCATCATGAAGGACAACCCGGCCCGCACCAGCGGATCGTCGTCGACGAGGAGCACTCTGATCGCAGTCATGAGCGGTACGTGATCACGTCGGGCCCGGGCTGCGGGTCGGAACGGGAAGGGGCCCGGACGGGGAGAGGGCCGGGCGGGTGGAGAGGGGTCGGACGGCACAGGGGCCGGGCGCTCACCCCCACGGCAGCCACGCCCGTACCTCGAACCCGCCCTGCGGGGTGGGGCCGTGCTCGAGCCGGCCTCCGGCCAGCGTCGCCCGCTCCATGAGGCCGATCAGCCCCTGCCCGGAGCCGGGGACGGGCGGCACCTCGCCCTCGGGCGGCGGATTGTGCACACGGACGGTGAGCCCGGTGCCCGGTGCGCCGGTGACGGTCACCGCGACCTCCGTTCCGGGGGCGTGCTTGCGCGCGTTGGTCAGGCCCTCCTGGGCGATCCGGTAGGCGGTGCGGCCGACCGAGGGCGGGACGCCGGCGGGGTCCTCGACGCGGTGGTCGAGGGAGACCTTCATGCCGGCCTGCCGGGATTCGGCGACCAGGGTGTCCAGCGCCCCGAGGGTCGGCTGCGGCCGGCCCGTGTCGTCGGCCTCGCCCGCCCGCAGCACGCCGATGATCTCCCGCAGGTCCTGGAGCGCCTCGTGTGCGCTCTCCCGGATCACGCCCGCCGCCCGCGCCGTCTGAGCCGGGGGCGCGTCGGGCCGGAACTCCAGGGCGCCCGCGTGCACGCTCAGCAGGGTGAGCCGGTGGGCGAGCACGTCGTGCATCTCCCGCGCGATGGCCTCGCGGGCGAGCCGCTGGGCCCGCTCGGCCCGCAGCCGCACCTCCGTCTCGGCGCGCCGGGCCCGGTCCCGCAGGCTCAGCAGGAGCTGCCGCTTGGCCCGTACGAACATGCCCCAGCCGATGGTCGCCACGGTGAGCACCTCGACGAACACCACGCTCACCAGGTAGGGAAGATCCGCGTCGGGCCGCACCCAGTAGAAGAGCGGCACCTGCGCCATGTTGACGCCGCCCACCCAGGCCACGTAGCGGAAGGGGCGGTGCACGGCGAGGGTGAACAGGGCGATGAGGCCCGCGCCGCCCGCGGTGTCCGACAGGAAGCTGACGGGGGTCAGCGCCACGGCCAGCCCCAGCGGCCAACGGCGCCGCAGCCAGACGGCCGCACAGGCCAGTGCGCCCGCCACCTGGTCGACGACGGCGAGTCCGTCCGGTACGTGCGGGTTGCCGGCGAGGGCGTCGGCGGCCAGCGCGCCCACCAGCACGGCCAGCATGAAGCAGAAGAAGTCGACGACCCAGTCCCGGGCGGTGCGCCGGGGCCGCCGCCCGGGCCGGGCGGCGTCGGGGTCGAGTTCGTGCAGGAGGGCCGACGGGAAGAACCATCTGCGTCCGGTGAACAGTGCGGGTGTCTCCCCCACCGGCACCGGGGAGGCGTGCCCCACGTCGTCACCCGTCACGAGCGACCAATCTACGCAGTCGGCACCCTCCCCACCCGTGCGCGGGCGGGATCGTCGACCGAAGTCGTCACGACGCATACTTTCGATGCCGCCGCCGCGCGGCGGCGGGGACTTCCGTCGCCGTGCGCCCCTCCCGCGGCCGATGTGCGTGGGGGGTGCGCGGGACGACTCTGGTGGCATGAAGCAGGTACTGGAGATTCTCGGCTTCCTCGCCCTGGTCCAGGGCGTGGCCGGCCTGGTGCACGAGTTCACCGACTGGAACTGGGGCCTGGTGCAGCGCCTGGGGTTCCTCGACGGCTACGAGATCTACGCGAGCGTCGCGCTGCTCGTGCTGGGCGTCGCCCTGTTCGCGGCCGCCGGGAGCCGGAGGTCCGTCTGAGACACCGACGGACGTCCGGCCCCCGGGCGTCGGGGCTCAGCAGCCGTGGTCGACCAGGTCGAACGACTCGTAGTGGTCGGCCGTGTAGTAGTCCTCCTGGTTCTGCTCACCGGTGACGATGCGCCGGGCGCCGCGCGTGGAGGAGCCCGGGGTGATGACCGTGTACTCGTGGTAGTAGCCGGACGACTTGCCCGGCAGGACGCCCTCCCGGTTCTGGAAGACGGTGCCGTCCTGGTCGAACGGGTAGGGGCCGCCCTGCTCGATCAGGTCGAGCGTGTCATGGGCCTGGGACGGCAGGTCGCTGTAGCAGATGTCGCCGACGGCGGTGGGGGCGGCGTCGGCCGTGGTGGCGGAGACGGTTCCGCCGACGAGGAGGGCGGACAGGAGGACGGCTGCTGCGCCCAGCCGCGAGGCGCGTGGGGGGAAATTCATGACGCTCATGATGACGCGCGTAGACGCTGGCATGTCAATGACAAGCCAGGAGAATTTCCTGTGAAGCCCCGTCCGTTCGCGGGAAGTTCACCCTCGCTCCCGCCCCCTCACTGGGCGTTCGTCGAGAACAGCCCTCCCGTCGGGCCCTGCTTGTCGCCGCCCTGGGCCTTTCGCAGGGCGTTTGCGAGGCTCTCGATGGTGAGGGACTGCAGGATGACGCGGCCGTCGCCCTCCAGGGTGGCCAGGGACAAGCCCTCGCCGCCGAAGACCGCGTTCATCAGGCCCTGGCGGTTGAGGCCGCCGACGCGTTGGACGCCATAGCGGATGCCCTCCTCGAAGGCGACGACGCAGCCGGTGTCGACCTCCACGCGACCGCCGAAGTCGGCCGGGTTCAGGTCGATGAAGTTCCCCGCTCCGGCGATGATCACCGTGCCGCGTCCGGTGAACTTCTCCAGGACGAAGCCCTCGCCGCCGCTCCTGCCGGTACGGCCGCCCTGGAAGGCGACGCCGAAGTCGACGGTGGACTCGGCGGCCACGAAGGCGTCCTTCTCCGCGAACCACGCGCGCGTGCCGTCCAGCTCCAGCGCGCGCATCTCCCCGGGCAGCACCCCCGCGAAGCCGACGGTGCCCTCGCCGCCCTGGGTGGTGAAGTACTGGAAGGCCAGCGACTCGCCCGCCAGGACGCGCTGGCCCGCCTGCATCGCCGTGCCCATGGCCTGGCGCAGCAGCCCGCCCATGCCGCCGGAAGCGCTGCTGCCGGGCTGCGACTGACCGCCACCGCCCGACGGGCCGCCCAGGCGCGTCTCCATGGTCACGTTCGTCGTCTTGAACAGGAACTTCCCGGCCTCGCAGTACACCGTCTGACCGGGCTGCAGGCTGACGACCGCCATCTGCATGGCGTTGCCGACGATCTCTTGCTGAAGTGTCACGACCGGAGAACGGAGGAGGCGGAGGGAAAGGTTCCGGATGTGCTCCGGGCGGAGGAACTCGACGGCCGGGGGGCCTCGTCGGACCCGGGGGCGTGGACGGGCCGGGGGCCTTGAGGAGCCTGCGGACCTTGAGGAGCCTGAGGGCCTGAGGAGCGTGGGGGCCTCGTCGGGCCGGGGGGGGACCTCGACGTCCGTTCGCCGCCAGCGCCGGTGCCGTGCGGCCGGTGGGATGGACCCATGACTTCTCAAGGAACCCTGCACGGCAAGGTGGCTCTCGTGACCGGCGGGAGCCGCGGGATCGGCGCGGCGACGGCGGTCCGGCTGGCCCGGGAGGGCGCGGACGTCGCCGTCGGCCATGTGAACGGCAAGGAGGCGGCCCAGGACGTCGTACGGGCCGTGGAGGCGCTGGGGCGCCGGGCAGTGGCGCTGCGCGCGGACACGGGCGATGCCACGGAGGCGGCCGAGATGGTGGACGCGGCGGCGGAGACGCTGGGCCGGCTGGACATCCTGGTCAACAACGCCGGAGTGGGGGTGCTGGGTCCGCTGGAGGACCTGTCGCTCGCGGACGTGGACCGGGTCCTCGCCGTCAACGTACGGGGTGTCTTCCTGGCCTCCCAGGCTGCCGCGGCCTGGCTGCCCGAGGGCGGGCGGATCATCACGATCGGCAGCTGCATGGCCCAGCGGGTGCCGGGGCCCGGCGGGACGCTCTACACGACGAGCAAGGCGGCCCTGGCCGGTCTGACCAAGGCACTGGCCCGGGAGCTGGGCGGGCGCGGGATCACGGCGAACCTGGTCCATCCCGGCCCCATCGACACCGACATGAACCCCGCGGACGGACCGTTCGCGGCGGGCCAGGCGGCGATGACGGCGCTGGGCCGGTTCGGAACGGCGGAGGAGGTGGCCTCGATGGTCGCCTACCTGGCGGGGGCGACGTACGTGACCGGGGCGGAGTTCTCGGTGGACGGAGGCCACGCGGCGTGAGGCACGCGTGACATGAGGCATGCACGTCGTGAGTCACGCCCGGCTTCAGGCATGCACGTCGTGAAGCACGCGCGGCATGAGGGATGTACGTCCGAAGTGCGTGGGGCGCACCGGTGCTGTCCGGCCGGTGCGCCCCACGGGTCGGGTCAGCCGCCGAGCTCCTGGTGGCGGGCCGCCAGCCGGCTCGCGCCCTCCGGGGTCAGGGAGCCGAACAGGCGGAGCCTGGAGATGCCGCCGTCGGGGAAGATGTCCACGCGCGCGTGGGTGCCGACGGCCGGCTCCGGCAGGACGAAGCGGTGGTTGGTGTCGGGCTGGAGGCGGGTGCGGGGCAGGATCTCCTGCCACTCGCCGTCCTCGCCGTCCTTGACGGACACCGAGGCCCAGCCGGCGCTGTTGCCCTTGAGGTAGGCGGTGTCGATCTCCAGGGCGCGGACCCGGGCCTGCTCGGCCAGCCGGTAGCGGATCCAGTCGTGACCCTGGTCGCGCCGGCGGCGGGTCTCCCAGCCGTCGTCCATCTTGCGGGAGCGGCCCGGCTGGATGGTGTTGGAGGCGGGCGAGTAGAAGAGGTTGGAGGCGTCCTCGGCCCGGCCGCCGTTCTCCAGGGCGACGACGTCGAAGGTGCCCAGCGCCTCCAGCCACGCGGGGTCGGGGACGACCTCGCCGTGGACGCGCAGGCGGGCGATGCCGCCGTCGGGGTGCTGGTTGACCCTCAGGTGCGTGAAGCACTGCTCGACGTCCACGGCGAAGCCGTTCGCCGCGTGGCCGCCCACCGCGGTGCGCGGGACGAGGGTCGTCCACTTCACGTCGTCCCCGAGGAGTTCCTCCGGCGACGGGGAGCCCGGCACGCAGGTGCCCTCGACCGACACCGCCTGCGGGTAGTTGCCGCGGAAGTGGGCGGTGTCGACGACGATCCCGCGGATCACGCCCGGGGCGCCGAGGCGGACCAGCGCCCAGTCGTGGTCCTCCTCGGTCGGCCAGGGGTGGTCGGCGGAGACGCCCCGGCGGCGGCGGGTCTCCCAGCCGTCCATGATCTTGCCCTTGTGCCCGAAGTGCTCGGGGTCGAACGCGGCGGGCTCGGGCACCAGCAGATTCTCGCGCTGGGCGAAGAACTCGTCGTTGGCGGCGATGACACCGGCCCCGAGCCGCCGGTCGGCGAGGTCGGCGTACGAGGTGAAGGGGAAGTCGGCGGTGCGGTAGTCCGCGTACGGGTCGCCGCCTCCGTAGGGGTTCGCGTCGCCGGTGAAACGGGGAATCGCCGTCACGATGATCAGGTCTTCCTTTCGGGTGTCCGGGGTGGGATTCAGTTGGTCCGGGTGAGGAGCCGCCCCTTCGGTTCGGTGAACTCGCCGTCCGCGACGATGCGCTGCCCGCGCAGCCAGGTGGACTTCACGACGCCGTGCAAGGTCCTGCCCGCGTAGGCCGTGACCCGGTTGCGGTGCTGGAGGGCCAACGGGTCGACGGTGAAGGTCTCGTCGGGGGCGAGGACGGCGAAGTCGGCGTCGCGGCCCACCGCGATGGCGCCCTTGCGGTCGTCGAGCCCGACCAGTGCGGAGGTGCGCGCGGACATCCAGCGGACCACGTCCGCCAGGCCGTGCCCGCGCCTGCGGGCCTCGGTCCACACCGCGGCCAGGCTCAGCTGGAGTCCGGAGATGCCGCCCCAGGCCGTCGCGAAGTCGTCGGTCTTCAGGTCGGCCGTGGACGGGGAGTGGTCGGTGACGACACAGTCGATGGTGCCGTCGGCGAGGGCCTGCCAGAGCAGGTCCTGGTTGGCGGCCTCGCGGATGGGGGGGCAGCACTTGAACTCGCTGGCGCCGTCGGGGACTTCCTCTGCGGTGAGGGTCAGGTAGTGCGGGCAGGTCTCCACGGTGATGCGGACGCCCTCCGCCCGCGCCTCGGCGATCATCGGCAGGGCGTCGCTGGAGGACAGGTGCAGGACGTGCACGCGTGCGTCGAGGGCCTTCGCCTCGCGGATCAGCCGGGCGATGGCGGTGTCCTCGGCGTCCCGGGGGCGGGAGGCGAGGAAGTCGGCGTACTTCGGGCCCGGCTGCTGCGGGGCGGAGGCGAGCAGGTGGGGGTCCTCGGCGTGCACGATGAGCAGGCCGTCGAAGGCGGCGATCTCCGCCATGGCGCGGGCGAGGGGGCCCTGCTCCAGGTGCGGGAACTCGTCCACGCCGGACGGCGACAGGAAGGCCTTGAAGCCGAACACACCGGCCTCGTGCAGCGGCCGGAGCTCCTTGACGTTGTCGGGCAGGGCGCCGCCCCAGAAGCCGACGTCGATGTGCGCCTTGTCGGCGGCGACCTGCTGCTTGGCTCGCAGGTGCGGGACGGTGGTGGTCGGCGGGAGGGAGTTCAGGGGCATGTCGACGAGGGTCGTGATGCCGCCGGCCGCCGCGGCGCGGGTGGCGGTCCAGAACCCCTCCCACTCGGTGCGGCCGGGGTCGTTGACGTGTACGTGCGTGTCGACCAGACCGGGCAGCAGAACGTGGTCGCCCAGGTCCTCCAGACGGGCGCCCTCCGGTACGGGCGCGTCGTGCGGGAGGACGGCCGTGATCGTGCCGCCGGCCACCACGACGGATGCGGCCCGCGTTCCCTCGGGGGTGATGACTCGCGTCGAGCGCAGCACCAGTTCAGCGTCGGACACCCGGACCCCTTACTTCCAGCCACTTCCGCGTAACGGAATTCAACTTTCTGTTGAAGGAGTCTTCACTCCCTCTTTCGCGCAGTCAAGGGCACACTGGGCTGCGCCGCACTTCAGGCGGACACCCCTGGACGTTTCCATAAAGCGGAATTAAACTTCCAGCAAGCAGAACGTAGCTACGTACGAGCGGGGAGTCAACCGACCGCCGGGTAGGCTTCTGCCCTTCCCGCCCGCCCCGAAAGGAACGCGCCGTGCCGACGTCCAGCGCCAGCACCACCGACTCCGCCCGGTCCTCCGCCAACGGCGGCGTCCAGTCCCTGGAGCGCGCCTTCGACCTGCTCGAACGGATGGCGGACGCGGGTGGCGAGGTCGGCCTGAGCGAGCTGTCCGCGAGCAGCGGCCTGCCCCTGCCGACCATCCACCGCCTGATGCGCACGCTGGTGGCCTGCGGGTACGTACGCCAGCAGCCCAACCGCCGGTACGCGCTCGGCCCGCGCCTGATCCGCCTCGGCGAGTCGGCGTCCCGCCTGCTGGGCACCTGGGCGCGGCCCTACCTCGCGCGTCTGGTCGAGGAGACCGGCGAGACGGCGAACATGGCACTGCTGGACGGGGACGAGATCGTCTACGTGGCGCAGGTGCCCTCGAAGCACTCGATGCGGATGTTCACCGAGGTCGGCCGGCGGGTGCTGCCGCACTCCACGGGCGTGGGCAAGGCCCTGCTCGCCGGTTTCCCGCCGGAGGAGGTGCGGGCGCTGCTCTCGCGCACCGGCATGCCCGCCGCCACCGAGAAGACGATCACGACGCCCGACGGCTTCCTCGCGGCCCTGGAGGACGTGCGCCGGCAGGGCTACGCCATCGACGACAACGAGCAGGAGATCGGGGTCCGTTGCCTCGCGGTGCCGGTGCCCGACTCCCCCACCGCCGCGGCCATCTCCATCTCCGGCCCGGCGGGACGGGTCACGGAAGCGGCGACGGACAAGATCGTGCCGGTGCTCCAGCAGGTCGCGGGCGAACTGTCCGAGGCACTCGCCAGCCAGAGCCCCGCGTAACGGGTCGGCGCCGGGTCCGCACACGGGGCCCGCGCAGCGCTCCCCCTTTCCCGCGGCCCGCTCTGGACGCGGGCCTCACCCCTGACCCCGCACCGGCCCCCCGAAGAGATCCACCGCCCGCCGCACGTCCGCCAGTTCCGCGGACAGGGCGCTCACCGAACCGATCGCGCCCGCGATCAGCAGGAGGGAGCGACGCAGCCGGGGGATCTCGGGGATGCCGTCGACGGCCATGGCGGCCACCGCGGCGAGTTCCTCCTCGGCGATGGTCCGGTCGGCGAACTCGCCCGGATGGGCGGCCAGTCGGCGGCGTAACCGGGACACGGCCGCGTGCAGCTCCGTCACGCGCGGGTCGCCCCCGCCACGGGCCACGGGCCCCTGCCGCTTCTGCTCGACGCTCGGCACCACAGTCCTCCCCCTCGCACCTCGTCGTGCGCGTGCCGTTCCGACGCGAAGTCCCCCACACCGGGCACCCGTCCGGGGACCGGGCCGGTCGGTGCGGGCGACAGTAAACGACGCGGACCGCCAGGCGCCAGTCCATTGCGTCATCGACTTGTTTCGCTGAGTGACTCTCTGGCCCGGAGCGCACGCCTGTCCGACGCGCACCCCGCGCCGTCGCACCCCTGTACGGGGCGTGCGGTATGCAGGAGCCATGACGACACGGGAGACGACGGACGGGACGGGGGCGGTCGCGGGACTGCTGCTCGCGGCCGGTGGCGGGCGGCGGCTCGGCGGACGGCCCAAGGCACTGCTGCCGCACCGGGGGCGGCCCCTCGTGGAGCACGCGGTGAGGGTGCTGCGGGAGGGCGGCTGCGCGACCGTCCACGTGGTCCTCGGCGCACGGGCCGACGACGTGCGCGCCCGGGCCTCGCTGGCGGGTTGCGTCCTGGTCGACAACCCCGACTGGAAGCAGGGGATGGGGAGTTCACTGCGCGCCGGGCTCGACTCGCTCGCCGGCACGGGCGCCCGGGCCGCCCTGGTGTCCCTGGTGGACCAGCCCGGCATCGGGCCCGAGGCGGTCGCCCGGGTCCTCACGACGTACGAGGGCGAGGAGTCGCTCGCCTCCGCCGCGTACGACGGCGTGCGCGGCCACCCCGTGCTGTTCGGCGCCGCCCACTGGGCGGGCATCGCCGCGACTGCGACGGGAGACCGGGGGGCCCGCGCCTACCTGAAGGAGCATCGGCAGGACGTCGCCCTGATCGAGTGCGGGGACGTGGCCCGGCCCTTCGACATCGACACCGAAGCCGATCTGACCCACCTGGAGTGAGCGGGGTGGCACGGAGCGCCACCTTGCCTCGACTCAGAGAATCTCGACATCAACAGACGATTGAACTTCCACCATGAGGAAACTAGTATCCACTGTTCAGAAGCGCCCGACGGCTCTCAGGGCGTGGAACGCCGTATTCGGGAAGACTGGCACCCGGTGCCGAGCACGCCGGCTCGTCTTCACAGCTCGCTGAAGGAAGTGACCGTTCATGTCCGCTCCAGCGCCGTCCCCGCTGGCCATCGTCGACGCCGAGCCCCTGCCCCGGCAGGAGGAGGTCCTCACCGAAGCGGCGCTCGCGTTCGTGGCCGAGCTGCACCGGCGGTTCACGCCCCGGCGTGACGAGCTGCTCGCCCGCCGAGCCGAGCGCCGCGCCGAGATCGCCCGCACCTCCACCCTCGACTTCCTTCCGGAGACCGCCGCGATCCGCGCCGACGACTCCTGGAAGGTCGCCCCGGCCCCGGACGCCCTGAACGACCGCCGGGTCGAGATCACCGGTCCCACCGACCGCAAGATGACCATCAACGCCCTCAACTCGGGCGCCCGGGTGTGGCTCGCGGACTTCGAGGACGCCTCCGCGCCCACCTGGGAGAACGTGGTCCTCGGGCAGGTCAACCTGAGCGACGCCTACACCCGGAGCATCGACTTCACCGACCCGAAGTCCGGCAAGTCGTACGCCCTGAAGGCGAACGAGGAGCTCGCCACGGTCGTGATGCGCCCGCGTGGCTGGCACCTGAACGAGCGTCACCTCGTCGACGCCGACGGCACCCCCGTGCCCGGCGCGCTGGTCGACTTCGGCCTGTACTTCTTCCACAACGCCCAGCGCCTGCTGGACCTCGGCAAGGGCCCGTACTTCTACCTCCCCAAGACCGAGTCCCACCTGGAGGCCCGCCTCTGGAACGACGTGTTCGTCTTCGCGCAGGACTACGTCGGCATCCCGCAAGGCACGATCCGCGCGACCGTCCTCATCGAGACGATCACCGCCGCGTACGAGATGGACGAGATCCTCTACGAGCTGCGCGACCACGCCTCCGGCCTGAACGCGGGCCGCTGGGACTACCTGTTCTCCATCGTCAAGAACTTCCGTGACGGCGGCGCCAGGTTCGTGCTGCCGGACCGCAACGCGGTGACAATGACCGCCCCGTTCATGCGCGCCTACACCGAACTCCTCGTCCGCACCTGCCACAAGCGCGGCGCGCACGCCATCGGCGGCATGGCGGCCTTCATCCCCTCCCGCCGGGACGCCGAGGTCAACAAGGTCGCCTTCGAGAAGGTCCGCGCCGACAAGGACCGCGAGGCGAACGACGGTTTCGACGGCTCCTGGGTCGCCCACCCCGACCTGGTGCCGATCGCCATGGAGTCGTTCGACAAGGTCCTCGGCGACAAGCCGAACCAGAAGGACCGGCTGCGCGAGGACGTCGACGTCCGGGCCGCCGACCTCATCGCCGTCGACTCGCTGGACGCCAAGCCGACGTACGCGGGTCTGGTCAACGCCGTGCAGGTCGGCATCCGTTACATCGAGGCCTGGCTGCGCGGCATGGGCGCGGTCGCCATCTTCAACCTGATGGAGGACGCGGCCACCGCCGAGATCTCCCGCTCCCAGATCTGGCAGTGGATCAACGCCGAGGTCGTCCTCGACAACGGCGAGCAGGTCACCGCCGAGCTGGCCCGCAAGGTCGCCGCCGAGGAACTGGCGAACATCAGGGCCGAGATCGGCGACGAGGCCTTCGCCGCCGGCAACTGGCAGCGGGCGCACGACCTGCTGCTGAAGGTCTCCCTCGACGAGGACTACGCCGACTTCCTGACGCTCCCGGCGTACGAGCAGCTCAAGGGCTGACCCGGAAGGGCTGACTCAGCCCGCGGACGGCTTCTCCGAGTGGCCCAGGGACTTCCCCGGGGCCACTCGGTCGCGTACGGCCTTCTTCACGGCCGTCGGCTCCGGGAAGCCCTGCGTGCGACGGTCCCAGACGACCTCGTCGCCGACGCGGACGACGAACACCCCGCCCGTACCGGGTTTCAGGGCCAGTTCCGTCAGTTCGGCCTCGAACGTGGTGAGCAACTCCTGCGCCAGCCAGGCCGCGCGGGGCAGCCAGCGGCACTGCGTGCAGTACTCGATCTCGACGCGGTCGCTCATCCGAGGTGCACCGACCAGTCCTGCCGGGCCGCGGGCTTGCCGTGCAGGTCGGGGACCTGCCGGAGCCACGCGGGGCGTCCCTGCTGGTTCTTCGCCGTCCTCAGGGCCTCCTCGGCGGCGAGCTCCTCCCGGCTGGGGAAGTCGGTGGGCAGCCAGGCCGCGGAGGACCGCACGCGGGCGTGGAGGTAGGCCACGTAGGCCGCGCGCACCTCGTCGGCGGTGGCGAAGCCGGGCTCGTCCGCCAGCCAGGCGTCCGGGACCTCGGCGAGGATCCGCCGCAGCAGATCCTCGGTGACCCGGGGCGCCAGTTCGGCGTCGGCCGCCCGCACGTCGGGGGCGTGGTGGCCGAGGGCGTGGTGCCTGAAGTCGTAGGCCTTCGCCGGGTCGGAACCGTCGGAGCCGTCCCAGCGGTGGTGGAAGACGAGGGCGGCGCCGTGGTCGATCAGCCACAGGCTCGGGGGCGTGACGCCGAGGGTGGGCCAGAGCATCAGGTTGGAGCTGTGGACCGTGCGGTCGACGTTCACGGTCAGCGCGTCGAGCCAGACGATCCTGCCCGCCTCCAGCGGATCGACGGGGAAGACGCGGGCGAGCTCCGGTGTGAGGTCCCGGGCGCCCGGCAGGTAGTCCATGCCGAGGTTGACGCCCGCGCTGGCCGCGTGCAGGCCCCGCACCTCCTGGTGCGGCTCGTCGTCGGCGATGGCGGGGTCGAAGTGCACCAGGACCAGCTCGGGGAAGCGCAGGCCGAGGGCGCGGGCCAGTTCCCCGACGATCACCTCGGCGACGAGCGCCTTGCGGCCCTGCGCGGAGCCGGTGAACTTGACGACGTACGTGCCGAGGTCGTCCGCCTCGACGACTCCGGGGACCGATCCGCCGGACCGCAGGGGTTCGACGTAGCGGGTCGCGGTGACCTCTCTCAGCATGGTCCAGGCTCCACGGAGGGCAGAATCCGAAGGGCCATGGTAACCGGGCGGGACGGGCCGGGCGGGACCCCGCCGCCGGGGGCCCGCCCGGCGTCAGGATGCCGCGGGGGTGGCCGGCCGGGCAGGCGCCGGCGACCGGACCGCGTCCATGACGAAGCCGCTGCGGACCCGGGTCGGCATGCGGTTCAGCGGGATGCGCAGGTCCTGGTCGGGCACCTCGTACTCGAGGCGGGCCAGTCGCGGTACGAGGGCGCGCAGCAGCGCGATCGTGACGTCCTCGCCGGGGCAGCGGTGGCCGGTGGTCCGGTCGCCGCCGCCCTGGGGGATCAGTTCGTCGCCCTCGGGCGGCCGCTCGAGGAACCGCCGGGGTTCGAAGGCGTACGGCCGGGCCCAGAGGGCCGGGTCGTGGTTCTGCCCGTACAGGTCGAGCAGGACCAGCGTGCCGGCCGGGATCGGTTCGCCGCGCCACTCCAGATCGGTGACGGCCCGGCCGCCGACGAACGGCGCGAAGGGGTAGAAGCGCCGCAGCTCGTGGGCGAACGCCACGGCGTGGGCGGGGTCGTCGCCGGTCAGACGGTCCCGCAGGTCCGGCCGCAGGCGCAGCGCGTGCCCCGCGTAGGTGACGAACCAGCACACCGCGACGGTCGGGCGGATGACGTTGAGCAGTTCGACGGCTGCCGTGTGCGGGTCGAGGAGCCGCCCGTCGGCGTCCCGGTGCCGGACGACCCCTTCCAGCACCGACCCGGCCGGCGCGGTGGCGGTTCCCGTGCGTACGTCCTCGACCAGACGTCCCAGCCAGGTCTCGCAGCGGGCCCGTGCCCGGCGGGCCCGCCAGTGGCGCGGCCCGGGCGTGGCGAAGCCGTCGACCATGGCGACGAGGTCCCGGGCCAGTGGCCCGACGTCCTCGACGACGATGCCGGCCCACTGACACACGCCGCGGGTGAGCACGCGGCTGGTCTCGTCGAACAGCACGACCCGGCGGCCTGACCAGGACTCCACCGCCTCGTCCCATGCGGCGGCGACGCGGTCCACCAGGCCGGCGACCGCCTCCGCGCCGGTGAGCAGGGACAGGAACAGTTCCTTGCGCACGCGGTGGTCCGCCCCGTCCAGGGTGTGCACGGCGCCGTGCCCGAACAGTGTGCTCAGCACCGGTCCGGGCAGCGCCGACCGGCGTTCCACGTGCCGCTCGTCGTAGAAGAAGCGCACCGCCTCGGGGCCGTGCAGGGCGACGGCCGGCTGTCCCATGAGCCGGGTGCGCACGAGCGGGGCGGTGGTGCGGCGCCTCCGGTCGGGCAGCCACGTGTATCCCTTGGCGAGGAGGGCGAGGGAGCTGTCGGCGATCAGTGGGCGGCGGCCTGATGTCATGGCGCGGCGAGTGCCCGCGGGCCCAGCCGGGAAACGCGGCCGACACCCGCGCGGGCGCGGGTGTTCACGGGCCCCGCGCGCGGGGGCGTGCGCCGCGGGTTCACGCGCGCGGGCGGGCGGTTCAGAGGCCATCGTGCGCGAGCGTGGGTGTGGACAGGCCGTCGCGCGCGGGGGCGGGTGCCGTGCGGGGGCGGGTGCCGTGGGGGTCCACACAAGGGGGTGGTCCGCGGCCGTCGGGCGCGGCCGGGGGTGTTCACAGGCCCTCGCGCTCGCGGGCGGACACTGCGGGTTCACGGGCGGGGGCGGGTGGTCAGGGGCCGACGTGCGCGGGTGCGGGTATCCCGTTCGCCCTCCCGCGCGGGCGGGAGCCCGCCTACGGTCGGCGGCAGCGGGGTCCGCCCTGCCCCCGGCGGGACGACGGCTCTTCGACGGGACGACGACCAGGCATGTCACCCACCCGCTCCGTTTGTGGCCGGTGGCGGTGGGGACCCGGCGGGACATGAGCGCACCCCCACCTCGCCGGCTGATGCGGCAGAACCGGGTCCTGTGGCTGCTGGACCGCCTTGAGCGGGACTCAAGGGCCGACGGACTGATCGAGACGCTCCGCAAGGGCGTGCGGGCGCTGCCCCTGCGGTCCGGCAGGGACCTGCTGCACGGCAGGTGGCTGGGCCACCCGGTGCATCCGCTGATGGTGCAGGTGCCGATCGGGAGCTGGCTGTCCGCGGCCGTCCTGGACCTGCGGCCCGGCCGCTCGCGCGAGGCGCGGCTGCTGGTCGGGGTCGGACTGGGCGCCGCGGCTCCCGCGGCCCTGGCGGGCTGGGTGGACTGGGCGGAGCTGCACCGCCCGCAGCAGCGCGTCGGACTGGTGCACGCCCTGTCCAACACGGCGGCCGTCAGCCTGTACGCCACCTCGCTCGTCTGCCGTGCCCGGGGACGCGAGACGGCGGGGCGGGCGTACGGCTTCCTGGGGCTGACCGCGGTCGGACTGGGCGGCATGCTGGGCGGCCACCTGGCCTACCGGCAGGCGTCCGGCGCCAACCACGCCGAGGAGGTCCCGAACGTCGTCTCCCGGGGCTGGCACCGGATCGGGGCCGTGGCCGACTTCCCGGCCGGTGAGCCGGTGCGGCGCAGCGTGGACGACGTGCCGGTGCTGGTGGTGCGCGAGAGCGGCGGGGAGATCCACGCGCTCGCCGAGCGGTGCAGCCACCTCGCGGGGCCGCTGTCCGAGGGCACGGTCGCCGACGGATGTGTGCGGTGCCCGTGGCACGGCAGTGTCTTCCGGCTCTCGGACGGCTGGAACGTCCGCGGACCGGCCACCGCACCCCAGCCGTCCTTCGAGACGCGGGTCGTCGACGGCCATGTCGAGGTGCGGCTGCGTCATCAGAACGGCGGGGAGCCCGCCCCACGAGGGAACGAAACGCGATCGGGGGCGGCCCATGGGCGCGGCGACCATGGCTGACAGTCGCCTTGCGCGGCGGCTGCGCGGAGCACTCCAGCGCACCGGCCGGGCCTACGCGGCGGGCCACGACCGTCCGCTCGGCGGTTATCTCGCGGCCATGACGGGCTTCACGGCGTTCACGGCAGCCTGGGCCACGGCGGTACGACGCAGCGGGCGCCCGCTGCCGGAGCGGCCCGAGCCGTGGGACGTGGTCCTGACCTCGGTGGCCACCTTCCGGCTCAGCCGGCTGCTCAGCAAGGCATCGGTGACCAGCCCGCTCCGTGCCCCGTTCACCCGGTACGTCGGGCCGCAGGGTCCCGCCGAGCTACACGAGGAGGCGCAGCCCGAGAGCGGCAAGCACACCGTCGGCGAGCTCGCCACCTGCCCGTTCTGCATGAGCGTCTGGGTCGCTTCCGCCCTGACCGCCGGCCAGGTGCTGTGGCCGCGCGCGACCCGTACGGCCATGGGCACCCTCACCGCCCTGGCCGGTGCGGACACGCTGCAACTGGCGTACGGCGCGCTGATGGACCGGGCGACCGGCGAGGACTGACGACGACCGACGAGGAGGCCGAGCGCCGTCCCGCCGGGAGTTCGGTGGCCGCACCCCCTTGTCGGGTCGTGGGGCATCGCGGGCGCCGCGTTCGCGGGCGCCGCACTGGCCTCCGCGGTCGTCTTCGGGCTCTCCGCCCGGGGCGGCTACCGGCAGAACCGGCTGGTCCTCGGCGGGATCGGCATGGCCTCCGGCACCTCGGCCCCCATCAGCCTGCTCATCGTGCTCACCGACCCGTTCAACGCCACCAAGGCGCTGCCCTGGCTGTCCGGTTCGACGTACGGGCGGACCACGGCGGACTTGCTGCCCGTCGCGCTCGTGCTGGCGCTGGGCCTGGCGGTCGCGGTCGCCCGGCGTACGGAGCTGGACCTCGTCTCCCTGGACGAGGACACCCCGCGGCTGCTCGGCCTCGGACTCCCCCCGGCCGGGCTGGGCTTCCCGGTGGTGGGCGTGCTGCTCGCGGCGAAGGCCGTCGCCTCGGCCGGCACGATCGGTTTCGTGGGCCTGGTGGCCCCGCACGCGGTCCGGGCCCTGGTGGGCCGACGGCCTGTGCGGGTCGTCCCCGTCGCGGTCCTGCTCGGCGCCGCGCTGGTCTGCACCGCCGATCTGCTCGGCCGGACCGTGATCGCGCCCGCCCAGCTGGGCGCCGGGCTGATGACGGCGGTCGTCGGCACGCCGTACTTCCTGCACCTGCTGGTGCGCGGCCGGAAGGCGACATGAAGCCCTGGACGACATGAAGCCCTGAAGAGTCATCAATGCCCGACTCGCCCGAAAAGTGCCTGTTGTATGGATGCACGCACAACGGAGCGGGGGAGCATGGCCAAGGACGTGACGGACTCGGGCCCGCCGCCGGAGGCGAGCCTGAAGCCGGACGCCATCGGGTTCGTCGACGCGCTGGTCATCGGGCTCAACTCGACCTCCCCCGCGTACTCCGTGGCGGCGGTGATCGGTCCCGTCGTGGCGCTGGTCGGCATCTACGCGCCCGGTGTGATGCTCGCGTCGTTCGTGCCCATGCTGCTGATCGCCTCGGCGTTCTACTACCTCAACAAGGTGGACCAGGACTGCGGCACGACGTTCTCCTGGGTCACCCGTGCCATGGGGCCGTGGGCGGGCTGGCTCGGCGGCTGGGCCATCACGATGACGGGCGTCCTGGTCGTCGGTTCGCTCGCGGACGTGGCCGTGACGTTCTTCCTGCTCGCCGTCGGCCTGGACGGCTGGGCCGGGAACGACGTGGTCCGCCAGGTGCTGACGGTGCTTCTCATCGTGGTGATGACGGCCGTCTGCGTGATCGGCACCGAGCTGTCGGCGAAGGTGCAGAACGTCCTCATCCTGGCGCAGGTCGCCTGTCTGCTCGCCTTCGCCACGGTGGCGCTCTACCGCGTCTACGCCGGCACCGGCACGCTCGACGCCATCGATCCGGAGCTCAACTGGCTCGACCCGTTCGGGGCGGGCGGGGCGTCACTGACCGCGTCCCTGCTGCTGGGCGTCTTCATCTACTGGGGCTGGGAGTCCGCGGTCAACCTCACCGAGGAGGTCGAGGACTCGGCCACCGCCCCCGGCAAGGCGGCCGTCTGGTCGACGGTGCTGCTGCTGGTGACCTATGTCGCGGTCGCCTTCGCGGTCGTGGCCTACGCGGGCACGGACTACCTCGCCGAGAACGCGGCGGAGGAGGAGTTCGTCTTCGCGCAGCTCGCCGAGGAGGCCATGGGCGGCTGGGACTGGGTGGTGCTGCTGGCGGTGTCGACGTCCGCGCTGGCCTCCACGCAGACCACGATCATCCCGGCCTCGCGCACGGGCCTGTCCATGGCACGCCGGTACGCGCTGCCCTCGCGCTTCGGCCACATCCACCCGCGCTTTCGCACCCCCGCGGTGAGCACCTGGTGGGTCGCGGGCATCGCCATCGTCTGGTACCTCGTCCTGTTCCATCTCAGCGAGAACGCCCTCTTCGACTCCCTCACCGCCCTGTCGCTGCTGATCGCGTTCTACTACGCCCTGACGGGTGTGGCCTGTGCGGTCTACTACCGCCGCCAACTGACCCGCAGTGTGCACAACTTCCTCCTGATCGGCCTCGGACCGCTGATCGGCGCGGGGCTGCTGGCCTGGCTGCTGGCGGAGTCCGTGGCGGACATGTCCGACCCCGACAACTCCTACAGCGGCGTCTCGTGGTTCGGGATCGGTCCGCCGCTCGTCATCGGCATCGGCATCGTCGTCGCCGGCGTGATCCTGATGGTCGTGCGGCGGCTGATGGCGCCCGCCTTCTGGTCGGAACACCCGAGCGTGGTCGACCCGTCCCTCGTCGACGGCAAGGAGTCCTGAAGAGGTCGGTGGTCCCCGGCTTCGAGGGGTCCCGGGCGCTGTGAACGCCCTGCGCGTGGGGCGAGAGCCCGGTGGGCGGGGCGCTGCCGGGCTCGACCCCGTACAAGCTGCTGCACCTGTCGAGCGTGCCGGTGCTCTGTGGGCCGGCGACGAAGTGATGAGGCTCCGTCACACCGGCCGAGTCCTGCGGCCCTGTCGTGAGCCCTGTCTCATGAGCCGTCGGCGGCGCGTGCGGTGCGCGGGCTGAAGACGTACAGGCCGAGGATGTCCGGCAGGGGCGCCACACCGGGGCCGCCCTCGCGCACCCAGGAGACGACGTCCTCGGTGGCGGCCGGGTCGTTGACCAGTCCGAGCCACACCGGACGGCCCCCGGCGGCCCGGCCCGCGGCGGAGGGCCGGACGACGACGACATTGGCCTGATCGCAGACGTCGAGGCAGTCGGAGATCCGCACCGGCGCGGCCTCGCGCAGGCGCTCGGTCTGGGCGGTGTGGTCGACGCCGGTGACCTTGGGGCTGCCGCAGCAGCAGTCCCGGCAGACGACGATGCGGCAGGGGACCCCTGCGTCAGGCGTCGCGGACATGCCGCCCCCTCCCTCGCTGACCGTTGTGATCATCTTTCCATGCGGGCGCCGGGCCCCGTGCGTCAGGTGTTCTGCGCGAGCGGGTTGGGCAGGGGGCGGTAGCGGGCGTCTGCGCCGTCGGCGCCGGTCCAGCGCAGCAGCAGGTTGGTCTTCGCGGGGAGCGTCGGCGAGGCGAGCAGGGCGGGGATCTCGGGGAGGTCGTGCCGGGCGAACTCGCGGCGGGCCGCGGGCCAGGGGTCGAACCCGGGATGGCGTTCGGTGAGGGCGCCGGCGATCTCGATGAGGTGGTTGACGACCAGGCAGTACACGAGCCGCTCCCAGCCGGCCTGCCGCGGCACGTCCGCGAGGAGTTTCACGCCCTCGGCGTCCCGGTACAGCGCCTGCACCGGCAGGCCGTCGGCGTCCACGGCGACCAGGGTGTTCTGCAGGTGGGCCTCGATGACGACGCCGTGCTCGGCGAACGCCGTGAGCGCCGGGGGCACCACCTGGGCGAGGTACGCGGTCCACCAGGCACCGGGGTCGGCGGCGCGGTCGAGCGGACTGTCGTCGAAGCCCTCGACGAGAGCCGCGGCGAGCACCGGGGCCGCACCGGGCAGGAGGCGGCCGCCGAAGCCGTCGCGGACGAGGACGGCCAGGGCCTCGAAAGCGAAGCCGGCGGTGCGGTAACCGCGGTCGCCGAGCCACGCCGAGGGCCCCTCGCACGCCGCGAAGGCGGCGCACACGGCCGCGTCGGTCCTGCGCAGGGCGAGCAGGTCGTGGCGCCACAGGCGGCGGATGTCGTTGGTGATGCGCACGTCCAGGCTGAACTTGAGGAAGAGGTCCCACTCGGGCGTGTAGAGCGTGCGGATCGCCGCCGTGGGCCAGGCGTCGAAGGCGGTGGTGCCGAGCCGGATCAGCCTGCCGTCCGCGAACGCCCCGGCGAGTTCTCGCGCGGCCAGGTCCAGCTGCCAGGGGTGGGCCGGGAGCAGCCGGTAGCCGGGCGGGGCCGCGCCGAGGGCGTCGAGGGCGGAGGTGTCGCCCTCGTCGACGACGGTGTCCTCGCGCAGGCCGAGCAGCACCAGCGGGAAGCGGGCGTACGCCTCGGGCGCGTACGGCAGCCACTCGGTCTCGGGGCCGCCGCCGCGCGCCTTGGGGGCCGGGTGGTGGGTGTGGCCGGTCAGGAGGGACTGCTCGGAGCGCAGGTAGAGGTCGTCGGGCGGGGTGGCCCGGGCGCGGGCGGCGAGCAGGGCGGCCACGACGTCCCGGCTGTCGAGCATCTCGGCGAACAGTTCGTGGTTGGACAGCCCGGTGTACCGGCGCAGTTCCTCGGCGACGAGCTTGACCAGTTCGGTGTGATCGAGGCGGTGCCAGGTACCGGCCGCCTCGATCTCCGGCTCGACGGGCCGCCGGGTACCGCGCACCCGCAGCAGCCGGTCCGAGGGCAGCCGGTGGACGCGATGGTCGCCCTCCCGGCGGACCGGCCGGGCCACCTCCCGCAGCAGGCAGTTCAGCAACGGCACGGCGGCGCGGGCGTCGGCGAGGCACCCGGTGTCCGGGTCGGCACCGTGGGCCGAGTCGTCGTCGGCGGGCGGGGGCATGAGGTCCACGCGTTCCACTCGTCCCTAGGGTCGTTCCAGCGTGCCGGGCGGCGATGATCAGTATGTCGGTCGTCGCCGTTCCGCTGTGACGTCCCTATTCGTACCCGAGGAGCCCGCCCGTGCACCGTCTCCCCACCGCCGAGGCCGAGGTGGCCGACGAGCTGTCCGTCGTACGGCCCGGTCTCCTGCCGCGGTACGAGGCCGAACTGCCCGGTGCCCGGGCGGCCGTGCTGTCCAGGCTGTGGCGGGGTCTCGCCCACGAGCCGCTGCCCTGGGTCGTGGGCCGGGAGCGGGCCGGGGACGGTCTGACGCTGTCCCTGTCCGACGGCCGCCGCCTGCACGGCCCCCGGCTGGATCCGTACGCGACCGAGGCATACGTCACCGCCGTACGGCTCGACGACACCGCCTACGCGGACCCGGCCCGGCTGATGACCGGTCTGGGGGTGCCGCACTCCGCTTCCTTCGCCGCCGAACTCGGTCACAGTGTCGCCTCGTTGGCGCTGTCGAGGGCCGGGCAGGAGGGCGTCCGGGACGGCTGGCCGGAGAGCGACTGGGAGTGGGAGCAGCGGATCGTCGACGGGCATCCGTTCCATCCGACGTGCCGCTCCCGGCCCGGTTTCTCGGTGGCCGAGCAGCTGGCCTACGGGCCGGAGCACCGGCCGGTCGTGGAGCTGGGGCTGGTGCCGGTACCGGAGGAGGAGTGCCTGGTGACGGGCGTGTGGCCGGGCGAGCTGCGGGACGGGGGGCGGGTGGTGCTGCCGGTGCACCCGTGGCAGGCGGCGCACGTGCTCAAGCGGACGTGCGAGCAGGGGCGGCCCGCGCATCCGCTGATGTCCCTGCGGACACTGGCCCTGCCCGGCGGGCCGCAGGTGAAGACCTCGCTGAGCGCCCGTCTGACGTCCTCGGTGCGCGACATCTCCCTGCCCTCGGTCGCCGCGTCGGCGCTGCTGTCGGACTTCGCGGGGGTGCCCGCGGCGCGCACGGACGGTCTGCTGCACATCACACGCACCCTGGGCGCGGCGGCGGCCGGTTCCCCGGACTTCGCGGCCGTCCTGCGGGAGTCCCCGCGGACGTACGCGGGCAGCGGTGAGCGGGTGCTGCCGGTGGCGGCGCTCGCCACCACGGACCTGCCCGGCTCCCCCGCCTGGCTGGCCCGCTTCGCGCGGCTCGCCCTGACCGTCGGGCTGCGGCTGCTGGAGCTGGGCGTGGCCCTGGAGGCGCACGGCCAGAACCTGCTGGTGGTCCTCTCGGCGGCGGGCGAACCGCTGCGGCTGGTCTACCGCGACCTGGCCGACATCCGCGTCAGCCCGGCGCGTCTGGCCCGGCACGGCATCACGGTGCCCGACCTGCCGGCCCGGATGGTCACGGACGACGTACGCGCGCTCCGTCGCAAGCTGTTCGGGTCGCTCGTGGCGGGCGCGCTGGCCGGCACGGCCGGATCGGGCCCGGCCCTCGGCGCGGCCCTGGAGACGGCCGTACGGGATCTGCCGCGCAGCCCGGACCTCGCGGCGCTGTATGTGGATCCCCTGCCCACCAAGGCGCTGACGCTGATGCGGCTCTCGCCGCACATGCCCGGGGACCAGTGGGCGGAACTGCCCAATCCGCTGCGCTGAACCCCGTTTTGGAACCGGAAGGGGGTCATCAATAGGATCCGGCGATGATCACAAGAACACGGCTGGCGTCCGGGGTCTGTGCCCTGCTCGCCGCGCTGACGGCCGGGCTCGCCTTCCCGGCCGGAGCGGCCGCCGGTGAACCCACGGGCCAGGACGCCCCCAAGGTCGACCTCGTCCTCGATGTGAGCGGCTCCATGCGGGCCCGGGACATCGACGGCCAGTCGCGGATGGCCGCCGCGAAGCAGGCGTTCAACGAGGTGCTCGACGCGACGCCCGAGGAGGTCGAACTCGGCATCCGCACGCTCGGCGCCGACTACCCCGGGAACGACCGGAAGACGGGCTGCAAGGACACCGCGCGGCTCTATCCGGTCGGCCCGCTCGACCGCACCGAGGCCAAGACGGCCGTCGCCACCCTGACGCCCACGGGCTGGACGCCGATCGGTCCGGCCCTGCTGAAGGCGGCCGACGACCTGGAGGGTGGCGACGGCTCCAAGCGCATCGTGCTGATCAGCGACGGCGAGGACACCTGCGCCCCGCTCGACCCGTGCGAGGTGGCCCGTGAGATCGCGGCCAAGGGCATCGGCCTGACCATCGACACCCTGGGCCTGGTGCCGACCGCCAAGCTGAGCCGGCAGCTGAGCTGCATCGCCGAGGCCACCGGCGGCACCTACACCTCGGTGGAGCACCAGGACGAACTCACCGACAAGGTCAACCAGTTGGTGGACCGCGCGGCCGATCCGGTGGTGACGCCGGTGCCGGCCGAGGGCGCCGACCGGTGCTCCGCCGCACCGACGCTGAAGTCGGGTCTGTACACCGACCGTGAGGAGTTCGGGCAGCAGCGCTTCTACCGGGTGGACGTGCGGCCGGGCCAGGAGCTGCGCGCGTCGGTGAGCGTCGGCGCGGACCGGGCGGTGAACCCGGGCCATGGCGTGCTGCTGCGGGCCGTCACGTCCAAGGGCCGCGAGATCGTGCGCGGCGAGGCGGCCGGCACCGGTCGTACGGACGTGCTCTCGACGGGTCTGCGCTACCCGAAGGCCGACAGCGACGACGAGGACGCCCCCGCGGAGGCGGTCTGCCTCGCCGTGTCGCACTCCTTCTCCCCGGCCTCCGGCGTGAAGACCACGCCCGGTCTGCCGCTGGAGCTGACGGTCGACGTGGTGGACGCCCCGGACCAGGCGGGCGATGTCGCCGCCTTCGGCCTGGGCCGCGGCTGGTGGCTGCTGGGCGTGCTGATCCTCGCCGGCTTCCTCGCCGGTCTCGTCTGGGGCTGGCTGTCGCGCTGGCGGGTCGCGGTCTGGAGGACCAACTGATGCGAGTGATACGAGCGTTGAGCGCGGCGTTGCTGACCGTGGGCGTGGCGGCCGGCCCGGCCGCCGCCGACGCCTCACCGAGCCCGTCGCAGGACGGTTCGTCGGCCCCCACGCAGGCCGGCACGTCGTTCCGTACGGCGACCGAGATCGAACAGGGTCAGCGGGCCACGGCGAGCGGCTCCACCGGCGACTACCTGTACTGGTCCTTCCCCGCCGACACCGGACAGCGCCCCACGGTCCGGGCGACGGTGAAGCTGCCGGAGACGCACGCCGCCCAGACCTGGCAGATCGACGTCTACGACGGTCTGCGCCGCCGTCAGGCCTGCCAGTACGGGGCGCAGACCCGCACCGCGGCGGCGGACGCCTCCTCCGTGGAGCTGGCCTGTGTGCTGCGCACCGTGCGCGCCTGGTCGGAGCCGTGGGCGAACGACCCGCTGCCCGGTACGTACTACATCCGGGTGACTCCCGTCGGCGTCGCCACCGCCGACCTCGGCCTGCCGGTCGGCACCGAGGTGCGGGCGGACTCCGAGGACGTCGGCGGATCGGCGGCGGTGGACGGCTCGCTCGCCGAGCCGCTGGTGCCGGGGATCGCCTCCAAGCCCGAGGAGGAGCAGCAGGACGCGGCGGTGCTGGCCGGCCTCGAACCCGAGGACGGCTGGACGTCGGGCTGGTGGTCGGACCGGTGGGTGTGGACCGCGGTCGGCGGGATCCTGGCCGCGCTGGCGGGTGTCGGCGGGTACGCCCTGACCCGCGGGACGGGACGGCCGTCCCGGGTGCCGCCGGCGGCCTGACCGTCTCACACCTGCCCGATCCTCACCTGCCTGCCGCACAGAAGGCCCGCTGCCCGCGGGCCTTCTGTCATGTCTCGCGCAGCGCCTTGGCGAGCGTGCCCTCGCCGCTCACCGCGACCCGCCCCTCGCGCACGGCGCGGGTCAGGCTCAGCTCACCCCGGGCTACGGCCGTGCACGTGGCCGTGTCGAGGGCCACCCGGGCGTCCGGTTCCCGGGGGGCGGGGCCGTCGCCGTACACGGGGCCCTCCTCGGCACCGGCGTACAGATGGAACAGGCCTTCCTCCAGGCGGACTTCGACGAGCCCCTCGCCGTCCAGCAGGCGCAGCAGAGGCAGCGCGAACCAGTGGGCCCGCACCGCGTCCGTCGGCCGGCGCTCGCCGAGCCCGGCCCGCCCCCACTCCCCCAGCGCCTGCAGCACGGGCAGCAACTCGCGCCCCCGTGAAGTGACTTCATACACGTAGGCCGCCCCGGGAGGCGGCAGCCGGCGCCGGGTCGCGAGACCGTCGCGCTCCATGTCCTTCAGCCGCGAGGCGAGTACGTCGGTGCTGACGCCGGGCAGGTCCGCGTGCAGGTCGGTGTAGCGGCGGGGGCCCGCGAGGAGCTCCCGGACGATCAGCAGGGTCCAGCGGTCACCGACGACGTCGAGCGCGCGGGCGGCGGAGCAGTACTGGTCGTAGCTTCGGCGAGGTGGCATGCGACGCAGTCTAGACAAGTTGTTGGACTTTCCAAGCGTGTACTTGGTAAAACCAAGCAGCACCAGTCGCCAGAGGGGAAGCAGCGCATGGAGTTCCGGCAGTCGAGCAAGCTCAGTGAGGTCTGTTACGAGATCCGCGGCCCGGTCATCGAGCACGCCAACGCGCTGGAGGAGGCGGGCCACAGCGTGCTGCGTCTCAACACCGGCAATCCCGCGCTCTTCGGCTTCGAGGCGCCGGAGGAGATCCTCCAGGACATGATCCGGATGCTGCCCCAGGCGCACGGTTACACCGATTCGCGCGGCATCCTCTCCGCCCGGCGTGCCGTGGCCCAGCGGTACCAGACGCTCGGCCTGGAGGTCGGCGTCGACGACGTCTTCCTCGGCAACGGCGTCTCGGAACTGGTGTCGATGGCCGTCCAGGCGCTGATCGAGGACGGCGACGAGATCCTCATCCCCGCCCCGGACTTCCCCCTCTGGACGGCGGTGACGACCCTGGCGGGCGGCAAGGCGGTCCACTACCTGTGCGACGAACAGGCCGACTGGTACCCCGACCTCGACGACATGGCGTCGAAGATCACCGACCGGACGAAGGCGGTCGTGATCATCAACCCGAACAATCCCACCGGCGCGGTCTACCCCAAGGAGATCGTCGAGGGCATCCTCGACCTCGCCCGGCGGCACGGCCTCATGGTCTTCGCCGACGAGATCTACGACCAGATCCTCTACGACGACGCCGTGCACCACTCGGCCGCCGCCCTCGCCCCCGACCTGGTCGTCCTCACCTTCTGCGGCCTGTCCAAGACCTACCGCGTGGCGGGCTTCCGTTCCGGCTGGCTGGTGGTGACGGGCCCGAGGCAGCACGCGAAGGACTACCTGGAGGGCCTCACCATGCTGGCCTCCATGCGGCTGTGCGCCAACGCGCCCGCGCAGTACGCCATCCAGGCCGCGCTCGGCGGGCGGCAGTCCATCCGCGAGCTGACCACCCCGGGCGGGCGGCTGCTGGAGCAGCGGGACGTGGCCTGGCGGATGCTCAACGAGATCCCGGGCGTGACGTGCGTGAAGCCGAAGGGCGCGCTCTACGCCTTCCCGCGCCTCGACCCCAAGGTGCACAGGATCCACGACGACGAACGGTTCGTGCTCGACCTGCTGTTGCGGGAGAAGATCCAGGTGGTGCAGGGCACCGGCTTCAACTGGCCGTCTCCGGACCACTTCCGCATCCTGACGCTGCCGCACGCGGAGGACCTGGAGGCGGCGATCGGCCGGATCGGGCGGTTCCTCGGCGGGTACCGACAGTAGCCGCCGGCCGTTTCCCGCCGGTCCGCGGGGTCGACCGGAAAGGGTCTTTGAGCCGGACGGGGGCCGAGAGCAGGGCGTGAGCGCCGCACAGAAGGGAAGGTCGTCTTCGGTCCTTCCCCCAGGCAGGAGCGGAGACGAGTGATGGCCACCACGCAGGGCGCATCCCGGTTCGGCACGGCACGGCCGGCGGACATCAAGCTCCCGGGCATCGTGCTCGGGGTCGGGATGGGCGGATTCGCCGACGGCATCCTGCTGCATCAGTTGCTGCAGTGGCACCACATGCTCTCCAGCACCGACCAGGACCGCATCGGGGTGAAGTACTACGACCCCCACACCGTCTCCGGCCTGCAGATGAACACCGTGTGGGACGGCGTCTTCCACACCGTGTGCTGGCTCGCGGTCCTGCTCGGGCTGGCCGTGCTGTACGCGCGGGTCACCCACGACCGGCTGCGGGTGTGGACCTCCCGGGTGCTGTGGGGCTGGATGCTCGTCGGCTGGGGCCTGTTCAACCTCGTGGAGGGCGTGCTGGACCACCACGTCCTCGGCATCCACCACGTCCACGCCGGAGCGGACCGGGTCTGGTGGGACATCGGCTTCCTGGTCCTGGGCGCCCTGCTGGTCGCCGGCGGCCACCTGCTCCAGCGCAGCGGCCGGGCGGTCGACCCCGGTGCGGCGGCCGGCCGGCATGAGGGTCTGCACGGCTGATGGGCCACCACCTGCACGGGCACGGACACGCCGCGGGCGGCGGCGCCCCGGACTGGCTGCCGCCCGCGCTCCTGCTGCTCGCCGCCTGCGGTGCCTACCTGCTGCTCGTCCGCCGGGCGCGCAACCGCAATCCCGCCCTCGGCTGGAGCCGGTGGCGGACCGGCTGCTTCCTCGGCGGGATCCTCCTGCTCGGAGCAGCACTGCTGCCGCCCGTGGCCTCCTTCGCCCACGAGGACTTCCGCGGGCACATGCTCCAGCACCTCCTCATCGGCATGTACGCGCCGCTCGCCCTGGTCCTGGCCGCCCCCGTCACGCTCCTGCTGCGCACCCTGCCCGCCTCCCGGGCCCGGCGCCTGACCGCGGTGCTGCACAGTCCGCCTGCCCGCGTGCTCACCCACCCGGCGGTCGCGCTGGCGCTCTCGGCGGGCGGCCTCGCGGTGCTGCACTTCACGCCTCTTTACCACGCGACCACGGCCCACCCGGCCGCGCACTGGCTGCTGCACGCGCACTTCCTGCTGTCCGGATGCCTGTTCGCCCACGCCATCGCCGGACCCGACCCGGCCCCCACCCGGCCGGGGGTCAGGGCCCGGCTGGTCTATCTCGGCGTCGCGATCGCGGCACACGCCGTGATCTCCCAGTTGATGTACGGCGGCTTCTGGGTCGACATCCACGCGCCCGTCGACCAGGTGCAGGGCGGTGCGGAGATCATGTACTACGGCGGCGACCTGGCCGAGCTGCTGCTGGCCGCCGCGTTGGTGGCCACCTGGCGGCCCGAGCCCCGGCGGGCGGCGGCGCGGGGTGCGTGGGGCCGGGGTGCGCGGCGGGGAGTCGTCCCGGCCCGGAATGTCAGTGGCGGGTCGTAGCCTTCGAGCAGGTGGGGCTTCGAGCCTGTTCGCGCAGGTGTGGAGCCCCTTCGAGCAGGCGGGGGCGTCGAGCCTCGCGCCCTGGGCCCGTCGCCGGCCGGAGAGGAGTGCGCCGTGACCCGACCGCCGACCGCCGCGCAGCGGCGTGTCATCGACGCCGCCGATCCCGTGACCGGGCGGCTGCGGGGCACGGAGGCGCAGCTCACCGCCCTGGTGAAGCGGGGGCTGGCCTTCCGGCACCCGCGGCCGCCGCACGACCACTTCCTGACGCCGGAGGGGCACCGGGTGCGGCAGGGCATCACCCAGCTGCCCGAGGCCGCCGGGGCCGCGTCCGGGGCCGGGGACGCCCCCCAGCCGACGGGCGTGTTCGCCGCGCGCGTGGGCGGCGAGGAGACCGCCGCGGCCGCCGGTCCCGCCCGGCGCCGTGAGGTGCACAGCGCCTGGCAGGGGCTGCTGGAGCTGCGCCGGATGACCAACCCGGGCGGGGACGTGGACCGGCCGTGCGGCTGGGAGCGTACGCACCTGGTGCGGGCGGCGGCGCTGGCCCTGGAGGCTGCCGGGCACGCTCCTGCGGGGCCTGAGGGCGGGGGCTATCGCGTACGGGAGACCCCGCAGCCGGAGGCCGTCGCCGTCCACGAGCCGGACGGGGAGGCGCTGCGGGCCTGCGCGGCCACCCTGGAAGGGGCAGGCTGGCAGGTGAGCGAGCACCGCGAGCCGCGCACCGGGAGCCGGTATGTGCTGGCTTCGCCGCGCCGGGCGTGATGGGCATGCCAAGATCGGTGGATCGTTGCGCAGTGCACGAGAGTCCGGTGCGAGAGACCCGGCGCGAGAAGGGAAAGCCGTGAGCGAGCCGTTTTCCGTCCCTGTGACCGTCCGTGGCTACGAGACGGACGTCCAGGGACATCTCAACCAGGCGGTCTACCTGAACTACGCGGAGCACGCCCGCTGGTCGCTGCTCCACGCCGCGGGGATCAGCCAGTCCGCCCTCGTCGGCAGCGGCGTGGGCCCGGTCGCCCTGGAGACGACCATCCGCTACGAACGCGAGCTGCTCGCGGGCGACGAGGTCCGGGTGACCTGCGCCTTCGAGTGGAGCGGTGGCAAGACGTTCCGGATCGAGCAGACCGTCGTGAAGGCCGACGGCACGGTGGCCGCGCATATCACGGCGGTCGGCGGGATCCTGGACCTGGAGCAGCGCAGGCTGGTCGCAGATCCCGCGGCGGTCTTCAGGAAGCTGGCTTCGGACCCGGGGCTGTTCGGACTGGCGTAGGGCCGTGGGCCCGATCCCCGGCGGGCGGTCGCGCGGCGCCGGTCATCGCACACCGCGTTCCTCCAGGGCCGCTCTGAGGCTGCGCAGGGCGTAGTGGACGCGGGACTTCACCGTGCCCTGGGGGACGCCCGGCACGTTGGCCGCCTGGTGCGTCGTGCGGTCGGCGAAGAAGGTGGCCTCCGGGGCCTCGCGGTGTGCCGGTGTCAGCGCCCGCGGTGCACGGCGTCGGCGGGTCCGCCGCCAACGCCTTCCGGCCCACGGCGTATGCAGCAAGCCCCGCCCCGACTCGCCTTCGGCGGCACCCTGGACATCGACGTCTGGCTGGAGGCCGTGATGCTCACCGTGTGACCGCGCGGCGGTCACGTCGCCGAACGCCGCCAGATCGTCAGGTCCACCGTGAGGGCGGCGAGTTCCGGCAGCGCGGTCGACTTCGTCTGGACCGTGAGCAGGGCGATGTCCCCGGACGTGTGCCTGACGCAGATCTGACCTCCCACCGGCACCGAGGCCAGCGGCCAGCGGCGCCGGTCGGCATGCGCCAGCATGAGCCGGCAGTCGTCGAGGGAGACGCCCTCGTCGGTGAACATCTGCACGAAGACACTGGTGTCGCTCTGCAGCGCGCATCCGGCGTTCTCGCAGTCGAAGCGGATGTCGCCCTCGCGGTCCTCGCGCTGGAACGGCTCCTCGAAGCTCAGCGAGCTCTTCGCGTCCAGCCTCTGGAGCACCCGGCCGATGGGGCGCGGCGTCCCGGAGGCGGTCGGGGAGGGCTGCGAGGCCCGCGGTGTCCGGCCCTCGGCATCCGCGACGGCCCCGGACGCCGAAGGCGACGGCGTAGCCGCGTCCGCCGACCGCCCGGACCTGTCCGGGTCCGGCGTCGCCGGTGCGCCGGCCACCCAGTCGCGGAACCTGTTCCCCGCGTCCTGGACCGTCCAGAGCAGGCCGCCCAGCGCCACCACCCCGGCCGTCACGGCCGCGGCCGTGATCAGCGCGGTGCGCCGGTGTCGCGCCCGCCGCTCCCCGGGCGCGCCCGGCAGCGGCTGGGGCCGGGTGACGACCAGCGGCTGAGGCTCGACGCGTGTGGGAGTGGAGAGACTCGTGGGAGTGGAGAGCGGCGACGGGACCGTCGGCTCCGGTCCTGTGACGTCCCGCCACACGGCGGGGCCCGCGCCCGCGTCGGCGTCGGCGCCCAGTCGCTGCCGGCACCAGTCGACGATCTCCGCCAGGTCCGCCCTGTCCTTCGGGTCGGCGGCCAGGCAGCGGGCGAACAGTGGTCGGAGCTGCTCGGGCAGCACGGACAGGTCGGGCCGGTCGTGCACGATCCGGTACAGCACGCCGACCGCGGAGCCCTCCCCGTACAGCGGGCGGCCCAGGGCGGCGAACGCGGCCGTCTGGCCCAGCGCGAAGACGTCGGTCGCAGCCGTGACCTCCCCCGCCGACGCCTGCTCGGGAGCCATGAAGTGGGGCGTGCCGACGGCGGCGCCGGTGGCGGTGTACGAGGTGAAGTCGGCGGCCAGCGAGATGCCGAAGTCGATCACGCGCGGCCCGTCGGCGGCGAGCAGCACGTTGGACGGCTTGAGGTCCCGGTGCACGAGGCCGGCGGCGTGGACGGCCTGGAGCGCCTCGGCCACCCCCGCCACCAGCCACAGCACCGCGGGGACGGGCAGCGGACCGCGTCGGGCGACGGCGTCGGTGAGGGACGGGCCGGGGAGGTACAGCGTGGCCGCCCAGGGCGGTGTGCCGTCGGCGTCGGCGTCGATCAGTTCGGCGGTGTAGGCGCCCCGGACCCGCCGGGCCGCCTCCACCTCCCGGCGGAACCGCCGCCGGAACTCGGGGTCGTCGGCCAGTTCCGGCCGTACCACCTTGATCGCCACCGGCCGGCCGCCCTGCGTGTGCGACAGGTAGACACGCCCCATGCCGCCCGCACCGAGCCGGGCGGCGAGGCGGTATCCGGCCACCATGGGCGGATCGTCCGCCCGCAACGGCTGGAACACCTCGCTCGCGTGGTTCATCGGCCCGTCTCCCCCTCGTCCCTGACCCCCGGTCAACCCTGAGTTGACCAAGGCAGAAGCCTAAGCGGAGTCCGGCGGCCTCAGGACGCGGCCGGGGCCTTCGGGGTGTTCGTCAGTTCCTCGCCCGCCTCCATCGGGTGGGTCACGTCGTGGGCGTCCCGGGCGCCCTTGCCCAGGTGGTTGAAGACGAGGTTGAGCAGCACGGCCGCCACACAGCCCGTCGAGATGCCGGAGTCCAGGACGATACGGGCCGTCTCCGGGAAGGCGTGGTAGAACTCCGGGGCCGTGATGGGGATGACGCCGACGGCCAGGGAGACGGCCACGATCAGGACGTTGTTGTCCTTGTCCAGGGCGGCCCGGACCAGGGTCTGGATGCCGCTGGCCGCGACCGAGCCGAACAGGACGACGCCCGCCCCGCCGAGCACCGGGCGCGGTACGACGGCGATCAGCGAGGCCGCCATCGGACACAGGCCCATCAGCACCAGGAAGCCGCCGCCCGCGGCGACGACGTACCGGCTGCGGATCTTCGTCATGGCGACCAGGCCGATGTTCTGCGCGAAGGCGCTGCACATGAAGCCGTTGAAGAGGGGGCTGAGCGCCGAGCCGAGGGTGTCGGCGCGCAGGCCGGCCGCGATGGTCCGCTCGTCGGCCGGGCGCTCGACGATCTCGCCCAGCGCCAGCATGTCGGCGGTCGATTCGGTCATCGACACCACCATCACCACGCACATCGAGATGATCGCGGCGAGCTGGAACTGTGGGGCGCCGAAGTGGAACGGGGTGGGGAAGCCGATGACGGCGGCGTCCGCGACGGGGGTGAAGTCCGTGGCGCCGAACGGGATCGCGATCAGCGTGCCGATCACGAGTCCGAGCAGCACGGCGATCTGCTTGACGAAGCCCGTGGTGAAGCGGCGCAGCAGCAGCACGATCAGCAGGGTGACGGCCGCGAGGCCCAGGTTGGTCGCCGAACCGTAGTCGTGGGCCCCCGGGTTGGGACCCTGTGCCCAGCCGAAGGCGACCGGCAGCAGCGATATGCCGATGAGGGTGATGACCGTGCCGGTCACCACGGGCGGGAAGAAGCGGATGGCCTTGCAGAAGACGGGGGCGGCGAGGAAACCGAGGAGTCCGGCGACGATGACCGCGCCGAAGATGATCGGCAGGGCGTCGGACTTGTCCTGGGTGGAGGCGACGATCGCGGTCATCGGGGCGACACCGGCGAAGGTGACGCCGTTGACGAACGGCAGCCGGGCGCCGATCTTCCAGATGCCGAGGGTCTGCAGGAAGGTGGCGAGGCCCGCGGTGAACAGGCAGGCGCCGGTGAGGAAGGTCAGGTCGGTGGCGGTGAGGCCGATGGCCGCGCCGACGATCAGGGGCGGGGCGACGACTCCGGCGTACATGGCGGCCACGTGCTGCAGGCCGGTCGTCGCCATCTTGAGCGCGGGGAGTTTTTCGTCAACGGGGTGGTCGGCCACGGCGGCGTCCCTCCGGTCGGTTACACGGCCGCGCCGATGCGGCCGTGGGTGTCAGGGAGGTGGTGCGGGTGGTCGTGCGGGACCGGATGTGCGCGGACGGTGGTGGCCGTTCCGGGGCGCGCGCGGTCACGCGCACCCCGGAGACGACCGCCGTGCACCCCGCTCGGGTTCACGGCCACCGGCCGGGAGCCGTCCCTCCCGGCCGGAGTCATCCGGGTGGTCAGGCCCCGGCGGCGATCTTCGCCAGCCGTCGGGCCTCGTCCCGCGTGGCGCGGGCGATGGCGTCCTCGTCGGCCGTGAGGAGCCGTCCGTCCTCGACGATCTGCCGGCCGTTCACGAAGGAGGCGGTGACCGGCGCGGCAGCGCCGAAGACCAGGGCGGTCACCGGGTCGGCGATGGAGGCGTGGGCGAGCGTGTCCAGCTTCCACAGCACGAGGTCGGCGAGCTTGCCGGGCTCCAGGGAACCGGTCTCCGCGGCCCGGCCGAGGACCTGGGCACCGCCGTACGTTCCCAGGCGCAGGGCCTGACGGGCGTTCAGGGCGGCCTCCTTGTGGCCGCCGAGGCGGTTGATGAGGAGGGCGTTGCGCAGCTCGGTGTGGAGTTCGCCGGACTCGTTGGAGGCGGTGCCGTCCACGCCGAGGCCGACGGGGACGCCGGCGGCGAGCATGTCGGGGACGCGGGCGATGCCGGCCGCGAGGCGGGCGTTGGAGGACGGGCAGTGCGCGACGCCGGTGCGGGACCGGGCGAAGGCGGCGATGTCGGAGTCGTTCATGTGGACGCAGTGCGCCATCCACACGTCCTCACCGAGCCAGCCGGTGGACTCGAAGTAGTCGGTCGGGCCCATGCCGAACAGTTCGTGGCAGAACTTCTCCTCCTCCACGGTCTCCGAGCCGTGGGTGTGCAGCCGGACACCGAGACGGCGGGCCAACTGGGCGCCGTCGCGGAGCAGTTCGGTGGAGACGGAGAAGGGCGAGCAGGGCGCGACGGCGACCTGGGTCATGGCGTCGAAAGAGGAGTCGTGGTGCTGCCGCACGGTCTCCTCGGTGGCCGCGAGCGCACCGTCGAGGGTCTCCACGGCGAAGTCCGGGGGCAGGCCGCCGTCCTTCTCGCTGCGGTCCATGGAGCCGCGGGCGAGGGTGAAGCGGACGCCCATGTCGCGGGCGGCGCCGATGATCGCGCCGGAGAGGTCGCCGGAGCCGCGCGGGAAGACGTAGTGGTGGTCCATGGCGGTGGTGACGCCACCGCGGGCCATCATCGCCAGGGAGCCCTGGGCGGCGGCGCGGACCATGGGCTCGTCGATGCGCGCCCAGGTGGGGTAGAGCGCGACGAGCCAGTTGAAGAGGTTGTGGTCCGTGGCCAGGCCGCGGGTGATCCACTGGTAGAAGTGGTGATGGGTGTTGATCAGGCCGGGGGTCACGAGGTGGCCGGTGGCGTCGATACGGCGTACGACGTTCTCCAGGCCCTCGGGGGCCGCGCCCGCGCCGAGCGACTCGATGCGATTGCCGGCGAGGACGACGTGCCCGGAGGCGTACTCCGTGTCGTGTCCGTCGACGGTCGCGATCGCACAGTTCTCGATGACGGTGCGCCGCTCTGCTGCCATGGTTCGTCCCTTTTCACGAAGTGTGCTGAATTGGAGAGGGCACGGCAGGACCCTGGGAGTTTTGAGTGCCGTGGCCGGGAGGAGGGTTCCCCGGCCACGGGTGCCGAAAGGGTGAGCGTCAGAGGTTGGTGAGGTCCTCGGGGATCTTCGCCTCGCAGCCGTCCCTGAGGATCGTCGCCTCGATCAGGCCGTAGGGGCGGTCGGCGGCGTAGTACACCTCGTTGTCGTTCTTCAGCCCGAACGGCTCCAGGTCGACCAGGAAGTGGTGCTTGTTCGGGAGGGAGAAGCGGACCTCGTCGATCTCGCTGCGGTTGTTGATGATCCGCGCGCCCATCTGGTACAGCGTCTGCTGCAGCGAGAGGGAGTAGGTCTCGGCGAAGGCCTGGAGCATGTGCTTCCTGACCTGCTCGTAGGACTTCTCCCAGTTCGGCATGCGCTGCTCGTCGTCGGTCCAGTTGAACCGCCAGCGGCCGGAGACCTCGGTGGCCAGGATGCGGTCGTAGGCCTCCTTCAGCGTCGTGTACCTGTCCTTGACGTAGCCCCAGAACTCGGAGTTGGTCGAGTTCATCACGACCAGGTCCTTGAGGCCGGAGACGACCTCCCACGACGAGCCGTCGTAGGTGATCTGGGTCAGCCGGACCTCCTGGCCCTTGCGGACGAAGGAGTGCTTGACCTCGTCGGCGCCGATGAACTGCGAGGTGGCGTCGGAGGCCTCGATCCGCTCCCAGGCGTACTCCTCGATGCGGATCCGGGCCCGGCGGATCGGCTCCTGGCTGGTGACGAAGTGCCGGGCCAGGTGGATGCCGAACTGCTCGGCCGACTCGATGCCGTGCTCCTTGGCGAACGCGTAGACCGTGTTCTTGGTGGTGTCGGTCGGCAGGACGTTGGCGTTCGAGCCGGAGTAGTGGACCTCGTCCATGTCGCCGCTCAGCGCGACGGAGACGTTGAGGTCCTTGATGTGGTGGGTGGCGCCGTCCCGCGTGATCTTGACGACTCGGTTCTCGGCCTTGCCGTACTGGTTCTGTCCCAGAATGGTGGGCATCTCTAGCTAGCTCCCTCGGTATACGGAGTAGCCGAACGGGTTGAGCAGCAGCGGTACGTGGTAGTGCTCACCGGCCTCGACGGCGAAGGTGATGGCCACCTCTGGAAAGAACGCACCGCTGTCCCGGTTCGCGGGGGCGTCCTGCTGCGCATCGGCTTGCTTCTTCGCAGATTCTTCGAGGTACGGCTCCACCGCGAAGTCGAGCCGTACGTGGGTGGTGCCCTCCGGCAGCGCCGGGAGGTCCTTGCACCGGCCGTCCGCGTCGGTGGCGGAGCCGCCGAGCTCCTGCCAGGCCGCCTCGCGGCCCGCGCGGGCGGAGAGGCGGACGGCGACGCCTTCGGCGGGCCGGCCGACGCTGGTGTCCAGGATGTGCGTGGACACGGAGGCGGTGGTGCTGGTGCTCATGGGGTCAGGCTTCCTCTTCGACGAGTCGGGCGAGGCGGATGCGGTTGATCTTCCCCAGTTCGGTGCGGACGATCTCCCGCTCCTGCTCCGGTGTGTTGCCGATCCGCTCCCTGACCGCGTCGCGCATCTGTTCACCGGTCCGGCCGGTGGCGCAGATCAGGAAGACATGGCCGAACTTCTCCTGGTAGGCGAGGTTCAGCTCCAGCATCTCCGCCTTGAGCGCGTCGGAGGCGCCGGCCATGCCGCGCTGTTCCCGTGCCGAGGTGGGGTCACCGGGCCGGGGGCGGCCGATGGGCGGGTGGCCGGCCATCGCCTCGTCGAGGTCCGCGGCCGTCAGGCCGGCCATGGCGGCGTCGCTCGCGGCGTACAGGTCCTCGCAGGTGGCGTAGGGGCGGGCGGCCAGCAGGCGCTTCGCCCACGCCGTGGCGGCGCACACCTCGTGGAGGGCGGCGTGGGCCGCGTGCTCCTCGAGGGTGTTGAACCGGGTCAGGCCCGGCGGCGTGGAAGTGGACGTCACGGGAGCCTCCGTGGCCGGATTCGGCCTTCGTGCTGAACGGGCGTGCCGACAGCTAACGCCCTCCCGCGACAGCACGTCAACAGTTTGTTGAAAATTCTGTGGCGCGAAACCGGACCGAAACGTCCGGCGCCGGTCAGGCCCCCTTCTCGCGGTTGAGGTAGTTGTAGACGGTGAAGCGGCTGACGCCGAGGGCGCTCGCCACCGTCTCCACCCCGTGCCGGACGGAGAAGGCGCCGCGCGCCTCGAGTATCCGCACGACTTCCTGCTTGGCCCTGCGGTCGAGGTCGGCCAGCGGCATCCCCTTGCGGCGCTCCATGGCGGCCAGGATGTGATCGAGGGAGTCGGCGAGCTGCGGCAACCGTACGGCGACGGCGTCCCTGCCCTCCCAGGCCAGGACGACGTCGTCGGGGCCGGCCTCGTCGGGCGGGATCATCTCGCCGCCCATCGCGTCGACCAGGGGTTTCACGGCCGCGATGAACGGCTCGTCCCCGCCGCCGCTCACGCCCCTCCCTCCTCGACCACGTTGATCTGGAGCGAGACGCGGGTGGCGCCGGCCTTCAGGGTCTTGCGGAGCAGGGTGTCCACGGCGGTGAGCACCGCGTCGGCACCGCCCTCCGCGGTGTTGCCGAACGGGCCCACGTCCACGGCGTCCAGCTCGGCGGCCTCCACGACCTCGCGGGCCACCACCGCGTGCGCGGGCGCCTCGTCCAGGTCGAACGGCTCGGTCGTGAACTCCACTCTCAGTCGCACGCGCTCAACCTAACGCGCGGGGCGGACTTTCCGGCAGCCCCTCTTGACAGCCCTCGCGCCCCACAGGCAATCTTCCGTTAAGCAGAAATGAGATTCCACGATACGGAAATAGCGCGGAAGCGCAGCAGAGACAAGGAAGGGAGCGCCGCCCCCGATGGGATTCGCAGACCAGCGCTTCAACGTCAACCTGTCGATCCTCTTCACGGAGCTCCCCCTCCTGGAGCGCCCCGCGGCCGCCGCCGCGGCGGGCTTCACCGCGGTCGAGCTGTGGTGGCCCTGGGTCGACTCACCCGTCCCCGAGCGGTCCCGGCTCGACGCCCTCAAGCGCGCGATCGAGGACGCCGGCGTCAGGCTCACCGGCCTGAACTTCTACGCCGGACAGCTCCCGGGCCCGGACCGCGGCGCCCTGTCGGTCCCCGGCGAGGAGTCGGAGCGGTTCCGCGCCAACATCGACGTGACCGCCGACTTCGCCGCCTCCCTGGGCTGCACGGCGCTCAACGCCCTGTACGGCAACCGCGTCGAGGGCGTGGACCCGGCCGAGCAGGACGCGCTCGCGCTGGAGAACCTGGCCCTGGCGGCCCGGGCCGCCGACCGGATCGGCGCGATCCTGCTGATCGAGGCGTTGAACAAGCCCGAGTCGCCGCTGTACCCGCTGGTGTCCGCGCCCGCCGCCGTCGAGGTCGTCGACAAGGTCAACGAGGCGACGGGGCTCGGCAACGCACGCTTCCTCATGGACCTCTACCACCTGTCGATGAACGGCGAGGACCTGCCGGCGGTGATCGAGCGGTTCGCGGCTGCGACCGGGCACGTCCAGATCGCCGACAACCCGGGCCGCGGCGCGCCCGGCACGGGCTCGCTGCCCCTCGAAGACCTCCTCGACCAGCTGAACAAGGCGGGTTACGACGGCTGGGTCGGCCTCGAGTACAAGCCGGGCGACCGCCCGAGCGCCGAGGCCTTCGGCTGGCTGTCCCGCTGACCCCGTACCCGAAAGGCACCCATCATGAGCACACTCCCCAAGGTCGCCTGGATCGGACTCGGCATCATGGGCTCCCCCATGTCCGAGAACCTGATCAAGGCGGGTTACCAGGTCACCGGCTACACACTGGAGCAGGACAAGCTGGACCGCCTGGCCGCCGCCGGTGGCACCGCGGCCGGCTCGATCGCCGAGGCCGTCGAGGACGCCGACGTCGTCATCACGATGGTCCCGGCCTCCCCGCAGGTCGAGGCGATCGCCTACGGCCCCGACGGCATCCTGGAGAACGCGCGGTCCGGCGCGCTGCTGATCGACATGTCCTCGATCACCCCGCAGACCTCGGTCGACCTGGCGAAGGCGGCGGCCGACCAGGGCATCCGCGTCCTGGACGCCCCGGTGTCCGGCGGCGAGGCCGGTGCGATCGAGGCCGTGCTGTCGATCATGGTGGGCGGTGAGCAGGCGGACTTCGCCGAGGCCGAGCCGATCTTCCAGGCGCTCGGCAAGACCGTCGTGCTGTGCGGTCCGCACGGCTCCGGCCAGACCGTGAAGGCCGCCAACCAGCTGATCGTCGCCGTGAACATCCAGGCGTGCGCCGAGGCAGTGGTCTTCCTGGAGAAGTCCGGCGTGGACCTGAAGGCCGCCCTGGACGTCCTGGGCGGCGGACTCGCCGGCTCGACCGTGCTGACCCGCAAGAAGGACAACTTCCTCGGCCGGGACTTCAAGCCGGGCTTCCGGATCGACCTGCACCACAAGGACATGGGCATCGTCACCGACGCCGCCCGCAACGTCGGCGCGGCCCTGCCGGTCGGTGCCGTGGTCGCCCAGCTGGTCGCGAGCCTGCGTGCGCAGGGCGACGGCGGCCTGGATCACTCGGCGCTGCTGCGGGCCGTGGAGCGGCTCTCCGGCGCCCGGCTCTGACCCTCCGCAGACCCTCGTGACCCGGGGGTCCCCCGATCCCCGGGCGGCGCCGCCGCTGACACCTGTCCTGTCGCGCCCAAAGCGGCGGCGCCGCCCGGAACCAGCCATGCCCACCGCTTCAACAAACTGTTGACGCTCCGCTCGCCCCGACCCTAGGCTCCACAAAGCGGAAAACTGTTTCCGCTGCCCTCTCGTACGGAAGGTCACGATGTCGCAGCGCGTGCTCACCACCGAGTCCGGCGCCCCCGTCGCCGACAACCAGAACTCCGCCACCGCCGGTGTCGGCGGCCCGCTCCTGCTCCAGGACCAGCATCTGCTGGAGAAGCTGGCGCGCTTCAACCGTGAGCGCATCCCGGAGCGCGTGGTGCACGCCCGCGGCTCGGGTGCCTACGGCCACTTCGAAGTGACCGACGACGTCACGGACTTCACCCACGCCGACTTCCTCAGCGAGGTCGGCCGGCGCACCGAGGTGTTCGTGCGCTTCTCGACCGTGGCCGACTCGCTCGGCGGCGCGGACGCGGTGCGCGACCCCCGCGGCTTCGCGGTGAAGTTCTACACCGGGGAAGGCAATTACGACCTCGTCGGGAACAACACCCCGGTGTTCTTCATCAAGGACCCGGTCAAGTTCCCCGACTTCATCCACTCCCAGAAGCGCGATCCGTTCACGGGCCGTCAGGAGCCGGACAACGTCTGGGACTTCTGGGCGCACTCCCCCGAGGCCACGCACCAGGTGACCTGGCTGATGGGCGACCGCGGCATCCCGGCCTCGTACCGGCACATGAACGGCTACGGCTCGCACACCTACCAGTGGACCAACAGCCGGGGCGAGGCCTTCTTCGTCAAGTACCACTTCAAGACCAACCAGGGCATCCGCTCCCTGAGCAGCGAGCAGGCCGCCGAAATCGCGGGCAAGGACCCCGACTCGCACCAGACGGACCTGCTCCAGGCGATCGAGCGGGGTGTGCACCCGTCCTGGACGCTCCACGTGCAGCTGATGCCGGCGGCGGAGGCGGCGGACTACCGCTTCAACCCGTTCGACCTGACCAAGGTGTGGCCGCACGCGGACTACCCGCTCCGGCGCGTGGGCAGGCTCGTGCTGGACCGCAACCCGGACAACGTCTTCGCGGAGGTCGAGCAGGCCGCGTTCTCTCCGAACAACTTCGTGCCGGGCATCGGTCCCTCTCCCGACAAGATGCTCCAGGGCCGGCTGTTCGCCTACGCGGACGCCCACCGCTACCGCCTGGGCGTCAACCACACGCTGCTGGCCGTCAACGCGCCGAAGGCCACGACCGCGCGGAACTACGGCCGGGACGGCCTCATGGCGTCCAACCCACAGGGCCGGTACGCCAAGAACTACGAGCCGAACTCCTACGACGGCCCCGTCGAGACCGGCCGCCCGCTGTCGGCGCCGCTGGCGGTCTCCGGCCACACCGGCACCCATGAGGCGCCCGCGCACACCAAGGACGACGACTTCTTCCAGGCGGGCGAGCTGTACCGGCTGATGTCCGCCGAGGAGCGGTCCCGTCTGATCGCGAACATCGCGGGGGGCCTGTCCCGGGTCTCCCGCGACGACGTGATCGAGAAGAACCTCGCGCACTTCCACGCCGCCGACCCCGAGTACGGGCGGCGCGTGCAGGAGGCGGTCCACGCCCTGCGCGAGGACTGAACTCCCTGACCGTGTCCGACCGCCCGGGGAGGCCCGGATGAGGGGTGGTCCCCCGGGCACGGACACGGCCAGGGCGCGGACCGCGGCGGCGTGCGAGCCAGTGCGGTGGTGAAGGGCCCGGACCGGCTTCTCGACCTGAGGGAAGCCGGCCCCGGAGCCCGTCGCACCCGCCGCGGTCCCAGCACCACCCATCCCTCTCCCCCGACACCGTCCGGCGGCGCGAACGTCCTGTCGCGCCCAGCCTCGCACCGCCGGGCGGCCCAGCCCTCCCAGGGTGCGGAACCGTCCCGTTCGCAGCAGCCTGAAGGCATGGCACCTCCCACCGAGCAACCGCACGTCGTGGTCCACGCTCCCGCCCTGGACGGCTCCCGCCGGGTCACCCTGGGCGAGGAGCCGCTGGGCGTCGCCACCCACACGGACGACGTCGCCGAGATCCTGCGCCTGGCCGACCTGTACGTCACCGACGTCGCGGAGAGCGACCTCGTCGAGTGGCAGGGCGGCGGGCCGGACGACTGGCCGGGGCTGTCGGAGCACCACGAGGCGTGAGTGCGTCTACAGCACCGGTCGTACAGCCCGTACGGCACCCTCACCTTCACCTCTGAACCCGGCCCCGGGGGCTTCAACCGCCCCCGGGGCCGGGCACATTCCCGTCACAGGGCCCTTCGGCACGTGGGGCGGCGGGCCCGGTACGGGGGTGAAGCCACGAGCGACGGTACGGCGGCCCGGCCGGAGCCGCACGAGATCCCACTGCCGACATCCGCCTCGCGGTGGCCCTCATACGGCTGCTGCTGGTCGCCCCGCACGGCGAGGCGGCCCTGCGCCTGCTGATGCCCCGCTTCGCCCTGCGGACGGGCCTGATCCGCCGGGCGGACGTGGGCGGAGCGACCCTCCTCAAGGATTCGCCGCGCGGCAGAAACCGCGGGGGCGGGGGTCACCACTACTGCGGTACCGGCGGGGGTGGCTGCGGTGGCAGCGGAAGCTGACCCCGTGCGCGCGTGAGCGGCCTGGCGCGGGGAGGCGGTCCGGGCGGCGCCCGAGCGGTGCGTGCGGGGGCGGTCATGCGCGAGGACGCGACCCGGTAGGCACGTACCAGCAGGGGAGCGGCCCGCCCTCACGCACACGCCGGAGGGGCGGCCCGTCCACGATGGACGGGCCGCCCCTCTGCTGCCCTGTGCGTCAGACCTTCAGCGTCCTGATGGACGTGGGCGCGTGGCCCGGCTCCGTGGCGAGTTCCTCGAACTCCACGACGTTGCCGATGTCGTTGGTCGCCGACATGGAGATGTTGGTGACGCGTTCCAGGATCGCCTCGACGACGACCGGGACCCGGTACTCCGCGGCCAGCTTCCTGGCCTGTTCGAAGGCCGCACCCAGGTCGGCCGGGTCGGTGACGCGGATCGCCTTGCAGCCGAGGCCCTCGGCGACCTTGACGTGGTCGACGCCGTAGACGCCGAGCTCCGGCGAGTTGAGGTTCTCGAACTCCAGGTTGACCTGGAAGTCGATCTCGAACGCCCGCTGCGCCTGGCGGATCAGGCCCAGGTAGGAGTTGTTCACCAGGACGTGGACGTACGGGATCCGGTGCTGCGCGCCGACCGCCAGTTCCTCCAGCATGAACTGGAAGTCGTAGTCGCCGGAGAGGGCGACGACCGAGGCCTCCGGGTCGGCCTTGGCCACGCCCAGCGCGGCCGGGATGGTCCAGCCGAGCGGGCCGGCCTGGCCGCAGTTGATCCAGTGGCGGGGCCGGTACACGTGCAGCATCTGCGCGCCGGCGATCTGCGACAGGCCGATCGTGGAGACGTACCGGGTCTCCGGGCCGAAGGCCTTGTTCATCTCCTCGTAGACACGCTGCGGCTTGATCGGGATGTCGTCGAAGTGCGTGCGGCGCTGGAGGGTCGCCTTGCGCTCCTGCGCGGACGCGGCCCACGCGGAGCGGTCGGGCAGCCTGCCCGCCGCCTTCAGCTCACGTGCCACCTCGACGAACAGCCCCAGCGCGGCCTTGGCGTCGGAGGCGATCCCGTAGTCCGGGGCGAAGATCCTGCCGATCTGGGTGGGCTCGATGTCGACGTGGACGAACGTCCGCCCGGCCGTGTAGACGTCGAGCTTGCCGGTGTGGCGGTTGGCCCAGCGGTTGCCGATGCCGAGGACGAAGTCGGACTCCAGGAAGGTCGCGTTGCCGTAGCGGTGCGAGGTCTGCAGGCCGACCATGCCGGCGTTCAGCTCGTGGTCGTCGGGCAGCAGGCCCCAGCCCATCAGGGTCGGGACGACCGGAGTGCCGGTCAGCTCGGCGAACTCGACGAGGAGTTCGGCCGCGTCGGCGTTGACGATGCCGCCGCCCGCGACGATCAGCGGCCGCTCGGACGCGATCAGCATCCCGATCGCCTTCTCGATCTGGGCCCGGGTCGCGGCGGGCTTGTAGACCGGGAGCGGCTCGTACGTCTCCGCGTCGAACTCGATCTCCGTCAGCTGCACGTCGATCGGCAGATCGATGAGGACCGGGCCGGGGCGGCCGGAGCGCATCAGGTGGAACGCCTGCTGGAAGACGCCCGGGACCTGCGCGGCCTCCAGCACCGTGACGGCCATCTTGGTGACCGGCTTGGCGATGGAGGCGATGTCGACGGCCTGGAAGTCCTCCTTGTGGATCACGGCGGTCGGGGCCTGGCCCGTGATGCACAGGATCGGGATGGAGTCGCCGGTCGCGGAGTACAGGCCCGTGATCATGTCGGTGCCGGCCGGGCCCGAGGTGCCGATGCAGACGCCGATGTTGCCCGGGTGGGTGCGGGTGTAGCCCTCGGCCATGTGCGAGGCACCCTCGACGTGCCGGGCGAGGGTGTGGGCGATGCCGCCGGAGGCCTTGAGCGCCGCGTAGAACGGGTTGATCGCCGCGCCGGGGACACCGAACGCGTCGGTGACGCCCTCGCGCTTGAGGATCTCAACTGCTGCGCGGGCAGCGGTCATTCGAGCCATCGAGTACTCCTGCTTCGGCTGTCGGATTCGCACTCCCGTCGCGCCCCGCGGTGAGCTCTTCCGTATGGCGGAAATTGTTTTCTACGATCTGGAATTAATGTAGGTGGGGCGAGCGAGGGGCGTCAAGAGACGGAAAGCGCCGGACAGGGCGGGGCCGGAGGGAGCACGATGGGCCCGCCGTCCCGATACGACACGGTTCTGGAGTGCCATGGCCGAGACCGCCTCGGTGCGCTGCCCGGCCTGCCGCCGCGAGCACCGCTACACGACACCGGCGTACCCGTGCGTGTGCGGCGCACCGGTCGCCCCGCGCCTGGACCGGGGCGGCGCGGCGACGCCCGTCTCGCACCGGGTTTGGCAGGACGACTGGGTGGCGGTGCGGTGCGCCTCGTGCGGGCGGCGCGGTGAATGGCCGCGCCCGGAGGTGGGGTGCGCGTGCGGGGTGGTGCTGCGGGTTGCGGTGGTGGAGGACGGGGAGAGTGCCGCCGACGGTGACGGCACGCCCGGTGCGGAGGTCGCGCCGGCCCCGGAGACCGACACGGTCCGGCCCGCCGCCCCGGCCGCGCGGCCCCCTTTCCCCTCCGTCACGATCCGTACGGCGCGCGACGCCGTCACGGCCACCGCCCTGTACCTGCGCTGGCTCGGCTACCGGGGTGTCCGCAGGGCCGACCAGCGTCCGCCCTCCGGCATAGGTCTGGCCGCCCGCGGTGTCGTCGCGCAGGTGGACCCGGCCGTACGCCCGGCGACCCTGCGGGACGTCGAGTGCCTGTGGCTCACGGCCATGACGGAGTCCGTGGAGGGCGTCTACTTCTCCCTCGCCGGGTACGCGGACGACGCCCGGGCCCGCGCGGACGCCCTGGGCGTCGCCCTGTTCGTGCTCGACCTCACCGGCACACCGCGGCCGGTGAACGCCCCGGCCGACGCCCTGGCCGCATCCGGAACCGGGAACCGGGCCCCCTGACCACGCCCGCGCCCCGCATACTCACCGCATGCGCATCCGCCCCGCGACCCCGGCCGAACTCCCCGCCCTGCAGGACATCGAACGGGCCGCCGGTGCCCCCTTCCGCGACCTCGGCATGCCGGAGATCGCCGACGACGAACCGCCGACCGCGGACGTCCTGGAGCGCTACCGGCGGGCGGGCCGCTGCTGGGTCGCCGCCGACGGGCGGGACCGGCCGGTCGCCTACCTCCTGGCCGAACCCGTCGACGGCGCCCTGCACATCGAGCAGGTCTCGGTCCACCCGCGTGCCGCGCGCCAGGGCATCGGCCGCGCCCTGCTGGCCCACGCCGCCGACCGCGCCCGCGAGGAGGGCCTGACCGCCCTGACGCTGACCACCTTCACGGAGGTCCCGTGGAACGCCCCGTACTACGCCCGCCTCGGATTCCGGCCCATGGCCGAGGCGGACCTCACGCCCGGCCTCCGCGAGATCCGCGCGGCGGAGGCGGCACACGGCCTGGACCTCTGGCCACGGGTGTGTATGCGTGCCTCGTTGTGACCGGCGCGCCGCTCAGCCGTCGGCGAACCTCTCGCGCAGCTCCACCTTGCGGACCTTCCCGGACACCGTCATCGGGAAGGAGTCGAGGATCCGCACCCGGGCCGGGACCTTGTAGTGCGCCAACTGCCCCTCGCAGAAGGCCCGGAGCTCCTCCAGCGTCGGCGGGTCGGCCGGGTCGCGGGCGATGACGCAGGCCAGGACCTCCTCGCCGTAGTGCTCGTGCGGGACGCCGACGACCTGGACGTCCTGGATCTTCGGGTGGCCGTAGAGGAACTCCTCGATCTCGCGGGGGTAGATGTTCTCCCCGCCCCGGATGATCATGTCCTTGATGCGGCCGACGATCTCGACGTAGCCGTCCTCGCGCATGACGGCGAGGTCGCCCGTGTGCATCCAGCGGCCCGCGTCGACGGACTCGGCGGTCTTCTCCGGCTCGTTCCAGTAGCCGAGCATCACGCTGTAGCCGCGGGTGCACAACTCCCCCGCGCTGCCGCGCGGTCGGGTGACGCCCGTCGCCGGGTCGACGACCTTGACCTCGATGTGCGGCAGGACCCGGCCGACCGTGCCGGTGCGGTGCTCCAGGTCGTCGTCCCTGCGGGTCTGCAGCGACACCGGGGACGTCTCGGTCATGCCGTAGCAGATGGACACCTCCGCCATGTGCATCTCCGCGACCACCCGTTTCATCACCTCCACGGGGCAGGGCGAGCCCGCCATGATGCCGGTGCGCAGGGAGGAGAGGTCGTAGGAGGCGAAGTCGGGGAGGTTCAGCTCCGCGATGAACATGGTCGGGACGCCGTAGAGGGACGTGCAGCGCTCCTGCTGGACCGCGTCCAGGGTCGCCTTCGGGTCGAAGGAGGGGGCCGGGATGACCATGCAGGCGCCGTGCGAAGAGGCGGCCAGATTCCCCATGACCATGCCGAAGCAGTGGTAGAAGGGGACAGGGATGCAGATCCTGTCCTGCTCGGTGTAGGCGATCGACTCACCCACGAAGAAGCCGTTGTTGAGGATGTTGTGGTGGGAGAGGGTCGCGCCCTTCGGGAAGCCCGTGGTGCCCGAGGTGTACTGGATGTTGATCGGGTCGTCGCAGGAGAGCTCCTCGTACGTGGCGTCGGGGGTCGCCCTCGCGAGCAGCGCCTCCCAGCCCGGGTCACCGAAGTGGACCACCTCCCGCAACTGCGGGATGCCGCCGCGGACCTGCTCGACCATCGCCCGGTAGTCGCTCGTCTTGTGGCCGAGGGAGGCGAACAGCAGGGACACGCCCGCCTGCTTCAGGACGTACTCCACCTCGTGGGTGCGGTACGCCGGGTTGATGTTCACCATGATCGCGCCGATGCGGGCGGTGGCGTACTGGACGAGCACCCACTCGGGACAGTTGACCGCCCAGATGCCCACCCGGTCGCCCTTGGTGACGCCGCAGGCGTGCAGCGCGGAGGCGAGTTCGTCGACCGCCGCGCCGAACTCGGCGTACGTCCAGCGCCGTCCGGACGGCACGTCGACCAGGACCTCGCGGTCCGGCCAGGCCGCCACGGCCCGGTCCAGGTTGGCGCCGATGGTGTCCCCGAGCAGCGCCGTCGCGCCGGTGCCGTGGCTGTAGGAGTTCACCGGAAGTCCTCCTCGCGGTACTCGGCGTCCGAGCCGGCCGCCGTGGCCTCACGCAGCTCGATCCGGCGGATCTTGCCGGAGACGGTCTTGGGCAGGTCGCCGAACTCCAGCCGGCGGATGCGCTTGTAGGGGGCCAGGGCCTCGCGGGAGTGCTCGAAGAGGACCTTGGCGGTGTCGGGGCCGGGCTGCCAGCCCTCGGCCAGCACGACGTACGCCTTGGGAACGGCCAGCCGCAGCTCGTCCGGGGCGGGCACGACCGCCGCCTCGGCGACCGCCTCGTGCTCCAGCAGCGCGCTCTCCAGCTCGAACGGGCTGATCTTGTAGTCGGAGGCCTTGAAGACGTCGTCGCTGCGGCCGATGTACGTCAGATAGCCCTCGTCGTCCCTGGAGGCCACGTCGCCCGTGCGGTAGTAGCCGCCGGCCATCGCCTCGGCCGTGCGGTCGGCGTCGCCGTGGTAGCCGGTCATCAGGCCGACGGGGCGGTCGGACAGGTCCAGCGCGATCTCGCCCTCCGCCGCGCCCGGCGCGCCGGACACGGGATCGAGGAGTTCGACGCGGTAACCGGGGCTCGGCCGGCCCATCGAGCCGGTCTTGAGCGGCTGGCCGGGGCTGTTGGCGACCTGGACGGCCGTCTCGGTCTGGCCGAAACCATCGCGGATGGTGATGTTCCAGGCGCGGCGGACCTGCTCGATGACCTCCGGGTTGAGCGGCTCGCCGGCCGCGACGACCTCGCGGGGCGGGGTGCGCAGTTGCGTCAGGTCGGCCTGGATCAGCATGCGCCACACGGTGGGCGGGGCGCAGAAGGTGGTGACGCCCGCCCGGTCCATCTCGGTCATGAGACGGACGGCGTCGAAACGCGTGTAGTTGTGCAGGAAGACCGTCGCCTCGGCGTTCCACGGGGCGAACAGGTTGGACCAGGCGTGCTTGGCCCAGCCGGGTGAGGAGATGTTCAGGTGCACGTCGCCGGGTTGCAGCCCGATCCAGTACATGGTCGACAGATGGCCGATCGGGTACGACGTGTGGGTGTGCTCGACGAGCTTGGGCCGGGCGGTGGTGCCCGAGGTGAAGTACAGCATCAGCGGGTCGTCGGCCCGGGTCGGGCCGTCGGGGGCGAAGTCCGCCGAGGCGCCGTGGGCGTCGTCCAGCGGCAGCCAGCCCGGCGGCACGGTACCGGCCTCGCCCGCGGCGATGCGGGTGTAGTCGCCGGGGACCTCGGCGAACTTGCCGGTGTCCGCCACGCGCGCGATGACGTGCCGCACCCGGCCGCGCTCGACGCGGTCGCGCAGGTCGGCCGGGCCCAGCAACGGCGTGGCCGGGATGACCACCGCGCGCAGTTTCATCGCGGCGAGGGCGGTGATCCACAGTTCGGCCTGGTTGCCGAGCATGACGAGGATCCGGTCCTCGGCGCGCACGCCCTGCTCCCGCAGCCACGTGGCGAACTGCGCCGACCGCACCGACATCTCCGCGAAGGACAGCCGGGTCTCGCCGCCGTCCTCCTCGACGAGGTGCAGGGCGGTGCGGGCGTTGCCGCAGGCGATCTCGTCGAACCAGTCGAGCGCCCAGTTGAAGTACTCGGGGCGGGGCCAGCGGAAGCCCTCGTAGGCGGTCGGGTAGTCCTCGCGGTGTTCGAGCAGGAAATCCCGCGCGTCGCGGAACAGCTCCGTCGCCGATGTCATCTGTCCTCCTGGGTGCCGGACCATTGCCGGGCGGCTCTGAGCCATCGTGTAATCCGTGATGCAGGTCTCACTACCCCCGAACGGGGGGTGCGCCCGCACAGGAGCCGTAGTGAAGGGGCGATCAGGTGACGACGGACGCGTCCGACGCGGTCGAGATACGCGATGCGCTGCTGCGGCTGCGCCGGGGAACCGGCCTGCCCGTCGCCTTCGGCGGCCTGATGGAGGCCGGGCAGCGGATGCGCATCAGCGAACTGAGCGGCACGGCGACGCACGCCCTGCGGTCGCTGGTGGTGACGTCCGGTACCGGTCTGGGCGGCAAGACGGTCGCGCTGGCCCGGCCGTGCGTGGTGACCGACTACTCGGCGTCGCGGCAGATCAGCCACGAGTACGACGCCCCGGTCGGCGCGGAGGGGCTGCGTTCGGTGCTGGCCGTGCCGGTGGTGGTGCGGCACCGGGTGCGCGGGGTGCTGTACGGGGCGCTGCGCACCGCCCTGCCGCTGGGCGGGCGGATGCTGGACGCGGCCGTGGAGGCGGCGCAGGACGTGGAGCGGGCGCTGGTGGTCCGGGACGAGGCCCGCACCCTGACCGCCGCGGCCGGGGCGGGCCCGGGGTGGGAGCGGGTGCGCGAGGCGCACGCGGCCCTGCGGGCGCTGGCCACGCGGATCGCGGACCCGGAACTGCGCGCGGAGCTGCTCGGCGCGTGTGCGCTGCTGACGGACGAGTCGGCCGGGCCGCCCCGGGTCCGGCTCGCGCCGCGCGAGGTGGACGTGCTGGCGTGCGTGGCGGCGGGGGCGACGAATGCGGTCGCCGCGGAGCGGCTGGGCGTGACGCCGGAGACCGTCAAGGGGTATCTGCGGTCGGCCATGCGGAAGCTGCGGGCCCGTACCCGCGGCGAGGCCGTGGTCGCCGCGCGCCGAGCGGGGTGGTTGCCGTAGGTTTGGGGTGTTTTCCGTGATGCGTGTACGAGCGCTGCGCCGAGGGGTCCCCGCGAGGGCGCCGGCCCCGTCTTCCGGGGCATTCGGGAGTCCGGAGAATTCTCCAGCCGTCACATGTTGTTATTTCCCTCACGAGGCCGTCCCTCCGAAATTCAAAGAACTGTTGCCTAATATTGGCCAGGACACGACACAGGGAGGGGAGCGGTGACCGCACGACGGGACTTCCAGGAGCCTCCCAGAAGCCGCCCCGACCAGGTCATCGGCCGGGAGGAGCTGTTCGCCTCGGCGCGTGAACAGCTCGGCCGAGGGGGCAGTGTGCTGCTCCACGGCCCGGCCGGAATTGGAAAGTCGACCGTCCTGCGGGCGCTGGCCGCGGATTACGGTGGTCCGGACCGGACGGTGTTGCGCTGCTCGGCGACCGAGTCGGAATCCCACCTGCCGTTCCTGGCGCTGGCCGATCTGTTCGGGCTGGTCCTGGACGACGTGTCCGGTGCGCTGCCCGGCGCCCAGCGCACCGCCCTGGAGTCGGCGCTCACCGGCCGCGGCGAGTCCACGCTCCAGCGCGACGGGCTCGCGCTGCGTCTCGCGGTGCTGTCGGCGCTGCGCGCCCTGGCCGCGAAGGGCCCGGTGCTCGTGGTCGCCGACGATCTGCAGTGGCTGGACGCCGCCAGTGCGGAACTGCTCGGCTTCGCGGCCCGCCGGCTGGGTGACACGCCCGTGCAGATGCTGTGCGCTGTGCGGACCGAGGGCCAGGAGTACGACCGCCACCTGCCCGCGTCCCCGCCGGACACGCTCGCCGTGCGGCTGGGCCCGCTGAACCGCACGCAGGTCTCCACGCTGCTCGACCACCGCGGCTACACCCCTCTGTCCCGGTCCACGATCCGCGACATCCACCGCACCAGCGGCGGCAACCCGCTCTTCGCGCTGGAGCTGGGCCGGGCCCTGGCCGAGAGCCCCGCCCGGCCGCGCCCGGGCGAACCGCTGCCGGTGCCCACCTCGCTGCGGGCCCTGGTGCTGAGCCGGCTGGAGATGCTGTCCGACGAGGCACGCCGCACCCTCCTGGTGGCCAGCGCCGGTGCCCGTCCCACCGTGGCGCTGCTGCACGCGGCCGGGCGGGAGCACGCCGAGGCCGAGACGGCCCAGGCGGCGGCCCTGGGACTGCTGGCCACGGACACGGAGGCGCCGGCCCTGCGGTTCGCGCATCCGCTGATCTCGGCCGCCCTCTACGCGGAGGCCCCGGCGCAGGAGCGGCGGGCGGTGCACGCCGCGCTGTCCACGGCGGCCTCCGACCCCATCGAGCGGGCCCGCCACCTGGCCCTGGCGACCACCGGCACCGACCCGGAGGTCGCCACCCGGCTCGCCGAGGCCGGTGCGCTGGCCCGGGACCGCGGGGCCCCGTCCGTCGCCGCCTCGCTCGGACTGCTGTCCGCCCGGCACACCCCGGCCGACAGCACCCCCGGCCCCGACGAGCGGCGTCTACAGGCCGCGGAGGACGCGATCACCGCCGGTGAGGCCGATCTCGCCCGGGACATCGCACGCGACGTACTGACGCGTGCCACCGTGCCGGCCGAGCGGGTCCGGGCCTGGATGGTGGTCATCGAGGCGGCCGGCCAGGCCCTCGGCGAGGTCGACGCCGTCTTCCCGCAGGTCCTGGCCGACGCGGGCGACGACCCGTGCCTGCTCGCCCAGGTCCACTACCAGCTGGCCTGGCGCGGTCTGGTCGTCGAGGGCGACTTCGCCGAGGCCCGGCAGGAGGCCGCGCACGCGGCGGAGCTGGCCGCACGGGGTGGGGACCGGCGCACCGAGCTCATGGCACTGTCCTTCCAGGCCTCCACCGAGACCCTGATGGGCCACCCGGACGCCCCCGTGACCGTGAAACGGGCCCTCAAGGAGCCCCAGGACCCCTACGTGGCCTGCCACCACAACGGTGCCGGGTCGGCCCGGTTCCGCTGGCTGATCATGAGCGACCAGCTGCCCGAGGCGCGGGCGACCATCACCGCGCTGCTGCGCGAGGTGCGGCGGCGCGGCATGGTCGAGAGCGAGGTGCACTTCCTGCGCTTCCTCGCCGACACCGAGCTGCGCTCCGGGCACTGCGGACGGGCCCTGGACCTGGCCCGTGAGAGTCTGCGGCTGGCCCGGGACTCCGGGATAGGCGAAGGCGCCTCCGCCATGCTCGCCTCCCTCGCGGAGGCCTCGGCCGGGGACGTCGAGCGGGCCCTGGCCCTGGCCCGGGAGGCGGCGGACCACGCGGAGGTCGACGGCGACCAGATGTACCTGTCCCGGGCCCTCGCGGCGCTGGGCTACGCCCAGTTGGTGGCCGGCGACCCGGCCGCCACCGTCCGTTCGCTGCGCCGGGTGCGGGAGCTGGAGCAGGGCCTCGGCATCAACGACCCCGGGCGCGGCCGCTGGCACGGCGACCTCGCCGAGGCCCTGGTCCGCATCGGCGAGCCGGGAGAGGCCCAGGACGTCATCGACACCACCCGGACGCACGCGCTGCGGCTGGGCCGGCAGAGCGTCCTGGCCGTCCTGGACCGGGCCGAGGCGCTGGTGCGGGCGGCACGGGGAGACCACGAGGCCGCCGTCGCCCGGCTGACGTCCGTGCAGGACCGGCTCGGTCGGCTCGGCTACGGCCTGGAGGAGGCGCGGGCCGCCTTCGCCCTGGCCCGCCTGCGCGCCCAGGCGGCCGCCTCCCCCCGCCCGGGGGCCAGGCCCCTGCCGGGAGGACCCGCGTCGTACGACGAGGCCGCACGGCTGTTCCGGCGCTGCCGCGCGCTGCCCTGGCTGCGGCAGGTCGACGCGGCCGCCACCGCGGGACCCACGGCGGTGGCACCGGCCGCCACCGCGCCGCCCGCCGCCCTGGACGCGCTGGAGGGCCTCGCCGCGATGGAGCGTCAGGTCGCCTCGCTGGTGATGGAGGGCGCGACCAACCGGGAGATCGCGGCCCGTCTGTTCATCAGCGTCAAGACGGTCGAGGCGACCCTCACCCGGGTCTACCGCAAGCTCGGGATCCGCTCCCGGGTTGACATCGTCCGGCTGGCCGCGGGCCGCCGCCCGAGCTGACCCACCTGGGTTTACGGGACCTGACCGAGGGTTATCCCTGCCCAACTCCCTTAGGGGGTTCCCTCATTGGGGGCGCTCCCCGTGGGGCTCTAGCTTGGGGGCGTGCCGCTCGCCGGGCACACGGAGATCCGAACAATGGCGTCAGGGTCCCCGTGCTCCACCACCCGCGCGACCCCCCACCGGCAACTCCCCAAGGAGACCCATGTTCGGGCTCAACGCTGCCAGGAAGCTCGCCGCCGTCGCCGCGGCGACCGCTGCCGCCGCCACGACCGCGCTGCTCGCCGCCCCCTCGGCCGTCGCCGCACCCCAGCCGATCGTCGGGGGCACCACGACGACGACGTCCGCGTACCCGTTCGTCATGCAGATCACGGACGCCTCGCAGAACCAGTTCTGCGGCGGCACGCTGGTCTCGCCGACGAAGGTCGTCACCGCCGCGCACTGCATGGTCGGCGAGTCCACGAGCAGCGTGCGCGTCGTCGGCGGCCGCACCTACCTCAACGGCACCAACGGCACGGTCAGCAGAGTCAGCAGAATATGGATCCACCCGAGCTACACCGACGTCTCCCGCGGCGACGACGTGGCCGTGCTGACGCTGTCGACGTCCATGCCGTACACCCCGGCGAAGTACGTCTCCGCCTCCCAGACCTCGGCGTACGCGGCCGGCACCACCGCCCGCATCCTCGGCTGGGGCACCACCGCCTCGAACGGCAGCTCCTCCAACCAGCTGCGCACCGCGACCGTACCGACCGTGTCCGACTCCAGTTGCGGAAGCTCCTACGGCTCCGACTACGTGAAGAGCGACATGGTGTGCGCCGGATACACCTCCGGTGGCGTGGACACCTGCCAGGGCGACAGCGGCGGCCCCCTGCTCATCGGGGGCGTCCTGGCAGGCATCACTTCCTGGGGCGAAGGCTGCGCCCAGGCCGGCTACCCGGGCGTCTACACCCGGCTGACCACCTTCTCCAACCTGGTCACGACGCAGGTCAACTCCTGACCGCACACTGACTCCTGAGTACCCCTCAGGTGCAAGACCAGGGGGGGGGGGGGGGGGGGGGGGGGGGGGGGGGGCCCGCCCCCCCCCCCCCCCCCCCCGCCCCCGCCCCCCCCCCCCGCCCCCCCCGCCCCCGCCCCCCCCCGGGGCGGGGGGGGCGGGGGGA
>NZ_JBIBKR010000008.1:104779-495407 GCF_042959365.1 Streptomyces sp. NPDC007907
CCGCCGGCGCCGCCCGGGGCCCGGCCCCCCGCCGCCGGCCCCGCGCCCCCCCCCCCCCCCCCCCCCCGGGGGGGGGGGGCCCGGCGCCCCCCCCCCCCCCCCCCCCCCCCCCCCCCCTCTCCATGTCGCCGGGCGTCTCAGGTCCGTACGACGCCGAACCGGATGTCGTACGCCGACCCCGGGTGCATGACGTGCAGCATCCGCTCCCCCTCGGCGGTGACCTCGTCCCGCTGCGTGCGGGTGAGGCGGTCGAAGGGCTCGATCACGAGCGCGTCCTCCTCCAGCCGCCACAGCCCCGCGAGGAAACCGTCGACGAGGAGCGTGCGGTAGGCCATGTTGCCCTTCCACGAGCGGCCCCGGTACTCGGGCGGGACGACGCGGCCGCGGTCGGCGTGCGAGAGCAGCAGGTTGTCGAACTCGGGCAGGAAACGCGGCGGTGCCGGGGTGTCCGGGTCGGGGCGGGGGGCGTCCGGGAGGTCGAAGAGTTCGACGCCGCCGTCGTCCCGGAAGGTCACGAGCCGCGGGCGGAGGCGTTCGAAGGCGTCGCGCAGCCGGGTCATACCGGCCCAGGCCTGCATGTCCTTCACCGAGGCCGGGCCGAAAGCGGCGAGATAGCGCAGGACGACCGCGTCGGGCGCGGGGGCGGGCTGCGCGGGCCGGCCGAGCCAGTGCTCGGCGGTGGTGAGTCGGACCTGCCCACTGCGCCCCCACAGCCCGCGGGGCGTCACCTGCACGAGCGGGAGGCGGCAGCGGGCGGCGACGGCCAGGGCCTGCGGATCGGCGTGGGGCCACTCCTCGAGCAGGGCCTCGCGCAGTTGCCCCATCGTACGGGGCTCGGTCTCGACGAGGTCACGGGCGAGCGCGGCGAGCCGTTCCAGGTCGACCCCGGCGAGCCCCTTGCGGAAGGTGACGAGTTCCCGGTCGCGGGCGGGTTGCACCAGCGGCCGCAGGGTGAGGCAGTCGTCCGCGGTGTGGGTGTGGATGGTGGAGCGCATCGTGACGATCCGGACGGCCTCGCGGCCGGCCATCAGCCGGGACAGGTCCTCGGGGGCGAACCCGTCGAGCCGGGCGGCGAGCGCGTAGTACGGCGGCGTGACGTTCTGCGCCTGGAGCCCGAGCAGGTGCTCGACGGCCGCCGCGGCCGAGAGCCGGGCGGGGCGCAGCAGCAACTGCCGGTCGAGGGTCGCCCGGTTCAGGGCACGCGCGCCGAGCAGGGGTGGCGTGCCGGTGACGCTCCGCTTGCTGTTCGTCATGTGAGGCACGGTAGCGGGGGTTGCGGACAGGCTCTGTCCGCGACTCCGGACGGGGGCCGCCGGAGGCTTTCCCGAGGCGTTCGTTCCCGTACGTCGCCGGTATCGCCAAGGACGCCGTGATCACGGGCCGGGGGGCTTCCGGGCGGGTTGTTAGTCCAGCCGCGCCGCCGGGTACTCAGAGGTGCGTTCCCGCACCCCGCACCACACGCTCCACCCGGGAGATCCGATGTTCCGACCTCTTCCGCAACGCGATCCCGCCGCATCCCATGAGTGACAGCACCGAAGGGGCGGCCGAGGGCAGAGGGCGTGGCGCCGACCCGGCACGATCGGCTCTGATCGTGATCGACATGATCAACACCTACGACCACGAGGACGCGGAGCTCCTCGTGCCGTCCGTCGAGCAGGTCGTGCCCGTTCTGACGGAGCTGATCGGCCGGGCCCGTGAGGCCGACGTCCCCGTGATCTACGTGAACGACAACTTCGGGCTGTGGCGCTCACACCACGGAGAGCTGCTGGACGCCGCCCTGTCCCAGCCGAACGCCCATCTGATCGAGCCGATCCGGCCCGACGACCGGTCGCTCTTCGTGATGAAGGCCCGCCATTCGGTCTTCTTCGAGACCCCCTTGTCCTATCTGCTGTGGAGCCTGGACGTCGGGCATGTGATCCTGACCGGCCAGGTCACCGAGCAGTGCGTCCTGTACTCCGCCCTGGACGCACACATCCGCCACCTGGACGTCTCGGTCCCGAAGGACGCCGTGGCCTCCATCCATCCTCATCTGGCGTCCGCGGCCCTGGAGATGATGGGGCGCAACATGGGCGCCCGGATCACCACGGCGAAGGAGACCGAGTTCACGCCCGGTGAGCACTGAGACCCGTACGGCGGTCGTCGCCCGCTCGCCCCGCGGGGTTCAGCCGCAGCGGCGGCCGGAGTTGATGCAGGCGACGGCCCGCTTCATCAGCCGGTCGGGCATCGCGTTGATGAAGTCGCCGTGGTCGGTGACCGGCTTGTGCAGCGACTCGGGGAAGCTGTCCACGGCGAAGCGGGTACTTCCGGCCAGACCGCTGTAGGTGAGGCGCTGCACGAGCTGCGGGACCGCCTTGAACCCGGCCGGGCACCTGCCCCGGGCGTCGGTGAAGGCGACGTGGCTGCGGTGGTCGGCGCTGTCGGTGTTCCGGCCGTCCCAGCAACTCTGGAAGCGCTCGGTGCGGACCACCTGGCTGCCCGCCGGACAGATCGGGTACTTGTCCTTGAGCTGGACCCGGTTCTCGAAGCCGGTGCAGGACCAGGCCGCGTTGGCGTTGGCGCCGCCGTTCGCGTTGGCCTTCGCGTCACCGGTGATGATGCGCAGGAAGCGCGGCATGGCGACCACCTTGGTGGCGGGACTGCCGACGAAGGTGAGGCTCGCGGACGTGGGGGTGAGGATCTTGCCGACGTTGCCCTCGGCTCCCCCGCCGGGCTTGCCCGCGTCCGCCCTCTCGACTCCCGCGCGGTCGCGCAGTACCGGCCAGTAGTAGGTCGACCGGTCGCCGTTGGTGCAGGTGGTGCGGGCCGCGGCGAGGGTGTCGTCGGTGGTGAAGGCGTCGACGCCGATGGCACCGACGTAGTCGTGGGTGTGGTGGGCTCCGTTGCCCACCCCCGGGGCGACGATCACGTTGTCGGAGTTGTGCCGGCCTTCCGCGTTGACACCGCAGCGGGTCTTGAAGAGGCCCTTGGAGGCGTTGCCGCCGTTGCGGGGCCGGGCCGGCACGTTGGGGGCGACCTTGGTGATGTCCACGAAGTCCGCGCGCACCGGCCCGTTGCCGGCGGCCGGCGCCGGCTTCACCCCCGGCCCGGACAAGGGTGCGGCGGAGCGGGTGGTGGCGCGCGGGGCATCGGTCGCGTTGGCCTGCATGCTGACCAACGCGAGTCCGACACCGCCCGCGGCCAGCCCTGCGAGCAGGACGAACGCGTTGCGACGCTTGCGGTTGCGCCTGTGTCCCCGGTTCATGGTGGTCCTTCCGTTCGTGTGTCAGGTGTGACCACCGTGGCTGGTGGGACGAAGGGCGGCCATCGGTTCCGGGCGCGCGTCACCGTCGCGTAAGGATTGGCCCCTCCGTGTCCGCCCCGGCCGTCAGCGGTGCTCGGGGTTGTCCGCGCCGGGGCGGCAGCCGGCGTCCCACTCCGAGCGCTGGTTGCCGTAGGCGGGGACCCCTCCGGCTCGCTTCAGCAGGGCCGCGATGTGCATCAGGTTCCAGGTCATGAAGCTCGTGTTGCGGTTGGTGAAGTCGTTCTCCGGGCCGCCCGAGTCCGGGTCGAGGTACGAGGGGCCGGGGCCTGCCGCGCCGATCCAGCCCGCGTCCGCCTGGGGCGGGATCGTGTAGCCGAGGTGCTGGAGGCTGTAGAGGACGTTCATCGCGCAGTGCTTGATGCCGTCCTCGTTGCCGGTGATGAGACACCCGCCGGCCCGGCCGTAGTAGGCGTACTGCCCCCGGTCGTTGAGCAGCGAGGAGCAGGCGTAGAGGCGCTCGATGACCTGCTTGGTGACGGAGCTGTTGTCGCCGAGCCAGATCGGCCCGGCCAGGACCAGGATGTCCGCCGCCATGACCTTCTCGTACAGGGCCGGCCAGGCGTCCGTGGCGAAGCCGTGCTCGGTCATGTCGGGGTAGACGCCGGGTGCGATGTCGTGGTCGACGGCGCGGACGAGTTCCGTGGTCACACCGGCGGCGTCCATGATCGACCGGCTCTTGTCGATCAGACCCTGGGTGTGGCTGAGCTGCGGGGACGGTTTGAGGGTGCAGTTGATGTAAAGGGCCGTCAGGTCGTCGTAGCGGTGGGCCGCTTCGGGTGCGGGGGAAGCTGTCATGGGGTCAGGTTCTCGCGCCGGGCCCGATTTGCTGCGGTTCGGCGCACCCGTGCCCGTCTTACGGAGTCATGACGTACCGCCGCGCTCCCGTGGTCCGGCGCCGATCTGCGCCTAGCGTGCCCGTATGCGCGTACTGGTCACCGGCGGTGCCGGGTTCATCGGGTCCCATGTGGTCGCCGCCCTGCGGGAGCGGGGGCACGAGGCGATCGTGTTCGACGTGCGGGAGGATCCCGCGGCCGATGTGCGGGACCCCGCCGCGGTGGGCCGCGCCCTGGCCGGTGTGGACGCGGTGTGCCACCAGGCCGCGAAGGTCGGGCTCGGCGACGGCGTCGCCGACGCGGCGGACTACGTCTCGCACAACGACCTGGGGACAGCCGTCCTGCTCGCGGCCATGGCGGAGGCGGGGGTGCGGAGCCTCGTGCTCGCCGGGTCGATGGTGGTCTACGGGGAGGGGCGGTACGTGTGCGAGCGGCACGGGGTGGTGAGGCCCGGGCCGCGGGCCGTGGCCGATCTCGACGCGGGCCGGTTCGAGCCCCTGTGCCCGGGGTGCGGGGCGGACCTGGCCCCCGGGCTGGTCCGCGAGGACGCCCCGGCCGATCCGCGGAACGTGTACGCGACGACCAAGCTCGCCCAGGAGCATCTGGCGGCCGCATGGGCCCGCTGCACCGGCGGGTCGGCGGTGTCGTTGCGCTACCACAACGTGTACGGGCCCGGCATGCCCCGGGACACCCCCTACGCCGGGGTCGCCTCCTTCTTCCGCTCGGCGCTCGCCCGGGGCGAGGCACCCCGGGTGTTCGAGGACGGACGGCAGCGCAGGGACTTCGTGCACGTACGGGACGTGGCGGCGGCCAACGCCGTGGCACTGGAGGCGCGGACCGCCGCCCCCGGCACGCTCACCGCCCACAACACCGGCAGCGGCGACCCGCACACCGTCGGCGAGATGGCCCGGGCGCTGGCCGTCGCGTACGGGGGACCCGAGCCGGTCGTCACGGGCGAGTACCGGCTCGGGGACGTACGGCACATCACCGCGGACTCGTCGCGGCTGCGGACGGAGCTGGGGTGGAAGCCCGAGGTCGGCTTCTCCGAGGGCATGACGGAGTTCGCGCGGGCCGGCATGCGCGAGGGATAGCGTGCCCCCTGCCTGCCCGCACCTGCGTCGCGCAGCCCGCGGCTCCGGGCTTGGTTCAGGACGCGGCGGCTCCGGCCTGGTTCAGGACGCGGCGGCCGGCAGCACCACCTCGAAGCGGCAGCCCCCGGGGATGTTGCGTACGCCGGTCCGGCCCTGGTGGGCCTCGACGATGCCGCGGACGATGGCGAGGCCCAGGCCGGCCCCGGCCGGGGGCGTCCGGGCGTGCGTGCCGCGCCAGCCGGTGTCGAACACGCGCGGCAGGTCCTCCTCGGGGATCCCGCCGCAGGCGTCCGTCACGGACAGGACGACGCCCTCGGGCGAACGCTCGGCGGCGATGGCGACCGTTCCGTCGGCGGGGGTCCGGCGGATGGCGTTGACGAGCAGATTGCCCAGGACGCGGCTCATCTCCTTGCCGTCCACCTCCACCGGCACCGGCTCGATCCGGCCGCCCACCAGCCGCACCCCGTACTCGCGGGCGAGGGGGTCGACACCGGCGAGGGCGTCGCCGACGAGGTCGTACAAGGAGATCCGGGTGGGTGTCAGCGCCAGGGCCCCGGCGTGGATGCGGGACAGTTCGAAGAGGTCGCCGACCATGTCGTTGAGGCGTTCGACCTCGGTGCGCATCTGCTGGAGATAGCGCTTCGGGTCGGCGGCGACACCGTCCTCCAGGGCCTCCGACATGGCGCGCAGACCGGCCAGCGGCGTGCGCAGGTCGTGCGAGATCCAGGCGACGAGTTCGCGCCGGGAGGCCTCCAGGGCGCGTTCGCGCTCCCGGGACTCGGCGAGTCGGGCGCTGGTGGCCGCCAGCTCGCGGCTCACCGCGGCGAGTTCGGCGGTGGCGGGCCCGTCGGGTGCGGCGAAGTCCCCGCCGTCGCCGAAGGAGCGTGCGGCGACCGCGAGTTCACGGCTGCGGGCGACGACCCAGCGGCCCAGCAGCAGGGCGGTGGCCAGGGAGACGACGGCCGCCATGGCGACGACGGTGGTGACGACGGTCAGGTCGTGCGCCGACAGGAACATCGCCCAGGCGACGGCGAGCGTGCCCGCGAGCATCGCGACGACGCCGACGGCCGCCACCACGGCGAGGGAGACGGTCAGCGAACGGCGGCGGATCAGACGCAGCACGCCCGCTCCGGCCAGCCCCGTCACGGCGGCACCGGCGAAGGCGTACAGGGCGATCAGGAAGGTGGCGCTCATGGTCGGTCGTCTCCTCCACCGGGTGCACTCGGTGCACTGGGTCCATCGAGTGCGCTGGGTTCACCGGGTTCACCGGATGCGCCGGGTTCACCGGATGCGCCGGGTTCACCGGATGCGCCGGGTTCGAAGCGGTAGCCCACGCCCCAGACGGTCTGGATCAGCCGTGGCCGGGCCGGGTCGTCCTCGACCTTGCCGCGCAGCCGGCGGACGTGGACCGTGACGGTCGACAGGTCGCCGAAGTCCCACCCCCAGACCTCCCGCATCAGGTCCTCGCGGCCGAACGCCCGCCCGGGGTGCCGCAGGAAGAACGAGAGCAGGTCGAACTCGCGCAGCGTGAGAGCGAGTTCGGTGCCGTTCTTGGTGGCACGGCGGGCCGCCGGTTCCACGGTCAGGCCGGCCGCCCCGAGCCGGTGCCCCGTGGTGGCGGGGCGGCTGCGGCGCAGCACCGACTCGACGCGCAGGACGAGTTCGCGGGGGCTGAAGGGCTTGGTGACGTAGTCGTCGGCGCCGACCTCCAGGCCCAGGATCCGGTCGTCCTCGTCCCCGCGCGCGGTGAGCATGATGACAGGCACGGGGCCGTGGCCGCGGATCCGCCGGCACACCTCCAGGCCGTCCATGCCGGGCAGCATCAGGTCGAGCACGACCAGGTCCGGCCGGTGCGCGGCGGCGCGAGTCAGGGCGGTCGGGCCGTCGTCGGCACGGTCGACGGCGTAACCGGCGCGGTCCAGATAGCCGGCGACGACCTCGGCGACGGTCGGGTCGTCGTCGACGACCAGGATCCTGGGCGCCCCGCCCGCGCTGCCGGGGTGCTCGTACGGTTGCTGCTGCATGCCTCCAGCCTGGCACCGCGCGATCGCGGGCGGGGCCCGAGCACCGTCGAGGGGCTCCGACGTCCGCGTTTCGTAAGGACCGATGGCCCGGTATGTCCGGTTCGCGTTCGTAGGGTGAAACCCGTGACGACGACACCTTCGGACGTCGACGTGGTGCTGCCCTGCCTGAACGAGGCCGAGGCCCTTCCCTGGGTGCTCGAACGGATTCCGCCGGGCTGGCGCGCACTCGTCGTCGACAACGGTTCCACGGACGGCTCGGCCGATGTCGCCCGCGCGTGCGGTGCGACCGTGGTGCACGAGCCGCGGCGGGGCTTCGGCGCGGCCTGCCACGCCGGGCTCACGGCCGCCACCGCCGACGTGGTGTGCTTCTGCGACTGCGACGCCTCCCTCGACCCCGGGCTCCTGGTCCCCTTCGTACGCGCGGTGCGCGAGGGTCGGGCCGACCTGGTGCTCGGGCGGCGACGTCCGCAGGGCCGGGGCGCCTGGCCCCCGCATGCCCGGGCCGGCAATCTCGCCCTGGCGCGGATGCTGCGCCGCCGCACCGGGCTGCGCCTGCGCGACCTCGGCCCGCTGCGCGCCGCCCGCCGGGAATCGCTGCTCGCGCTCGGCCTGAGCGACCGGCGCAGCGGCTATCCCCTGCAGATGGTGGTCCGCGCGGCCGACGCGGGATGGCGGATCGAGGAGCACGACGTGCCGTACCTGCCGCGTACCGGGGCCTCGAAGGTGACCGGCACATGGCGCGGCACGTGGCAGGCCGTACGGGACATGAGCCGCGTGCTGGCCGAGGCTCCGGCACACGAGGCTCCGGCACACGAAGGGGGAACCGTCCGTTGACCACGCTCCTCGTCATCGCCAAGGAGCCACGGCCGGGCCGGGTGAAGACACGGCTCACGCCGCCGTTCACCCCCCGCCAGGCGGCCGCACTGGCCGAAGCGGCCCTCGCGGACACGCTGCACGCGGTGGCCGCCACGCCCGCCACCCGGCGCGTCCTGGTGCTCGACGGCTCCCCCGGCCCGTGGCTGCCGCCCGGCTTCGACGTCGTGGCGCAGTGCGCGGGCGGTCTGGACGAGCGGCTGGCCGCGGCCTTCGCGCACTGCGCCGGACCGGCCCTGCTCGTCGGCATGGACACCCCTCAGGTGACCCCGGAACTGCTCGCCGTGGACTTCGCCGGCTGTGACGCCTGGTTCGGTCCGGCGGAGGACGGCGGTTTCTGGGCGCTGGGTCTGGCCTGTCCGGATCCCGCTCTGCTGCGGGGGGTGCCCATGTCGACGGCGGTGACGGGTGCCGTGCAGCGGGAGCGGCTGGTCGCGGCGGGCCTGCGGGTGCGGGACCTGCCGTCCCTGCGTGACGTCGACACCGCTTCCGACGCCCACGCCGTCGCCGCGCTGGCCCCACGGGGGCGCTTCGCGGCGCGACTCGCCCGGTGCACGGCGGACGGGCCGACCACCGCGGGGCCGCCGCCCGCCGCAGGGCCGCCCGCGGTCGAGCCGTCCGATGTCGGCCCGCCCCCGGGCGGGCCGTCCGGTGCCGGGCCGTCCGCCGGCCCCTCCGCCGGGCCGGTCTCACCGACGGCCGGTCCCCGATGAGCACCTCGCCCGCCACCGCCCTCGCCTGGGCCGCGGCCGACCCCTACGACGCCGCCCTGCGGGCCGGCCGCGGCCCGCTGTTCCTGCGGCGCCCGGACGGCTGGCTGCTGCCGCTGGAGGTGGAACGCTGGTGCGCCCGGGCCGATGCGGTCGACCGGGACGTGCTGGACCGGTGCGAAGGAGCGGTGCTGGACGTGGGGTGCGGGCCCGGACGGCTCGTGGCGGAACTGGCCGCCCGGGGCCGGACCGCCCTCGGGATCGATGTCAGCGGGGCGGCGGTGGAGCACACCGTCCGCCTCGGCGGGCAGGCGCTGCGGCGCTCCGTCTTCGAACCGCTGCCCGGTGAGGGCCGTTGGGACACCGTGCTGCTCATGGACGGCAACATCGGCATCGGCGGCGACCCGCACGCCCTGCTGGAGCGGGTCGCCGCCCTCCTGCGCCCCGGCGGTCTGCTGATCGCCGAGACCGCCCCCGCGGACGTCGACGAACGCGTGGACGTCCACATCACCGATGCCCACGCCACCTCCGGCGCCCCGTTCCCCTGGGCCCGGCTGGGCACCCGCGCGTTGCTGCGGCACGCGCGGGGCTGGGAGCGGGCCGGTCAGTGGACGGCCGGCGGGCGGCGTTTCGCCGCCCTGCGCAGCCGCAGCAGCCGCATCGCCAGCAGCAGCGCCGAGCCGCCGAAGAGGGCGGCGGTGATCAGCAGCCAGCGCGTGAGGAACACCTCCGGCGGCAGGCCGGTGGCGGACCGGTAGCGCGCCTCCACCATGGAGCTGATCAGCGGGAACCACACGAGCAGCAGCAGCCCGGAGAGGGCGGCCGGTACGCGCACGTACATCGCCCACTCCCGGCGGCGGATGCCGTCGAGCCCCCGAACCACCGCCCGGTCCGCCGCCGCGTACAGCGGCAGCAGGACGAGGTCGTGCAACACCGCGGCGCCCACGACCCACAGGGCCACGCCGAGCCAGTCCCCGGCGAGCAGGCGCACCCCCGCGTAGGCGGCCAGGGCGAACGAGCAGCAGAGCACCAGCAGGTGCAGGGGGCTGCCGATGACGACGCGATCTCGCATCACAGGTCTCCGAACGTCATCCGGGCCACCCACTTGGTGTTCAGCACGCCGGGCGCGGCGGGCACGATGATCCGCGCCGGGTAGCCGTGGTCGGGGGACAGCTCCTCGCCGTTGACGTACAGGGCGAGCAGGGAACGCGGGTCGGCCACCTGGTTGGCGCGCAGCGCGGCCTTGCGGAAGGCGCCGTGCCGCTGGAGGGACTCGACGAACACGTCCGGCGGGTCGTCCTCGTACCCGACGAGGGCCGCGAGGTCGCGCAGCCGTACCCCGCGCCACCACTGGTCGGGTGTGGACCAGCCCTCCACGCAGGCGATGGGCAACGCCGAGCTGTGCAAGGGGAGTCCGGCGAGCCGGGCGCGGCTGAGGCGGACCGTTCCGGTGCGCCCCGTCACGACGAGCCGCCAAGCGTCATCGGCCGTCTCCGCCGTGCCGATCCCGGCGTAGGCGGCGGTCTTGTTGATCTGGAAGCCGTTGGGGCCGGTGCCGGGTTCGCCGCCGCCGTGCGGGGCGAGGAGGGCGGTGCGCCGCAGCGGGCCGCCGAAGTTCTGCCCCACCGTCGTGGCGAACAGCAGCAGCGAGCCGCTCCCGACGAACCACAGGGCGCCTCGCCGGGAGACGGTCGGCTCGGCGGGGCGCGGGGAGACCAGGTCGTTCTTCTCCTCGCCCCGCTGCCGCAGATTGCGCAGGGCCGTGGGGGCCTTCAGCAGGACGTGGGCCACGAAGGCGGCGAAGAACACCCAGGCGCCGTAGAAGTGCAGGGGGTAGAACGAGCCGGGGAACACGTAGTCGAGCTGGACGTTGAGGACGCCGGTCACGAACTCGAACAGCCCGCCGCCGACCAGCAGGAGCAGCGAGATCCGCTCCAGGGCGTGCGCGAGCGAGCGGGCCGGCGGCAGTGCGAAGAGCCTCGGCACGACGGACCACAGCTTGGCGAGCAGGACGGGGATCAGGGTGACGCCGAGGGTGACGTGGATGCCCTGGTTCAGCCGGTACAGCCAGGGCGGGTCCGTGGGCCAGGCGAACAGGTAGAAGCCGAGGATCCCCTTGCCCGGGGTCTTGTCGTTGACCGGCGAGAGGTCCGGGTTGTAGGCGGCGTACGAGACGAGTCCCGTCAGGAACAGCACGGTTACGCCGGCCAGGAGGACCAGGCCCAGCACCGAGGTGAACCAGGGCCCTCGCAGGGGGCTGCGCCAGAAGCCGGGGGACGTGGGGAGCCGCGGATCGCGTGGGTCGTCTCGCATGAGCCGACGGTAGGCCGCGAACCCCCCGCGCACGGGTGCGCGACCCATGACGAAACGCTGACGTCGGGCCCGGTCGGCGGACCGCGGCCGGTCGCGCGGCCTAGCGTGCCGGTGTGATCCGCACCCCGCCCACCGCCCCGTCCCGGGACCTGCGCCGCGATGTGTACGCCGCCGGGGCCGCCGCGCTGCTCGTGACGGCGGCCGTCCTGGCCGGCCGGCACATCCAGGACACCCGCCGGACGCTGTTCGTCGACTGGCCGCCAGTGCTGGCGTCCTGGGTCCCGCACACCGGTCCCGGCACCCCGGCCGCCGTCCTGACCGCGGTCGCCACCGTGGCGTACGGGCCCGTCCTGGCGGCCCGTCTGCCGTGGCGTGCCCTGCTCCCGGCCGCCTGGGGCACGTCCGTGGTGTGGATCCTGTCCCTCGCCCTGGTCGACGGCTGGCACCGGGGCGTCGCCGAGAGGCTCACCACCCGCCACGAATATTTGCAGGTCATCGACCGTTTCCACGACGTGCCGGCGGCACTGCGGGGCTTCACCGGACACATCCTGCTGGACTCCCCCGACAACTGGCCGGCCCACGTCGCCGGGCACCCGCCCGCCGCCACCCTCACCTTCGTGCTGCTCGACCGGGCCGGCCTGCGGGGCGGAGGGTGGGCCGGGATGTGGTGCGTCGTCGCAGGGGCGACCGCGTGCGTCGCCGTGCTGGTCGCGCTCCGCGCGCTGGCCGACGAGGTGCTCGCCCGCCGTGCGGCGCCCTTCCTGGTCCTGGCCCCGGCCGCGGTGTGGATGGGCACCTCGGCCGACGCGTACTTCGCGGCGGTGGCGGCCTGGGCCGTGGCCCTGCTGGCGCTGGCGGTCACCCGGGGCTCCCCGGGGTGGGCGGGCGCGTCCGGGCTGCTGTTCGGCCTGACCTGCTACCTGTCGTACGGCCTGACGCTCGTCGCGCTGATCGCCGGGGCGGTCCTCGTCCTCGGCCGCCGGGGGGTCCGGCGGCGCCCGGTCGTACTGGCGTCGCTGCTCGCGGGACTGGTCGTGGTGCCCGCGGGGTTCACGCTCGCCGGCTTCGACTGGTGGGAAGCCTACCGCCTGCTGGTCACGCGCTACGGCCAGGGCGCGGGCGGCATCCGTCCCTACGGCTACTGGGTGTGGGCCAACCTGGCCTGCGCGGTGCTCGTCACGGGGCCGGCGACCGTGGCGGGGCTGCGGCGGACAACGGTCTCGCTGCTCCGGCACCGCAGCGGGCCCCGCGCCGGTGTCCGCCTCGCCTTCCTCGTGTCCGCCGCGCTGGCGGCCCTGCTGGTCGCCGACCTGTCCGGCATGAGCAAGGCGGAAACGGAACGCATCTGGCTCCCCTTCGCCCTGTGGCTCCTGCCGGCGTGCGCGCTCCTCCCCCGCCCCCGCCTGTGGCTCACCGCCCAGGGGCTGCTCGCGCTGCTCCTCAACCATCTGCTGCTCACCGGGTGGTGAACCCCCTGCCTGGAGGCGGCCGGGCGGGGGGTCTGCACCCGCGAGACGACCGGAGCGCTTCAGGCCGCCGGGTTGGTGTCGATCACCTCTTCGGCCTCTTCCTCCCGTGCCAGGAGCAGGCGGGCCGTGATCTGCTTGCCCTCGCCGAAGGGACTGACCACGACGTCCGCGCTGACCGTGTGCACCACGTGCATCCCGTGGCCGCCGAAGCGCCGCCCGTCGCGCTGCCTCACCACCGGCGGCTCGGCGGAGGTGTCCCACACGGTGATGGACAGTCCGTCCGCGGACAGGTGGATGATCATCCCGCAGGGTCCGGGTGCGTGCCGGATCGCGTTGGTGACCAGTTCACTGACGACCAACTCGGCGTCGATCGCCAGCGGGGCCGGCACGGAGAAGCGGCCGGTACGCGGTACGCGCGACAAAAACGCTTGCAGCGCCCGGCGCGCCTCGACAGCGCATGCCGCGCCTTCGGCCCAGACCGCGCCGCAGCGCAGAGTGGCCCGCTCGTCCGCGCCCGGCTCATCTTCCGCCTGCTTCATAAGCGGGATGACCATACGGGGGCTCTTTCGTTGTTGTTCGTGTTGCCAAGTGACCTTTCGGTCGTTCGTCTACCCAGGCACTCAGCGCACACACCGCCGCCGGCCCACCGCCACGTGTGCTCTGCGCCGCATGACGGCCGTCGGTTCTTCGCCACACGCGGGGCCCCGGAAAGCGGGCCCGTCGCTAGCATGGGCCGCGGCGCCCATCCCTCGCGCACGCCGGGTGCGGGGGGTGGAGAGCGAGGTCACAACGGGAGCGAGGGCAAGGTCACAGCCGTTCCCTCTGCTGCTCGTTCGTTAACGTGGCCTAACATCCGAGCATGACGGTCCTGCCTGACGACGGGCTTGAGCTGGCCGGCGAGTTCCCTGACGTGCCCCATGAGCAGTGGCAGCGCCTTGTGGCGGGTGTACTGCGCAAATCGGGCAAGGACGTCGAGGGGGCCGAGGCCGAGGAAGCCCTGTCCACCGCGCTGGAGGACGGGTTGCGCACCCGCCCTCTCTACACCGCCCACGACTCCGCGCCCGAGCCGGGCTTCCCCGGTTTCGCTCCCTTTGTGCGCGGCGGCCGCCCCGAGGGGAACACGGTCGGCGGCTGGGACGTACGGCAACGGCACACGGTGGCCGACCGTGACGCGGTGCTCGGGGACCTGGAGAACGGCGTCACCTCGCTCTGGCTGACGGTCGGGGAGGGTGGCATCGCGGTGCGGGACCTCGGCCGGGTCCTCGACGGCGTGTACCTCGATCTGGCGCCCGTCGTCCTGGACGCGGGGAGCGACACCGAGCCCGCCGCGCGGGAGTTGCTCCGGGTGTACGCGGAGCGGGGTGTGGCCCGGGACGCCGCGCGCGGCAACCTGGGCGCGGATCCGCTCGGGCACGAGGCCCGTACCGGTCAGCGGGGCGACACCGCCTCGGCGGCGGAGCTCGCGCGGCTGTGCGCCGGGGAGTACCCGGGGCTGCGTGCGCTGACCGTGGACGCGCTGCCCTGTCACGAGGCCGGCGGTTCGGCCGCCCAGGAGCTGGGCTGCTCGCTGGCCACCGGCGTGGCGTACCTGCGGGAGCTGACCGAGGCCGGTCTGGATGTCGAACAGGCCTGTGCCCAGCTGGAGTTCCGGTACGCGGCGACCGCCGACCAGTTCCTGACGATCGCGAAGCTGCGGGCCGCGCGCCGGCTGTGGGCCCGGGTGGCCGAGGCCTGCGGGGCCCCGCGCGCGGGGGCGCAGCTCCAGCACGTGGTCACCTCGCCCGTGATGATGACGCGCCGCGACCCATGGGTGAACATGCTGCGCGCCACGATCGCCACCCTGGCCGCGGGCGCGGGCGGTGCCGACGCGGTCACCGTGCTGCCCTTCGACCACGCCCTCGGCCTGCCGGACGCGTTCGCGCGCCGGATCGCCCGCAACACCTCGACCATCCTCATCGAGGAGTCGCACCTGGCCCGGGTGATCGACCCGGCGGGCGGCTCCTGGTACGTGGAGCGCCTCACGGACGAACTCGCCCACGCGGGCTGGGAGTTCTTCCAGCGGCTCGAGCGGCTCGGCGGCATGGCGGCCGCGCTGCGGTCGGGCGACCTGGAGCGGGATCTGGCCGAGACCTGGCAGGCCCGCGCCGGCAGGCTGGCCAAGCGGCGCGAACCCATCACCGGCGTGAGCGAGTTCCCGTTCCTCGCAGAGAAGCCGGTCGTCCGCGCGGACGCACCCGAGCCGCGTTCCGGCGGGCTGCCGCGCGTCCGCCGTGACGAGGCGTACGAGGCGCTGCGCGCCCGCTCGGACGCCCACCTCGCCGCGACGGGTTCCCGGCCACGGGTCTTCCTCGCCGCGCTCGGCCCGGCCGCGGCGCACACCGCCCGCCTCACCTTCGCCTCGAACCTCTTCCAGGCCGGCGGTATCGAGCCGGTCGCGGAGGGCACCTTCGAGCAGAGCGGCGCGACGGAGGCCGTGCTGTGCTCCAGCGACGCGCTGTACGCGGAGCAGGCCGAGGCGGCCGTCCAGGCGCTGAAGGCCGCCGGCGCACGGCATGTGTTCCTGGCGGGCCGCCCCGGGGAGTACCCGGGTGTCGACAGTTACGTCTTCGCGGGCTGCGACGCCGTCGCCGTGCTGTCCGCGACCCTCGACCGCATGGGAGTGTCGTGATGGGTATCCCCGACTTCTCCGGGATCGAGCTGGGCACCCCGGCCCCCGACGGCGGCACCGACGAGTGGCGTACGGCGGTCAAGAACGCCTCCGGCGGGGACGACCTGCTGTGGGAGACGCCGGAGGGCATCGCGGTCAAGCCGCTGTACACGGGCCGTGACCTGGAGGGCCTGGACTTCCTTGAGACGTACCCCGGGGCGGCGCCGTACCTGCGCGGCCCGTACCCGACGATGTACGTCAACCAGCCCTGGACGATCCGCCAGTACGCCGGATTCTCGACGGCCGAGGAGTCCAACGCCTTCTACCGGCGCAACCTCGCGGCCGGCCAGAAGGGCCTGTCGGTCGCCTTCGACCTGCCCACGCACCGGGGCTACGACAGCGACCACCCGCGGGTGACCGGCGACGTCGGCATGGCGGGCGTGGCCATCGACTCCATCTACGACATGCGGCAGCTGTTCGACGGCATCCCGCTGGACAAGATGACCGTGTCGATGACGATGAACGGTGCCGTGCTGCCGGTGCTGGCGCTGTACATCGTGGCCGCCGAGGAGCAGGGCGTACCGCCGGAGAAGCTGGCCGGAACCATTCAGAACGACATTCTGAAGGAGTTCATGGTCCGCAACACGTACATCTATCCGCCGAAGCCGTCGATGCGGATCATCTCCGACATCTTCGCGTACACCTCGCAGCGGATGCCGCGCTACAACTCCATCTCCATCTCCGGGTACCACATCCAGGAGGCGGGCGCGACGGCCGACCTGGAGCTGGCGTACACCCTCGCCGACGGGGTGGAGTACATCCGGGCGGGCCGAGAAGCGGGCCTGGACGTGGACGCGTTCGCGCCGCGGCTGTCGTTCTTCTGGGCGATCGGCATGAACTTCTTCATGGAGGTCGCCAAGCTGCGGGCAGCGCGCCTGCTGTGGGCGAAGCTGGTGAGGCAGTTCGACCCGCAGAACGCCAAGTCCCTCTCCCTGCGCACCCATTCGCAGACCTCGGGCTGGTCGCTGACCGCACAGGACGTGTTCAACAACGTGACGCGCACCTGCGTCGAGGCGATGGCCGCGACCCAGGGGCACACACAGTCGCTGCACACCAACGCCCTCGACGAGGCGCTCGCGCTGCCCACCGACTTCTCGGCGCGCATCGCCCGCAACACGCAGCTGCTGCTCCAGCAGGAGTCCGGCACCACCCGGGTGATCGACCCGTGGGGCGGCAGCGCGTACGTGGAGAAGCTGACGTACGACCTGGCGCGGCGGGCCTGGCAGCACATCGAGGAGGTCGAGGTTGCGGGCGGCATGGCCAAGGCCATCGACGCCGGCATCCCGAAGCTGCGCATCGAGGAGGCCGCGGCCCGCACGCAGGCCCGGATCGACTCGGGCCGTCAGCCCGTCATCGGCGTCAACAAGTACCGGGTGGAGTCCGACGAGCAGATCGAGGTCCTGAAGGTCGACAACTCCTCCGTGCGGGCGCAGCAGATCGAGAAGCTGCGGCGGCTGCGCGCGGAGCGCGACGAGCGGGCCTGCCAGGACGCCCTGGACGCGCTGACCCGGGCCGCCGGCGGCGAGGGCAACCTGCTGGAGCTGGCCGTGCACGCGGCCCGCGCGAAGGCCACCGTCGGGGAGATCTCCGACGCCCTGGAGAAGGTGTACGGCCGGCACGCGGGGCAGATCCGTACGATCTCCGGCGTGTACCGCAACGAAACCGGAGAGTCCCCGAGCGTGGACCGCACCCGCACCCTGGTGTCCGCCTTCGAGGAGGCCGAGGGCCGCCGCCCGCGCATCCTGGTCGCCAAGATGGGCCAGGACGGTCACGACCGCGGCCAGAAGGTGATCGCCACGGCCTTCGCCGACCTCGGCTTCGACGTGGACGTCGGCCCGCTGTTCCAGACGCCCGCCGAGGTGGCCCGGCAGGCCGTCGAGGCGGACGTGCACATCGTCGGCGTCTCGTCGCTGGCGGCCGGTCACCTCACCCTCGTCCCGGCGCTGCGCGAGGCGCTGGCGGAGGAGGGCCGCGAGGACATCATGGTCGTGGTCGGCGGCGTGATCCCGCCGCAGGACGTGCCGACGCTGCTGGAGATGGGCGCGGCCGCCGTCTTCCCGCCCGGGACGGTGATCCCGGACGCGGCGTACGACCTGGTGAAGCGGCTGTCGGACGGCCTCGGGCACGAGCTGTGATCGATGTCGACGCATATGTGAAGGGCGTGCTCGACGGGAAGCGGGCGATCATCGCCCGCGCGATCACTCTCGTCGAGTCGACCCGGCCCCAGCACCGGGCGCTGGCCCAGGAGTTGCTGACCGCGCTGCTACCTCACAGCGGCCGGGCCCGGCGGATCGGCGTCAGCGGGGTACCGGGCGTGGGCAAGTCGACGTTCATCGACGCGTTCGGCACGCTGCTGACCTCGCTCGGACACCGGGTCGCGGTGCTGGCCGTCGACCCGTCCTCCAGCCGTACGGGCGGCTCGATCCTGGGTGACAAGACCCGGATGGAGCGCCTGGCCGTGGACCCGGCGGCGTTCGTGCGCCCCTCCCCCACGGCGGGCACGCTGGGCGGCGTCGCCAAGGCCACCCGCGAGTCGATCGTGGTGATGGAGGCCGCCGGCTACGACGTGATCCTGGTGGAGACGGTCGGCGTCGGCCAGTCCGAGACGGCCGTCGCCAACATGGTCGACACGTTCCTGCTGCTCACCCTCGCCCGCACCGGCGACCAGCTCCAGGGCATCAAGAAGGGCGTGCTGGAGCTGGCCGACGTGATCGCCGTCAACAAGGCGGACGGCCCGCACGAGCGCGACGCCCGGGCCGCCGCGCGGGAACTGGCGGGCGCGCTGCGGCTGATGCACGGCAAGGACGCGTTCTGGACGCCGCCGGTGCTGCACTGCAGCGCCCGCGAGTCGACCGGTCTGGACACGCTGTGGGAGCGCCTGGAGCAGCACCGCACCCTGCTGGACTCCACCGGCCGCCTCACCGCGAAGCGCCGCGACCAGCAGGTCGACTGGACCTGGAGCATGGTCCGCGACGAGCTCCTCGGCCGTCTCCAGGCCGACCCGGCGGTACGGGCGCTGGCTCCGGTGCTGGAGCAGCGGGTCCGGGAGGGCGAGCTCACCCCGACGCTGGCCGCCGAGCGGATCCTCGCCGCGCTCGGGGGTTCCGAGGCAGCGCCTTCCTGAGCCCTGAGCGGCCGGGACGGCGTTTTCGCATACCCGGCTTGCATGACTATGCAAAGTGATACATACTCTTTCTATGTCCAAGGTCCTCACCTCCCTGCCCGCCGGCGAGCGCGTCGGCATCGCCTTCTCGGGCGGTCTCGACACCTCCGTCGCGGTCGCCTGGATGCGCGACAAGGGCGCCGTCCCGTGCACCTACACCGCCGACATCGGCCAGTACGACGAGCCCGACATCGCCTCGGTGCCCGGCCGTGCCAAGACCTACGGGGCCGAGATCGCGCGCCTGGTCGACTGCCGCGCCGCGCTGGTCGAGGAGGGCCTGGCCGCGCTGACCTGCGGCGCGTTCCACATCCGCTCGGGCGGGCGGGCGTACTTCAACACCACCCCGCTCGGCCGGGCCGTCACCGGCACGCTGCTGGTGCGGGCCATGCTGGAGGACGACGTCCAGATCTGGGGCGACGGCTCGACCTTCAAGGGCAACGACATCGAGCGGTTCTACCGCTACGGCCTGCTCGCCAACCCGCACCTGCGGATCTACAAGCCCTGGCTGGACGCGGCCTTCGTGACCGAGCTCGGCGGCCGCAAGGAGATGTCCGAGTGGCTGCTGGCCCATGGACTGCCCTACCGGGACAGCACGGAGAAGGCGTACTCCACGGACGCCAACATCTGGGGCGCCACCCACGAGGCCAAGACGCTGGAGCACCTGGACACCGGCGTCGAGACGGTCGACCCGATCATGGGCGTCCGGTTCTGGGACCCGTCGGTCGAGATCCCCACCGAGGACGTGACGATCGGCTTCGCCGAGGGCCGCCCGGTGTCGATCAACGGCAAGGAGTTCGCCTCCCCGGTCGACCTGGTCATGGAGGCCAACGCCATCGGCGGCCGGCACGGGCTCGGCATGTCCGACCAGATCGAGAACCGGATCATCGAGGCCAAGAGCCGCGGCATCTACGAGGCGCCGGGCATGGCCCTGCTGCACGCCGCCTACGAGCGTCTCGTCAACGCGATCCACAACGAGGACACCCTCGCCCAGTACCACACCGAGGGCCGGCGCCTCGGCCGGCTGATGTACGAGGGCCGCTGGCTGGACCCGCAGGCGCTGATGATCCGCGAGTCGCTGCAGCGCTGGGTCGGCGCCGCCGTCACCGGCGAGGTGACGCTGCGGCTGCGGCGCGGCGAGGACTACTCGATCCTCGACACCACCGGCCCCGCCTTCAGCTACCACCCGGACAAGCTGTCCATGGAGCGCACCGAGGACTCCGCGTTCGGCCCGGTGGACCGGATCGGCCAGCTCACGATGCGCAACCTCGACATCGCCGACTCCCGCGCCAAGCTGGAGCAGTACGCCGGGATCGGCCTGATCGGCACCGGCAGCCCCACCATCGGCGCCTCCCAGGCCGCCGCGACCGGCCTCATCGGCACCATGCCCGAGCTGCCGCAGGGCGGCGCCGAGGCCATCGCCTCCCGGGGCGAGGTCTCGGAGGAGGACGCATGGCTGGACCGCGCGGCGATGGAGTCCGGCACGGACTGACCCCGCAGCACCGCCGGGAGGCCGGCCCGACATCGCGTCGGGCCGGCCTCCCGCGTTCTTCATGACTCCGCGTCGTCCGCGACCGCAGACGGCAGACATCCCTCGACCCCCTGCTGTTGCCCCAGGGTGAAGGCGTCAACTCGTTCGGAGGCGCTTCCGTGGTCTCCGGCCTTCGTCCAGGGGGTCTTGTCGGCGACGAGGACGAGGGCCGTACGCAACTCGTCGACGTCCCCGGGCTCGAAGACGATCGTTCCGTCCCGGGCGGCACCCTCGAGTTCCGCTCCAGCCAGGCAGTCCGCCTGCAACTCGCTGTCGATCGTCCGCAGTCGGACGTCGAGTCGGTTCTGTATCGCGTGACCCCACTCGTGGGCGACGACCAGGTACACGAACCCGTCTCCGAACCGGTAGCCGTCGCGCATGAGGTCGATGTCCCAGGCGAGATAGTCCTCGGTCGTCGCGCAGTAGACGGCGTTGTCGTCGGACAGCGGTTCGCCGTCGCAGGTGGGGACGTCCGCGGAGGCACCGTCGTACTCGCCCAGGACGGTGGGCGGGACGTAGGTCTCGGTGAAGAACTCGGACCAGTGGGCGTCCCAGAAGGCGTCGACGCCCTGCACGGCCGTCTCCATGTCCTGGCCCATGTCGTCACGGGCGGGGGCCCCGTACGCCCAACCACCGGAAAGGGCCAGCAGAGCGGTGGCCAGCACCGCGGACACTCGTAGTCGAAGCTGGTGGGTCATGGTCGACTCCGCACCATGCCGGTGCCGCAACGCGGATGCGTCGTTCCGTCGCGTGCCAGGCGTGTCGTGATGCCCTCTTCACCAGTCAACGCCGGTACCGGGCCGACCGCACCCCAGGGACGCCGGTGCCCCGCCGGACCGTTCCGGCGGGGCACCGCGTCAGTCTGAGATGCCGGGAGGCCGCGCTCAGCGTGACGTGCCGGCCATCTCCGGGACCGGTGCGTCCAGGGAGTCCAGCCCGCGCAGGATGTCCTCCACACGCTGCCGGGCGTCGCCGAACAGCATCTGCGTGTTCTCGCGGAAGAACAGAGGGTTCTGCACACCCGCGTAACCGGCGGCCATGGACCGCTTGAAGACGACGACGTTCGCCGCTTCCCACACGTGCAGCACCGGCATGCCGGCGATGGGGCTCGACGGGTTGTCGGTGGCGGCCGGGTTGACCGTGTCGTTGGCGCCGATGACCAGCACGACCGAGGTGGCGGCGAAGTCGTCGTTGATCTCGTCCATCTCCAGGACGATGTCGTACGGCACGTTGGCCTCGGCGAGCAGCACGTTCATGTGCCCGGGCAGCCGGCCGGCGACGGGGTGGATGCCGAAGCGCACCTCCACGCCCCGGTCGCGCAGTTTGCGCGCCAGTTCGGCGACCGGGTACTGCGCCTGGGCGACGGCCATGCCGTAGCCGGGCGTGATGATGACCGAGGTGGCGTTGCCGAGGAGTTCCGCGGTCTCCTCGGCGCTGATCTCCCGGTGCTCGCCCTGCTCGCCCTCGTCGGCGGTGGCCGCCGGGGTGCCGAAGCCGCCCGCGATCACCGAGATGAAGGAGCGGTTCATCGCCTTGCACATGATGTACGACAGGTAGGCACCGGAGGAGCCGACCAGCGCACCGGTGACGATGAGCAGGTTGTTGGCGAGCAGGAAGCCCGAAGCGGCGGCGGCCCAGCCGGAGTAGCTGTTCAGCATGGAGACCACGACCGGCATGTCACCGCCGCCGATCGAGGCGACCAGGTGCGCGCCGAGGGCGAGCGCGATCACGGTGACCGCGATGAGCAGCCCCATGCTCGGGCGGGCCACGAACGCGATGGTCAGCCCCACGAAGGCGACCAGCGCGCCGATGTTGAGGACGTGCTTGCCGGGCAGTGTCAGCGGGCGGGAGTTGATGCGGGCCGAGAGCTTCAGGTACGCGACGACGGAACCCGTGAAGGTGACCGCGCCGATGAACACCCCGATGAACACCTCGGCGTGATGGATGCCCAGGAGCGAGCCGGACAGCTCGGCGTCGACGTCGAGGTAGCCGTTCCAGCCGACGAACGTGGCGGCGAGACCGACCAGGCTGTGCATGATGGCGATGAGCTCGGGCATGCCGGTCATCTCGACGACCCGGGCCCGCCACAGGCCGATGCCCGCGCCGAGCGCCGTGGCGACGACGATCAGCACCAGCCCGGTCGCGGAGATGCTGCGGGAGGCGAGCCCGACCGTGGCGGCCAGGGCCACGACCATCCCCGCGATGCCCCAGACGACTCCGGAACGGGACGTCTTGTGCTGGGAGAGGCCGGCGAGGCTGAGGATGAACAGCAGCGCCGCGACGACGTAGGCGGCCTGTGCGGCCGTGTCTGTGGTCATCCCTGATCAGCCCTTCGAGAACATGCCGAGCATGCGGCGGGTCACGGCGAATCCGCCGAAGATGTTGATGCTCGCCAGCAGGATCGCGGCGAACGACAGCACGGTGACGGCGGTGTCGCCCTGCCCGATCTGCAGCAGCGCGCCGACCACGACGATGCCGGAGATGGCGTTGGTGACCGACATCAGCGGGGTGTGCAGCGCGTGGTGCACATTGCCGATGACGTAGAAGCCGATGACGATCGCCAGGACGAACACCGTGAAGTGGCCGAGCAGTTCGCTCGGGGAGAAGGCCGTGACCAGGAACAGCGCGAGGGCTCCCGCGCCGACGAGGGCGTAGGAGGACCAGGCGGGGCGGGCGGGCTTCGCCGGTGTCCCGGAGGCGGCCGGTTCCGGCTCCTTGGCCGCGGCCGGGGCGGGGGCGGCGGACACCTGGACCGGGGGCGGCGGCCAGGTCTTCTCGCCCTCGCGGACCACGGTCATCGACCGCTGCACCACGTCGTCGAAGTCGAGGACGAGCCGGCCGTCCTTGCCCGGCGTGAGCAGTTTCATCAGGTTGACGAGGTTGGTGCCGTACAGCTGCGAGGCCTGGGCGGGGAGCCTGCCGGGCAGGTCGGTGTAGCCGATGATCGTCACGTCGTTGTCGGTGACGACGGCCTTCCCGGCGACCGTCCCCTCGACGTTGCCGCCCTGGGCGGCCGCCATGTCGACGATGACGCTGCCGGGCTTCATGCGCGCGACGTCCTCGGCGGTGATCAGCCGCGGCGCCGGGCGGCCCGGGATGAGCGCGGTGGTGATGATGATGTCGACGTCGGCGGCCTGCTCGGCGTACAGCTGCGCGGCGAGCCGGTTGTAGTCCTCCGAGGTGGCCTTCGCGTAGCCGTCGGTGCTCACCTCCTGCTCGGTCGCGACGGACAGGAACTCCCCGCCCAGCGAGCGGACCTGCTCGGCGACCTCGGGCCTGGGGTCGGTGGCACGGACCACCGCGCCGAGGCTGCGGGCGGCGCCGATGGCCGCGAGGCCGGCCACTCCGGCCCCGGCCACCAGGACCTTGGCGGGCGGCACCTTGCCGGCGGCGGTCACCTGGCCGGTGAAGAACCGGCCGAAGGCGTGCGCGGCCTCGACCACGGCCCGGTAGCCGGCGATGTTCGCCATCGAGCTGAGGACGTCCAGGGACTGGGCACGCGAGATGCGCGGCACGGCGTCCATGGCGAGCACGGTGATGGGCCGCCGGGCCAGCTCCTCGACCAGCTCCGGGTTGAACGCGGGGCTGATCAGCGCGACCAGGGTCGCCCCGTCGCGCAGCCGGCCGATCTCCTCGCTGGAGGGGCCGTTGACCTTGAGCACGATCTCCGCCTGCCAGGGGTCGCCGAGGCGGGCCCCCGCCTCCTCGTAGGCCGCGTCGGAGAAGCGGGACGAGGCCCCCGCCTCCGGTTCGACCACCACCTCGTACCCGAGCGCGACGAGTCTGCCCACGGTGGCCGGTGTGGCCGCCACCCTGGTCTCGCCCGCAGCGGATTCGGCCGGAATGCCGATCCTCTGGGGTTCAGCTTCCGCTGGAACCATCGTCTGCCTCTCCTCGTCTATCTGCTTGTCCTCCTTGGTGCCCGCATCCTGCACGGTCGACGCGGTATCCGTGGCGGACCACCGTCACACGGCCGGGGAGGCCGTCCTCACACGACCGAGGGGTTGCCGAAAGGCCCGTTCGGCGGTATTGCCGTGGCGCCAGAGGCGGCAGATGCCCCGTGATGCGGCATGTTTCCCGTGGGAGCAGACTGGGCTGGTGAGCAACGTGCGCCCGGGACGCGGGTCCGCGTCCCCCTCCCGAACCGCGCCACAGCAGACGCTGGCGCTGGCGGCGATGATGTTCGCCGTCGTCATGACGTTCATCGACCAGACCATCGTGTCGATCGCTGCTCCGGACATCGTCCGCGAGCTGGGCCTGTCGTCCTCCGGGATGCAGTGGGTGGTCAACTCCTACCTGCTGGCCCTGGCGGCGTTCTTCGCGCTCGGCGGACGGCTCGCGGACCTGTACGGACCGCGCCGGGTCGTCGTCATCGGCACCGTGGTGTTCGTCGTGTCGTCCGTGCTGTGCGGCTGCGTCCCCGAGGGCGGCGCCGCCCAGGCATGGCTGATCATCTTCCGGGCCACCCAGGGGCTGGGGGCGGCGCTGCTGTTCCCCGCGGCCCTGGCCGTGGTGGTGGCCGTCTTCCCGGTCGAGCGGCGCGGCCGCGCCCTGGCCCTGTTCTTCGGTGTCACCGGTGCGCTGACCGCCGTCGGACCTCTCCTGGGCGGCTGGCTGACCAGCTGGACCTGGCGGGCCGTGTTCTGGGTCAACGTCCCGGTGGCGGTCGTGGCGCTGGTGCTGACGGCCCTGGCGCACATCCCCGACCGGCGGCGGTCCGGCACGCTGGACGTGCCGGGTGCCGTCCTCATCGCCATCGGCATGGGCCTGAGCGTCCTCGGCTTCCAGCAGGCGTTCTCCTGGGGCTGGGACAGCTGGGCGACCTGGCTGTGCATCCTGGGCGGCCTCGCGGTGCTGGCCGGGTTCGTCCGCTACGAACGCGGGGTGGAGCACCCGCTGATCGATCTGCGGGTCTTCCGCGACAAGGCGTTCAGCGTGGACGCCCTGGTGCTGTTCTTCTCGATGCTCGCGTTCGTCCCGGTGTTCTTCTTCGCCTCCGTCTACGCGCAGGTGTCGCTGAGCGCCTCGCCGAACCAGGCGGCGCTGTTCCTGCTGTACTTCTTCGTGGGTTTCGCGATCGCCTCCCAGTGGGGCGGCCGGATCCTCGACAAGAAGGGCGCGCGGCCGGCCCTGAAAATGGGCGGGGTGGTGGGCGCCGTCGGGTTCGCGCTGTGGGCGGGCGAACTCACCAACCTGACCATGCACGACCAGTGGCTCTACGCGGCGCTGGCCGGGGCCGGCATCGGCTTCATCCTGGCGCCGGCGTCGACGGACGCGGTGAACCGGGCCATCGGCGCCTCCTACGGCGAGGTCACCGGCATCACCCAGACGGTGCGCAACTTCGCGGCCAGCGTGGGCATGGCGATCTTCGGCACGATCCTGACGCACGTCACGACCGACAACGTGACGGGCACCCTGGAATCCCGGGGCGTGCCCTCCGGGACGGCCGAGAGCGTGGCGCGCGACGTCACCGAGTCGGTCACGGGCAACGGCGACGCCCAGCCGCCCACCGGCACCGGGCCCGCCGCCGAGGCGACCCGGGACGCGATGTCGGCGATCCGCATGGACTTCGCGGAGGCCAACCAGTGGGTGTTCTACGGCATGGCCATCGCGCTGGGCATCGCCTTCCTGTGCGCCCTGCGGCATCCGGGCGGCAAGGTCGACTCGAACGCGAAGGTGCAGGAGCCGGTGGCACAGGCGCGCTGACGGAGCCCGTCAGGATGTGAACGACTCGTCCGTGCGCCGCTGGATCTGTTCCGGCGTCAGCTCCTCGATGGTCTGGGAGATCATCCAGAGGTGGCCGAACGGGTCGGCGAGGCGGCCGCCGCGCTGCCCGTAGTGCTGGTCGGCGACCGGATGCACCACCGTCGCCCCGGCGCGCAGCATGGCCTCGGCGACGGCGTCGGCGTCGGACACGTCGAGCGCCAGGATCACCGGGGAGCCGCCGAGAGCGGGCGGCGCCGGGTCGCCGTCGCCGGCGTCCTTGACGGCGATCAGCGCGTCGCCGAGCCGCAGCATGGCGTGCACGATGCGGCCCCCGGGGCCGGTGTACCGCTCGATCTCCTCGGCTCCGAGCGCGGTGCGGTAGAAGTCGACGGCCCGCGGCCCGTCGGAGACCACGAGCCGGGCGTAGAGCCGGGTGAGGGCGGGCTTGCCGCTTGCGTTCGTCATGCCTTCACCGTGACGTGCGCGCAGGGGCCGTGGATTGTAGAAAACGGCCGTCCCCGCGCCCCTCACCCGGGAAGCGGTACGTGGTTGCCCTCCTCCGGCGAGCGCGGGGTGTAGGCGCTCGGCGTGATACCGGCCAGCGCGCGGAACTCGTGGATCAGATGCGCCTGGTCGTGGTAGCCGCAGTCAGCGGCCAGGGCCGCCCAGTCCGGCGGCCCGTGCCCGGCGTTCACGCGGCGCAGCAGCCGCTGGAAGCGCCGGACACGGGCGTACCGCTTGGGCGCGAGGCCCAGCTGGTCGGTGCACCGGCGCGCCAGTCGCCTGGCGGTCCAGCCCAGCCGGTCGGCGACCTCGGCGACAGGCGTGCCACGTTCGAGCAGCGTGGCGGCGAGACGGACCGCCGAGTCGGGCTCCAGGGGGCGCCGCGCCTGCTCCAGCAGGGCCGTTTCCAGCATCCGCAGCGCGGCCTCCGGGCCCCCGGCCGCCACGGCCTCCAGCAGCCGCTCGCGCAGTATCGCGCCGTCGCCGCCCCACAGTTCGCCGAGTCCGGCCAGTTCGTCGCGCACCTCGCAGACGGGGACGGGCAGGAAGGGGCTCAGTCCCGCGGGGCGGAAGGCCACCCAGACGACGGCGCGCTGCTGCGTCGGGTCGATCACGGACGGCCCGGTGCACGGCCCGTGCACGGCAGCGCCACCGGTGCTGCGCCCGGCGCCGCACAGCGGTGTGCAGATGAGGGCGTCCCGGTCGAGGTTCACCAGCAGTTGCGCCGCGCCCGTCGGCAGGGCCAGTTCGGCGGTGTGCGCGAAACGGCCCTCGGCGTAGCCCATCGCCCCGATCAGTGGAGCCAGGGCGGGCCACGACGGCCGGACCGTGAGGGAGACCGGCGTCCGCTGCGGCATGAGGGGCATGTGCCCAGCGTACGGTGGTGTGCGTTTTACGTTTTGTCCCGAATGCTCTGGTGGCGGGCGGGGCACTCAGGGCGTGTGCAGACACAAGAGGGCATGCGACCGCGCAGAGTGCTGCTGACCGGATGGTTCAGCTTTCCCGACGGGGAGGCGACCGCCGGGGACGTCCTCGCCCTGGGCAGGGTGGAGGACGTCCTGCGGGGCACGGGCATCCCGTACGACATCGCCTGGAGCCCGGGCTTCAGGCCGGAGGCGCTGCATCTGGACCGGCTGCGGGCCGCGGACTACACGCACCTGGTGTTCGTCTGCGGTCCGCTGTACGGACCGCAGGTGGAGGAGCTGCACCGGCGGTTCGCGCACTGCGTGCGGATCGCGGTGGGCATCTCGGTGATCGACCCGGACGGCCCGGCGGTGACCGGCTTCCACCGGGTGCTGCCCCGGGACGCGCCGGACCGCGAGCCGGTGGAGGACCTGGCGGCCCGCGCCCCGCAGGTGCCGGCGCGGCCGGTGGTCGGCGTGATCCTCACCCACGGCCAGCACGAGTACGGGGCGTTGCGGCGGCACGGTCAGGTCGCCGAGGAGGTGACGCGCTGGCTGGCCGCCAAGGACTGCGCCCGGCTGGAGCTGGAGACCCGGCTGGACACCCACGACTGGCACCTCAGTGCCACGCCCGCCCAAGTGCAGTCCGTCCTGGCCCGGCTGGACCTGGTCGTCACCGACCGGCTGCACGGGCTGGTCATCGCCCTGCGGGTCGGCACACCGGTACTGGCCGTGGACCCGGTGGAGGGCGGGGCCAAACTCAGCGCGCAGGCCCGGGCCTGTGGCTGGCCCGCGCTGGTGTCCGCCGAGCGGCTGGACGTGCGGCAGTTGGACCGCTGGTGGGACTGGTGCCTGACCGGCGGGCGGGTGGCCGCACGGCAGGTCCGTGACGGGTTCCGGGAGGGCGCGGCGCCGGACAGCGCGGACCGGCTCGTCGAGGCACTGGCCCGGCCCGTGCCCGGTTAGATCCCGGGACTCCCGGGGCACCCGCTGTACGTCCCCCGTCGCACGTCCCCCGCCCCCACGTCCCGCGGCACGTTCCCGGGAGGCGACGGTCCGGCCGTCCGGAGGGAGAAAGCCCGTGTCCATCGGCCGACTTCCCGAGAACGAACAGCGCATCCTCGACGAGATGGAACGCATCCTGCGCCGCGACCGCCGCCTGGACCGCCGGATGCGCACCGGGCAGCTGGGCCGCCGTCCCGACCCCGCCCGGATCCTGGCCCGTGTCGGCTCCTACCGCCCCCGCGGGTGGAGCGTCCTGTTGCTGCTGGCGGTGTCGGTGGCCCTCATGGTGGCCGGCATCGTCACCTCCGAACCGGGTGTGATCTGGGCCTTCGCCGTGCTGTGGCCGCTGACGCTGTTCTCCGCGTTCCGGCTCATGTGCCGCTGGTGCGGCGGCTGACCGGCCCCACGCCCTTCGACACCAGGACCCGCAGCGCTGCGGGTTCAGCCTGTGTAGCGCCGGGCCTTGGAGGCGCGCTGCGCGGGCTCCAGCAGGCGCAGGCGGGACTCGACCTCGTGGGGCAGGACCCGGCGTTCGCGCAGCACCCAGGGCAGCGCGGCGGCGGCCTCGGCGAAGCCGCGCAGCGAGGCCACGTCCCGCGGGACCGTGCGGGCCAGGTTCACCGTCCGGCGCAGGGCGGGACCGGCAGGCCTGCGCAGCCAGGTGAACCACAGGGTGTTGCGGATGCCGTGGGTGCGGCGCAGGGTCGCATCGCGCGCCACCGAGGCGTGGTGGTGCACCGTCAGGTGGTCCGCGTACGTCAGCCACCACCCCGCGGCCGCCAGGTCCGCGGCGAGCAGCTCCTCCTCGCCGCCCAGCCACAGCCGCGGGTGGAAACCGCCAGCGGCCCGGAAGGCAGCGGTGCGCAGCACGGTCGCGGCGGCCAGGAACGAGCCGAGGGCCGGTCCGGGCAGCCAGGGCGGCCCGGGGACGGGTGAGTGGCGCAGCTCCTCGACGATGGGGTCGTCGACGCCGTCCGGCTCGACGACGATGCGGCCCGTGACCGTGCCGAGGCCCGGGTGCTCGTCGAGCAGGTCCGCGGCGCCGGCCAGGGAACCGGGGGCCCACCAGGAGTCGTCGTCGCAGAAGGCGACGTACGGTGTGCCGACCTGCCGGATGGCGAGGTTGCGACCGACGGCGCCGAGGTTGCGGCCCGGCCGCAGCAGCCGGACCTGCGGGTGGTGGCGGGCCACGGCCTCGGCGGTGCCGTCGGCCGAGCCGTTGTCGGTGACCGTCACCGGTGGGCGCTCCGGCAGCAGGGCGAGGTGGTCAAGGGTGCGCAGCAGTTCGCGGCGCCGGTTGTGGGTGATGACGACGACGGTGGTGCGGGGGTCGGTCATGCGGCCACTTCCTCCAGCAGGCGCGCGGCCCGCTCCACGCGCGGGGGCAGGGGCCGACGTGCGCGAAGGGCGGCCGGCAGCCGGACGAGCGTGGCACGCAGGGCCTGCCGGGCGCGCTCGTCGTGGCGGGCCTCGGCGGCGAGGGCCCGGGTGCGGGCGAGCGCGTACGGCACCGGGCGGCGCAGCCAGGCGGTGAGGACTTCGTTGCGGCGCTGGACGACCGGGCGGCCGGTGCGGGGCCCGGTCGCCGGGTGGTGGTGGGCGACGACGTCCGGGCAGTGGCTGACGCCCCAGCCGCGGGCGGCCAGGTCGTAGGCGAGGAGGGTCTCCTCGCCGCCGAAGAACAGCAGCCGGTGGAAGCCGCCCGCCTCGAGGTAGGCGTTGCGGCGGACCACCGAGGCGCAGGCGAGGAAGCCCAGGACCTGGGTGCCGGGCAGGTCGGCGGCCGGGCCGAGGGGGGAGCCGGCGAGGACCTCGTTGAGCGGGTCGGGGCGGGCGGCGGGGCCGACGAGCGTGCGGGCGGCGATCAGGCCGAGCCGAGGGTGCGCGTCCATCAGCTGTGCCGCCCGGCTCAGCGCGCCGGGCGCCCACCAGGAGTCGTCGTCGCTGAAGGCCACGTAGGGGGTGTCCAGGAGGCGGGCGCCCTGGGTACGGGCGAGGGCCCCTTGGTTGAGCGGCAGGGCCAGCAGGCGCACCTCGGGGAAGTCCCGGGCGAGCATCATGCGCGTACCGTCGGTGGAGGCGTTGTCCACGACGAGGACGCGGGGCCGCTCCGGGAGGGCGAGCAGCTGGGCGAGGCTCCCGGCGAGGGCCGCGCAGCGGCTGCGGGTCGCGATGACGATGCCGACCCGGCACGCCTCCGGCTGCTGGACGTCCACCGTGGCCGGGTGCCCGCTCACGACCTTGCGATTCCTGGCAGTTCCCTGTGGGCCCGGAGCACGTCGTCGGGCGTGATGCGCAGCAGGGCGGGGTCGGGGCGGCGGCCGTGCGGGTCGCCTTCCGGGCCGTACCAGAGCGCGCGGTGGCGGGGATCGGGTGGCGGGCCCCAGCGACTGGGCGCGACCGGCCCGAACAGCGTGACGGACGGCGTGCCGTGGGCGGCGGCGAGGTGGGCGATGCCGGTGTCGCCGCTGATCACGCAGGACGCGGCGGCGACGAGGGCGGACAGCCGCCCGAAGGGCAGGCCGTCGCCGAACACGTCCGTGTCGGCCAGGTCCGCCTGCTTGGCGAGCCGCGCCACGAGGTCGCCCTCGTCGGCGCCCCCCGTGACGACCACCCGCAGGCCCCGGGCGCGCAGCCCGGCAGCGACGGCCGCGTAGCGCTCGACGGGCCAGCAGCGGGCCGGCGACCCGGCGCCGGGGTGCAGGACGGCCGCGCCGGGTGCCGGCGAGGCGGTCTGCGGTGGGGGCAGGCGCAGGTCGCGCGGGTCGGCGTCGACGCCGTACCAGCGCAGCAGCCGGCACCAGCGGTCGCGTTCGTGTTCCTCGGCGTACCAGGGCGGTCCGTCGATCTCCGGCGTGTCCGGGTGGGCGAAGGCGAGCAGCCTCGCCGGGCGCAGCTCCGCCAGCAGCCGGTGGCTGAGCGGTCCGTTGCCGTGCAGGTCGACGGCGACGTCCGGTGGCGGGCCGCTCCAGTCGAGGGAGCGCGGGACCTCGCGGCCCGGCGCGCAGGCGGGCAGCAGCCGGTCGACGGCTCCCGTCGCCCGCGCGACCGGCGCCAGCTCGGCGGGGGCCGCCAGTACCAGCTCGTGGTCCGGGTGGGCCCGCCGCAGCGCGCGCAGGGCGGGGACGCCGGCGAGCAGGTCCCCGAGCCCGAGGGCGCGCAGGACGAGGAGACGGGGGCGGGCGGGCCGCGCCGCCTGGTCCGAGGTCATGCCAGCAGCCTGCCGCGCCCGCCCCGGCCCCGCCGCCGAAGACACGCTCATCGGGTGCCGTGCGGCACCTTCCGCGGGCCCACTGTGAGCGACGGCTCCCCGGCACCGACCGCGGGGCCGCCCCGGCTTCCCGATGTGGCCGCAGCCGTCACGGTGCGCGCACGGCCACGGGTCGGTCATGTACGGGCCGCGGCCCGTACACACCGGTCACTGGCCGGTCGTGAAACGGGCCGTGACCCATGCCCACCGGTCACTGGCCGGACATTCAGGGCCGTCATCCGTGCCCCGGTCACGGGCCGGTCATGTAGGGGCCGCGGCCCCTACACACTGGTCACTGGCCGGACATGAACAGGCCGTCACCCGCGCTCCCCGGTCACGGGCCGGTCCTGAATGCATGCTGGATGGGGCGTTCGTCGGCGAGGACCCGGCCCTTCGGTGGTCCGTCCAGCAGCGCCCGGGCCGCGGTGAGCAGGTCCGGGGCGACGTGGTCGGCCCGGGTGGTCTCCTCCGGGCGGGTGCGTCCGTTCGGGACGAGGATGCCATGGGCGCCCGCCCGGCGGGCGGCCTCGGCGTCCGCCGCGGTGGAGCCGATGACGGCGAGCTCGGCGGGTCCGGCGCAGATCCGGCCGCCCGCCCACAGCAGCATGCCGGACTGCGGCCTGCGGCAGTGACAGCCGTCGTCGGGGCCGTGCGGACAGACGGCGAACACGTCGAAGGGACCGAGGAGTTCGTCCACACGGTGGTTGACCCGGCGCACATCGGCGTCGGTGAGCAGCCCACCCGCGACACCCGGCTGGTCGGTGAGGACACCGGTGCGGATGCCGCGCCCCCGCAGCAGCGCGAGCGCCTCGCGAGCGCCCTCGGCGGGACGCACCCGATCGGGGGCGGCGTGGTCCGGGACGTCCTCGACGAGTGTGCCGTCACGGTCGAACAGCACGGCCTTCACCGGGCTCACGGGGTGGCCTCCTCCTGCCAGGCGTGTACGCGGACTGCCGTGCTGGCGAGTGCCGCGGTACGGCTCCCTCAAACACCAGGCCAGGCCCGTCGAGGGACACCTCGGTGACTATGAATCGCGCGTACACACGCGTGCGTGCTCCCGGCATGCCCTCTCCGACCGCCCGGCGACCGGCGTGCGGCCGGCTCGCTCGGGCGCCGTCGACTGCCGCGCGCGCCGGGCGAGGTGTACCGCTCACGCCGCGTGGGTTCCCTACGATCGGAGCGTGGCGAACATCCTGCTCGAACGCACGGCCCCGCTCCCCCTCGACGAGGCGTGGCGGCGGATCACCCGCTGGCAGCGGCACGGTGACGCGGTGCCGCTGACGGTGGTCAGGGTCGTGCCGCCCGGGCCGACACGCGAGGGGACCCTCGTCGTGGCCCGCTCGGGCGCCGGACCGCTGGGCTTCGACGACCCCATGGAGGTCACGGTGTGGCAGCCGCCCGTCGACGGATCGGCGGGGAGGTGCCGGCTGGAGAAGCGGGGCCGTGTGGTGCTGGGGTGGGCCGAACTCGAGGTGCGGCCCGGGCCGGGGGGCCGTACCCGGGTGGTCTGGCGGGAGGAGATCCGCGTCCGGTTCCTGCCGTCGCTCTTCGACGGCGTCGTGCGGCACTCCTCGCGGTATGTGTTCGGACGGGCCCTGAACCAGCTCCTCCGGCATTCGTGAACCGCGTGCTCGAACTCCTGAACCACCTGCTCAGGGTGCCCTGAACCGCCCGCTCAGGACGCCCCGAACCGCCTGCTCGGACAGGGCTCGACACGCCGGCCCCGGGTCAGGCCACCGACCCGATCCGCCCGACCGTTCCCGAGCCCGGCTCGTGGTGGATCGGTGTGTGCGCCCCGGTCAGGGAGACCCCGCTGCCGCCCCGCCGGCCGGCGACGATCTCCGACGCGATCGACAGGGCCGTCTCCTCGGGCGTACGGGCCCCGAGGTCCAGGCCGATCGGCGAGTGCAGCCGGCTCAGCTCCAGTTCGGTGACGCCGACGTCGCGCAGCCGGGTGTTGCGGTCCAGGTGGGTGCGCCGCGAGCCCATGGCTCCGACGTACGCCACCGGCAGACGCAGCGCCAGCTTGAGCAGGGGCACGTCGAACTTGGCGTCGTGGGTCAGGACGCACAGGACCGTGCGGGCGTCGACGTCGGTGCCTTCCAGGTAGCGGTGGGGCCAGTCGACGACGATCTCGTCGGCGTCCGGGAAGCGCGTCCGGGTCGCGAAGACGGGGCGCGCGTCGCACACCGTGACGTGGTAGCCGAGGAACTTGCCCATGCGGACCAGGGCGGAGGCGAAGTCGATCGCCCCGAAGACGATCATGCGGGGTGCGGGGACCGAGGACTCGACCAGGACCGTGAGGGGCGCCCCGCAGCGCGAGCCCTGCTCGCCGATCTCCAGGGTGCCGGTGCGCCCGGCGTCCAGGAAGGCCCCGGCCTCGGCGGCGACCGTGCGGTCGAGTTCCGGATGGGCGCCGAAGCCGCCCTCGCGGGACCCGTCGGGGCGGACCAGCAGCGCGCGGCCCGTCAGTTCGCGCGGGCCCGACACGATCCGCGCCACCGCCGCCGCCTCCCCTCGGGCGGCGGCGGCGAGCGTGGACGCGACCACCGGGCGGACCGGATCGCCGGCCCGCACCGGGGTGACCAGGATGTCGATGACGCCGCCGCAGGTGAGACCCACGGCAAAGGCGTCGTCGTCGCTGTAGCCGAAGCGCTCCAGGACGGTTTCGCCGTCCCGCAGCGCCTGCTCGCACAGTGCGTAGACCGCGCCCTCCACGCAGCCGCCGGAGACCGAGCCGATCGCCGTGCCCTCGGTGTCCACCGCGAGCGCGGCGCCGGGCTGGCGGGGCGCGCTGCCGCCGACGGCCACCACGGTGGCGACGGCGAAGTCACGGCCCTGCTCGACCCACCGGTTCAGCTCCTCGGCGATGTCCAGCATCTGTCTCGGTCTCCTTGGGGTTGCGGCGGGCGGGGCTGTCAGTGGACGCCCAGCCAGCTCTCGATCGGGTTGAGGGCGAAGTAGACGACGAACACCGCCGTGAGGATCCACATGAAGGCGCCGATCTCGCGCCACTTGCCCTGGGCGAACTTGATGGCGACGTAGGAGATGACGCCCGCGGCCACGCCGGTGGTGATGGTGTACGTGAACGGCATCAGCACGACCGTGAGGAACACCGGGATGGCGGTGGCCCGGTCGGCCCAGTCCACGTGCCGGGCGTTCATCAGCATCATGGCGCCGATGACGACCAGGGCGGCGGACGCGACCTCCTGCGGCACGATCGCCGTGAGCGGGGTGAAGAACAGGCAGGCCGCGAAGAACAGACCCGTGACCACGGAGGCCAGACCGGTGCGGGCGCCCTCGCCGACGCCGGTGGCCGACTCGATGAACACCGTCTGGCCGGAACCGCCGGACACGCCTCCGATCGCGCCGCCGGCCCCGTCGATGAACAGCGCCTTGGACAGGCCCGGCATGCGGCCCTTGTCGTCGGCGAGCTTGGCCTCGGTGCCGACACCGATGATGGTGGCCATCGCGTCGAAGAACCCGGCGAGCACGAGCGTGAAGACGATCATCCCGACCGTCATCGCGCCGACCTCGCCCCAGCCGCCGAACCGCACGTCCCCGAAGAGCGAGAAGTCGGGCATGGACACCGCGCTGCCGTGCAGTTCGGGTGCGCCGCCCGCCCACTGCCGGGGGGCGATGACACCCGCCGCGTTCAGGATCGCCGCGACGACCGTGCCGCTGACGATGCCGATGAGGATGGCGCCCGGGATGTTCCGGGCCTGGAGCATGAAGATCAGCAGCAGGGTCCCGGCGAACAGCAGCACGGGCCAGCCGGCCAGTTCGCCCGCCGGACCCAGTGCGAGCGGCGTGGCCTTGCCCTGGTGCACGAAGCCCGACTTGTAGAAACCGATGAGGGCGATGAACAGGCCGATGCCCATGGTGATGCCGTGCTTGAGCGCGAGCGGGATCGCGTTCATGATCATCTCGCGCAGGCCGGTGACGACCAGCAGCATGATGATCACGCCGTACATCACGCACATGCCCATCGCCTGGGGCCAGGTCATCTCGGGCGCGACCTGGGAGGCGAGGACTCCGGAGACCGAGAGGCCGGCGGCGAGGGCCAGGGGCACCTTGCCGACGAAGCCCATCAGCAGGGTGGTGAAGGCCGCCGCGAACGCGGTGGCGGTGATCAGGGCAGGCTGGGCGAGCGTGGCCCCGGCCGCGTCCTTGCCGGACAGGATCAGGGGGTTGAGCAGGAGGATGTACGCCATCGCCATGAAGGTCGTGATGCCGCCGCGCACTTCACGGGCGACCGTGGACCCTCTGTGGGATATGTGGAAGTACCGGTCGAGCCAGGACCGTCCGGCCGGGACGCGGGTGCCTTCACCCGCGTCGTCGGCTGTGGTCCTCGGCTCCAGTGATTGCTGGGTCATGGGTGCCGTCTCCCAAGTTTCAAAGGGGGTTGGGATGTTCACGACCCGGGGGACGGCCCGAGACGAACAAGGGGCCCTGGGGGGCGAAGCCCCCAGGGGGACGTGACTGCTCAGCCCTAGGAGAGCTGTGTGCCCGTCAGGTGCTCGGGCCTCACCGGAGTCCGGTTCAGCTCGAGCCCGGTCGCGTTCCGGATCGCCGCGAGGACGGCCGGGGTCGACGACAGGGTCGGTGCCTCACCGATGCCGCGCAGCCCGTACGGGGCGTGCTCGTCGGCGAGTTCGAGGACGTCGACCGGGATGGTCGGCGTGTCGAGGATGGTCGGGATCAGGTAGTCGGTGAAGGAGGGGTTCCTGACCTTCGCCGTCTTCGGGTCGACGACGATCTCCTCCATGACCGCCACGCCCAGGCCCTGGGTGGTGCCGCCCTGGATCTGGCCGAGCACCGACAGCGGGTTGAGCGCCTTGCCGACGTCCTGGGCGCAGGCCAGTTCGATGACCTTGACCAGGCCGAGCTCGGTGTCGACCTCGACGACGGCCCGGTGTGCGGCGAAGGAGTACTGGACGTGTCCGTTGCCCTGCCCGGTGCGCAGGTCGAAGGGCTCCGTCGGCCGGTGCCGCCATTCCGCCTCGACCTCCACGGTCTCGCCCTCCAGCACGTCGGCCAGGTCGGAGAGGACCTCGCCGCCGTCGGTGACGACCTTGCCGCCCTCCAGGAGAAGCTCGGCCGTCGCCCAGGCCGGGTGGTAGGAGCCGAACTTGCGGCGCCCGATCTCCAGGACCTTCTCGCGGACCAGCTCACAGGAGTTCTTCACCGCGCCGCCGGTGACGTACGTCTGCCGGGAGGCCGACGTCGAACCGGCGCTGCCCACCTGGGTGTCGGCCGGGTGGATGGTCACCTGTGTGACGCCCAGCTCGGTGCGGGCGATCTGCGCGTGGACGGTGACGCCGCCCTGGCCGACCTCCGCCATGGCGGTGTGCACGGTGGCGACGGGCTCGCCGGCGACGACCTCCACGCGGACCTTGGCGGTGGAGTAGTCGTCGAACCCCTCGGAGAAGCCGACGTTCTTGATGCCGACCGCGTAGCCGACGCCGCGGACGACGCCCTCACCGTGCGTGGTGTTGGACAGGCCGCCCGGCAGCTGCCGTACGTCGGCGCCCTCGCTGGACTCCCACTGCCGCTCCGGCGGCATCGGCATCGCCTTGACGCGGCGCAGCAGTTCGGCGACCGGGGCCGGGGAGTCGACGGGCTGTCCCGTCGGCAGGAGAGTGCCCTGCTCCATGGCGTTGAGCCGGCGGAACTCCACCGGGTCCATGCCGAGCTTCGCGGCCAGCTTGTCCATCTGCGCCTCGTAGGCGAAGCAGGCCTGGACCGCGCCGAAGCCGCGCATCGCGCCGCAGGGCGGGTTGTTGGTGTAGAGGGCGATGGCCTCGATGTCGACGTCCTCGACCACGTACGGGCCGACGGACAGGGAGGAGGCGTTGCCGACGACGGCCGGAGAGGCGGAGGCGTAGGCGCCGCCGTCCAGGACGATCCGGCACTTCATGTGGGTGAGCTTGCCGTCCTTGGTGGCCCCGTGCTCGTAGTGGAGCTTGGCTGGGTGGCGGTGGACGTGCCCGAAGAACGACTCGAACCGGTTGTAGACGATCTTGACGGGCTTGCCGGTGCGCAGGGCCAGCAGGCAGGCGTGGATCTGCATCGACAGGTCCTCGCGGCCGCCGAACGCGCCGCCGACGCCGGACAGCGTCATGCGCACCTTGTCCTCGGGCAGGCCGAGCACGGGTGCGATCTGGCGCAGGTCGCTGTGCAGCCACTGGGTGGCGATGTAGAGGTGGACACCGCCGTCCTCCTCCGGCACGGCGAGGCCGGACTCGGGGCCGAGGAAGGCCTGATCCTGCATGCCGAAGGTGTACTCGCCCTCGACGATGACGTCGGCCCGCTCGCGCGCCGCCGCCACGTCACCGCGGACGATCGGCTGGCGGTGCACGATGTTGGGGTGCGGGACGTGCCCGGCGTGGTGGTCGTCGCGGTTCTCGTGGACGAGCAGCGCGTCCGGGGCGGTGGCGGAGGCCTCGTCGGTGATGACGGGCAGCTCGCGGTAGTCCACCTTGATCTTCGCGGCGGCCCGGCGCGCGGTCTCCGGGTGGTCGGCGGCGACGAGCGCGACCGGCTCGCCGTGGTGGCGGACCTTGCCGTGGGCGAGGACCGGGGTGTCCTGGATCTCCAGGCCGTAGTTCTTCACGTCGGTGGGCAGGTCGTCGTACGTCAGCACGGCGTAGACGCCCGGCGTGGCCAGGGCGTCACTCGTGTCGATGGAGACGATCTCGGCGTGCGCGACGGTCGAGCGGAGGATCTGCCCCCACAGCATGTCCTCGTGCCACATGTCGGACGAGTACGCGAACTCGCCGGTGACCTTGAGGGTGCCGTCGGGGCGCAGCGTGGACTCGCCGATGCCGCCCTTGGTCGGGGAGCCCTGGGTGATCTTCGTGGGGGTTCCGCTGGGGGAAGCCATGGTCAGACCGCCTCCGACTGCCGGGCGGCCGCGAGGCGGACCGCGTCCATGATCTTCTCGTAGCCGGTGCAGCGGCACAGGTTGCCCGACAGCGCCTCACGGATGTCCGCGTCGCTCGGGTTGGGGTTGCGCTCCAGCATCTCGTCGGCCGCGACCAGCAGGCCCGGCGTGCAGAATCCGCACTGGACGGCGCCGGCGTCGATGAACGCCTGCTGGATCGGGGACAGCTCGGTGCCCTCGCCGGTCTGCGAGTCGGTGCCCTTGGCGTCCCAGTGCTGCGAGTCCTGGAGCGACGTGCCGCAGCCGCCGGTCCCGCAGGACCGCTGCTTGGCGAAGTCGGCCAGCCCCTCGACGGTGACGACCTCGCGGCCCTCCACCTGCCCGGCGGCGACCAGGCACGCGCACACCGGCACGCCGTCCAGACGGACCGTGCACGAGCCGCACTCGCCCTGCTCACAGGCGTTCTTCGACCCGGGAAGGCCCATGCGCTCCCTCAGCACGTACAGCAGGGACTCGCCCTCCCACACGTCGTCGGCTTCCTGCTGACGGCCGTTGACCGTGAAGTTGACGCGCATCACGCAGCTCCCTCGGTAGTGCGGCGGGTGCCGCGGTAGGACTCCCAGGTCCAGGTCAGCGTGCGGCGGGCCATGACGCCGACCGCGTGGCGGCGGTAGCTCGCGGTGCCCCGGACGTCGTCGATCGGGTTGCAGGCGGCGGAGCACAGGTCCGCGAACTGCTTGGCGACCGACGGGGTGACGATCTTTCCGTTGTCCCAGAAGCCGCCCTCCTCCAGTGCGGCGGTCAGGAACTCCTCGGCGGCCTTCGCCCGGACGGGTGTCGGGGCGGCCGAACCGATCCCGGTCCGCACGGTGCGCGTCTCGGGGTGCAGGGCGAGCCCGAAGGCGCACACGGCGATGACCATCGCGTTCCTGGTTCCCACCTTGGAGAACTGCTGCGGCCCGTCGGCCTTCTTCACGTGTACGGCGCGGATCAGCTCGTCGGCCGCCAGCGCGTTGCGCTTCACACCGGTGTAGAACGCGTCGATGGGGATGAGACGGCTCCCGCGTACCGACTCCACCTCCACCTCGGCGCCCGCGGCGAGCAGGGCGGGGTGGGCGTCGCCGGCCGGGGAGGCGGTGCCGAGGTTGCCGCCGACGCCGCCACGGTTGCGGATCTGCGGGGAGGCGACCGTGTGCGAGGCGAGGGCGAGACCCGGCAGCTCGGCGCGCAGGTTCTCCATGATCTTCGTGTACGGCACGGAGGCACCGAGCCGCACGCTCTCCTCGCCGACCTCCCACTCGGAGAGGTCGCCGATGCGGTTCAGGTCCAAGAGGTACTCGGGCCGGCGGTGGTCGAAGTTGACCTCGACCATCACGTCGGTGCCACCCGCAATCGGCACAGCTGTGGGGTGCTCGGCTTTCGCGGCGAGCGCCTCCTCCCAGCTGGCGGGGCGAAGGAAGTCCATGACCGGCTCTCTTCTTCGTCTTTTCGTAGGGCGTTCAGATTGAGCCAATCCGTGTGCGGCGGTCCCGGCTCGTTCATGTGCTGTTAACGCGTAGTGGTCTCAGTACACAGCGCGTTGCGCCAAGCGAGTCAGTCACGGAAACCATGAAGGAGTTGGCTGGCCAGGACAGGCATCTTGTAGATTCGTATGAACGGAGGCCCGTGGAAACCTCCTCGTTCTCCTGTGGAAACACGCGAGACGACCGCGTGACCTGGAACACAGCCGGGGCAGGGCTTGATTTCGAGACAAAGAACGGCGGCGACGAGAATGCGGCTGCGCGCACTGCTGGAGACCGATGCGCTGGGCCTCAAGCTGCTCGGCGGCGAGGACGAACTGGACCGCACCGTCCGGGGTGTGATGACGACCGACCTGCGCGACCCCAGCCGGTACCTCGCGGGCGGCGAACTGGTGCTCACGGGCCTGGCCTGGCGCCGGGACGCCGACGACTCGGAGCCGTTCGTCCGGATCCTGGTGCAGGCGGGGGTGACGGCCCTCGCCGCGGGCGAGGCCGAGCTCGGTGACGTGCCGGAGGACCTGGTCGTGGCCTGCGCCCGGCATCGCCTGCCGCTCTTCGCGGTGCACGAGTCGGTGGCGTTCGCGACGATCACCGAACACGTCGTACGGCAGGTCTCCGGCGAGCGCGCCGGCGACCTGGCCGCGGTCGTCGACCGGCACCGCCGGATGATGACGGCGGGACCGGCGGGCGGCGGCCCCGACGTGGTCCTGGACCTCCTCGGCACGGACCTGGACCTGCGGGCCTGGGTCCTCTCCCCCACCGGCCGCCTGATCGCGGGCTCGAAGGCGACGGGCCCCGCCCTGCCGGCCGAGGCGTGCGCCCGGCTCGCCGGGGAGCACCTGGCCGCCACCCGGGCGGGGCGCCGCGGCCCCCACCGCGTCGTCCTGGGCGCCACGACGTACTCCCTGTTCCCGGTCCGCTCCACGGGCCGTTCCCCGCAGCCCGCCCGGGACGTCCGCGAGACCGTCCTGGCGGACTGGCTGCTGGCCGTGGAGGCGGACGCCGGGGACTGGCCCGAGGAGCGGCTGGATCTGCTCTACGGCGTCACCCAGCTCATCGCCGTCGAACGGGACCGCCGGGACGCGGCCCGCACGGTGCGCCGCCGGCTGGCCCAGGAGGTTCTGGAACTGGTCCAGGCGGGCGCGGCGCCCGCCGAGATCGCCGCCCGCCTGCGCGTGGCCGCACCGGTGCTGTTGCCCGGCCTGGGCTCCGCGCCGCACTGGCAGGTGGTCGTGGCCCGCGTCGACTGGAAGGGCGAAGGGGTCGAGGGCGGCCCCGTGGCGCAGGCCCTGCTGGAGGAGGTCCTCGTCGACCCCGCCGTCGCCGGGCCGGAGCATTCCGACCGCATCGCGGTGGCCCACACGGGCGACGAGGCCATCGCCCTGGTCCCGCTCCCCGCCGTCCCCACGGAGCACGACGGCCCGGAGCCGGGCGTCCTCGGGGACACGCTCCTGGCCTCGGTACGGGAACCCCTCACGGCGGGCCTCGACGGGGACGGCCGGCTCACTCTGGGCGTCAGCGCGGCGGTCCACTCGGCGGAGGGGCTGCGCGGCGCGCTGGAGGAGGCCCGCCACGCCCGGCGCGTCGCCGCGGCCCGCCCGGGCCGGGTCTGCGCGGCCGGCCACCAGGAACTGGCCTCGCACGTCCTGCTGCTGCCCTTCGTCCCGGACGACGTCCGCCGCGCTTTCACGGCCCGCCTCCTGGACCCCCTGCGGGACTACGACCGCCGCCACCGCGCCGAGCTGATACCCACCCTGGAGGCCTTCCTCGACTGCGACGGCTCCTGGACCCGCTGCGCCACCCGTCTGCACCTGCACGTCAACACGCTGCGCTACCGGGTCGGCCGAATCGAGCAGTTGACGAGTCGTGACCTGTCGCGCCTCGAGGACAAGCTGGACTTCTTCCTGGCACTGCGGATGAGCTGATACGCGGGGTGTCCCGGGGGCAAACCCGGGGCACCCCGGGATCCCACGACTTTGTGAAATCCTTCACCCACCCCCTTGGCCCGGCCCGCCGATTCGTGCTGAGATGCCGCCACCACTCAACAGCTCGATGGCGTGCTCGGGGAGGGCAACGTGGCGCATACCGCCATGTCTGGTAACGGAACGACCGCCGGTGACGATCCCCTCCAGACCGCGGTATGGCGGCTGCGCTCGCGCGGGTGCTGGGCCGACGCGGCCGCCCTGCTCCTGCCGGCCACACCGGCGGCGGCGCTGCAACGTGCGTCGCTCCTGGTGGAGCGGTGTCTGTACACCGAGCAGGGCTGGGAGGAGGCCGAGGACGCGCTGCGCACGGCCGAGGCGATGGCCCACAGCGACGACGAGCGGGGCGCGGCCGCTTGTGAACGCGGTTACTTGGCCTACGCGGCGACCCTGCTCGCGGTACGGGACCGGGCCGACGAGGCCCGGGCCGCGCTCGGCCGGGCGGCGGCGCTGCTTCCTCCCGGTGCTCCCGCGCGGGCTCTGCTGGACTTCCGTCGCGGCCTGCTGGCGGAGAACCTGACGAGCGCGCCCCAGGCCGCCCGGGCCGCGTACCGCCGGGCCCACGCGGGCGCGACGGCGCACTCCGACCCGCTGCTGCTGTCGTTCACCTGGCGCCACCTGGCCGGACTCGCCCTCCGCGAAGGGGAGTTGGCGGAGGCACGGCACGGGTTCTCGGAGTCGCTGCGGCTCCGGGAGGAGCTGGGCTATCTCGTCGGTACGGCCCCGGCGCTGGTGTCCCTCGCAGACACGGAGACGGAGCCGGAGGCGTCGCGACTGCGCGAGGAAGCGAGGCGGTTGTTCCGGCTGCTCGGCGGCGTACCGACGTGGCTGTCCCGCCAGTTGGCTCCACCGGTACCGCCGGCTGCGACGGCTTAGGCGTTGCCGCCGGGGCGGACCCGTGCCGCCCCAGCGGCACGACCGCCCGCTGCTGAGCCAGAGCGCGCCCACACCCGCGTACGGCGAGAAGGGGACGTGTCGGGGGGTGTCCGCCCGCAGCGGTTGGCCCGTCAACGAACAGTCAGTCGGTGTGCAAGCCCATCGCGCCGTTCCGAGGACGGACACCCCCCGGCGCGGCCCGGCCCCCATCCGGCGAGAAGGCGAAACGCGCGAACCCCGGCCGGTCAGCCGACGGCACCCGCCCCCGCGAAGTGCTCCCCCACCAGCGCCCTGACCACATCCAGATCCCGTGCGACCAGCGCGTCCAGCAACGCCGTGTGCTCATGCGCGTCCGCCAGCAGATCGGCCCGCGCCCGCACCCCGCGCGCACCCCCGACCAACGGCCACTGCGCCCTGCGGTGCAGGTCCTCCGCGATCTGCACCAGCTGCGCGTTGCCCGCCAGGGACAGCACAGCCCGGTGGAACCGCCGGTCGGACTCCGCGTAGGTGGCGCGGCATCCCGAGGCCGCCGCGCGGACCGTCGCCTCGGCGAGAGGGCGCAGCTCGGCCCAGCGCTCGGCGGGAACGGTGCGGGCCAGCCGCAGCATCACCGGGACTTCGAGCAGCGCCCGGACCTCGGCCAGCTCCGCCAGTTCCCGAGCCCCCCGCTCGACCACCCGGAACCCACGGTTGGGAACGACCTCGACGGCGCCTTCGAGGGCGAGTTGCTGCATGGCCTCCCGGACCGGCGTCGCCGAGACCCCGAACCGCTCGCCGAGCACCGGCGCAGAGTACACCTCACCGGGCCGCAGATCCCCCGCCACCAGCGCGGCGCGCAACGCGTCCAGGATCTGCCCGCGCACCGAGGCCCGCTGCACCACGGGCCGAACCCGCGGGGCGACCGGCGCGGCCGGCTCACTGTGCGTGTGTTCCCCCCGCACCTCCCCGACCTGCCGCGGCACCCGCACGGACCCGGCCGGCTCAGCCGCTGCCGCTGCCACCGAAGCCGACGGCGAAGCCGCTGCCGCCGAAGCCGATCCCGACGGCGAAGCCGACGCCGGTGCCGACGCCGCCGCGGCTGCCCACGGAGCCCCCGTGCCCGCAGAGCCCTGCGCTCCCTGCCTCACGGGTCCTCCTCCGGACGTATCGGTACTTGGGGTCATTACGGCGGGTTGTTACTCGTCCGTCAAGCACCATAAGCGCCGAAGCCCCCAGTTCAAATCCCTCCTTCAACTTCCGGCGATCTTGAGTAAGGTTAGGCTTACCTTCAAGAACCCCGTTTCTCCCGACGGATCGGTGATCACATGCCTGCGCCCGTTTCGGCCGTCTCCGGCGCCTACGCCCGCCTGGCCGACGTCCTCCCGGGCCTCGCCGTCACCGAACTGAACGCCACGGACGAGACCCCGCGCGGCGACGGCTGGACAGCGGCCGACGACCTCGCAGCCGCCGGCCCCGCCCTCGACCGCTTCCTGGCGTGGGACGTGGACCAGATCCGGCGCGACTACGGCCGGCAGGCCCGGCCCGACGTCGTCGCCGGCTTTGGCCTGCACCGCTACGCATGGCCCGCCTGCCTCCTGATCACCGTGCCGTGGTTCCTGCACCGCCGGGTCCCCCGCTACCCCGTGACCCACGTCTCCTACGACCGCACCGACCCGGGCCACGCCCTCGGGCACCTGGCCGTCCGCCCCGCCGGCTTCGCCTGCCTGCCGGGCGACGAGGCGGCCGGGCTGCCCGGCGCCCGGGTCGTCCCGGACGAGGAGGCACTGCGGGCGGAGGTCCGGTCGGCGGTCGCGGAGCACCTGGAGCCGGTGCTGACCGGCTTCGGCCCCCGGATGCGCCGCCGCGGGCGCGCCCTGTGGGGCATGGCGACCGACGAGATCGTCGAAGGGCTCTGGTACGTCGCCCAGTTGCTCGGCGAGACCGAGGAGCGGCGCGCGATGCGCGAACTGGAGCTGCTCCTGCCGGGCGCGAGCAAGCCGTACGTCGGCACGGCGGCGTTCCGGGAGCTGACCGGCCCCGGCGGCGAGCCGCTGCTCACCCGGGACCGCGCGAGCTGCTGCATGTTCTACACCCTGCGTCCCGAGGACACCTGCGCCACCTGCCCGCGCACCTGCGACACGGACCGCGTCACCAAGCTGCTCGCCACGGCCAGTTGACGCACACACGGGGGCCTGCCCCCCGTAGGATCATCGCGAAACCACACACCCGCTCAGGCGATTCACAGCATCCCCACGGGTCACGGGAACTTTCCGGAGAACCACTCGTGCGGGTAGTCTTGTTCGAACTCAACTCCCGCCCCTCAAGCGACAGTTCGAGCAGATCGCCGTCCTGGGCATTCCCTTGCACTTCCTTGGCGGTCTCTTGCCCCGAAACCCCCTGAGGGCCGATGGGATTGGGCCACTATGGCGGGCGTTACGCCCTATCCCAATGCAAGGGACCACCCAGATGAGACTGACCGACATATCGCTGAACTGGCTGCTTCCGGGCGCCGTGCTTCTCCTGGGCATGCTGGCGGCGGTGGCGGTGCTCGCGCGCGGCAAGCGCTCCTCGGTCAAGGACACGAGCGCGGACGACTCCTGGGAGCGCAGCGAGGAACGCCGCAGACGCAAAGAAGCCCTCTACGGCACCCTCTCCTATCTTCTTCTGTTCTGCTGTGCGGCCGTCGCCGCCCTGCTCTCCTTCCACGGCCTGGTCGGTTTCGGCGAGCAGAACCTCGGACTGTCCGGCGGCTGGCAGTACCTCGTCCCGTTCGGCCTGGACGGTGCGGCGATGTTCTGCTCCGTCCTCGCGGTGCGCGAGGCCAGCCACGGTGACGCGGCGCTCGGCTCCCGGATACTCGTCTGGACGTTCGCCTTCGCCGCGGCCTGGTTCAACTGGGTGCACGCCCCGCGGGGCGTCGGCCACGCGGGTGCCCCCCACTTCTTCGCGGGCATGTCCCTCTCGGCCGCGGTCCTCTTCGACCGCGCGCTGAAGCAGACCCGCCGCGCCGCCCTGCGGGAGCAGGGTCTGGTGCCCCGCCCGCTGCCGCAGATCCGCATGGTGCGCTGGCTGCGGGCCCCCCGCGAGACCTACCGCGCCTGGTCGCTGATGCTCCTGGAGGGTGTGCGCAGCCTGGACGAGGCGGTCGACGAGGTGCGCGACGACATGCGCAAGAAGGAGGAGGCCCGGCAGCGGCGGCGCGACCAGCAGCGCGTGGAGCGGGCCCAGCTGAAGGCGATCAGCCGCGGTCACCGCGGCCACTTCGGCCGCGGTGGCGGACGGGAGCTGGAGGTGCAGGTGGAGCGCGGCTCCTCGCAGGTCTCCGCGGAGCCTGCCATATCCGCGCCGGAGCCCCTGCCCGTGCGCTCGCGTCCCTCCCTTCAGCCGGTGCGCAAAGGAGCTGACGCGGTGACCGTCGACCTCACCGCGGAGGACGACACGATGGCACTGCCGCGTCTGGACTCCCTGGAGCGCAAGCTCAAGGACCTTGAGCAGCAGTTCGGTTAGCCGAGCCCGAGCACAGTGGCGAGGGGGCGTGGCCTGCGGGCCGCGCCCCTTCGGCGTTCACGCCGCGCCGGCCCCCAGCTCGAACCAGACGGACTTGCCCACGCCGTGCGGCCGCACGCCCCAGGAGTCCGCGAGGGACTGCACCAGGAGCAGGCCCCTGCCGTTCGTACCGTCGTCGGCGACCGGTACACGCAGCCGGGGTCTGCGGGCCACGAAGTCCCGCACCTCCACCCGCAGTCCGCGGGGCCCGACGGTGGCCGTGAGGACCGCGTCGTGGTCGGTGTGGACGATCGCGTTGGTGACGAGCTCGCTGGTGAGCAGTTCGGCCACGTCGGACTGCCCGTGTTTCCCCCACTGCCCGAGCAGTTCCCGCAGGGCCCTGCGCGCTTCGGGGACGGCCCGCAGGTCCGCCCGCCCGAGTCGGCGCCTCAACTGCGGCGCCGGATCGTGTTCCGTGACATCGTCGGTCCTGTCCTCCACCGTCTTCGCCGAGAAGCCCCCGATCGCTATGGGACCGCCTCGTCGTGCCTGCCTCTCCATGACCCCCGCCCGCGCGCCGATGTCGGTTCCCCTCCTGCTCGAACACGTTCACGGGGATCCATGCCCCATCGGGAACGCGGCAGTCATGCGGGATCGTCGACGACCGGGTGTTCGGCCATCGGAACGGCGCGGGCGGCGTGGGCAGTTGGCCGCCGAGCGGTACGGCGACGGAGGGGAGGGGGACAAGAGGGTAGCCGGTCGTCGTCCCCGGACGGATGCTGACCGCCGGAGATCGGACGATGGGCCGATGGCCGACTGCCGATCCGTGCGTACACGGGGAGGGGCCCGGGCGAGGGCACCGGGTGCGCGGTGCCTCGGTGAAGTTGGCTGAAGTACGACGGTCTTGACGGCCTCCGGAACCGGTACGGGGCCGTCCTCCCCACCCCCGTGGAGGGAGGACGGCCCCGCATCTCGCGAGGGACGCGCGTCAGTAGAGCTTGTTGACGGCGATGGTCGTCGTCTTCTTGAAGGCCGCGACGGGGGCGTCTCCGAAGTCGCCCATCTGGCCCCACCGCACGACGGTGACCGTCCTGCCGTCGCGCCCGACGGACAGCAGCGAGATGTCCGTGGAGCCCCCGGACGTCTCGGTGTGCACGCCGCGGACGTGGGCGCCCTCCTCGACGGGCAGCGAACCGTAGTCCCGGCCCTCGGCCTCGATGTCGGGGTCGTTCTTCTCCAGGCGGTCGGCGCAGGTGCGGATCAGGTCGTCGTAGTGCTTCGCCAGGGCCTTGGCCAGGGCGGAGGTGTCCGCCACGACGGTCAGCTGCACGGCGCTGGTGTCCAGGTCGGTGCGGAACTCCCGGTACCGGTAGTCGTAGGAGGGCACGCCCTCCGTGCTCACGCAGGTGCCGAGTGCCTCCGGGAACCCCTCGGTGACCGGGCCGGCCGTCCAGGTGGAGGACGGGTGCGGCGGGAGCTGGGACGCCGAGAGGAACTTCGGTGCGGCGGCCGTCGGCGCGGCTCCGGCGGCCGGGGCCGTGAGGACCGTGCCCGCCGCGAGGGCGGCGACGGTGAGTGCGGTGAGCGCGCTGGCTCGGAGGTGCTTGGGCATGGGTGTCCCCCGTGGGTGAATGCGTGGATGGTCGATGCCGCCGCGAGGCCGGCCGGCCGGCCCTGGTCTGCTCGGTGCGACACCAGAAGCATCAGCGGTCACACCCGGGGGACGCAACGGCCCGCACCCGATCCGGCACGGTGGAACCATCCCAGGCCGTCTGACGTGCAGGTACATGGGGTGCCTGGGATGCCGTTCCGGGCCGGGTCGGACCTACGGGGACGGGGGAAGGGTGTCGGCACAGGACGACGTCGACGACGTCGCGGAGTTCGCGGCGCTGCTGAGGACGCTGAAGGAGCGCACGGACCGCAGTTACGGTTCCCTGGCCCGGCGCCTGGCCATGAACACCTCGACCCTGCACCGCTACTGCGCCGGCGAGGCGGTCCCGGTCGACTTCGCCCCCGCGGAGCGCTTCGCCGCCCTGTGCGGGGCGTCCCCGCAGGAACGTCTGGAGCTCCACCGCCGCTGGCTCCTGGCGGTGGCGGCACGCCAACGCCCCCGCACGCCGAGCGCGGCGGCCACGCCCGCCGGGGTGGAGGACCCGAGAGCCGAAGACAGCACGGCCGCCGTCGCATCGCAGGAACCGGAGGCCAAGAACGACGCGGGCGCCCCCCAAGCGCAGGAACCGGTGGCCGAAGAGAGCACGGTCGCCGTCGCACCGCAGAAAGCGAAGACCAAGAACGACGCGGGCGCCCCCCAAGCGCAGGAACCGGTGGCCGAAGAGAGGGTGGTCGCCGTCGCATCGCAGAAAGCGAAGACCAAGAACGACGCGGGCGCCCCCCAAGCGCAGGAACCGGTGGCCGAAGAGAGCACGGTCGAGCCCGAAGCTCAAGAACCGGCGGCCGCACCCCTCGGCGTCGGTGGTCCTGCCGGCGTCGCGGCGCCGCTCCCCCGTCGCCCCTGGTACCGCCGTGGACGCGTCGCGGTCGGGCTGGCTGCCGGCTGCGCGGTGCTCGCGGCTCTCGGGAGCCTCGCCGCACTGCCGGACGGGCGGCATGCGTCCGCCGGCGACCGGGCCGGCTCGGCCGGTCCGGCCCCCTCCGGCATGACGGAGACCAGAGCGCCGGACCGGCGCGACGCCTCCCCCACGCCGAGCGGCGGTTCCCCGACCCCCCAGCGGTCCTCTCCCTCCGCCACCCCGAAGCAGTCGAAGCCCTCCCCGTCGCCCTCCACCCGCACCACCCCACCGCCCGCCGACGCGGCCGGCCCCGCCGTCCCCCTCACCTGGTCGGCCGACTCCCAGGCCTGGGAGCTGGGCTGCGCTCACGACTACGTCATCGCCAGGCCGCCCGGGCAGGTGGCGCCGCCTCCCGTCCCGCAGGACGCGGGCGTCTGGGCCGCATCGCAGAACGCGGTGCACGGCGGCGAGACGCTCGTGGAGCTGACGGTGCAGGGGCGGACCGACACGGCCGTCGTGCTGGAGGCGCTGCGCGTGCGCGTGGTGGGGCGGACGGCCCCGGCGCAGGGCAACGCCTACGCCATGGACCGGGGCTGCGGCGGTTCGATCACCCCGCGCTCCTTCGACGTGAACCTGGACAAGGACCGTCCCCTCGCCCGCGCGGTCGCCGGGAGCGACGCGGGTACGCCGATCCCGGCGGTGCGCATGCCCTACCGGGTGTCGGCCCGGGACCCCGAGGTGCTGCTGGTCAACGCCCGGACCCAGGCGTGCGACTGCCGCTGGTACCTGGAGCTGGACTGGTCCTCCCAGGGCCGCAGGGGCACGGTCCGGATCGACGACGACGGCCGCCCGTTCCGGACCAGCGGCATCAAGGGCCTGCCCCGCTATGTGTACGACACCTCCGCGCGCGCCTGGACGCCCTACAGCTGAGGGACCTCTAGAACCGCGGCACGTTGCGCAGGTTGGAGCGGGCCATCTGCAGCATGCGGCCGACCCCGCCGTCCAGCACGATCTTCGAGGCCGACAGGGCGAACCCGGTCACCATCTCGGCCTTGATCTTCGGCGGGATGGACAGCGCGTTGGGGTCGGTGACCACGTCGACGAGGGCCGGCCCCTTGTGCTTGAACGCGTCCCTCAGGGCCCCGGGGAGATCCTTGGGCTTCTCGACGCGCACCCCGTACGCCCCGCAGGCACGGGCGACGGCGGCGAAGTCGGGGTTCTTGTTGGCGGTGCCGTACGACGGGAGACCGGCGACCAGCATCTCCAACTCGACCATGCCGAGGGAGGAGTTGTTGAACAGGACGACCTTCACGGGCAGGTCGTACTGGACCAGCGTGAGGAAGTCGCCCATCAGCATGGAGAAGCCGCCGTCGCCGGACATCGACACGACCTGCCGTTTGCGGTCGGTGAACTGCGCGCCGATCGCCATGGGCAGGGCGTTGGCCATCGAGCCGTGGGAGAAGGATCCGATGACGCGGCGACGGCCGTTGGGTGAGATGTAGCGGGCGGCCCAGACGTTGCACATGCCGGTGTCCACGGTGAACACGGCATCGTCGGAGGCCACTTCATCGAGCACGGACGCCACGTACTCGGGGTGGATCGGCGTGTGCTTCTCCACCTTGCGGGTGTACGCCTTGACCACGCCCTCCAGCGCGTCCGCGTGCTTCTTCAGCATCCGGTCGAGGAAGCGCCGGTTCTTCTTCTCCCGCACCCGCGGGATCAGGCAGCGCAGTGTCTCCCGCACGTCGCCCCACACCGCGAGGTCCAGTTTCGAGCGGCGGCCGAGGTTCTCGGGCCGGACGTCGACCTGGGCGATCTTGACATCGTCGGGGAGGAAGGCGTTGTAGGGGAAGTCGGTGCCGAGCAGGATCAGCAGGTCGCACTCGTGGGTGGCCTCGTAGGCGGCGCCGTATCCGAGCAGTCCGCTCATGCCGACGTCGAAGGGGTTGTCGTACTGGATCCATTCCTTGCCGCGCAGGGCGTGTCCGACCGGGGACTTGATCTTCCCGGCGAACTCCATGACCTCGGTGTGCGCTCCGGCCGTGCCGCTGCCGCAGAAGAGGGTGACCTTGCCGGCCTCGTCGATCATCTCGACGAGCCGGTCGATCTCGGCGTCACCCGGACGGACCGTCGGGCGGGACGTCACGAGGGCGGTCTCGGCGGCCTTCTCCGGGGCGGGCCGGTCGGCGATGTCGCCGGGCAGGGTGACGACGCTGACGCCGCTGCGGCCGACGGCGTTCTGAATGGCGGTCTGCAGCAGCCGCGGCATCTGCTGCGGGCTGGAGATCATCTCGCTGTAGTGGCTGCACTCGGCGAACAGCCGGTCGGGGTGGGTCTCCTGGAAGTAGCTGAGGCCGATCTCGCTGGAGGGGATGTGCGAGGCGAGGGCGAGGACCGGGGCCATGGAGCGGTGGGCGTCGTAGAGGCCGTTGATGAGGTGGAGGTTGCCGGGGCCGCAGGAACCGGCGCAGGCGGCGAGGGAGCCGGTGATCTGCGCCTCGGCACTGGCGGCGAAGGCGGCGGTCTCCTCGTGCCGGACGTGGATCCAGTCGATGGCGGAGTTGCGGCGGACTGCGTCGACGACCGGGTTGAGGCTGTCGCCGACGACGCCGTAGAGACGCTTGACCCCGGCGCGGGTCAGGATGTCGACGAACTGTTCCGCGACGTTCTGTTTGGCCATGGTTCTCGTCTGCCCCTTCGGTCTCCTGGGATCCCTCCGGGTTCCATCAAGTCACACGGCTCGCGCTCACGCCTCCCACACCGCGGCGGCCGTACGGTCGTCCGCATAACCCTTGACCCGCACCTGGGAGTCGGCGAGGAACGCGGCGAGGCCGGGCGGATCGGGACGGGACCACCGCTCGGCGAGGTACTCGCCGAGTTCGGGCTCGCCGCGCAGGGGGTCGGCGAGGCCACCGCTGCACATCAGGAGCGTGTCACCCGGGCGGGCGACGGACGTCCGGAAGCGGAAGGGCTCGCGGGGCGGCTCCGGGGCCGGTTCGTAGGGGCTGGGGGGAGTGGGGATGCCCAGGTCCATGGTGAGCCGGTCGCCCTCGGGGGTCTCGGAGGGCGGCGAGCCGAAGCCCAGGACGGGTTCGCCCTTGACCTCCGCGACCTGTGGCTCGATGTCCTGCCACTCCCCCTCGCGCAACCGGAACAGCCCGCCCGGCCCGACCCCGAAGAACACCCGGGTGCGGCACCGGGGGTCCGCCGACAGCAGCAGGCAGCGCAGGCTGGCCGCGTACTCCTCGGGGGCGACGCCCTGTTCGGAGGCGCTGGCCCGGAGCTTGCCGAGGCTGCGGTCGGTGAGCCGGTGCAGCCCGGACTTCAGGTCGCCGCGCCGGCCGTTCCTTATGTCCTCGACCAGCCGGGCGTGGCTGCGTCCGACGGCTCGTCCGATCCAGTGACAGGCCTCGGCGGCCGCCCGGTGCGCGCCGGGCGCGGCCCGGGCCCCGGTGGCCATCGCCACCAGCAGCAGCGCGTGCTCGCCCACGCCGAACCGGGCGGTGAGCAGCGCATCCCTGCGGGGCTCCCCCCGGTACCGCGCGGAGTCCCCCCGCAGGGAGACGGCCCGCACTGTGCAGGCCCCGTACCGGGCCCCGTCCAGCACGGTGTCCGCCACTAGATCGTCGAGATCGTCCGGATCGGCGGCCGGGAGCGCGGTGGGTTCGGCGTCATAGGTCGGCGGGCGCGTACCGACGTGGCCACGGGGTCCGGGGGTGGACGCGGGGCGCTCCAGCACCGACGGGGTGTCTTCCGGTTGCGGAACGGCGGAGGGCGGCTCGGCGGGACGCGCGGGCGCTGACGGGGCGTCCTGGGGCTGTGGAGCCGCGGACGGCGGCTCGGCGGGCGGGGGCGGTACCGGCGCCCCGGCGGCGGGAGCCGAAGGGGCGGACGCCGGGGCGGCGGTGGGCGGGGGCGGTACGGGCGGCCGGTCGGCCGGAGCGCCGTACGCGGCTGCGTGCGGAGGGTCCGAGGGGGGTGGCGGAATCCGGGACGTCCGTGGGTCGGGGACCGGCGGGGCGGACGACGACCGCTCCGAGCTGCCCGAGGACGCACGGGGGTCGGCCGCTGACGGGGCCGCCTCGCCCGACTGCTCGCCCGGGGGCGCAACGGGGCCGACCGCGGGCGCGGCTCCCCCGCTCGACGACGCGCGGGCGTCGGTCGGTGGGGCCGTGTGGGGTGGTCGCTCGGGCGAGGGCGGGGCGGTGGCTGTTCGGTCGGGCCGCTGCGGCGGCCGCTGCTGCTGGGTCGGGAAGCTCACCGGGCCCGCGGGGCGCTCCGGTGGCGGCTCCCAGGGGGCGCGCTGCCGGTGCCGGCCGGGCTCGCGGGGCGGGTCGAGTACGTCGTCGGCTCCGGTCCTGGGCGCCGGGACCACCGGCTCCGCGCCGAAGGGCCGCGCCGCCGACCGGTTCGGGGAGCCGGCGCGCTCCTGGGCCCCGTCCCCCACGGCCCCCGACGCCGACGCGAACCGGTCGTCCAGGGAATCGCGCGCCGGTGTGGGGCCCGTGTCGTCGGTGGAGTCGTCGTACAACTCCCTCCACCAGTCGTCCTCGTGACCGGTGGGCCTTCCCCCCTGCTGGCTCATGCCCCTAATTGTCCACCGCACGAGCGGGATGAAAACGGGGCTTGTGGAAAAAACCGGCCCGCCGAGGGGCCGTGAACGACACGTCGGGTGAGCCGTAGAACGGCCGTACGAAGGGCGGGGTCCGGTGCAGTGCGTGCGGCTGACCTGCGGGTCTGGGCCCCAGACACGCTCCTGACCTGCGCGTTCTCCGGTGTTCCGGCAGTCTGGTCAGATGGGAGTGTGGGACCTCCTGCTGGTCGGGCTGGTCATCCTGCTCGGGCTGTGCGGAGTGCTGCTGCCCGCCATGCCGGGATCGTTGCTGGTGTGGGCCGCGGTCATGTGGTGGGCGCTGAAGGACCCGCAGCCCGTCGCATGGTGGGTGCTGGTCGGGGCCACGGCCCTGCTGCTGGTCTCCCAGGCCGTCCGCTGGGCGCTGCCACCCCGCCGGCTGCGGATGAACCGCACCACCCTCCGCATGCTGGCCTGCGCCGGCACCGGTTCCGTCCTGGGCTTCGTCCTGATCCCCGTCCTCGGCGCGGTCCCCGGCTTCCTGGGCGGGGTCTACCTCTTCGAACGGTTCCGCCTCGGCCGTCACGCCGACGCGGTGGCCGCCCTGCGCACGGTCATGCGCGCGGGCGGCTCGAGCATTCTGGCCGAGTTGTTCACCTGCCAGCTGATCGCGGCGGCCTGGGTGGGCGCCGTCGTCTGGGGCTGAACGGGTGGCCGTCAGGCCGGCAGCACTCCCTCGTGGGTCAGCAGCCGTACCTTGCGGTCCAGGCCGCCGGCGTACCCGGTCAGCGCCCCGCCCGCCCCGATCACCCGGTGGCACGGGCGGACCACCAGCAGCGGATTCGCGCCGATCGCACCGCCGACCGCCCGCACGGCGGCCCGGGGCGCTCCGATGCGCGCGGCGATCTCGCCGTAGGTCGTGGTCGCGCCGTACGGGATGTCGTCCAGCGCGGCCCAGACCTTCTCGCGGAAGGCGGTGCCCTCGGTGCGCCAGGCCAGGCGGAACTCCTTCAGCTCCCCGGCGAAGTACGCGGCGAGCTGCTCCTCGGCCTCCCGGAAGGGCCCGGGGTCGCGCCGCCAGTCGTCCCGCACCTCGCGTCCGCCCTTCTGGCCGGGCACCGACAGCGAGGTCAGCTCACCGGTCGGGGCGGCGGTGAGGAGCAGCGGCCCGAGGGGGCCGGGCACGCTCGTCCAGTAGGTCGGGCCGGTCATCGGGACTCCCACTCCCCTGCTGCGCGCAGGTGGTTCAGTGCGTACGAGCGCCAGGGGCGCCAGCTGTCGGGTGCGTCGAGGCCGGGCGGGGCCACGTCCGGGTCGCCGAGGGCGCGGGCGCGGATCTCGGCGACAGTACGGGAGTCCAGACCGGGCACGGCCCGCAGGGCGTCCTGCGCGGCGTCCCGGTCGGCGCCCGGGTCCAGGCGTACGGCCCGGTCGGCGAGGGCGGCGGTGAGCGCGCCTAGGGTGCCTGCGGGCTCGGCCGCGGCCAGCACGGCCGGCTCGGGGAAGAGGTGGGTGAGGCTCCCGCAGGGGGCGTCGAGGGCCTTGCCGTAGCGCCTTACGAGCCGTTCCGCCTCCGTGCGGCCGGCCAGGGCGCGCACGGCGAGTTCCTCCGGGTCGGCGGTGCCCGGCGAGCGCAGCCCGGGCCGGGCGGCGACCAGGGGTGCGAGCCGTGGGTCGGCGGCGAGGCGCTCGTCGACGGCGTAGGGGTCGGCGTCGAGGTCGAACAGGCGCCGCAGCCGCTGGACGGCGGTGGTCAGATCGCGCGGGTCGGTGAGGTGCAGCCGGGCGTCGAGCCAGCCGCCCGGGTGGGCTCCGAGTCCGGTCCGGGCGGTGCCGGGGCGTTCGTCGACGGCGACGATGCCGGTGCCGTACGGGAGGCGGAGGGTGCGCCGGTAGGTGCGGGCGCCGGGCGGGCCGCTCACCTCCTCGATGCCGGGTACGGCCTCGTGTTCCAGCAGGTCGAAGACGGGTCCCGCCTGGTAGGGGCCGCGGTGGGCGAGCCGGAGCGGGATGCCGGCGTTCGGGGTGGCGGTACGGCGGCCCCGGCCGTGCTTCGGTGCGGCGGCGCGCAGCTCGCTCGGCGTCGACGCGTACACCGCCCGCATCGTGTCGTTGAACTGCCGCACACTGGCGAAGCCCGACGCGAAGGCGATCTCGGTGATCGGCAGGTCGGTGGTCTGCACGAGGACACGGGCCGTGTGGGCCCGCTGGGCCCGGGCGAGGGCGACCGGTCCGGCGCCGAGCTCGGCGGTGAGCTGCCGCTGCACCTGCCGTGCGCTGTAGCCGAGGCGTACGGCGAGACCGGCGACGCCCTCCCGGTCGACGACGCCGTCGGCGATCAGCCGGACGGCCCGGCCGACCACGTCCGCGCGGACGTTCCACTCGGCGGAGCCGGGCACGGCGTCCGGACGGCATCGCCGGCAGGCGCGGAAGCCGGAGCCCTGCGCGGCGGCGGCCGTGGCGAAGAACCGTACGTTGGCCCGCTTCGGGGTGACTGCGGGGCAGCTGGGCCGGCAGTAGATGCCGGTCGTCTCGACGGCGAAGAAGAACACGCCGTCGAAGCGGGCGTCGCGGCTGCGTACGGCCTCGTACCTGGTGTCCTCGTCCGTTCCCTGATGCGTCACAGCTCCAGTCTCCGCCGCCGCCCGGCCCCCCGCTGGCGGAAATCGGACACCACGATCGGGCGGTGCCCGGACACGGCGGAGGGGACACACCACGACCTGCCGAAACCGGGCCCTGGGCCCAGCTCCCGGTGCGGGCCGGGGCCCGGGCACGGGGCCGGTGCGGGCCGGCGGGCCGAGGCTGTGCCCGGCCGGACCCGCATGCCCCGCGGGCACGCGGGTCGGCAGCAGGTCGCGCAGCGGCTACGCGCGCCCATGGGCGCCCCGCTTCGCCTTCATCGCGGCGCGGCCCATCGCCTCCTTCCGCTTCCAGTCCTTGTGGATCTCGGCCCGGAGGCGGGCGTCGGTCTTGGCGACGATGCGCCGGTTCTCCCGCAGCAGCTTGCGGTAGCTCTCCAGCCGCCGCTGCGGCAGCTCACCGCTGTCGATGGCGGCCAGCACGGCGCAGCCCGGCTCCGCCTCGTGGGCGCAGTCGTGGAAACGGCACCGCTCGGCCAGTTCCTCGATCTCGGAGAACACCTGGCCGACGCCGGTCTCGGCGTCCCACAGGCCGACTCCCCGCAGCCCGGGGGTGTCGATGAGGACGCCCCCGCCGGGCAGCACGAGCAGGTTGCGGGTGGTCGTGGTGTGGCGGCCCTTGCCGTCGACGTCGCGGGTGGCCTGGACGGCCATGACGTCCTCGCCGAGCAGGGCGTTGGCGAGGGTCGACTTGCCCGCGCCGGACTGGCCCAGCAGCACCGACGTCCCGCCGCCGACGATCGCGGCGAGCGCGTCGAGACCGTCCCCGCCCAGGGAGCTGACGGGCACGACCGGCACGCCGGGCGCGCTCGTCTCCACGTCCTGGACGAGGTGCGCGAGGGTCACGGCGTCCGGCACGAGGTCGGCCTTGGTGAGGACGACGACGGGCTGGGCCCCGGACTCCCAGGAGAGCGCGAGGAAACGCTCGATGCGCCCGAGGTCGAGCTCGACCGCGAGGGACACGGCGATGACGGCGTGGTCGACGTTGGCCGCGAGGATCTGTCCCTCGGACCGCTGGGAGGAGGTGGAGCGGACGAAGGCGGTGCGGCGCGGCAGGCAGGTGCGGACGTAGCGCGGGTTCCCGCCGGGTTCGACGGCGACCCAGTCGCCGGTGCACACCACCCGCAGGGGGTCGTGCGGGGTGACGAACGCGGTGTCGGCCCGCAGCGGCCCGTCGGCGGTGACGACGTCGCACTGCCCGCGGTCGACCCGCACGACCCGGCCGGGCAGCAGCCCTTCGGTCTCGTACGGGGCGAACGCCTCGGCCCAGGACTCGTCCCAGCCGTAGGGAGCGAGCGCGGAGGAAGCGGATGAAGCAGAGGAGGAAGACAAGGGTGACCCTTCCGAGGTCGGCCCCGGCCCGACGGTCGGTCGGATCAGCCGGCGGCCATGGAGGTGGACTTCACGGACTGGATGCGGGCAGCGCTCATCGCAAGGACAGCCATCGGTCAACACCTCCTTCTCGCACGGCACTTCAGGTCACGGAACCGCGGTGTGCGCGGAACCGAGGTGACGATATCCCGCCCCGGCGCGGGTGCGTCAACTGTTTTTCGCGCAGGCGTGGCCGTTCAGCTCGAAGTCGTACGGCGGGGAGTTCTTGCCGCGCCAGGAGGCGAGGAAGCCGAAGGACAGGTCGCCGCCCTCCGGGACCTTCTTGTTGTAGTCGGCGGCCGTCGCGGTGACGCGGGAGCCGTCCTGGGCGACGGAGGCGTCCCACATCTGGCCGACCTGCTGGCCGTCCCGGAAGGACCATGCGACGCGCCAGGTGTCGAGGGAACGGGTGCTGGTGACGGTGACGGTGGCCTGGAAGCCGTCGGGCCACTGGTTGACCAGGTCGTACTCGACGCGGCAGAGGGGGTCGGCGCTCTCCTCGGGTTCGGTCCGGTGCGTGGGCGAGGAGGTGCCCTGGGGTTCGGTGTGGCGGTTGTCGTCCTGCGGCTTGCCGGACTTCTCCGGCTGCTCGGTGTCATGCGTCGTCCGGTCGGCGGCCGGCTTCGAGGTCGCGGGCGTCAGGGACGGGGCGGACGGCAGGGGCGGAGCACTGTCGGCCACGGGCTGGCGGTCGACGCCGCTGCGCGCGCCGAGGTCGTCGCCGTCGCCGCCGAAGGGCATGAGGGAGACGCCGAGCGCCAGCACGGAGACCAGGACGGCGGCGACGAGGAGGCCGTTGCGGGCGACGCGGGCCTTTTGCTCGCCGTCCTCCGGTTCTCCGGCGCCCTTGTCCGCGGAGCCGGGGCGGCCGGCGCCGAGGCGTACTTCGGCGGCGCGGCGGCGGCGCTCCAGGTAGGCGAGGCCGCCCCAGCCGATCACCCCGCCGGCCAGCGCCCCGGGCAGGGCCCCGCCGTGCAGGCGCAGACAGGCGGCGGCTTCGGCGCACTGCACGCAGGTGGCGAGGTGCCGGGACAGGTCGCCGGGGGTCTCGGCGGCGGAGGAGCGGGTGACGGCGTCCAGCAGCCGGGCGTAACTGCGGCACTGGGGGTCCATCGGCGTGTCGAGGTGGTTGCGGTGGCAGCGGTCCCGGAAGAGGGTGCGCACCTGCTGGAGTTCCTCGCTGACGCCGGCCGGATCGAGTCCCAGGCGGCGTGCGACCAGGGGCAGCGGAAGCGCCTCCACCTCGGCGAACCAGAGCAGTTCGGCGTCGGCCTGCTGCAGATCGCGCAGGCCGCGCAGGGCGAGCGGGCGTTGCAGGGGCGGGCCGGTGTAGCGGGCGGCCTTGTCCGAATTGAGCCACAGGCGCAGGTCGGGGTCGAGTTTGTGGCCCTGCCCCTGCTGTTCCCAGGCTGCGGCGGTGGTGCGCACGGAGGTCAGCAGCAGGGGTATGCGGGGTAGCCGAGCCGGGCGGCGGGCGGCGCCGCGGACCAGGCCGGTCTCGGCGTCACGGGCCTCGCGTATGCCGTGCGCGAACGCCTCGCGGCCGAGTTGTGCGGCGGCCGCGGAACCGGACGTGCACAGGTCCGCGTACGCGAGGACCGCGTCCCAGCACTCGGAGAACAGCGCGGCCTCGGTGGCGTCCTGAGGGGTCGGCAGGTCGGGCATGAGTCTCCTGCATCCACGAGCGAGGTCAACTCACCACATCGGTGTTGGAGTTGGGGGGAACCTCACGGCAGTGCAAGAGCTTTTCACGCCTCCCGCACAACTGACAAGCGCCCTGTTCAGATATCACGGCAGGGCGGCCGCACCCCCTGGCTCCGGCCTCGGTGTGCCATACGGGTGCGGCCGCCCTGCGACTCAACTCCGTGTCGCCCCGAGGGGCGTTGTCATCGAAGCGTTATCAAACGGCGGTGGGTGCGTCCGCCGGAAGGCTGTCCATGAAGGAACTCACCGAGAAGACCGCGTTGCCGGCTCCGGGCGGGCCGTAGCCGGGGGGCGAGGAGAGGCCGAAGTCCTCCATGGTCTGCCGGTAGGCCTGGAGCAGACGGATGTGGTACTCCAGGGGCCCGCCCTGCGGGTTGGCCTTGCCGAGCGGCGTCGTGGGCTCCGGGCACCAGGTGGTGAAGCGGGGCGTGATGCCGTGCGACATGAAGAAGCGCAGGCCCTCGGTGGTGGAGTCGATGGCCTCGTCGACCGTCTTGAAGCCGAAGGGCTCGGCCATCTCCACGCCCGCCACGAAGTTGGGGATGACGTTGCGCGCGCCGAAGACCTCCGCCGAGTCCAGGATCCGCTTGTGCCACTCGTCGCGGCCGACGTAGCGCTCCTTGCCCGGGCAGTACATCTTGAACAGGTACTCGTCCCACACCTCGTAGTTGGGATGGTAGATCTGCACGCCGTAGTCCTTGAAGCGCTGGACGTCGTCGCGCGGGAGGGCCTGGGCGACGACCTTGCCGATCCAGCGGCCCGGGAAGTGCTCCTCGATGGCCTTGGCGTACCGCCCGTAGAAGTCCGCCTCGTCCAGGCCCTGGACCTTCGACGTGATCGCCCCACCGGTGAGCGTGTACGCGGTGGACACCTTGGCGGTGTCGTACCTGTTGATGATGTCGAGCGCCTCGAGGACCTCGTCGACGTCCTTCACGCCCGTGTACGGGCGGCCCGCCGCCTTGTGCTGGCGCCAGTTGTGGTTGATGTCGCAGTACTGGCACTCCTCCTTGGCGCCGAAGTACTGGCACACGCGGAACGCGGTCAGGTAGATCAGATAGCCCCACTGGATGGTCGGGGCGACCTCCATGACCGACTTCCCGTTGGCGAGGGTGTGCCGGTAGTACTCGGGCATCGGCGGCACGCCGACGTCGGAGATGCGCTTGCCGTCGAGGTAGAGGCCGAGGACGCCGTCCTCGTTCGCGGCGACGCGGTAGGGGGAGGCGGGGTTCACCCGGACCGAGACGACCGTGCGGCGCAGGTCGTAGGGGCCGCCGGTGAGGATGATCTCCTCCGGCGGGCGGCGCAGCGCGGCCTCGCCCAGCTCGGGCAGGGTGCCGTGGTCGAAGGAGAAGATGAAGTACGACTTCGGCTTGACCTCGCCGCCCTCGTTGTCGCTGAGCGCGGACGGGTCGAAGGCGACGCCGCCGCGGAGCAGGTCCTCCTTGAAGACGGCCTCCCGCGGCACGTGCGGGAACCGCTCCATCAGATCCTCGACCAGCGCGGTACGGCTGCCCATCCCGTCTCTCCTCCCGGTTCGGACGTACGACTCCTCACGGTATGCCCCCGGCTGCGCGGGACGGGTACCGGGTCCCCCCGGAGCCGACGAAATGCCCCGTTCGTCATGCTTCGCCTGGACGTGCGGAAGTCGGGCCGCACACGCGCCCGGGTCGCCCGGGACACGGCCGGGGGTGAGCGGCGGCGGCCGTGACGGCCGGGCTCCCCCGGGCCGGGTCGGGTACCGGGCCGTCGGCCGGGGCTCACCGCACCGTTCGGCTCAGGCTTCGCGCGCCAGCACCGCCCAGTCGATCGCGTGCGCCGGCTCCTCGCCGCTCCCCAGGCGTTCCGCCTCCTGCGCGACCGCCAGGCCGAGCCGGGCCAGCTCGTTGCCCTGGGAGCCGGCCAGGTGCGGGGTGACGAAGGCGCCGGGCAGGTCGTAGAGGGGCGAGTCGACGGGGAGCGGCTCCGGGTCGGTGACGTCGAGGACGGCGGTGAGGCGCCCGGTGCGCAGTTCCGCCACGAGGGCGTCGTGGTCGACGAGCGCTCCGCGCGCGGTGTTGATCAGTACCGCCCCGTCGGGCATGAGGGCCAGTTCGCGGCGGCCGATCATGTGGTGGGTCTCGGGCGTCTCGGGGGCGTGCACGGTGACGATGGCGGACGTGCGCAGCAGCTCGTCCAGCGGCAGCAGGGGGACGCCGAGCGCGGCGGCTCCGCGTTCGTCGACGTAGGGGTCGGTGAGGACGGGCCGCAGGTCGAAGGGGCGGAGCAGTTCGAGGACGCGGCGGCCGATGCGGGAGGCGCCGATGACGCCGACCCGGCGGCCGTGGTTGCCGATGCCGGGGATGACACCCCAGCCCGCGGAGGTGCGGGTGGTGCGCAGCCGGTCACGGGCGGCGAGGACGCCCTTCCCGGCGAGCAGGATCATGGCGAGGGTGTACTCGGCGACCGGCAGCGCGTTGGCGAACGCCGCCGAGGAGACGGCGATGCCACGCTCCCACAGGGCGTGCGTGGCGAAGGACTTCACGGAGCCGGCCGAGTGCAGCACCGCCCGCAGCCGCGGCGCAGCGTCAAGCACCGTCTCGTCGATCCGGGGACAGCCCCAGCCGGTCACCAGGACCTCGGCCCGGGTGAGCGCGTCGCGGGCCCGCGGGTCGGCGAAGTCCTGGACCACCAGGTCCGGGTCGATGTCGACCGACTCGCGCAGTCGCGCCAGCACCTCGGGCGGGAAGACCAGCGGCACGTTCTCCGCGGCCAGGGCGAACAGTGCCTGGGGGCGCCGGCTCAAGGAGGTGCCCTTCCTGCTCGGGACGTTTCCGGACGGGTTCCGCACCACACGCAGAAACCGCTCTCTACGGCTCCACCCTAGGTCGAGCCGGCAGCGGCGGCAATGACAGACGGACCGGGGGTAGGTTCCCGCGGGGGCTTTCCTGTCCCCGCCGCCTCGGGGAAGGACGTCGGATGAACGGGACCGTGACCAACTGGGCGGGCAACATCACCTACGCGGCGAAGGAAATGCACCGGCCCGGCTCGCCGGCCGCGGTGCGCGCGCTCGTCGCGCGGAGCGACCGGGTGCGGGTCCTGGGCAGCGGGCACTCGTTCAACGAGATCGCCGAGCCGGGCCCCGAGGGCGTCCTGCTGTCGCTGGCGGACCTGCCCCCCGAGGTGGAGATCGACACGGTGGCCCGCACGGTCCGGGTCGGCGGCGGTGTGCGCTACGCGGAACTGGCCCGCCGGGTGCACGGGCAGGGGCTGGCGCTGCACAACATGGCGTCCCTGCCGCACATCTCGGTGGCCGGGTCGGTCGCGACCGGCACACACGGCTCGGGGGTGCTCAACGGCCCGCTCTCCGTGTCCGTGCGCGAGGTCGAACTGGTCACGGCCGACGGCTCGGTGGTGACCCTGGGGCGGGACGAGGAGCGGTTCGGCGGGGCCGTCACCGCACTGGGCGCGCTCGGCGTCGTCACCGCGCTCACCCTGGATCTGGAGCCGGCGTACGAGGTCGAGCAGCATGTCTTCACCGGGCTGCCCCTGGAGGGCCTGGACTCCGGGGTGTTCGAGACGGTGATGGCGACGGGGTACAGCGTCAGCCTGTTCACCGACTGGCGCGAGCCGGGCTTCGGGCAGGTGTGGCTCAAGCGGCGCACGGACCAGCCGCTGCCCGCGTTCCCTTGGGCCGCACCCGCGACGGAGAAGATGCACCCGGTGCCGGGCATGCCGGCGGTCAACTGCACCGAGCAGTTCGGTGTTCCGGGGCCGTGGCACCAGCGGCTGCCGCACTTCCGGGCGGAGTTCGTCCCGAGCAGCGGGGCGGAGCTGCAGTCGGAGTACCTGCTGCCGCGCGGGCGCGCCGTGGAGATGCTGCACGCGCTCGACGCGATCCGGGAGAGCGTCGCGCCCGTCCTGCAGACCTGCGAGGTGCGCACCGTCGCCGGCGACGACCAGTGGCTGAGCCCGTCCTACGGGCGGGACACCGTCGCAGCGCACTTCACCTGGATCGAGGACACGCGGGCGGTGCTGCCGGTGGTGCGGCGGGTCGAGGCGGCGCTGGCACCCTTCGGGGCCCGCCCGCACTGGGGGAAGGTGTTCACCCTGCCCGCTCCCGCCCTGCGTGCGTCGTACCCGCGCCTCGATGACTTCCGGTCACTGACGCAGGAGCTCGACCCGAGCGGGAAGTTCGCCAACACCTTCGTGCGGGAGGTGCTCGCGCGGGCGTAGACGGACGGGGGCCGGACGGTCAGGTAGCGGGCTGAGTGCCGCGGGGGGCGGAGGTCGTGGCGCGGTCGGCCTCGTCCTTGACGAGCAGGGACATCAGGGACGCCACGGTCAGTCCCGCCTCGGCGGGGTGGCGCAGCACCTTGCCGGGGTCGATCCGGTACGTGTTGGTGCGTCCCTCCCGGGTGTGGGAGAGGTACCCGTCCTGCTCCAGGTCGGCGATGATCTTCTGCACGGCTCGCTCGGTGAGCCGGCAGTGAGCGGCGATGTCCCGGATACGGGCACTGTGATTGTCGGCAATGGCGGCCAGCACGCGGGCGTGGTTGGTGAAGAACGTCCATCCGGTGTGTGGCTCGGGCACTCCATCCATGCCCCAACTCTAGCGACAGAATATTCACGCACCCAAAAACACGTACGGCGTTTCATGTATTGGTTGACGTGCATGGGGTAGGAGGCAACGCTGGAAGCGGAGGCAGGGCGAACGGAAGAGGGAGAACAGAGCCATGCCGGAGCCTGCGTACTCTGCGCGGTCTCACCCACCGGAAGACGCCGCACCCGCGGCCACCGACCATGCGACGGCGGAGATCCCGCCCTGCATGGCGACCATGGACGTCGTTCCGGACGGCGACCGGATGACCGTGACGATGTGGGGTGAACTGGACCTGGGCAGCCGCCGGTTGCTGCCCGAGCTGTACGACCTGCTCACCCTGTCGGGCGGCGGAATCGACCTGCGTCTGGACGCGGTCGGATTCTGCGACTGCTCCGGCCTCGCCTGCCTGCTGGACCTGCACGATCGCGCCGTCGGCCAGGGCAAGTCGGTCACCGTCCGGTCCTGCGGCGTCGCGGTCGACCGCGTTCTCGACCTGACCGGCACCCGGGAGCTGTTCACGGACTCCCGCCCCGCGGAGGCCGCCGCACCCCCGGCCCCGTCCGGCACGGCCCCGCCCCGGGAGGACGGCCAGGACCTGCGGGCCGAAGTCACCCAGCTGCGCCGCGCCATGCAGACCCGGCCCACCATCGACCTGGCCCGCGGGATCCTGATGGCCTCCTTCGGCCTGACCCCCGAGGCGGCCTGGAGCGTACTGGTCAGGACCTCGCAGAACACCAACACCAAACTGCACGACCTGGCCCGGGACCTGGTGGGCACCGTAGGCGGCACGACACTGCCGGAGCAGGTGCGGCGACAGCTGTCCGCCGCGGTCGCCGACGCGAGCCGCCCGGGCGAGGCGCCGGCCCGTCCCGCCCGTGCTCCCGCCGCTGCAGAGTGGGAATGACACCCCGGGGGCCGTCGGCCCCGCACTGAGGCATGATGGGCGAGCCATGACCGGCCACCGCCGCCCTCACCAGGCGTGCACTTTATACAGCCCATTTCCAAACCCCTTGTCGAAAGTCCCGGCAGCCCATAGCCTTGCGCCGCGCCGGTGCCGACTCGCCCCGGCCCGGCCGGTCTGGGAAGGAATGGGGCACCCCGGTGAAGCGCACCTCACGTGACATCCGCACCGCGAACCGCTACGAGGTGCTGCGCCAGATCATCGCGGAGTCACCCACCTCCCGGCAGGAGCTGGCAGCGGCCACCGGCCTCAGCCTCGCGACGGTCGCCACCCTCGTCGGCGAGCTGCTCGACCTGCGCATGATCACCGAGGTCGGCTTCGAGGACTCGGCCGGCGGCCGTCCCCGGGGCCTGGTCGCGGTCAACACCTCCGGCGGCGCGCTGATCGGCGTCGACATCGCCGAGACGTACGTCCACGTAGAGCTGTTCGACCTCGGACTGAACGTGCTGGCCCGCGCCGAGGAGGACGTCCGGCCCGGTGAGAGCCTGCCCGAGCACGTGGTCGGCCATGTGGCCGCAGCCGTCGGCTCGGTCGTCACCCAGGCCGGCATCGAGGGCGCCCGGGTGCTGGGGGTCGGGGTGAGCGTGCCGGGGCAGGTCGACCGCGCGACCGGCATCTCCGAGTACGCGCCGAACTGGGACTGGCACGACGTACCGCTCCTGGACCTGCTCACCGAGCACATCGCCTATCCGCTGTACCTGGACAACCCGCTGCGCGCCAGCGCGGTCGCCGAGCTGTGGTTCGGGGCCGCGCGCGGACGCGGGAACGCGGTGGTGGTCAACCTGGGCACCGGCGTGGGCGCCGGCCTCGTCCTGGGCGGCGGACTGCACCGGGGGGTCAGCAACAGCGCCGGCGAATGGGGCCACACCACGATGGTGCTGGACGGGCGCCCGTGCCGCTGCGGCAACCACGGATGCGTGGAGACGTACGTCGGCGCGCGCGGCATCATGCTGAACCTGCGCGAACTCGACCCCGGCAGCGCGCTGCTGCACGCCGAGGACCAGACCGCGACCATCGACGCCCTGGCCCGCGGGGTCGCGGCGGACGATCCCGTGGCGCGCCGGGTCGTCCACGAGACCGCCCGCTATCTGGGCGCCGGCGTCGCGGACCTGGTCAACCTGTTCAACCCCGAGATCGTCGTGCTGAGCAGCTGGGTCGCCCGCGCCCTGGGCGAGCCGCTGCTGCACGAGGTGCGCGAGGCCGTGACCCGGCACGCGCTGCCACGGCCGCTGGCCGCCACGCAGGTCGTGCTCTCCCCGATCCCCACCGACCCGGTGTGCCTCGGCGCGGCGACGTTCGCGCTCGAAGGCGCGCTGCAGACCGTCGGGCAGAAGAGCGGCAAACGCGCGACCCCCGTGAGGAGCCGTACCACCACCCCGCCCTCGTAGCGGGAACCAACTCCTCCGCTCCGCCCGCGTGTTCGAAATGGCGAACCGCGCACAACGCTTCGTACAGACTTCGTCCAACCCCTTGCCGAAGCCTTAGCCGAAGCTCTAGCGTCCCGCACCGCACCTCTCTTTGAGCCACCTGGCGCGCGCCCACGGGCCGTGGGCCATCAGGCACTGAGCCGCAGAGCCGCAGCCGTACTCGAGACAAGGACGTCAGCATGTCGGCATCGAGCAACATGAACTGGGACCGCCGGAACGTACTGCGGGCCGCGATGGGCCTGGCCGCCGCCGGCGGACTCGCCGCGTGCGGCAGCAACACCGGACGCAGCGGCGGGGGGTCCGGCGACGGCCTCGTCCAGTACTTCCACGCGTACGGCGAGGCCGGTGTCGAGCAGGCGCTCAAGCGGTACGCGAAGGCGTACAAGGACGCCGGCGTCACCACGCAGTGGATCACCGGCAACAACTACGAACAGAAGCTCTTCGCCGCGCTGCTCACCAAGAACGCGCCCGACGTCTTCGAGTTCCACCCGCAGATCCAGCTCGTCAAGAGCGGTCAGGTGGCCGATCTGACCGACATCATCGAGCCGGTCAAGGACGACTTCAACCAGGCCGACATCACGTCGCACACGGTCGACGGCAAGATATACGGCGTCCGGATGATCGACGACCCGCAGTTCCTCTTCTACCGGCCCTCGCTGTTCAAGAAGGCCGGAGTCGAGGTGCCGACCACGCTGGAAGAGCTGATCGAGGCCGCCGACAAGCTGACCACCAGCAAGGTCAAGGGCATCTTCCTCGGCAACGACCTGACCTCGATCGACCGCCCGCTGATCTGGTCGGCCGGCGCCGACACCCTCACCGCGGACAACAAGCCCGCCTTCAACACCAACGCCGTCGCCGACGGCCTCAAGCAGCTGCGTGGCCTCTTCACCAGTGGCAACCTGCTGCTCGACGCCCCCGCCGACTCGTGGGACCCGTCGGCCCTCATCCAGGGCCTGACCGCGATCCAATGGTGCGGCATGTGGGCCATGCCCGCCATGCAGAAGGCGCTCGGCGACGACATCGGCATCTTCCCCTTCCCGAAGGTCGGTTCGGCCGGCAAGCAGTCGGTCTACAACGGCGGCTGGTCGATGTTCGTCAACGCCAAGAGCAAGAACGTCGAGGCGGCCAAGGAATACGTCAAGTGGCTGTGGATCGACCAGAAGAAGTACCAGGAGGACTTCGCCACCTCCTACGGCTTCCACATCCCGCCGCGCACCTCGCTCGCCCAGTCCGCCACCAAGCTGAAGTCCGGTCTGCCGGCCGAGGGCGTCAAGCTCTTCAACGAGTTCGGTCACTTCGACAACATCGGCTGGACCCAGGCCATGATCGCCGCGTTCTGGGACGTGATCGCCAACACCGTCCGCAAGGACGGTGACCCGAAGGCCCAGCTCGACGCCTGTGAGAAGAAGGTCGACGCCGAACTCAAGAAGCTCTTCGGATAGACCACCGGACGGATCTCGACATGTCGACCACCACTACGCGCGGGGTCGCCCAGCCCGCCCCGGCCAAGGTCTCCCGGCCTCGGCCGCGGCGGAGCCTGAGGGCGAGCAGCACCTTCAACTTCTGGCTGTTCACAGGGCCGTTCCTGATCGGCCTGATCATCTTCGTCTTCGTGCCGATCGGCTGGAGCATCTGGCTCAGCTTCTTCGAGGCGCGCTTCACCGTGACGCCGAGCGAGTTCGTCGGCTTCGACAACTACCAGCAGATCCTGACGGACGCGAACTTCCGGAACTCACTGGTCACGTTCACTGTGTTCGCCGCGTTCATCGTGCCCGCCACCTGGGCCCTCTCGCTGGGTCTCGCGCTGCTGGTCAACCGGCTGCGGTTCATGCGGGCGTTCTTCCGGTCGGTGTTCTTCCTGCCGACCGCGGTCAGCTATGTCGCCGCCGCGCTGATCTGGAAGATGTCCCTCTTCAACGGCGTGCGCTTCGGTCTGGCCAACACCGTCCTCGGCTGGTTCGGCGTCGACAACATCGCCTGGCTGGCCAACCCCGATCCGCCCTGGTACTGGCTGGTCATCGTGACCGTCCGACTCTGGCTCCAGTCGGGCTTCTACATGATCCTGTTCATCGCGGCGCTGCAGAACATCCCGCGGGAGCTGTACGAGGCCGCCTCCATCGACGGCGCCAAGCCGGGCTGGCAGACCTTCCGGCACATCACCCTGCCCCAGCTCAGGGCCACCTCCACCGCGGTGATCCTGCTCCTGCTGGTCGCCGCGTACCAGGCCTTTGACGAGTTCTTCAACCTGCTGGGCAAGGCCACGTGGGGCCAGCCCCCGCTGGTCGAGCTCTACAAGATGGCCCTCGGCCAGAACCAGAACTACGGCGCGGGCAGCGCGGGCGCGGTCGTGCTGACCCTGCTCATCTGCGTCGTCACCCTGCTCCAGGGCAAGATCATGGGCTTCGGAAGGGGTGAGGAGTCCAAGTGACCACCACGGCACCCGACATCACCAAGGCGACGAAACCGGCCAAGGCCAGGCGCGGCGGCGTCATGGGCAGCACCGGTCTGTACATCGCGACCGGCGTCGCCGCCCTCCTCTTCCTGATCCCCTTCTATCTGATCGTCCGCAACGCGCTGATGACGGACCCGGAGATCACGGGCGAGACGTGGAAGTGGTTCCCCACGTCCATCCAGTGGGGCAACATCACCGAGCCGTTCGACGACGTCACCGTCGACTTCGCGCAGTCCCTGTGGAACTCCGTGGTCGTCGCCGTCCTCCACACGGCCGGAATCCTGCTGGTCTGCTCGATGGCCGGATACGGCCTCGCCCGCATCCCGTACAAGCACGCCAACACGGTGTTCTACGCCGTCCTGGTGACCCTGATGGTTCCCACGGCGGTCACCTTCGTGCCGAGCTTCGTGCTGGTCTCGTCCCTCGGATGGGTCGACAGTTACCGGGGGCTGATCATCCCGGGCCTCTTCAGTGGTTTCACCTGCTTCCTGTTCCGGCAGTACTTCCTGGGGTTCCCGAAGGAGCTCGAGGAGGCGGCGCGGGTGGACGGGCTCGGCTACTGGGGCGCGTACTGGCGGATCGTCGTACCCAACTCGCTGAACTTCTTCGCGGCCATCGCCACGATCACCTTCATCAACGGCTGGAACGCCTTCCTCTGGCCCCTGGTCATCGGACAGGATCCGAGTGCCTGGACAGTCCAGGTGGCGCTGTCGTCGTACATGACGAACCAGACCGTCAACTACCACCTGATCTTCATGGCCACCGCCATCTCGATCCTGCCCTTGGTCCTCGTCTTCCTCTTCCTCCAGCGCTGGCTGGTGCAGGGGATCGCACAGACCGGCATCAAGGGCTGAGCTAGGAGACCGATGTCATTGCGCACGACCCCATCCGTCGACTACGTCGAGGACGTCTCGCCGGGCAGCGGTGTCCTGCCGCCCCGCGCCTGGTACGCGTCCTCGGACGCGCGGTCCCTGTCGCTGAACGGCCGCTGGCGCTTCCGGCTCTCGGCCACCGCCGGCGCCGAGGACGACTCGTTCGCCGAAGAGGGCCACGACGCCGGGACCTGGGCCGAGGTCACGGTCCCCGGGCACTGGGTCCTTCAGGGCGACGGGGCGTTCGGCTCCCCGATCTACACCAACCACCTCTATCCCTTCCCGGTGGACCCGCCCTACGTCCCGACGGAGAACCCGACCGGTGACCACCTGCGCGTCTTCGACCTGCCGTCCGACTGGCCGTCGGACGGCGGGGCGGTGCTGCGCTTCGACGGCGTCGAGTCCTGCGCCCGGGTCTGGCTGAACGGCACGGAGCTCGGCGAGTTCAAGGGCTCCCGCCTCGCGCACGAGTTCGCGGTCGGCGAGCTGCTGAAGCCGGGCCGCAACGTGCTGGCGGTGCGGGTGCACCAGTGGTCGGCCGGGTCGTACCTGGAGGACCAGGACCAGTGGTGGCTGCCGGGCATCTTCCGTGACGTGACGCTGCTGCACCGCCCGGCGGGCGGCGTCGGCGACTTCTTCGTGCACGCCTCCTACGACCACGCCACCGGCGAGGGCACCCTGCGCGTCGACTCCGACGTCGCCGGGCGGGTGACCGTACCCGCCCTGGACATCGATGTCGCGACCGGTGAGCCGGTCACGGTCGCCGTCGAACCGTGGACCGCGGAGACGCCGAGACTGTACGACGGGGCACTGGCCACGGACGGGGAGCGGGTGCCGCTGCGGATCGGTTTCCGCACGGTCGCCCTCGAGGACGGGCTGATCAAGGTCAACGGCAAGGCGATCCTGTTCAGGGGCGTCAACCGGCACGAGTGGCACCCCGAGAAGGGCCGTGCCCTGGACCTGGAGACCATGCGCGAGGACGTGCTGCTGATGAAGCGGCACAACCTCAACGCCGTGCGCACCTCGCACTACCCGCCGCACCCGGCCTTCCTGGACCTGTGCGACGAGTACGGCCTGTGGGTCATCGACGAGTGCGACCTGGAGACCCACGGCTTCACCGAGCAGGACTGGCGGGACAACCCGGTCGACGACGACCGCTGGACCCCGGCCCTGCTGGACCGCGCCGCGCGCATGGTGGAGCGGGACAAGAACCACCCGTCGATCGTGTTCTGGTCGCTGGGCAACGAGGCCGGCACCGGACGCGGCCTGACCGCCATGGCCGAGTGGATCCACGGCCGCGACCCCGAGCGGCTGGTGCACTACGAGGGCGACTGGAACTGCCGCGACACCGACGTGTACTCGCGGATGTACGCCTTCCACGACGAGGTCGAGAAGATCGGCCGGCAGCTCGACGGCGGCACCCGCAAGCGCCGCGAGCTGCCGTTCATCCAGTGCGAGTACGCGCACGCCATGGGCAACGGCCCGGGCGGCCTCGCCGACTACCAGGAGCTGTTCGAGACGTACGACAGACTCCAGGGCGGTTTCGTCTGGGAGTGGATCGACCACGGCGTCCGGCACGCCGAGCTGGGCTACGCCTACGGCGGTGACTTCGGCGAGGAGCTGCACGACGGCAACTTCGTGTGCGACGGGCTGGTCTTCCCGGACCGGACGCCGTCGCCGGGGCTGATCGAATACAAGAAGGTCATCGAGCCGGTCCGGATCGAGGGCGACGGTGCCAACGGCACCGTGCACGTCACCAACAAGCAGGACTTCGCCGATCTGTCGGCGCTGGCCTTCGAGTGGTCGTGCCAGGTGGACGGCGAGACCGTCGAGTCGGGTTCGCTCGCGGTACCGGCGCTCGCGCCGGGCGAGAGCGCCGAGGTCAAGCTGCCCGAGCCGCCCGCGGACGGGCGGGGCGGCGAACGGCAGTGGACGGTGCGGGCCCTGCTCGCGGACGACACGTCCTGGGCCGCGAAGGGCCACGTGGTGGCCTGGGGCCAGTTCGCGGTGGGGGCGCGGCCGTTGCCTTCGTTCCCGGCGACCGACCGGCCCGTGCCGGAGGGGAACCGGATCACGCTCGGCCCGGCCCGGTTCGACGCCCGCACCGGTGCGCTGCTGTCGATCGGCGGGGTGGAGGTCGGCGCGACGCCGCGGCTGGACGTGTGGCGGGCGACGACCGACAACGACGACGGCGCCGAATGGCAGACCGACACCCGCTTCGGGGTGCTGTGGCGCACGCTGGGCCTGCACCGGATGCGGCACCGCCTGGTCTCGGTCGAGGCCGGCGACGACGCGCTGATGGTCCGCACCCGGGTGGCGCCCGCCGCCCGTGAGGCGGGCCTGGACACGGTGTACCGCTGGACGTCCGACGGCGAGCGGCTGCGGCTGAGCGTGTCGGTGACGCCGGAGGGCGACTGGACGGTGCCGCTGCCCCGGCTCGGCGTGCGCTTCGGGCTGCCGCAGGCCGACGCGGTGGAGTGGTTCGGCGGCGGTCCCGGCGAGGCGTACCCGGACACCGCGACGGCGTCCATGGTGGGCCGCTGGCGGTCGACCGTGGACGGGCTGCAGACGCCGTACGTCCGTCCGCAGGAGAACGGTGCCCGGGCCGACGTGCGCTGGGTGGAGCTCGGCGGTCTCCGGGTCGAGGGTGAGCCGGAATTCTGGTTCACGGCACGGCGCTGGACGACCGAGCAGCTCGACGCCGCCCGGCACCGCACCGACCTCACGGCCGGCGACACGGTGTGGGTCAACCTCGACCACGGGCTGCACGGCATCGGCTCGCAGTCCTGCGGTCCGGGTCCGCTCCCGCAGTACTTCCTGAAGGCGGAGCCGGCGGAGTTCTCGTTCGTGTTCTCGTCCACCAGGTAGGAAACTGATCAATCGATGGGCCGATTGATCGACATTCCGACACTGGCGGAGTGTCATCCGCGGCCGGTCGGCCCCCAGCCGACCGGCCGCCGCTGTGTTCACCGCAAGGAAGCCGGTGGGTCAGTCGAGTGTCGCCATCGAGGTCCGCAGGGGTCGCCAAGCACGCCGTCTCCGACATCACCTTCGGCGCGGTGGTCGACGAGTCCCTCGACGACGGCCTGAAACCCCCACAGCCGCTGCGCTGCCTGACGGCCTCCGAGACGGGCCGGGCGGTCGCCGGGGGGCTGACGTGACCGACGGGATACGACACCGCCGTGCGCGCACCGGCGGCTACGATCACCCGGTGCGTGCGGGGGACCCCGCCTCCCGCCCGGCTCTCTTCGAGAGGTAACCCGAACTCCCATGCCCAGAGCCGGTCTCACCCCCGAGCGTCTTGTCGTGGCCGCCGTCGAGCTTGCCGACGAGGTCGGCTTCGAAGGCGTCACGCTCTCCGCCCTGGCCCGTCGCTTCGGGGTGAAGGACGCCAGTTTGTACACGCACCTCAGGGGCCTCAGGGACCTGCGGACCCGTATGGCCCTGCTCTGCGGTGGCGAGATGATCGACCGGATCGCGGAAGCCGTCGAGGGGCGGGAAGCCGGCAGGGACACGCTCGGCGCCTTCGCCTCCGCCTACCGCGCCTACGCCCTGGAACACCCCGGCCGGTACGCGGCGACCCAGATCCGCATCGACCAGGAACTCCTCACCGACTCCCCCGCGATGCGCCGCACGGCCGACGTCACCTACGGCATGCTCGGCGCCTACGGCCTGGAAGAACCCGACCTCACCGACGCCGTGCGCCTGCTGCGCAGCACCTTCCACGGCTACTGCGCCCTGGAGTCCACCGGTGCCTTCGGCGCGCCCCGGGACGTCCAGGTTTCCTGGGACAGAGCGATCGACGCCCTGCACGCGCTTCTGTTGAACTGGCCCGGAGAGGAAGGAACTTCCGATGGCGGAACACACCCCGCCCCATGACGCCGCCGGTGTCATGGCCGAGCGCTACTCCCTCGGCGCCGGCCCCTGGACCATGGCACCCGTCACCCGGGGCGCCCTCGGCCAGATCGCGCACAACTCACATGCGAACTCACCCACTTCGTACGGGTAGTTGCTGAATCCGGCCTCCGCGTCGACGGACAACAGGAACGGCTCGGACCCGAGAGTCCTGGCCAGCCGCAGCGTCTCCTCACGGGTCGCCGCCGCCCCGTCGGGCAGACCGGCCGCCGCGGCGACGGCAAGGCTCGTCGTACCGACCGCCCGGAAGCCCTGCCCCGCGAGGGCCCGGGCGGAGGCGTGGTCCCAGGCGTTGGGCAGGAGCAGGGGCTCCTCTCCGTGGTGAAGAGCGGCGAAGGCGGTGGCGGCCCACCGGGACCGCGAAAACGAAGGCAGCGGCTGCGGATCTGCGGTCATCCCGCCACGCTAGGCCCGACTCGCTTCGGCGTCGGCCGAAGTGCGACCGCCCCAGCCGACTCGTTCGGGCTCGCGGCGGATACCTCAGTCGACGTGCACGCCCGACGCGTCCAGCCGGACCCGCACCTCAGGCCCCTCGCTCCAGCGCACCCGCAGCTCCCCCTCCCCGGAAGCGGTCACCGAGACCGTTTCCGTCAGCGGAACCGGATCCGCCTCGGCGGTGAGCCTGGCCAGGGCCACGAAGAGGGTGGAGTCCCCCGCGGTGACGCCCGTGAGGTCGTCGTCGAGGCCGAGCGCGGGCAGCAGTTCCGCCCGGGCACCCTCCGGCGCGGCCCAGCCGGTCACGCGCACCTCCGTGCCCTGCTCCGTCCCCGAGACCAGATGCGCCCGCACTTCCACCGCCCCGCGCGCCAGCACCACACTCGTCACCCGCGCTCCCCCGCCCGCGTCGTGCCGGGAGGCCGCCCAGCCCTCGCCCACGCCGAGCGGTTCGATGCCGGTGCGGCTCGGATCGCCGCCGACCAGGACGCTGTTGTCGTACGAGGCCGCGGGTGTCGTCGCGGTGGAATACGCCAGCCGCGTGTAGTACGGGTCGTAGCGGACGTCCTCGCTGCCGTGGTTGTGGAGGCGGACCACACCGTCGGAACGGGTCGACTGGAGCAGCCAGTTGGGAGGTCCGACGGGGGTGACGAAGTCCGCGCGTTCGGCGGGGGCCGGTTCCTCCGGTGCCGTCCAGACCTCGTGGTCGGGCGGCAGGAGCAGACCGAGGAAGCCCTTGCTCGCCCAGTAGGGGGAGGCCGGGCCGGAGTAGCCCTGCAGGACGGACTCGTCGTAGCCGTGCCAGCCGAGGGAGAGCAGGCCCCGGTCGTCCACCGCGCCCCGGTCCAGGAAGTACTTCAGCGCACCGGAGGCCAGGCGCCGGGTCTCGCCGGGCGGCAGGGGCGTACGGCCGGTCAGCGCGCCGAGCCACAGCGGGGCCGTCGTGGCGAAGCGGTACGTCAGGGAGCGGCCCTGGTGCATCGGGGCGCCGTCGCCGCCGAACAGCCGGGCGTAGTCGCCGAGGTGCCGGTGGAGGCGGCCGCCGTACAGGGCCAGCAGTCGCTCGTCGCCCTCCAGCCAGGCGTGCAGCACCGGATAGAGGTGCATCGCCCAGCCGTTGTAGTAGTCGTACTTGCGGCCGTCGCCGTCGGTGTACCAGCCGTCGCCGGCGTACCACTGCTCGATGCGTTCCAGGCCCCGGTCGATCGCCGCGCGGGAAGCCTCCGGCTCGTGGCCGACCTCGGCCAGGAAGCCGCCCACGGTGACCGGGAACAGCTCCCAGTTGCAGGGCCAGGGTTCGGCCGTGAGGGCGTCGGACAGCCAGGCGGCCGTCCGATGGCGTACGTCCTCGTCCAGGCGGTCCCAGAGCAGGTCGCGGGTGAGCCGCAGGGCCAGGGCGATGGACGCCGCCTCCACCAGGGACTGGTGGCGGTCCTCGATGCGGGGCCAGACGCCCGAGACGCCTGCGGCGAGGCCGGTCGCGTAGCGTTCCAGGGCTTTCTCGTCGCGGCGGAAGGCGGCAAGCAGCAGGGTGCGCGCGTAGCCCTCCAGGCCGTCGGAGAGGCGGCCCGTCCAGCTGGCCCGGTCGCCGGGCAGGTGGTAGAGCGCGCGGTCCTCGGTGGCGTACGGCTCGACGGCGGTGAGCAGGGAGTCGGCCGCCGCCTCCCAGTGGGCGCGGGTGTAACCGGTGATCGGGGACGTCGTGCGGTCGGCGGGGGGCAGCTGCATCGGGTGTCTTTCGTGCTCAGGCCGGTCGGAACGGATCGGACCTGAGGCGCCCCGGTTCCGGTCGGGGCGCCCCAGGGGTTCATCCCACCCGGAGGATGCCCTTGGGCACCAGATGCCGGGGGACGAGTTCGTCGCGGACGAGGCCCGCGTAGGCGGTCGCCCCGCGCACGGACGTGTGCGTGTTGTCCCGCGCCTCGTGGGTGAGGTAGAGCGCCGTGGAGCCTTCCACGCCGAGGGATTCGACCAGCGCCTTGGTCTTCGCGGTGAGGTCGATCAGCGGGACGCGCCGGGCCGCGGCGACCGAGCGGATGACGGCCGGGTGGTCGACACCGAGGCCGTCGACCAGGAGCGCCGTTCCGTTGTTCAGCGTGCCGTCGGTGGTGAACCAGCGCCGCACGAAGGGAGTGACAAGGACCGGCTGTCCGCCCCGCTCCCGGACACCCTCCACCAGGGTTTCCAGGTTGGCCCGGTAGGTGGTCTCGTCCGTGGTCTTGTCGTTGTGGGCGAGCTGGACCAGGACCGGGTCGCCGGGGCGGATCAGGGGCCGTACGGTGGCCCACAGCTGCGGGTTCCCCGGACAGGTGACCGTACTCTCCCCCGAATCGGCGTAGTTGGCGCAGACGGTGGAGTCGCCGATCAGGAGGATCCGGCGGGCGGGCCGGGCCGGGGCCGCGTGCCGTCCGCCCGCGTGGGCGGGTGCGGACGACAGCGCGGTCCCCAGGGCCACCGCCGCGGCGACGGCGATGCTGAAACGTCTCACTCCCGGCTCCTCCCGGCACACGCCATGTCCCTTGAGCACGCCGGTCTCGCACGCCTGATCCGGTCAAGTAGCGAGCTTCCACTGCTGGTTGGTGCCGCCGTTGCACGTGTACGTGATGAGTGCGGCGCCGTTGGCCGTGGACGCCCCGTTCACGTCGAGGCACCCGCCGCTCGCGCGGGACTTCACGTGCACGTACGAGCCGGTGGTGGTCAGTGACCACTGCTGGCCCGTCGCGGAGGAAGCGCAGTTCTCCTGTGTGATCGTGCTCGCGTTCTCCTGCACGCACAGGCTGCTGTTCCTGACCATGAGCTGGTAGAAGCCGCTGCCGACCGACTTGAACCAGTACTTCTGGTTGGCGCCCCCGTTGCAGTCGTACTGCTTGATCTGGGTCCCGGGCCAGAGCGACTGGCTGGTGACGTCAGCGCACTTGGAGGAGTGGCGGGCGATGAGCGTGCTGTACGTGGCGCCGGTGCCGGTGACGGTCCCGGCGGCCGTGTCGACCGTGACCTCCGGCGACCAGGACATCGACATGGTGGTCGCGTCGGAGAAGGCCAGCGGCAGCCACACGTAGCGCGAGTCGTCGACGGTGCCGCCGAAGGAGTTGCCCCAGCGGTCGCCGAGGTAGAGGTACGACGTACCCGAGGTGCCCTGCACGGGCAGGACGAACGCGGTCTGCGAGCCGTACGCCGTCGAGTCACCGACGTTCTTCATCGCCGACCAGGGTCCGGCGATGCTGGTGGCCGTCGCGTACTGCTGCTGGTTCGGGTTCCAGCCGGTGGCGCCCGAGGTCAGCATGAAGTACACGCCGTTGCGCTTGAACAGGGCCGGGGCCTCGCGCTGACCTCCGGGCCAGGGGTTGGCGAGGAGGCTCGCGACGCCGGTGTGGTCGGCGGTGAGGCGGTAGATCTGGAGGTCGTAGTTCTCGCGGGCGGCGGAGATCATGTACCCGGCGCCGTCGGTGTCGGTGAAGACCGTGATGTCCCGGGACATGTGCCGGCCGAGCGGGCGGAAGCTGCCCTTCCAGGTGTAGTTCCCGTCGACGGTGTCGGAGACGGCTACGGCGGCGCGGGCCTCGCTGTAGTCGGTGCCGTTCTCCTTGTGCATCCACATCACGAACATGCCGGTGGCGGCGTTGTACATCACCTTCGGCCGCTCGATGTTGGCGGTCGCGAGTTCCGGGTCGCTCGCCTCGGTGAGGACGTGGTTGCGGAACTCCCAGTTCTTCAGGTCGGTCGAGCGGTAGGCGTCGACGTAGCGGAAGGTGTTGTCGGCGTTGCGGTGCTCGCCGAACCAGTAGTAAGAGGAACCGACCTTGAGGACTCCGCCGCCGTGCGCGTGGACGGGGTTGCCCGAAGTGTCGGTGAACTGCGTGCCGTTGGTGACGGTCCGGGGCGCGGCCTGGGCGGCCCCGGCGGTGGCGAGGGTGCCGAACAGGGCGAGGCACAGGGCGAGGAGGGCGGCGTGGGCCCGTCTCATGTCACGCCCCTGCCGTTGCCGAGTCGGCCACCGGGATGCCGAAGTCGGGGGTGCCGTCGGGCTTCCAGCCGAGTTTCTGGACACGGGTGTGGCGGTTGGGGTCGTTCAGGGGATCGCCGTTGATCTCCTTGTACTGGCGGGCGTGGTAGACGAGGACGTCGGTGCGGCCGTCCTCGGCGACGGTGAAGCAGTTGTGGCCGGGGCCGTACTGCTTGGTCGTGTCGTTGCTGGTGAAGACCGGGGTCGGCGACTTGGTCCAGCTCACCGGGTCCAGGAGGTGGCTGTCGGCGTCGGCGGTCAGCAGGCCCACGCAGTAGTGGAAGTCGGTGGCGCTGGCCGAGTACGTCATGAAGAGGCGGCCGTTGCGCTTGAGGATGTACGGGCCCTCGTTGACCTTGAAGCCGATGCACTCCCAGTCGTACTCCGGGGTGGACAGCCGCACCTGCGGGCCCTTCAGGGTCCACGGGTTCGCCATCTCGGACAGGAAGATGCCGGTGTTGTTGTCCAGGCCGGGCTCGTGCTGGGCCCAGACGAGGTAGCGCTTGCCCCGGTGGCTGAAGGTGGTGGCATCGAGGGAGAAGGTTTCCCACGCCGTCTTGATCTGGCCCCGCTCCACCCAGGTGCCGCGGAAGGGGTTGGGGTGGGCGTTCTCCAGCACCCAGATGCGGATCGCCCAGACGTCCTCGGCGGGTGCGGAGGCGAAGTAGATGTACCACTTGCCGCCGATGCGGTGCAGTTCGGGCGCCCAGATGTGGGCGCCCATGGGGCCGGTGGCGTGGGCGCGCCAGATGACGGACTCGTCGGCCGTGCCGAGTCCGTTCAGGGTGCGGGAACGGCGCAGGATGATGCGGTCGTACTCGGGGGCGGTGGCGGTGAAGTAGTAGAAGCCGTCCGTGTGACGGTTGATGTGCGGGTCGGCGCGGTTGCGGACCAGCGGGTTGACGACGGGGGCGGGCTTCAGGCTCTTGCCGGGCGCTTCGGCAGCGGTGTCCGCCGTGGGTGCCGCCTGGGCGACACCGGGGAGGGCGGGGACGGCGGCCAGGGCGCCGGCGGCTGCGGCGCCCTTCAGCAGCAGTCTGCGGCGGGGGGAGTCGGGCAGAACAGGGTCGCGGCTCATGCGGCCTGCCTCTCATGGGTGGGGGGAACACACCACGCCGTCCGATATCTCGAACGTCATCTGTCATTACGAACGCCGAAAAGGTAAGGGTGTGCCACGAGGAGGTCAACGGGTCTGACGAGCCGAGTAGTTCACCGTTTCCGACTCAGCCCAGATCACCGGCCTCGCGAGACCGGCGCCGCCGAGGGGGCGGGGCCAGGGTGAACCGGGGGCGGGCGGGGGGAGCGAGGGGGCGGGCGGGGTGCACGCAAGTGACTCGCCCGCTGCTGTGTCTTCGGGGATGCTGCACGTGTGATCGAGCGAGAAGAGGCGGTTCGCATCGTCCAGGCCGAGCTGGACCGCTCCTACCCCGTCAGGTCGGCTGCCGGCACGGTTTTCAGCCGCATGGTCGTGGCAACCGTCCAAAAGCACGAATTGGTGTGGATCGTGTCCTGGACGTCCGAGGCATGCCTCCGCACCCGGAGCCCTGTCGCCGCGCTCGGCGGCAACGGCCCCTATCTGGTCGACCGTGTCGACGGCGGGCTGCATCAGATCGGTGTATCCGTGCTGGGCGGGCAGTGGGAGCGTGACTACCGCGCACGCATCCGTCGGCTGCCCGTGAGGACCGCCGTGGACGATCTGCACGACGAGATCCGCGAAACTGCCGCCGCAGACGGCCGGATGCGTGCGGTGCGCACCTTGCGCGAGACGGTGCCGGCGCTGTCTCCCGCCCAGGCCGTCGCCTACGTCGGCGGCTTGCTGGACGGTGAGGTCCCCGCCCCTCTTGCGGCGGTGGCCGTCGAGCAGCTGGTCAAGCCCGTCGCTCCGGTGTGCGCCGTGCGGACCGTCCGCCGGGGCGACCCCGCCCGGTCGGCCTGAACTCCGGCCTCACAGCTCGGACTCCCCCCACACCCCCACCTCCACCTCGTCCCCCACCGCCACCGTGCCGGGTCGGAGGACGGCGTACTTCGTGCCGAAGGCGATGCCGCCCTGGTGGGTGCGGCGGTAGGTGGCGAGGGTGCGGAGGGGTTCCGGGCCCGCTCGGGTGCCGGTGTGCTGGTCGACGAGGGTGACCGCGCAGCGAAGGGCGAGCTTGGCGAAGCCCAGTTCCGTTCCGCCGATGCGGAGGCGGTGTGCGCGGTCCTCCGTGTGGGGGTCGTCCCAGCCGTCGACGACGAGGTTGGGGCGGAAGCGGTCGTGCGGCAGGGGGCCCGCACCGCGTTCGGTCATCCGCCGGTCGAGGAGGTCGAGGGTGGAGCGGGAGATGACGTGCAGGGCACAGCTGTCGGCGTAGCCGGAGGTGCCGGGGGTCAGGCCGTCGGTCACCCGGTCGTGTTCCGGCGGGACCCGTACCAGCCTGCTCGGGGCCCCGAGCAGGTCCGAGAGCCAGTCCGCTGCGTCGTCCCCCTGGTCGATGCCCTGGTAGGCGGTTCCGAACAGGTCCACCTTCCGCCGGGTGCCGGAGGTGTCCACCCGGAGGTGGAGGGACTCCGTCCCGGGCGCGGTGAGCGTGAGGTGGTCACCGTCGGGCGTGACGCGGGGGCGGATGACGGCCAGCAGCGGATCCCTGCGCTGCGTCCGGTACACGCCCTCCTCGCTGACCACCATGAAGCTGCGGTCGTGCGCCAGGCCGGCCGGCGTCAGCAGCGCCTCGCGTACCGGCGTACCGGCGCAACCCTTGACGGGGTAGTACGACAGCTCGACGACCCGGGCCATGACCTCTCGTTCCGTTCCGCGGTTCAACGGCCACTGGGGGCTTCGGAAAAGCCGAGCAGGGGAGCCAGCATCCGCGCCTCGGCCGCCCACTCGGCCAGGAACGCCAGCGCCAGGCCCCCTTCCCGGTAACGGAGTTCGGCCGGGACCGTGCCCTCACCGCCGTAGGCCACCGGCTCCTCGTCCGCCCGCGCCAGCATCAGCGCGGTGAGCCGGTCGTACTTCACCGCGGACGCGCACACCCCCAGCCGGACGAGGCGTTCGTCGCCCCGCCAGCCGCTTCCGCGCAGCCCGTGCACGTAGGCGTCGTAGGCCGCCTTGGCCAGGCCCGGCAGGTCGGCGGCCGGGACGAACAGGTCGAGGACGCACTCCGGGAGGTAGGCGCCGAGATCCTCACCGAGGGCGCCGTCGCCGGCGAAAGCCCAGTCGAGCAGGACGCTGGTGCCGGGACCGCCGGAGACGACGTTCGCGGGCCACTGGTCGAGGTGGCACAGGGCCCGGGGCAGTGCCTCCATGACCGTGAGGAACCACTCGCGGTCCAGGTGGAGGCGGAGCATGTCCTCGCGCAGGCCGGGTGGGAAGTGCCGCCGGATCAGCGGGTGTCGCCATGCCGCGTCGTCGTCGAGCAGCTCCTCACCGGTCGTCTTCCCCGAGGTGCGGTCCCGCAGGAAGGACTGGGACAGCCAGGGGGCGTCCTCCCCCGGGCCGACCGCGCCCTGGGCGGCGCCCAGGCGGTGGGCGTGGTCGACGTGGCCGGTGAGGGGCCAGGCGGTGGCCGGCTGGCCCGGCACGTCCTCCAGCCACAACGCCACGTCACCGTCCGGGCGTTCGACGCACTCCAGCAGCCGGGGGGCGCGGATGCCGTGCCGCTGCCACACCCCGGCGAGCCCGGTCCGGTAGACGTAGGCCTCACGGCGCCAGAAGTTCCAGTGACGCGGGTCGTTGGACGCCGACCAGGCGACGCCGGTCTCCTGCGTCCGCGTCAGCACCTTCAGGACGGCCGACCGGTCGCCGCCGGTAACCCGCCACACGCCGGCCGTGACGCCGTTCGCCGGGTTGTGGGTGAGCGGCTCGAACACCGCCCGGTCCGTGGGAACTCCCAGGACCTCACGTACTTCGGCATGCGCTGCGGCGACCTCGGGCATCCCCCGATGCTATGCCTCCGCCCCGGCCCTGTCCTTGCGTCCCCGCAGCCACACGTACACCGGGATCCCCGCGAAGAGGAACAGCACGCCCCGGTACACGGCCGCATACCCGGCGCCGGCGATCAGCCGGAACGAGACGCCGAAGGAGAGCACGGCGACGCTCAGGTCACGGGCCAGCCCGGCGGGGCGGACCCGGTTGCGGGTGCCGCGGGCCGGCCAGTACAGCTGGGCCGCCGCCGACAGCAGGTAGGGCACGCAGCCGGTGAAGGTGGTGATCAGGACGAGGACGCGGAACGTGGTGTCCGGTCCCGCCGTGTAGTTGCGGCTGGGGCGGGAAGCGGAACGTCGACTACCGTCGTCGGCATGACCAGCACCCTCCCTCTCGCCGAAGCGCTCGCCGCCGGGACGGTCGTCCTCGACGGCGGCATGTCCAACCAGCTCGAGTCGGCCGGGCACGCCCTGAGCGACGAGCTGTGGTCGGCGCGGCTGCTCGCCGAACAGCCGGAGGCTGTGACCGAGGCACACCTCGCCTACTTCCGGGCCGGGGCGGACGTGGCGATCACGTCCAGTTACCAGGCCACGTTCGAGGGGTTCGCGGGGCGCGGGATCGACCATGACCGGGCTGCCGAACTCATGGCGCTGAGCGTGGATCTGGCTCGGGAGGCGGCCCGTCGGGCCCATGCCCCGCGGCCCCTGTGGGTGGCCGCCTCGGCCGGTCCCTACGGAGCGATGCTCGCGGACGGCTCGGAGTACCGGGGGCGCTACGGACTGAGCGTCGACGAGCTGGAGCGTTTCCACCGGCCGCGCCTGGAGGTGCTGGCCGCGGCCCGTCCGGACGTCCTCGCACTGGAGACGGTCCCGGACGCCGACGAGGCCATGGCCCTGCTGCGGGCGGTGCGCGGGCTCGGAGTGCCGGCGTGGCTGACGTACTCCGTCGCCGGGGGCCGTACTCGTGCCGGACAGCCGCTGGAGGAGGCCTTCGCACTGGCCGCCGAGGCGGACGAGGTGATCGCGGTCGGTGTGAACTGCTGCGCGCCGCAGGACGTGGACGCCGCGGCCGCGACGGCGGCGCGGGTCACCGGCAAGCCGGTCGTCGTCTATCCCAACAGCGGCGAGACCTGGGACGCCGAGGCGCGCGCCTGGACCGGCCGTTCGACTTTCACCACCGACCAGGTGAAGGGCTGGCAGCAGGCGGGAGCCCGGTTGATCGGGGGTTGCTGCCGGGTGGGCCCGGACGGCATCGCGGGCATCACGGAGGCGCTGGGGGCGGCGTAGGGCCCGCCCCTCGGATCACGCGGCAGACGCGGGAGCCGGCCCCGTCCCCCACGAGGAACCGGACAGCCCGGCGGTCCACACGGCCCTGGAGCTCAGCCCCGGCACCCCGGACGAACACGCCCAGGCCAATATCGGGCGCGGCGGCCAGACGTACACGGTGGACCGGGCAGTCACGGTGCCCGGCCGGGAGCCGGTGGAACCCTCCATGACGACGCCCTGAGCCCGTGACCGGAGGGCGCGGACGGTTCTCAGTGGTGGCGCAGCGCGCCGGAGCGGCGGAGTCGGCGTACGGCGGACCGGAGTTCCGCGCTGCGCGTGGGTGATCCCTCCGCGGGGACCGGTGCGGGTGCGGTGTCCGGGGGTGCGGCGGAGTCGGTCTTCCAGAGGGCCAGTTCACGGTCCCGGGGTCCGTACGCCGTGTAGGCCACCTTGTCCTCGGCTTCCGGCGCCCGGTCGCCGAAGACGCGCACCGGGTGGGTCTCGTCCCAGCGCTGCCAGCCGGGGTCGCCGTCGGCGGCGAAGCGGACCCATGCCCCGTGCATCGCGTCGGCCAGTTCCTGCGGGGCGCCCTCCCCGGCGAGTTTCCGGGACTCGGGGACGTCTCCGGTGTCGAAGACGAAGCCGAGCTCCAGGGCGTGGCAGGCGCCGAGGCCGGGCAGGTTGGAGGGCCAGGCGAACTCGTAGACGTACGAGGGGTCCGTACGGGCGTCGGCCAGGTGGTGCAGGGGGATGCGGAGCAGGTGGTCGGTGACGAGCTGGCCGACGGTCTCCGCCGTACCTGCCTCGGGGTGCAGGGTGCGGTAGCCGCGCGGGACCTCGCTGCCGCAGTGGCAGCGGGCCATGGCTCCGGCGAGGGCGACGGCGCCGAGGCGGTCGACGCGTTCCAGGAGTCCGCCCGGCACCAGCCACAGCCGGTACTCGTCGCGGGTCCAGCCCAGCAGCAGTTCGACGCCGGGGGCCGCGCCGCCGTCGGTGAGGGCCTCCAGGGGGTCGCGCGGGACGACGTCGCCGTCGATGACGAGGCCGAAGGCGGGACCGCCGACCACCGGGCTGCTCAGCTTGCCCACCTCGGCCTGGGTGCGCAGCAGCAGATCGCGGTCGACGGCGGCGAAGGCCTCGGCGGTGGCGGGGATCTTCAGCCGGGACGCCATGCGGCGGACCATCCGCCGCACCTTGGCCCGCTCGGACGCCTCGGGCGGCCCGCTCTGCAGGACGGCCCGCCGGACCAGCCCCTGGGTCTGCGGGGCGGCGATGAGGGCGCCGATGCTGATGGCCCCGGCCGACTGACCGAAGAGAGTGATGCGGCTGGGGTCGCCGCCGAAGGCCTCGATGGCCTCGTGCACCCAGGTCAGGGCGGCTATCTGGTCGCGCAGGCCCGGGTTCGGGGGTGTGTCCGGGAACAGGCCGTAGCCCTCGACACCCAGGCGGTAGTTGAGGGAGACACAGACCACGCCGTCGCGGGCGAAGGCATGCCCGTCGTACACGGGTACGGCCGAGGAACCCCTGGTCAGGGCACCGCCGTGCAGCCAGACGAGGACGGGCAGGCGGGCCTGCGGGTCGGGCTGCGGGGTCCACACGTTGAGGTTGAGGCAGTCGTCGCCGGGCACGACGGGGTCGGACAGGTAGTGGGCGAAGGCGTCCGAGTACGGCGGTTTCGGCGAGGTGGGGCCGAATTCACCGGCGTCACGGACACCGTCCCAGGGAGGCAGGGGTACGGGGGGCCGGAAGCGCCGGGGGCCGAAGGGAGGGGCGGCGTACGGGATGCCGCGGAAGACCGCGACGCCTCGTTCGTACCGGCCCCGCAGGGCGCCGTAGGGCGTGCGCACCACGGGGTCCGCCCGCGGTCCCGTCTGGTCTGCCGTCATACGTCCACCAGCCTCCTCACCGCGCTCGTGCACCGTGAAGATCAGAGCAACTCATTCTGGCCCGCTATTCCGGTGCGGGGGCGGGTGTGAGGTCCGTTCGGGTTACTCGGCGTCGGTCGGCGTGCCGCAGCTGCCGCAGCCGAGCCTCGACGCCGCGTGCACGGCGTTCACGGCGGGCTTCTCCGGGTTTCGACCGGCCCGCGCATCCGGTCGAGGGCGCTGTTCGCGGTTTCGAAAGGTGTGACCGGCGGGCGACGGTGAATTCACTTTTCCTTCCCGCCGCCCTGCGCCCCCACCTAGAGTAGGAAGCGCTTTCCGCCCGGCCGGGCACCGTGACCGCCGTGTGCAGCGTTGGTCGAAACTTTCCACGGCCCTGGGACGGGCCGGAGAGGTGGGTTCCCGATGGTCCGTACGGCGAGTGCGAACGTGGCGGCCGGTCCGACGCTGGCGGTCGTGGCGCGCGAGGCGGGGGTGTCGGTGCCGACCGCTTCGAAGGTGGTCAACGGCCGCGAGGACGTGGCACCCGAGACCCGCCGCCGCGTGACCGAGGCGCTCGACCGGCTCGGGTACGTGCGCAGACCCCGCTTCGACGCGGCGAAGGCCCCCCGGCTGGTCGATCTGGTCGTGCACTCGCTGGAGAGCTCCTGGTCCGGTGCCGTCCTGCACGGCGTGGAGGAGGCGGCGCACGACGCGGGCCTGGAGGTCGTGGTGTCGGCGGCGCTGGTCCGCTCCCGCGTAGGCCGCCCCGAGCGCGGCTGGCTCGACAAACTCGTCGCCCGGGGCTCCTGCGGGGTCCTGTTCAACCTGGCCGAGCTCAGCGACTCGCAGTACGCGTGGCTGGAACAGCACCGCATCCCCTTCGTGATGATCGATCCGGTGCAGGAACCGCCGGCGGGCGTGGTCTCGGTGGGGGCGGCGAACTGGCGGGGCGGCCTGACGGCCACGGAACACCTGCTGTCCCTCGGTCACGAGCGGATCGCCGTCATCGCGGGCCCCCGGCGGACGCTGTGCAGCAGCGCGCGGGTCGCCGGGTACCGCTCGGCCCTCGCGTCGGCCGGGGTCCGGCACCGCCCCGAGTACGTGCGGTACGCCGGTTTCGACGAGAGCGTGGCCCACCGCCGCATGCGGGAGCTCCTCGACCTGTCCGAGCCGCCGACCGCTGTCTTCGTCTGCTCGGACCGGATGGCGCTCGGTGTCTACGAGGCCCTGGCCGAAAGGGGGTTGAGGGTGCCGGACGACATCAGTGTGGTCGGCTTCGACGACCTGCCCGAGGCGCGCTGGGCCTCCCCCGGCCTGACCACCGTGCGCCAGCCGCTGTCCGAGATGGCCGCGACGGCCCTGCGGTCGCTGCTGCGCCTGATGGACGGCCATCGCCCGGAGAGCACACGGACGGAGCTGTCGACCCGGCTGGTGGAACGGGCGAGCACGGCGGCGCCGCGCGCGTAGAAGGTGCGGGGCGGACATCCAAGGTGCCTTCTAGCACCGGGAGTTGTGTCGGTGCGGTGAGGAATGCGCTCATACGTACGGGAGTTGACGGAGTGCCATGACCGCCGCCGGTGTGGGGGCGGGCCGACTCCGCGAAAGGACCGCCGGCCATGACGCGCGACTCGCGCACGATCACCAACCCGGACACACTCCACGACCCCACGCCCTTCGGCTACAGCCACGCCGTATCGGCCCCCGGTGAGACCGTCTTCATCGGTGGCCAGTACGCCTCGGACGCCGGCGGTGCGCCGGTGGCGGGCGACTTCGCCGCGCAGGTGGACCTGGCCTTCGACCGGCTGCGTGCGGCACTGGAGGGGGTCGGTCTCGGCTATGAACACGTCGTACGGCTCGGCACGTTCATCGTGAACCACGACCTGGGCAAGCTGGAGATTCTGGGCAGGGCCCTGCACGCCCGCTTCGGGGAGCGGCTCCCGGCGCAGACGCTGAGCGGGGTCGCCTCGCTGGCGCTGCCGGGGATGCTGTTCGAGGTCGACGCGGTCGCGGTGCGACCGGCCGGGGCCGACGGATCGGCCTGAGGGGCACGCCCTCGCCCTGAGGACGCCCTCTCAGGGCCCGGAGCACGCCGAGACGTCTCCCCCATGTCCCCGGGGCGCGCGGACCACCGGTCGGGTCGTGCGGGAGTTTGCCGCACTCCCCTTGTGCGCGTCGCGCGCCCGCCATTGGGGGGAACTAGCCGGGACGGCCCGACGTCGAACGATGCGGTGGGGAGGGGCCGGTGTCCGGGGGCGGGGCGCTCGGCGAGCAGTGGGGGGACGACCATGACGCGCTGGCGGCCGCTTCCGGACGCACTGCCGAAGGAGGCACGAGACCTGGTGGAGCAGTTGCGGACCCTGAAGGACCGCACCGGTTGGAGCCTCGCGGAGCTGGCCCGGCGGACCGCGTACAGCAAGTCGTCGTGGCAGCGGTACCTCAGCGGGGCCAAACAGCCACCGCGCGGTGCGGTACAGGCGCTGTGCCGGATGGCGGGGACGGAGCAGGCGCGGCTGCTGGCGCTGTGGGACCTGGCCGACCTGACATGGCCGCACGGGGCGGCGGCCGGGCCGGCGGAGCCGGCGGCGCACGCGCCGCCGGCCGGTGCCGACTACCGGCGCTGGCGGGCGGCGGCCCTGGTGTCGTTCGCCGTCATCGCCGTACTGCTGGCCGGCCTGTTGTGGGTGCTGCCGGTGGGGAGCGGGTGACCGTCACGGCCGGCCGCTCCCCGGCGGTGGTGTCGCTCAGCCGAGCGTGCGGTAGTAGGCGTACTTCCACGACCCGACGTTCCGCAGCTTCACCTGGTACTTGCCGCTCACACGCTTGAAGTTGACGTTTCGCACGAGGCCCTTGTACTGGACGATGTTGCCCGGCTGGCTCTGCAGCAGGGTCTGGGCGAAGTCCCAGCTCTCGCTGTTGACGACGCCGTCGGTCTCGGGCAGGTTGTGCCGGCTCTGCCACCACTGGGTGGCCGACTCGGTCTCCGGTCCGAAGGAGCCGTCGATCTGGCTCTTCCGGAAGGGCTGCCACTCGCCCTCGTCGTCCTCCCACTGGGCGCCGTCCGCCCACAGCACGGTCTCCCACAGGGCGACGGCGTTGCCCCTGGCGTAGGCCTCGACGCCGAGGTTCTCCTCGTCCTCCCAGTCGTTGGCGACGGCGCCCTTGCCGTCGATACCGAAGTAGGCGGGCGCGGCGTTCGCCGCCGGTGCCAGGGCGATGCCGGTCCCCCCGGCGCCCAGCATCACGGCCGTCATCAGCGCCACGGCCCGATTGCGCTTGCTCATGCGGTTGTCCTTTCCGAACCGCCGTCCCCCGGCGGGTTTCCCCTGGGGCGGCTCGTCTCGTCTGGCACGGCACAGCCTCGGGGCCCAAGGCGCCCGCGGCGAGCCTTTCCGGCGTCCCCGGACCGTCCTGGGACGGTCCACGCCCGGGGCTCCGGGCGTCCCGGCCCGGGGCCGGGTCACCGGGGCCCGCCACGGGTCACGGGGCCGGCTCCCTTGACGAGCACCCGGGGCGAGGCCGGCGGTGACGGCGGCCGGGTGCCCGGCGTCCGGCCATCGGGTCCTGGGCGTGCGGCGTCCGTTTTCTTCAAGACCGGGCCTCGTGGTCCTCCCTACGGTGGCTCCATGACTGCACGATTCGATGCCATCGGCCTGGTCGTCTCCGACATGGCCGCCTCCGTCGCGTTCTACCGCCGGCTCGGGCTCGTCTTCCCGCACGGCGCCGAGGAGCAGCCGCACACCGAGGCCGCACTGCCCGGCGGGCTGCGGCTGATGTTCGACACCGAGGAGACGGTCCGTTCCTTCCTGCCCGGGTGGCGGCCGCCCGCGGACGGGGGCCGGGCCTCGCTGGCCCTGCGCTGCGACGGACCGGAGGAGGTGGACGCGTTGTACGACCGGCTGGTCGGCTCCGGGTACCACGGTGAACTCAAGCCGTGGGACGCCTTCTGGGGGCAGCGGTACGCCGTCGTGCACGACCCGGACGGCAACGGGGTGGACCTGTTCGCCCCGCTAGCCGGCGAGTAGCCGCCCCAGTGGAAGCCCCGACAACTCCCTCACGTCACGGGCCAGATGGGCCTGGTCGGCGTAACCGGCCCGGGCGGCCGTCTCCGCGAACGGCACACCGGCCCGAGCCAGTGCCAGGGCCCGGTGCAGCCGCAGGATGCGGGCCAGGGTCTTCGGGCCGTAGCCGAACGCGGACAGGGAGCGCCGGTGCAACTGCCGTGACCCGAAGCCGAGTTCGTCGGCGATCGCGGCCACGGGGCGGCCCGCGTCGAGGGCGGTGACGACCTGCCGGAGCAGCGGGTCCGGGGGGTCGGCATCGCCCGCCCGCCGCAGCGCCAGCTCTTCCAGACCGCCGGCCGGGTCGGCGGCGGCGTTCACGGCGCCGGCCAGACGCCGCACCCGCGCGGCCGGCCACAGGTCGGCGAGCTCGACGCGCCGGTCACGCAGCTCGTGCGCCGGTACGCCGAGGAGCGCCGGGGCGGTGCCCGGGGGGAAGCGGACTCCGGCCCAGGGGCCCGTCCCGCCGTCCGGGAGGTGGGCGCGGGTGTCGGGCCCGGCGACCATCAGGCGTCCGTCGTGCCAGAGCAGATCCATGCATCCGTCGGGCAGCACCCGGACCACCCCGTCCCCGGACGGGGTGTTGGTCCACGCCACAGCCCCGGGCAGCCGCGACGCCCGCTCCACGTACACGAGGGCCAGGCTACGCCGGAGCTGCGGCCCGGGCGCGGGGCCGGGCGCGGGGCCGGGCGCGGGGCCGGGCGCGGGGCCGGGCGCGGGGCCGGGCGCGGGGCCGGGCGCAGGGGCGGGCGCAGGGCCGGGCGCAGGGGCGGGCGCAGGGCCGGGCGCAGGGCCGGGCGCAGGGCCGGGCGCAGGGCCGGGCGCAGGGCCGGGCGCAGGGCCGGGCGCGGGGGCCGGGCGCGGGGCTCCCGGCCCCGCGCCACGGAGTTCGGGGACGGGCGCGTGGGCCGGGCCCACAGACCGGGCGCAGGGCCAGGCGCAGGGGGCCAGGTCGTGTGAACCGGGCACGGGGCCGGCGCCGCGCCGTGCCGCCCGTCCGGTACTCGCGCCGCTGCGGCCCGCCCGGAGTCCGGTGCCGCTACGCCACCCTCCCCCGGTACTCCACCGGACTCACCCCGTACACCCGCTTGAACGCCGTCGACAAGGCGAACGCGCTGCCGTAGCCCACCGTGCGGGCAACCGCGTCGAGGGTGTCGGCGGAGTCGCGCAGGCGGTCGGCGGCGAGGGCGAGGCGCCAGCCGGTGAGGTAGGACATCGGGGGTTCGCCCACCAGGGCGGTGAAGCGGCGGGCGAGGGCGGCGCGGGACACCCCGGCCTTCGCGGCGAGCGCGGCGACGGTCCAGGGGTGGGCCGGGTCGTCCTGGAGGAGCCGCAGGACACCACCGACGACCGGGTCGGCCAGGGCCCGGTACCAGGCCGGTGCCTCCGCCTCGGGGCGAGCGAACCAGGCCCGCAGCGCGGCGATGACCAGCAGGTCCAGCAGCCGGTCCAGGACGATCTCCTGCCCTGGTTCGTCCCGGACGATCTCCTCGGTGACGTACGGCGTGAAGGGGCAGTGCCACACGTCGGACGGGAGGCTGAGCAGCGGGGGCAGGGCGTCCAGCAGCCGCCCGCCGACCTCGCCCTGCACCGGGTAGGTGCCGATCAGCATCACGGTCTGCCCGTCGAGCCGGTCGCCCCAGGTCCGGACGCCCAGGTCCATGGAGCCGTTGAGGGGCCGTCCGTCGGGGTAGCGGCACTCCTGGTTCGGCAGGATGACCGCCTGCGGTGCCGTGCCGGGGGCGTCGCCGCAGGTGTAGGGGTCCGGGCCGCGGGCGATGGCGAGGTCCCCGGCCCGCAGCCGCGTGTGCTCGCCGGTGTCCGGCACGATCCAGGCCGCGCCGCGGACGACCAGCATCACCGTGAGCGGGGCCCGGTCCTCCACCCGCACCGCCCAGGGCGGGTCGAAGCAGGCCCTGATCATGAACGCGCCCCGCGCGCGGGGACCTTCCAGCAGACCTGCGAGAGCGTCCATGCGGCCAGCGTAGACGCGGTCGTATGGGAATGAGCCGTTCAGCGATGGTTCCGTGCGGCGCACGGCAGTTGACTCGACGGCATGACGAACACGGCGCAGAACACGACAGAGAACGCGACAGAAAGCACGACAGCGACGTCCGCTCGGGTCCCGCGGGCCGCGACGGTGGTGGTGACGGGTGCCTCGGGGCGTACCGGGAGCCGGGTGGCGAGGGCCGCCGAGGCGGCCGGGCTGACCGTGCGGGCGGCGTCACGGGCCACGGGGTTCGACTGGTGGGACCGCTCGACCTGGACGGACACCCTGCGCGGCGCGGACGCCGCCTATCTGGCCGTCCCCTCGGACGTCGGCGCTCCGGGCGCCGCGGAGGCGGTCGCCGCGCTCGGGCGTGAGGCGGTCGGGCTCGGGGTGCGACGGCTGGTGCTGCTGTCGGCGCGGGGCGAGGACCAGGCCCTGCCCACCGAGGAGGCGCTGCACGCCTCGGGCGCGGACTGGACGGTCGTACGGGCCGCGTGGTTCGCGCAGAACTTCAGCGAGGGGCCGCTGGTGGCGGAGCTGCGGGAGCGCGGGGAGCTGGTGTTCCCGGCTGGCGAGGTACCCGAGCCGTTCCTCGACGTGCGGGACGTCGCCGACGTGGTGGTGGCCGCGCTGACGTCCGGCGACCGGTACACGGGGCGGACCCTGACGCTCTCCGGGGCGCGGCTGCTGACCTTCGGGGAGGCCGTCGCGGAGATCGCCGGGGCGACGGGGCGCCCGCTGGTGTACCGGGCCGTCTCGACGCGTGACTACGGAGAGGCACTGGCGGGCTTCGGTGTGCCGCCGGACGAGGTGGCGGGTTTGACGGAGATCTTCGACACCCTGCTCGACGGCCGCAACGCGTACGTCTGTGACGGGGTGCGGGAGGTGCTGGGCCGGGCGCCCAGGGACTTCGGCGACTTCGTGCGCGAGGAGGCCGCGGCCGGGACCTGGACGGCCTGAGAGCCGCGTGCGGTCACTTCTCCTCGGGCGGCTGCCCCTCCCCGTTGACCTGCGTGCTCTTCACGTGGCTGTGCTTCACGTGGGTGCTCTTCACATGGGTGCGCAGCCGGGCAGAGAGGTCCTCGGGGGGCAAGAAGCGGGACCAGCGCTCGGGGAACTCCGAGGGCATGTCGGGGTCGGACTCGCCGGTGGCGGTGGCGCGGGCGACGTACTCGGCCACCTGGGCCTGCCGCAGCCGCTCGTTGGCCTCGCGGGCCGCGGCCGTCGCGGCGGCCGGCCAGACCCGGTCGATGGCGGCGTTGACCGCGGCCCCGACGAGCACGGCGAACGCGGACACACCGATCCACAGCAGCACGGCGACGGGCGCGGCGAGGGAACCGTAGATCGTGGGGCCCTCGACCGTGCTGGTCAGGTAGATCCGCAGCAGGAAGCTGCCGAGCACCCACATGCCGAGGGCGACCAGAGCGCCGGGGACGTCCTCGATCCACGGGGAGCGGACCGGGACGGACACGTGGTACAGCGTCGTCAGGAAGGCGATCGACAGGAGGATCACCGTGGGCCAGTAGAGGATCTGGACGAGCGTCGTCGACCACGGCACGATCCGCACCACGGCGTCCGGCCCGGCCACCATCAGCGGCAGCGCGACCGAGCCGATCAGCAGGGCCACGATGAACAGCAGGAAGGCCATCAGACGGGTCTTGACGATGCCCCGGACGCCGTCGAGGCCGTACATCACGGTGATGGTGTCGATGAAGACGTTCACCGCGCGGGAGCCCGACCACAGGGCGAACAGGAAGCCGATGGAGATGACGTCGGGCCGGCCGCCCTTCGTCACGTCGTGCAGGATCGGCTGGGCGATCTCGCGGACGCCCTGGTCGGACAGGACCGTGCGGGAGGCCTCCAGGAGGTTGGTCTGGAGGCTCTGGATGGTGTCGGCGCCGGTCCAGGCGTCGACGTAGCCGAGCAGTCCGATCATGCTGAGCAGCAGTGGCGGCACCGACAGCAGAGTGAAGAACGCGGCCTCGGCCGCCAGCCCCAGGATGCGGTACTCGACGCAGGAGTTGACGGTGTCCTTGACCAGCAGCCAGGCGGTCCTGCGCTTGGAGACGTTCCGGTAGAGGGCCCGCGCCCGGTGGAGGCGCCCGGACGGCGTGTCGGAGGTTTCACTTGCTGGCTGCACCCCCTAACGGTATCCGCCGAGGCCGGGCCCACTCACCCACAGGCCGGGTCTTCGCCGACCGGTCCGGTTTCACCGGGTGCCAAGGTGCTACCCCGGGGTACGTTCGCACCATGGCAGGCAGCACCCACACCGTGACGAACCAGGTCCCGCCGCTGGTCGGGTACGACGTCTTCTCCGCCGACCGGTCTCTGACCGACGCGGTCGACCGGCATCTCGATCCGGAACTGCGCGACGACGTCCTCGGCGAGCTGGCGGCACTCGGCCGGGCCTCCGGCTCGGCCCAGGTGCAGGAGTGGGGGCGGCTGGCCAACGAGAACCCGCCGCGGCTGCTCACGCACGACCGGTACGGCAACCGCGTCGACGAGGTCGAGTTCCACCCCTCCTGGCACCGGCTGCTCGGCAAGGGCGTCTCGGCGGGACTGACGGCCGCGTGGGACCGGCCGGCCGGGCATCTGCGGCGGGCCGCCGCCTTCCTGGTGTGGACGCAGGTCGAGGCGGGCAACGGCTGCCCGCTGTCGATGACGCACGCGGCGGTGCCCGCCCTGCGCACCGACCCGGACCTGGCGGCCGAGTGGGAGCCCCGGCTGACGTCCATGATCTACGACCGTGAGCTGCGGCCCGCGCGCCTCAAGGCCGGGGCGCTGTTCGGGATGGGCATGACGGAGAAGCAGGGCGGCAGCGACGTCCGGGCGAACACCACGGCGGCACGGCCCCTCGCCGAGGACGGGACGTACGAGCTGACCGGCCACAAGTGGTTCTGCTCGGCGCCCATGTCCGACGGCTTCCTGGTGCTGGCGCAGGCGCCGGGCGGGCTCACCTGTTTCCTGGTGCCGCGGGTGCTGCGGGACGGCACGCGCAACGTGTTCCGGATCCAGCGTCTCAAGGACAAGCTGGGCAACCGGTCGAACGCCTCCGCCGAGGTCGAGTTCGACGGGACGTGGGGGCGCCGGGTCGGCGAGGAGGGGCGGGGGGTGCGCACCATCATCGAGATGGTGGCGGCGACCCGGCTCGACTGCGTGCTCGGCTCGGCGGGGCTGATGCGACAGGCCGTGGCGCAGGCGGTGCACCACTGCACGTACCGGGAGGCGTTCGGCGGGAAGCTCGCCGACAAGCCGCTGATGCGCAACGTGCTGGCCGATCTGGCGCTGGAGTCGGAGGCGGCGACGACGCTGGCGCTGCGGCTGGCGGCGGCCTACGACGACGGCGGTGAGCAGGAGCGGGCGCTGCTGCGGATCGCGGTGCCGGCCGCCAAGTACTGGGTGACCAAGCGGTGCCCGCCCGTCGCCGTGGAGGCGGCGGAGTGCCTGGGCGGCAACGGGTACGTCGAGGAGTCCCAGATGCCACGGCTGGTGCGGGAGTCGCCGCTCAACTCGATCTGGGAGGGCGCGGGCAACGTCCAGGCGCTGGACGTGCTGCGGGCGCTGCAGCGGGAGCCGGGGGCGCTGGACGCCTATCTGCGGGAGGTCGGGCAGGCGCGCGGCGCCGATCACCGGCTGGACGGGGCCATCAAGAGCCTGCTGACCGAACTCGCCGACCTGGAGGGCGTGGAGGGGCGGGCGCGGCGGCTGGCGGAGCGGCTCGCGCTGGTGCTCCAGGGGTCGCTGCTGGTGCGTTTCGCGCCGCCGCAGGTCGCCGACGCGTTCTGCGCGGGGCGGCTCGGCGGCGACGGGGGCGCGGCGTTCGGCACGCTGCCGCACACGCTGGATCTGGCCTCCGTGGTGGAGCGTGCCCGGCCGGTGTCCTGACCCGGGAGGCCGCTGCGCGCACGCGCGGGGTCGGTGTGGGCGAGGAGCGGGGGTGGTGCTGCGCCGACACGGCACCACCCCCGCCGTACTGGCCCGTTCGAGCCGCTGAACGCCGCTCGGGACGGCGCGGATCAAGTTTCGGACACGGCCGGGCCGTCCACCAGGGTTGCAGGGGGTTGCAAGTTGCTGCTGACTGTGTGCGGACTGTGCACGCCCTCACGGCGCAGGCGGCACTATGAGACGGACAGTCAAAAGCGACTCCGGGGGGGCGCACGCGCATGGACGTCACGCACTTGGCCGCCGTCGACAGCACCCGGGCGGCCCGGGTCCTCAGCGAGGTCCGCGCCGCGCGGCTGTCCGGGCAGCCCGCCCCGGTGTCACCGCGTCCGGTGATCGAGCGGTCCTGGGAGCGGATGCTGCGCGGCGGCATCGACCCGGACCACGACGTGCGGATGGACCCGCTCTCCCGTGAGGAGGTGCAGCGGCGGCGCGAGACGTCGGTATTGCGCCATGTGCTGCCGGTGCTGCGGGAGGGTCTGCTGGCGGCGGCGGACGTCGCCCACCACATCATGGTGGTGGCCGACGAGGACGGCCGGGTGCTGTGGCGCGAGGGCAGCCCGCCGGTGCTGCGCAAGGCGGACGGGCTCGGCTTCGAACTGGGCGCTGACTGGCGTGAGGACGTCGTCGGCACGAACGGCGTGGGCACCCCGGCCGTGGTGCGCCGGCCGGTGCAGGTCTTCGCCTCGGAGCACTTCGTGCGCTCCCAGGCCGGCTGGACCTGTGCGGGCGCTCCCCTGACGGATCCGCGGGACGGCCGGCTGCTCGGTGTGGTGGACGTGAGCGGGCCACTGGAGACGATGCACCCGGCCACGCTCGCCTGGGTCGGTTCGGTGGCCAAACTGGCCGAGGCCCGGCTGCGGGAGATGCACGTGGAGTCGCTGGAGCGGCTGCGGGCGGTGGCGGCGCCGGTGCTGGCCCGGCTGGGCGGCCGTGCCCTGGTCGTCGACCCGGACGGCTGGACGGCGGCGGTCAGCGGGATGCCGTACGTGCGGCGCGTGGCCCTGCCGAAGTCGCTGTCGGCGGGCCCGGCGCGGCTGCCGGCGCTCGGGCCGTGCACGCTGGAGCCGCTGGGCGGGGGCTGGCTGGTGCGGGCGGTCGCCGACGAGCCGGTGCCGCACGGCCCGGCCCGGATCGTGCTGGACCTTCGGCCTGCGCGGCACTGGTCGGTGCAGGTGCACGGCGGGGCGGGCTCCTGGACCCGGGAAGTGAGTCCCCGGCACGCGGAGTTGCTGTACCTCCTCGCCCTCCACCGCTCCGGCCGCAGCGCCTCGGGCCTGGCGGCGGACGTGTTCGGGGATCCGGCCCGCACGGTGACGATACGGGCCGAGATGTCGCGGGTACGGCGGTATCTCGGGGCGTTCCTGGAGCACCGGCCGTACCGGTTCGCCGAGGAGGCCGAGGTCGAGGTGCTGCTTCCGGACGATCCCCGGGACCTGCTGCCCCACTCGACCGCGCCGGCGGTGAGCAGACAACGCAGAGCCGCACCGACGCCCTGAGGTTCACCGCGCGTGCCGCACAAGCCGCCCTGAAGTTCACCGCGCCTGCCGCACAAGCCGCATCGACGCCCTCAGGGGTGCATCTTTCGCATATTTGCGGGGTCTTCGTCCGCGGCACCCCTCACCTGCCGTAGCATCCCTCTACGGACCACCCCACCTGCTCCTCCGTCAACGTGCGGATCAACAGGCGCAGTTGGTCCGTACCGGGAGGACGTTATGAAGCATCGCGGCAGACACCGGCGGCGCAGACGGGGCAGGGCGCTGCGCGCGACCCTCGCCGGGACGGCCCTCGCGCTCACCGCCGCAGCCACCCTGATCAGCGCCTCGCAGGCCACCGTCGCCGACGCCCCCGGGGCTCTCAAGCAGGTCGCCGCGTCCGACGGGGCCGGGCAGCCGGCGCTGGCCGAGCACCGGGTGCCCGGGCGGTGGCTGGACCGGCTCGCTTCGAAGATGGGCCGGCCGGTCGGCGTGAGCGCGGTGCTGGAGGGCGCCGACCTCCCGCTGCGGGACGCGGCCGGCTGCCCGGCCGCCGACCGGCACAGCCTGCCGGTGGAACCGGCGGCCACGCGCGCGTACTGCTTCAGCGGCTCCGACACCCGGGGCTGGCGCGCCGGCGCGGTCACGACGTCGGGCGACGCGGACGACGACGGCCGCTGGGGTGGCAACCGCGTGATCCTCTCCGGCTGGACCCGGGGCGCCGAGGGCGGCTCCCTGGACGGCCCGGCCCCCGGGCAGGGCCTGGCCAAGGTCGCTTTCGTCGACGCGAACGACCCCCGCGCGCCGCGCTACACCTGGGCGCTGCTGGCCGTCCCGGTGGACGGCGGGCGGGACTACCGGGGGCTGGTCTCCCCGTTGTCGGGCATGGCCTGGTACCAGGACAAGCTGCTGGTGACGACCCGCGAGGGCGACCGGGACGCGCTGTACGTGTACGACCTGGACCGCATCCAGCGCGCCACCGTCGAATCCGACGCGGTCGGCCGGGTGCGGGGCGGCTGGGCGGCGCACGGCTACCGGTTCGTGCTGCCGGCCGTCGGCGCGTACGCCCTGCCCGGCGGGGAGGGCGGCGCCCGTCCGGCGACCGTCTCCCTGGACCGCAGCACCTCCCCCGACAGTCTGGTCGCGAGCGCGTGGGCACCGGCGGACGACGACCGGCGCACCCGGTTGTGGCGTTACGCGCTGAGCCGGGACCCGGCCCGGTCCGGTCTGCTCGCCACCGACTCCTCGGGGAGGGCGGCCCCGGTGGAGGCGTACGAGACGAAGACGGCCGAGGTGCGGGGCGTGCTGGCGTACCGGTCGGGCTGGTACCTGGACCGGGCGGCGGGCACCGAGGGCGGGCACGGGACGCTGTGGCGCCAGGACACCGAGGGCGCGCGGGCCGCGGAGTGCGGTACGGACGAGACGCGGCAGTGCTGGAGCGGCGGGTCGGGTTCCCTGTCCTACTGGGAGGAGACCGGCGAGGTCTGGTCCCAGTCGGGGCGGATGCTGTTCGCGCTGCCGCTGGCGTCGGTCGACCGGGCGCTGCGCTGACCGGCGCTGTCCACGGAGCGGGCCGACGATCGACAGACGAGTGGGTCAGGTGATTTTCTGACCCGTATGACCACCATCGCCGTGACCACCTGGTCCCTGGAGCAGACCGCGCCGACCGACCTGCTGCCGGCCCTCGCGCCGGACGGGGACGTCCGGGTCGTCCGCTCCGAGGTGCCCTCGCCCGAGTTCAGCCGGTTCCTGTACGCGTCGGTGGGCGGCGACATCCGCTGGACGGACCGGCTCGGCTGGTCCTACGCGCAGTGGGTGGAGTACCTTCAGCGGCCCGGCGTGGAGACATGGGTGGCGTACGACCGGGGCACGCCGGCCGGGTTCGTGGAGCTGGAGGCGCAGGACGACGCCGTCGTGGAGATCGTCTACTTCGGACTGCTCCCCGCCTTCCGCGGCCGGCGCATCGGCGGGCACCTGCTGTCGTACGGCACGGCCCGGGCCTGGGACCTCGCCGACCGCTGGGCGGGACTGACCCCGACCAAGCGGGTCTGGCTGCACACCTGCAGCAAGGACGGCGAGCACGCGATGGACAACTACCAGCGGCGAGGCTTCAAGCTGTTCGACACCAAGGTCGAGGAGGAGGCGGAAGTCGCCGCTCCGGGACCGTGGCCTGGAGCGTTCCCCGTCTGACCTGGTCGGACACCTCAACGACGCCCGATGTGACCAACGACACTCTTGTCTCGCTCTGCGAGACAAGGGTGTCCGCATCTTGGACGAAGCTGGACTGTGTCCAGATCGCCGTGACACGCTTCCGTCATGTCTGGAACTGGAATTGCCTTGGTGAGTCGGCGGCACGTCGACCTCGGCCGCATGTCCAGCGCCATCTGTCCGGCGCACTGAGCGTACTCAGCCCGCGCCCGACATCTTCCTTTCCTGCCTCACCCCTGCGCAATGACGCGCCCTATGCCCATGCGCACGCATGCGCAGGTCAGAGCCGCATTCTCGCCTGTCCCGAAGGACGTATCAACCATGGCCGCCACCCCGCAGAACCCTGCTGCCGCGACTCCCCGCCGCAAGGTGAGCCGTCACCGCGGTGAGGGTCAGTGGGCCGTGGGGCACCACACCCCGCTGAACGGCAACGAGCAGTTCAAGAAGGACGACGACGGTCTCAATGTGCGGACACGCATTGAGACGATCTACTCCAAGCGGGGCTTCGACTCCATCGACCCCAACGACCTGCGCGGCCGCATGCGCTGGTGGGGTCTGTACACCCAGCGCAAGCCCGGCATCGACGGCGGCAAGACGGCCGTCCTGGAGCCGGAGGAGCTGGACGACGAGTACTTCATGCTGCGTGTCCGGATCGACGGCGGGGCCCTGACCACGCGGCAGCTGCGGGTCATCGGCGAGGTCTCGCAGGAGTTCGCGCGCGGCACCGCCGACATCACGGACCGGCAGAACGTCCAGTACCACTGGATCCGGATCGAGGACGTGCCCGAGATCTGGAACCGGCTGGAGGGCGTGGGCCTGTCGACGGTCACCGCCTGCGGTGACACCCCGCGTGTGATGATCGGCTCGCCGGTGGCAGGCATCGCCGAGGACGAGATCATCGACGCGACCCCGGCCCTGGAGGAGATGAAGCGCCGCGTCCTGAACAACCCGGCGTACTCGAACCTCCCCCGGAAGTTCAAGACGGCCATCTCGGGTTCGCCGCTGCTGGACGTGGTCCACGAGATCAACGACGTCGCGTTCGTCGGCGTCGAGCACCCCGAGCACGGCCCGGGCTTCGACGTGTGGGTCGGCGGCGGCCTGTCCACCAATCCCAAGCTGGGCGTGCGGCTCGGCACCTGGGTGTCGATCGACGACGTTCCGGACGTCTACGAGGGCGTCATCTCGATCTTCCGCGACTACGGCTACCGCCGGCTGCGCAACCGCGCCCGCCTGAAGTTCCTCGTCGCCGACTGGGGCGCGGAGAAGTTCCGGCAGGTCCTGGAGGACGAGTACCTGAAGCGCAAGCTGACCGACGGCCCGGCCCCCGAGCAGCCGTCCCAGCAGTGGCGCGACCACATCGGTGTGCACCGGCAGAAGGACGGCCGCTTCTACGTCGGTTTCGCCCCGCGTGTGGGACGCGTCGACGGCGCGACGCTCACGAAGATCGCCGACCTCGCCGAGGCCCACGGCTCGGGCCGGGTGCGCACCACCGTCGAGCAGAAGATGATCGTCCTCGATGTCGAGGAGGACAAGGTCGACTCGCTCGTCGAGGCCCTGGAGGCCCTCGACCTGACCGCCCGGCCCTCCTCGTTCCGGCGCGGCACCATGGCCTGCACCGGCATCGAGTTCTGCAAGCTGGCCATCGTCGAGACCAAGCAGCGCGGTGCGCAGCTGATCGACGAACTGGAGCGCCGCCTGCCGCACTTCGACGAGCCGCTCACCATCAACCTCAACGGCTGCCCGAACGCCTGCGCCCGTATCCAGGTGGCGGACATCGGTCTCAAGGGCCAGCTCATGCTCAACGACCAGGGCGAGCAGGTCGAGGGCTACCAGGTGCACCTGGGCGGCGCGCTGGGCCTGGAGGCCGGTTTCGGCCGCAAGGTGCGCGGTCTGAAGGTCACCTCCGACGAACTGCCGGACTACATCGAGCGCGTCCTGAAGCGGTTCCAGGCCGAACGCGAGGACGGCGAGCGATTCGCCGCCTGGGCGGCCCGGGCCGGCGAGGAGGCGCTGTCGTGAGCGAGCGCGCGGCACCGTTCTACTGCCCTTACTGCGGCGACGAGGACCTGCGTCCGAGCGAGGCCGCCGAGGGCAGGCACGGCGCGTGGGAATGCGCGGCGTGCAGCCGGGCCTTCTCGCTGAAGTTCCTCGGGCTGCTGGCCCAGGGACTGAAGCGATCCGATTCCGGAGGGGCACAGATATGACGACGGCTCAGCAAGAGCGCACCGCCGAGGACCTGAAGAAGCTCGCCGAGCAGGCGGGCCGCGACCTGGAGGACGCCTCCGCGCTGGAGATCCTCACGTGGGCGGCCGAGACGTTCGGCAAGCGCTTCTGCGTCACCTCGTCGATGGAGGACGCGGTGGTCGCCCACCTCGCCTCCCGGGCGATGCCCGGCGTCGACGTGGTCTTCCTCGACACCGGCTACCACTTCGAGGAGACCATCGGCACCCGGGACGCGGTCGACGCCGTGATGGACGTCAACGTCATCACCCTGACCCCGCGCCGGACGGTCGCCGAGCAGGACGCCGAGTACGGCCCCAAGCTGCACGACCGCAACCCCGACCTGTGCTGCAAGCTGCGCAAGGTGCAGCCGCTGGAAGAGGGCCTGAAGGACTACCAGGCCTGGGCGACCGGGCTGCGCCGCGACGAGTCCCCGACCCGGGCGAACACCCCGGTGGTCGGCTGGGACGAGAAGCGGCAGAAGGTCAAGATCTCCCCCATCGCCCGCTGGACCCAGGACGACGTGGACGCCTACGTCACCGAACACGGGGTGCTCACCAACCCGCTGCTGATGGACGGCTACGCCTCCGTCGGCTGCGCCCCCTGCACCCGCCGGGTCCTTCAGGGCGAGGACGCGCGCGCCGGCCGCTGGGCGGGCCGCAGCAAGACGGAGTGCGGGCTGCACGGATGACGACGACGATTCAGGAGAGTGACGTGACGACCGGAGCCACCGTCTGGCTCACGGGTCTGCCGAGCGCCGGCAAGACCACGATCGCCCACGAACTGGCCGGCCGCCTCCGCGGGGAGGGCCACCGGGTCGAGGTGCTCGACGGCGACGAGATCCGCGAGTTCATCTCGGCGGGCCTCGGCTTCAGCCGCGAGGACCGGCACACCAACGTGCAGCGCATCGGCTTCGTCGCCGAACTGCTCGCACGCAACGGCGTGCTGGCCCTCGTCCCGGTCATCGCGCCGTACCAGGACAGCCGCGAGGCGGTGCGCAAGCGCCACCAGGCGAACGGCACCGCGTACGTCGAGGTGCACGTGGCCACGCCGGTCGAGGTGTGCAGCGAGCGTGACGTGAAGGGCCTGTACGCCAAGCAGGCCGCGGGCGAGCTCACGGGGCTCACCGGCGTCGACGACCCGTACGAGGCGCCCGAGGCGCCCGACCTGCGCATCGAGTCGCAGAACCAGACCGTGCAGGAGTCCGCGGCGTCCGTGTACGCCCTGCTCAGCGAAAGGGGACTGGCATGACGACGACCGTCGCCACCGTTTCCGAGGGGACCGAAAGCCCGTACGCGCTCTCCCACCTCGACGCCCTCGAGTCCGAGGCGGTGCACATCTTCCGCGAGGTGGCGGGCGAGTTCGAGCGGCCGGTGATCCTGTTCTCCGGCGGCAAGGACTCCATCGTCATGCTGCACCTGGCGCTGAAGGCCTTCCGGCCGGCGGCGGTGCCGTTCTCGCTGCTGCACGTGGACACCGGGCACAACTTCCCGGAGGTCCTCGACTACCGCGACCGCACGGTGGCCAGGCACGGGCTGCGGCTGCACGTCGCCTCCGTGCAGGACTACATCGACCGCGGGGTCCTCAAGGAGCGCCCGGACGGCACCCGCAACCCGCTGCAGACGCTGCCGCTGACCGAGAAGATCCAGGCGGAGAAGTTCGACGCCGTCTTCGGCGGCGGCCGCCGCGACGAGGAGAAGGCCCGGGCCAAGGAGCGGGTGTTCTCCCTGCGCGACGAGTTCTCCCAGTGGGACCCGCGCCGGCAGCGCCCGGAGCTGTGGAACCTGTACAACGGCCGGCACGCGCCCGGCGAGCACGTCCGCGTCTTCCCGCTGTCCAACTGGACCGAGCTGGACGTGTGGCAGTACATCGCCCGCGAGGGCATCGAACTGCCGGAGATCTACTACGCGCACGAGCGTGAGGTGTTCTCCCGCGGCGGCATGTGGCTGACCGCCGGCGAGTGGGGCGGGCCGAAGGACGGCGAGACCGTCGAGAAGCGCCTGGTGCGCTACCGGACCGTGGGTGACATGTCCTGCACCGGCGCGGTGGACTCCGACGCCGACACCATCGAGAAGGTGATCGTGGAGATCGCCGCCTCCCGGCTCACCGAGCGCGGCGCCACTCGCGCCGACGACAAGATGTCCGAGGCCGCGATGGAAGACCGCAAGCGCGAGGGGTACTTCTAGAGATGAGCACGATCACCACCGAGGAACTCGCGGAGACGACCCTGCTGCGGTTCGCCACCGCCGGCTCCGTCGACGACGGCAAGTCCACCCTCGTCGGGCGGCTGCTGCACGACTCCAAGTCGGTCCTCACCGACCAGCTGGAGGCCGTGGAGCGGGTCTCCGCGAGCCGCGGCCAGGAGGCGCCGGATCTCGCGCTGCTCACCGACGGTCTGCGGGCCGAGCGGGAGCAGGGCATCACCATCGACGTGGCCTACCGCTACTTCGCCACGCCCCGGCGGCGGTTCATCCTGGCCGACACCCCCGGCCACGTGCAGTACACGCGGAACATGGTCACCGGTGCCTCGACCGCCGAGCTGACGGTGGTCCTGGTCGACGCCCGCAACGGCGTGGTCGAGCAGACCCGCCGGCACGCGGCCATCGCCGCCCTGCTGCGCGTGCCGCACGTGGTCCTCGCCGTCAACAAGATGGACCTCGTCGGCTACGAGGAGAAGGTGTTCGCCGGCATAGCCGAGGAGTTCACGGCGTACGCGACCGAGCTGGGCGTCCCCGAGGTCACCGCGATCCCGATCTCGGCGCTCGTCGGCGACAACGTGGTGGAGCCCTCCGCCACCATGGACTGGTACGGCGGCCCCACCGTGCTGGAGCACCTGGAGACGGTGCCGGTCAGCCACGACCTGAGCCACTGCCACGCGCGGCTGCCCGTGCAGTACGTGATCCGCCCCCAGGGCCCGGAGCACCCGGACTACCGGGGCTACGCCGGTCAGATCGCGGCGGGTTCCTTCCGCGTCGGCGAATCCGTCACGGTGCTGCCGTCGGGCCGCGCCTCGAAGATCTCCGGCATCGACCTGCTGGGCGAGCCGGTCGACGTGGCGTGGACGACGCAGTCGGTGACCCTCCTGCTGGAGGACGACATCGACATCTCGCGCGGCGACCTGATCGTGCCGAGCAAGGACGCGCCCGCGACCACGCAGGACATCGAGGCGACGGTCTGCCATGTCGCCGACGCCCCGCTGACGGTGGGCCACCGGGTGCTCCTCAAGCACGGCACCCGCACGGTCAAGGCGATCGTCAAGGACATCCCGTCCCGCCTCACGCTCGACGACCTGTCCCTGCACCCGCACCCGGGACAGCTCGTCGCCAACGACATCGGCCGGGTGAAGGTCCGTACCGCCGAGCCGCTGCCGGTCGACTCCTACGCCGACTCGCGCCGCACCGGCTCGTTCATCCTGATCGACCCGAACGACGGCCAGACCCTCACCGCCGGCATGGTCGGCGAGTCCTTCGCGGCCCCCGAGCCGGTCAAGGACGAGTCCGAGGACGACGGGTGGGACTTCTGACATGACCTCCCCCGACTTCTACTCCACGTTCGCCAAGGAGGGCGGCCGCGTCGGCAGCGGTGCTCTCGGCAGCGGGCAGGGCGGAGTGGCGCGATGTGTGCGCTGACGTACGCGCACTGCCTGCGCGCCCTCACCCCCCACCGCCGTAGACGAAAACCTGCCGACCTCCCGGCCACGACCTGAAAGACCGTGACCGCCGGGCCTGGCGAGAGGACCACCTCCCGTGCCTGCTTCATCCGCTCTTCGCCGCGGTTTCGCGGTCATCGCCGCACTTCCCCTGCTCACGCTGGCCGCCTGCGGCTACGGCTCCGAGGCCGAGGACGACGGCGCCGCCAAGGTCGCCGCCGGTGCCAAGAAGATCGAGGGTCTCGACACCGTCAAGATCGGCTACTTCGGCAACCTCACGCACGGCACCGCGCTGGTGGGCCTGCAGAAGGGCTTCTTCCAGAAGGCCCTGGGCGCCACCAAGGTCGAGCCGGCCGTCTTCAACGCCGGTCCCTCGGAGATCGAGGCGCTCAACTCCAAGTCCATCGACATCGGCTGGATCGGCCCGTCCCCGGCGATCAACGGCTACACCAAGTCCGCGGGCAAGAACCTGCGCATCATCGGCGGTTCGGCGTCCGGCGGCGTGAAGCTGGTGGTCAACCCGGACAAGGTCAAGTCGCTGAAGGACGTCAAGGGCAAGCGGATCGCCACTCCGCAGCTGGGCAACACGCAGGACGTGGCGTTCCTCAACTGGGCCGCGGACCAGGGCTGGAAGGTCGACCCGCAGAGCGGCAAGGGCGACGTCACGGTCGTCCGCAGCGACAACAAGGTCACCCCGGACGCCTTCAAGGCCGGGTCGATCGACGGCGCGTGGGTGCCGGAGCCGACCGCGTCGAAGCTGGTCGCCGAGGGCGGCAAGGTGCTGCTCGACGAGTCGACGCTGTGGCCGGACAAGAAGTTCGTGATCACGAACATCATCGTGCGGCAGGACTTCCTCAAGGAGCACCCGAAGGTCGTCGAAGCCGTGCTCAAGGGCTCGGTCGAGACCAACAAGTGGATCAACGCCAACCCGGACGCGGCGAAGGAAGCGGCGAACAAGCTGCTGGAGCAGGAAACCGGCAAGGCGCTGCCGGCCGACGTGCTGGACCCGGCGTGGAAGTCGATCCGGTTCACCGACGACCCGCTGGCCTCCACCCTCAACACCGAGGCGGAGCACGCGGTCAAGGCGGGACTGCTGGACAAGCCGAACCTGAAGGGCATCTACGACCTCGTTCCGCTGAACAAGGTCCTCAAGTCCGAGGGTGAGCCCGCCGTCGACGACGCCGGTCTCGGCGCGAAGTAAGCCCGCAACCGAAGCCGCATTGTGAAGAGTTCCCAGGAGGTGACGACCATGGCCACGACCCTCGCCAAGGCCGCCGACGGCACCGCGTCGCTCACGCACGCCGCCCGGATCCAGCACGTGTCGAAGTCGTATCCGGGACCCGCCGGGCAGCAGCTCGTCCTGGACGACATCACCCTCGATGTCGCGCCCGGAGAGTTCGTCACCCTCCTGGGGGCCTCGGGCTGCGGCAAATCCACCCTGCTCAACCTGGTGGCGGGCCTGGACCGGCCCTCCGCCGGCGAGATCGCCACGGACGGCCGCCCGGCGCTGATGTTCCAGGAGCACGCGCTGTTCCCGTGGCTGACCGCGGGCAAGAACATCGAACTCGCCCTGAAGCTGCGGGGCGTGCCGAAGGCCGAGCGCCGGGAGCGGGCCGGGGAACTGCTCGAACTGGTCCGGCTGAAGGGTGCGCACGGCAAGCGGGTGCACGAGCTGTCGGGCGGTATGCGTCAGCGGGTCGCGCTGGCGCGTGCGCTCGCGCAGGAGAGCAAGCTGCTGCTGATGGACGAGCCGTTCGCGGCGCTGGACGCCATCACGCGGGACGTGCTGCACGACGAGCTGACCCGCATCTGGCGCGAGACGCAGGTGTCCGTCCTGTTCGTCACGCACAACGTACGCGAGGCGGTCCGGCTCGCACAGCGTGTGGTGCTGCTGTCGTCCCGCCCCGGGCGGATCGCCCGGGAGTGGACCGTCGGCATCCCGCATCCGCGCCGTATCGAGGACACCGCCGTGGCGGAGCTGTCCGTCGAGATCACCGAAGAACTGCGTGGGGAGATCCGCCGTCATGGCCAGCACTGATTCGACGACCGTCGCCAAGGACGGCAACGATCTCGCCGGGCTGGAGGCGGGCCTCGACGCGTTGGAGACGCGGCAGACGGGCCGGACCCCGTTCCGGCAGACCTTCACCGAGAAGATCCTGCCGCCGGTCCTCGCCGTGGTCCTGGTGCTGGCGGTCTGGCAGGCGCTCGTCTCGTTCAAGGTCGTCGACGACCCGAGCAAGCTGCCCGCGCCCTCCGCGGTGTGGGACGTCGTCCAGACCGCGTGGCTCCAGGGCGAGCTGCTCGGCTACATCTGGACCAGCGTCTCGCGCGGTCTGCTCGGGTTCCTCTTCGCCCTGCTGATCGGCACGCCGCTGGGCCTGATCGTGGCCCGGGTGAAGTTCGTCCGCGCGGCGATCGGCCCGATCCTGTCGGGCCTGCAGTCCCTGCCGTCGGTCGCCTGGGTGCCGCCCGCGGTGATCTGGCTGGGCCTGAACAACTCGATGATGTACGCGGTGATCCTGCTCGGCGCGGTCCCCTCGATCGCCAACGGTCTGGTCTCCGGCGTCGACCAGGTGCCGCCGCTGTTCCTGCGGGCGGGCCGCACGCTCGGCGCGACGGGTCTGAAGGGCACCTGGCACATCGTCCTGCCCGCCGCCCTGCCCGGCTACGTGGCGGGCCTGAAGCAGGGCTGGGCCTTCTCCTGGCGTTCGCTGATGGCCGCCGAGATCATCGCGTCCTTCCCCGACCTGGGCGTGGGCCTCGGCCAGTTGCTGGAGAACGGCCGCAACGCCAGCGACATGGCCATGGTGTTCGAGGCCATCCTGCTGATCCTGATCGTCGGCATCGCCATCGACCTGCTGATCTTCAGTCCGCTGGAGCGGTGGGTGCTGCGCAGCCGCGGCCTGCTGGTGAAGAACTGACTCCCATGACGAACAAGCCCGTCCTCCTCGTCATCGCCCACGGCAGCCGCGACCCGCGGCACGCCGCGACGGTGCACGCCCTGGTACGCCGGGTGCGCGCGACGCGCCCCGACGTACGGGTGGAGACGGGCTTCCTGGACTTCAACGTCCCCTCGGTGCAGGGGGTCCTGGAGTCCCTGGCGGTGCAGGGCGTCCGGGACGTCGTCGCCCTGCCCCTCCTCCTCACCCGGGCGTTCCACGCGAAGGCGGACATCCCCGCGGTCCTCGCCGACGCGCCGCCGCAGCTGCGCATCCACCAGGCGGACGTCCTCGGCCCCTCCCCGCTGCTCATGGCGGCGCTGGAACGGCGCCTGTACGAGGCGGGCCTGACCCCCGCCGACAAGTCCTCGACCGGGGTCGTCCTGGCCTCGGCGGGGTCCACCGACCCGGAGGCGATCGCAGTGATCGCAGAAATCGCGCGGGAGTGGCGGCACACCGGCTGGTGCGCCGTGCGGCCTGCGTTCGCCTCCGCATCCCTCCCCCGCACCGAGGACGCCGTCCGCGAACTGCGCGCTCTCGGCTGCTCCCGGGTCGCCGTCGCCCCGTACGTCCTGGCCCCCGGCTTCCTCCCGGACCGCATCGCCCGCGGCGCGGCTCAGGCAGACGTGCTGGCGGACGTCCTGGGGGCGGCGCCGGAGGTGGCGCGGGTGGTGCTGGAGCGGTACGAGGCGGCCCGGATGCCACTGCCCGCGGCGGCGAGCGCCTGACTCAGCGGGGCGCGGTGCGCCTCACGCGGCCGGTTCCTCGTGGGGTTCCGGCTGGAGGGCGAAGGAGTACGGGGCCCAGGGGCCGCTGATCTCCACGCGGAGGCCGGGGACGCCTTCTGCGGTCGCGAGGATTCCGGTGCGGAAGGCCTGGACGCGGTCGGCCGGGACGAGGTAGGCGTCGTTGCCGATGTTGGTGCCGGGGGACGAGCCCGCCAGGCTGCCACGTTCGGGGGTGTGGGCGACGCGGCCCACGGCGAGCGTGCCGGCCGTGTCGGTGAGGCGGGCGGCGGCCTGCACGACCGTGTGCCAGGCCTCCTCGTTCCTGCGTTGTCTGCGGCGGCGGATGACCTGGTAGGCACGGCCGACCCCGAGGCCCGTGACCGGGTCCGGGGCGGGCTCCGTGACCGTGTCGGGCGGGGTGATGTCCGGGGCGGCGTAGATCTTGACGCCGAGTTCGACGTGGCCCGTGAGGCGGTCGAGCAGGGACAGGAAGTAGCCACGACGGGTGTCCAGGGCCTGGCGGGCGCGGTCCTCGTCGCGGTAGACGGTGGCCAGGCGCAGCGGCAGCACGGGGGCGCCGGAGGCGACCAGGGCGGCCACCACGGCGTGGTGGGAACGCACCGTGGACTCCAGCCAGTCCACGTCGTGGAGATGGGCCTGGAGGGGGATGTCGTCGTAGTCCCCGGGCGGGACGTGGCCGATGGCGAAGGCGAGCTGGGAGCCGGTGACCGCCGGGGCGACCAGATGGATCGCTTCTCCGGCGACGCCGCGCAGGTGGGCCGCGGCCGCCGCGGCTTCGGGGGTGCGGCGCAGGACCGCGTAGGCGTAGACGAGGTTCGTGTCACTCATGACTGCGGGCTCCTGTCGGTGACCGTGCGATTCCTCGCGAGACTCCGTTCTCGTGCCGTCCGTCCCTAGGTACGCAGGGGGCGTCGGTGGTGTTCATGTGAAGGCGCGCCGGTTCGGCCTAGGTGAGCCGCTCGCTGAACGGGGTCGCCTGGTGGAACCAGAGCAGCCAGCGGCCCTCCGTGCGCCGCCACAGCGAACTGCGGTGTGCGCGGCTGCCGTCGTACTCCGTGTCGTACGTGAGGTGGACGCAGTCCGGGGCGAGCTGGACGCCGCGCAGGGCGGAGACGGCCACGGGGCGGGCCCCCTGCTCGGTGGTGGCGGCCAGGGAGGCGATGATGGCGGCCCGGCCCCAGTGCCGGCCCGACGCGCCGAACTCGTGGAACTCGGGGTGGAGCAGCGCCCCGACCCGCTCGGGCGAGCAGCGGATCTCCGGGGTGAGCAGGGCGAGTTCGCCCTCCATCGCGGCCTCGACGGCGGGGTTGTGGTCAGGCACCCGTCATCTCCACGAGCTTGACGACGGTGTTCCAGTTGCGGGTCGTGGCGATCACGCCCTTGTTGACGCGTGGCTTCGCCAGGAGTTCGGCCAGCTTGGAGCGGCCCAGGCCGTTCGGGGCGTACAGGTACAGGGCCCGGTCGCCGAGGCGGAACTCCTCGGGGAGGCAGGCGTCCTGGTCGATCTCCGCGAAACGGTCGGGGGTGACGGGGGCGGAGAAGTAGGTGACGTGGAGCTGCTTGGGCTCCAGGTCGGCGGCCGGGAAGGGGCAGGCGTCGGCGATCGCCCTGAGGTAGGCGTGGTCGCGCACGATCACGTCGACGCCGAAGCCGAAGCGCTTCTCGAGGGCCTGCGCGATCTCGGCAGCCAGCGCGTCCTCGCCGCCGCGGCCGGAGGAGAACACGGCCTGGCCGCTCTGCAGATAGGTGCGGACGTCGTCGTGGCCGAGGTCCGTCAGGAGCGTGCGCAGGTCGGCCATGGGGATCTTCCTGCTGCCGCCCACGTTGATGCCGCGCAGCAGGGCCGCGTATGTCGTGGTCATCCGCACACGATAAGGCGGCCGTCGTGCCCCGTGGGGGTGGGCACGACGGCCGCTCCGGACAGCTGCCCGGCCCCGTAAATTACTCACCGGTCGTTGCGGGGCACAACCGTCTGCTCAGGATCCACACACCCAGGGAGCCCGAAATGTCGGGCGATAGGTGTAAGGGGCCACATCCCGCGGAGTCCTCCCCAGTGGGGAGAGGCGTCGCTCCATGGGGATGAGTTCCGGCCCCATCACTTCACCGGACAGCACGACGAGATGGCTTTATCCGGCCCATACCTTCGAAGCGGAAGGGGGCGGCAGGGGCCGTCGCCGCATCACGAGGGGGCAAGCCCGTCATGGGGAACGGAGACATACGGGTGCGGGGTCTCGCCGCCCGGGCCGGCGGCTGGAGCGCCCGGCACCGATGGGCTGCCGTCGGTATCTGGGTGCTGTTCGTCGTCCTGGCGATGGGGCTCGGTTCGGCGGCGGGCCGGGTCGACGTCAAGGACAGCGACCAGCTGAAGGGCGAGACGCACACCGCCGCGCGGATCATCGAGGACGCCGGGATCGACGAGCCGGCCAGTGAGACGGTGCTCATCCAGGCCAGGGGCGGTGATCTCAAGGCGACGGACGGAAAGTTCCGGGACGCCGTCGAGGCCGTCGTGCGAGCGGTCGAGGGGACCGGCCGGGTCAGCGAGGTGACCTCGCCGTACGACACGAAGACGATCTCGAAGGACGGCCGCAGCGCGCTCGTGCAGTTCGACGTGCGCGGTGAGCCGGACACCGCAGGCGAGCGGATCGAGCCGGTGCTGAAGGCCGTCGAGGGCGTCCAGCAGGACCACGAGGCGCTGCGGATCGAGGAGATCGGCGGCGCCAGCATGATGAAGACGTTCGACGACGCGTTCGGCGACGACTTCAAGAAGGCCGAGTACTCCGCGGTGCCCGTGGCGTTCGGCATCCTGCTCATCGCGTTCGGCGCGCTGGTCGCGGCGCTGCTGCCGGTGGCGCTGGCGATCACCGCGATCATGGCGACCATGGGTCTGATGGGCGTCGTCAGCCACTTCCAGCCGATGAGTGAGACGGCCAACTCCGTGATGCTGCTGGTCGGCATGGCGGTCGGTGTCGACTACTGCCTGTTCTACCTGCGCCGCGAGCGCGAGGAGCGCGAGGCCGGACGGGACGCGCAGACGGCCCTGCGGATCGCCGCGGCGACCAGTGGCCGGGCGATCGTGGTCTCGGGTGTCACGGTGTGCGTGGCCATGGCGGGCATGCTCTTCACGGGTCTCGCCGAGTTCGAGGCGATGGGCCTGGCCTCGCTGATGGTGGTGGCCGTGGCGATGGTGGGGTCCGTGACCGTGCTGCCCGCGCTGCTGTCGCTGCTGGGCGGGCGCGTCGAGAAGGGCCGCATTCCGTTCCTGCGGCGGCGCAGGCGGGGCGGCGGCAGCGGCGGTCAGGACAGCCGGTTCTGGACGGCGGTGCTGCGGCGGGTCCTCGCCAAGCCGGTGGTCGCCGTGGTCGTGGCGGCCGGTGCGCTGCTGGCCATCACGGCCCCCGCGCTCGGCATGAAGACCCAGCAACTGACCCTGGACCAGGAGTTCGGCGACTCGCTGCCGATCGTGCAGACGTACAACCGGCTCAACGACGCCTTCCCCGGGGGTTCCGAGCCCGCCGAGGTGATCGTCAGGGCGCGTGACATCAACGCGCCGGAGGTGAAGTCCGCGCTCGCCGACTTCCGTGACCGGGCGATCAGTTCGGGTGCCTCGCGCGGCCCGGTGGAGATCAAGCTGCACGACGCGCAGAACGTCGCCTTCGTCTACGTCCCGCTGATCGGCGGCTCCGACCTGGACAAGGCGGGCGCGAGCCTGGACAAGCTGCGCGACGAGGTGCGGCCGGCCACGCTGGGCAAGGTCGACGGGGTGGAGGCGCCGATCACCGGGCAGGTGGCCGGCTCCCAGGACTTCAACGACCAGTTGGCCGGCGCCGTGGTCCCGGTGTTCGCGTTCGTCGTGGTCTTCGCCTTCGCGCTGATGCTGCTGTCGTTCCGCTCCCTGACCATCGCGGTCACCTCGATCGTGCTGAACCTGCTGTCGGTGGGCGCCGCGTACGGCATTCTCGTCGCCGTCTTCCAGCACGGCTGGGGCGCGTCCCTGGTGGGCGCGGAGGGCGTCGGCGCGATCATCACCTGGCTGCCGCTGTTCCTCTTCGTGATCCTGTTCGGCCTGTCGATGGACTACCACGTGTTCGTGGTCTCCCGGATCCGTGAGGCGCGGCTGCGGGGCCTGACGACGAAGGACGCGATCCGGCACGGCGTGGTCACCACGGCGGGGGTGGTCACCAGCGCCGCGGTCATCATGGTCGCCGTGTTCGCGATCTTCGGGACGCTGTCCATGCAGTCCATGAAGCAGATGGGCGTCGGCCTGGCGGCCGCGGTGCTCATCGACGCGACGATCATCCGGGGCGTGCTGCTGCCGGCCGTGATGGCGCTGCTCGGCGAGCGCAACTGGTACCTGCCGAAGTGGCTGCACCGGCTGCCGGACCTCACGCACGACGAGACGCCGCAGGCGGTCGCAGGAGCGTCGGCGCGCGACGGTGAGGGCGAGCCCCTCAAGGTCTGATCCCCACCGCGCGAAAGGGCCCGTCGGTCACAGGGGAACCGACGGGCCCTTCCGTGTGCGTCACGCCCGGCAGGTGGCTCGGAACACCGAACCGGGCGTGCTGCTGCGGCGGTTGGTCACCATTTGCCGCTGCCCATCAGGTAGGTGATGCCCGCGAGGACGGCCAGGATCAGCACCGGGATCGCCATGCCCTTCGCGACGGCGGTCAGCGTGTGCGTACCGCTCACCGCCTGCTTCGTGTAGTGCTCGTCCCGGGCGCCCAGATCGTGGCGGGCGAACGCGCCGACGGCCAGCGCCGCCGCGCCGGTGATCAGACATACGATGAGCGGGGTGAGCGCTCCCTGCTCGCGGAGGTTGTCCTCGACGTTCCCGTTCACCCCTGCGTCGCCCCGCTCCACGAGGGCCACCACCGTCCTCTGGAGGGACAGGACGAGCGTGGCGACCGCCGTGACGGCGAGGGCCAGGGCGGCAGCGGCCAGGGCGGGAGCGCGCCGGATCGGGGATGGCCGGTCCTTCTTCTCCTGGTGCGCAGGGGGCGGGGACGGTTTCCGGGGCTGTGGCCGGTGTGCGGCGGCCGGGGGCGGCCTCTGGGGCTGGGGCGGAACGCGGGGAGGCTCGATGATCACGGTGTCCCGCTTGTCGGCCGGTCCGGGCGCCGGCCCCGGAGAGCCACCGGAGCCACCGGAGCCGCCGGAGCCGCCGGAGCCGCCGGAGGGGCTGGGTTGCCCGGGTTCGGGCACGTCGCGGCCGGGAGCCGGTGCCGGTGCCACCTCCGCCTCGACGTGGATCACTGCCTCGTCGGCCACCCCCTTCAGGACGACGTCGCCGGACAGGCGCCCCTCCGCGGCCGTCTCGACCCGGATCTCCAGACCGTCACGGGTCGGATCGACCCTGATCCACGACTGGTGGGGCTGAGCCACGCAGTGACGGGCGAGCGGTGGGCCGTACAGGGTCACGGACCGCTTCTCAGGGGGCGCGCCCCTCGGCACCAGGCCGAAGTCCAGGTGGTCCGGGGACGGGGCCAGGCGGATCTCGCTCAGAGCCTCGGACGCCAGATCGGCGATCTGCTGGATGTCGTTGCGCGCGACGTCCTCCAAGTGCCTGCGCGCGCCTTCCGCCACGGACAGCTCCGTGTGCCGCAGCCGTTTGCGCAGCTCCAGTACGGCGCCCTGCCGGGTGAGGACCTCGTCGCTGGCCAGGGCGGTCTGCAGGGTGGCCGGCGAGGGGATGGTGACGATCTTGATGCGGCCGCGCCGACTGTGCGCCAGGTGCAGCTCCCCTTGCAGCTCCGCCGACTTCTTCGGCGTCTGATGGGGGTTCTGGTCCCGTACGTGTCGGTAGACGTACTCGTACAGGTCGTCGAGGGAGACGTTCCCGTCCGCATCGAGGTCGGCCTCGCCGGTCTCCAGGCCTTCGACCACCGCGTGCGTGAACACCGAAGGCCGGGCGGCGGAGTTCTCGGCGAGTTCGTTGCCCTCGAAGGAGTACTCCATGGAGTCGGACGCGGTGATGACGGCCCAGCCCCGCCCGCTGACCGGCTCGTCCTTGGCGAACGACTCGAGGACGTTGACCTCTCCGGTGGCACGCACGGAGGCCGAGCCCCGGGAGAAGGCGCCGCCGTAGCAGCAGTCGAGGAACAGGACGCTGCGGCCCGCCCGGGTGGCGGACATGCAGCCACGGACGAACTGGGAGGGGACAGCGGTGGCCGCCAGCAGCGGGGGTTCGGTGTCGCTCGCCGCGAAGTACAGTTCGCCGGACTCGCTCTTGAGGCCGTGGCAGGAGAAGTGCAGCAGGAGGGTGTCGGCGCGGCGGCGGTCGTTGAAGAAGCCCTGGATGCGCCGGCGCATGACGTCGGCCGAGGCGTTGTGCACGACCTCGACCTCGAAGTCGCCGATCTGCGGGTCGTGCAGCACCCGCTCGAGGGCCGCGGCGTCCTGGGCGGGCGCCCTGAGCTTCTTGAGCCCCTGGTCGGCGTACCGGTCGTTGGCGATGATCAGCGCGTGTCGGGTGTCGGTCATGGCTCGGCTCCGGCCGGGGAATGACGCGCGACGAAGATCTCGAATGCCTGGGCGACCTGGTCGTCGGTCGCCTCGGACACCTCCAGGACGTCGTCCCCCATCCGCAGGTGCACGGTCTGGCGGGTGTCGTGGCGCCGGCCCATCCACGACCGGATCACGGTGACCACCTGGTTCAGGGCGGTCGCCGAACTGCCCAGGGTCACCAGCAGGGCACCGATCTGGGTGACGTCCACGGCCCGCGCTCCGGGCGGGACCTCCCCGCCGGGCAGGGCGGTGACGTCGTCCACGTCGAGATCGAGCAGTTCCTCACGGAGATAGCCGGTCAGCTCCGCGACGCGTTCGGCTTCCGCGTCCTCTTCGGTGAGGAGGACGTGCAGTTCGTTCTCCACCGGTTCACCCCTTCGTTCGTGCTCGTCGGGGTGGCGCGGAGTCGGAGTGTCGGTGGGCTCCACGTCATCGGTTCCAGTCTCCGCCGCTCGGAGCAGGGTGACAAGTCGCGCGGAGAGGAACGCACTTGACGGCTCGACTGTACGTTTACGCCTTCAACTTGCGAGGGCAACGGCCCGCGAGCAGGCATTACACCAGCCGACGCACCTGGAGCACCTGATCGTCGCAGCGCACGATCTCCAGCTCCCGGTCCGGACGCGCGCCCCCGAAGGTCAGGACGAGGTGACGGTCCGACACCAGGCGCCAGCGACCGGGCACGGCGCCCGGGGCGTCACCGCGGCCCAGCGGATGGTCGACGACGGTGCCGTCCGAGACGAACTCCATGCCCCGGCGCCCCCGCGCGGGCGGGAAGGGGAAGTCCTCCGGCCGGTAGACCCGCACGTCCTCGTGGTCCTCCTCATAGGAGTGGAACCAGGAGCGGAACAGGTCCGGTGAGGGCTCTCGCATGACACGGCCCCCCTCGCTCGCCCGACGGCATTCACCGTGCCGCTCTTACACCGAAGTGACTAGAATTATCAGTGTATGGGTTCGCAGGGAACGGGCAACCGACCGCTCCGCCCGGCGTCGCCCGGCCCTCGCGGCGCGTGTGAGACGCGCAGGTCCGCAGCCGCGTGCGCGGCACCCCAGCTCCCCCGAGGGACACGCCATGTCCGATGCGCAGGCATTCCTTCGCGCCACTTCGCCCGACTACAGCCGCTGGTGCGGCGCCATGGAGGTCCACCGCAGACTCCTCACCCTGAACCCGGAGTACGCCGAGAACCGGGCCCTGATCGAGAACACCGCGTTCGCCTACGAGTCGATGGATCAGGTCACCGCCCGGCAGGGCCTGATCGACATCCCCGTCGTCGTGCACGTCGTGCACAGCTCCCCCGAGCAGAATGTGAGCGACGCCCAGATCCACAGTCAGATCGACGTGCTCAACCGGGACTTCCGCGCGAGCAACCCGGACGTGAGCCAGGTGCCCGCGGTCTGGCAGGACCTGGTGGCCGACGCCCGCCTGCAGTTCCACCTCGCCCGCACCGACCCGCTGGGCCGCCCCACGGACGGCATCACACGCACCGAGAGCGCGGTCGACGACTGGGACACCGACGACCTGGTCAAGTTCAGCCTGAGCGGGGGCCAGGACGCCTGGCCCGCGGACATCTACCTGAACCTCTGGGTCTGCCAGTTGCGCCGCGGGCTGCTGGGTTACGCCCAGTTCCCGGGCGGCGCGGCCTCCACGGACGGCGTGGTCGTCACCCACACCGCCCTCGGGACCACCGGTACCGCGACGGCGCCCTTCGACGGCGGTCGCACGGCCGTGCACGAGATCGGGCACTGGCTGAACCTGCGGCACATCTGGGGCGACGACGACGAGGGGTGCAGCGGCAGCGACTTCGTCGCGGACACTCCCAACCAGGCCGGGGCGAACACCGGCAGGCCCGCCTTCCCCCATGTGACGTGCAGCAACGGGCCCGACGGCGACATGTTCATGAACTACATGGACTACACCGACGACGCCGCGATGTTCATGTTCACCAAGGGCCAGTCGGCGCGCATGGACGCCACGCTCGACAACGCCCGCCTGACCCTCACGCGCCAGGCGGTCGCGGTGTGACGACGACCTGACGCGCCGGGGCGGAGGGCTTCCCGGCACGCCCCTGTGTACGCCGGTGCGCCGTTGCGGCTGTGCTCGACCGGCCTCGTGCGGCGGCCAGTTCGGCCTCGATGAGGTCGGCCGCGCGCCATGTGCCGCCCTCCCGGGCCGCCTCCGCCCCGAGTTCCTCCAGACGCCGGGCGACCTGCGGGTCGTCGAGCAGGGCGAGGGCCGCCGCGCGCAGCGTCTCCCCGGTCGCCTCCTCGGTGGGGACGCAGCGGGCGACGCCGAGACCCGTGAGCGTCTCCGCGTTGCCGAACTGGTCCGCGGCCTGCGGTACGGCGATCATCGGAGTGGCGGTGGCGAGGCCTTCCTGACTGCCGCCCATGCCCGCGTGCGTGACGAACAGGTCGGCCTGCTTCAGGATCGCCAGCTGCGGCACCCAGGTGTGCACCTCGACGTCGGCCGGGACGTCCGCGAACTCGGCCGGGTCGATGTGCTTGCCGATCGAGAGCACCAGGTGCCAGCCGGGCAGGTCGCCGAACGCCTTGACGCACTCCCGGTAGAAGCCGGGCTGCTTGGTGAACGCGGACCCGAGGGAGACGAGCACGACCTTCTCGGCGCCGGCCGGCCGCTGCCAGCCGCCCTCGGCGGTGCGGTCGCCCTGGCAGGCTCCGACGAAGGAGTACACGCTCTGGTCGACGCGCTCCGCGTTCGGCTGGAGCGCCTTGGGGAGCAGGACGATCGAACGGTCGGGCCGTCCCCCGAAGTCGTCGGGGTGCCGGTCGATCCCGTTGTCCTCCAGCCAGGCCTGGAAGCGGGCGTAGTAGGCCTGCCCCCGTTCGGTCTTCTTCGGCTCCTCCCACAAGGGCCGGGCGACCTCCTCCTCGTACCCCTCCCAGGCGACCATGGCCGGCGAGAGGGAGACCGCGGGGACGCCCCAGCGGTGGGCGAGCACACGGCCCGGGTAGGAGGCGATGTCGTGCAGGACGAGGTCCGGCTCGTCGCCCTTGTAGGCCTCGATCAGCTGCGGGAGGGCCTGGATCGCGTCGTCCAGGAACGGCTCGACGTTGTCCAGCAGGGTGCTCCCCCACGCCTCCGGGTCGTCGTCGGGCGAGGGCAGGATCGAGGTCCACGGCTTCACCTCGGCGCCGGTCTCCGCGGCCTTGTCGGCGAAGACCGGCGGGATCGCGTAGGTCACCCGGTGGCCACGCGCCACGAGTTCACGGATCACCTCCAGACTCGGGTTCACGTGGCCGTGGGCGGCGATGGAGAACATGGCGATGTGGGCGCGACTGGTCATGCGCCGAGACTAGACGAGACGAGACGTCTCGTGCAATGTCTTTACGCCTCCTCTGTGCTCTACGAGGTCGGCACGTCGTGCAGGCGCAGCCATTGCGCCGGAGTCACCTGGCCCACCAGCACGCCCGCATCCAGCCGCGCCACCCGGAACGCGGCGTCCACCCGCCGCCTCGGATGAGCCCGGCGCAGCGAGGTGTGCTGTGAGCCGCCCACCCCGGAGAAGCCCAGTTCGACCAGGGAGCACCGACTGCGGAAGGCGTCGTCGAGCAGCGGGGTCCCGCGCCGCTCCAGGCGCAGCACGCCGGCGTCCACGCGCGGCACCGACCGGAAGTTGCGCCGCCCGACCCGACCGAGCAGCCGCCACTCGAGGCGGGGCCGGCTCCGGACCGTCAGCGGAGATGTAGATCGCGTTGATACCCACGGGCAGCACGCCAAGGGCTGCCCGAGCGCGCCGACAACGGGTTTTCGCCGGTTCAGCGCTGGTAGCGGTTCAGCGCTGGTAGCGGGCCAGCACCAGGTTGCCGTCCCGCTCCAGACGCCGGCGCAGCTCTCCGATGCCGATCGCCCCGCTGTAGTACTCCTGGAAGGCGGGCGTGGCGACCTTGTCCTTCCACTCCGGGTAGCCGCGTACGGACTGGGCCGGTGCCGGTCTCAGGTGCTCGGCGAGGGCCGTGCCGATGTCCCAGCCGTCCTTGTGCCGGCGCAGGGCGGGGTCCTTCAGGGCCTGCCGACCGGTGGGCAGCATCCAGTCGCCGAGGGCGAGCCGGACCATGTTCGCCGGTCGGAGGAAGAATGCGAGGAACTGCGCGGCTTCCTTCTTGTGCCGGCAGTCCTCGGCGATGGAGAGCGTCTGCGGGCTGACGCCCTGAATGAGCCCGTCCGCGCCCGCCGGGGCGGGCAGCACCTGCCATGCGAAGCCCTTCGGGGCCTGCTGCGCGATCTGCTGGCGGTAGGAGAAGCCGAGCGGGACCATCGCGTACCGGCCCGCGAAGAAGCCCGGCAGCGTGTCGGAGCCACCGCTGCCCAGGGTCGTCGGCGAGGCGCTGCGGTCGGTGTTCGCCTGGGCGTGGACGGTGCGCGGCACCACCTCCTCGGCCGCCCCGAACCGGACCGTCACCTTGCCGTCCGGGCCCCGGTGGAAGAGCTGTCCGCCCGCCGACAGGGAGAGGTTGAGCGTGGCGGAGACGGGCTCCTTCAGGGGCCAGGCGACGCCGAACCTGCCCGGGCCGCTGAGGCGTTCGGTGATCCCGCGGAACTCCTCCCAGGTCCACGGCTGTTCGGGAGTGGGTATCCGCGCTCCGGACCGTCGCAGCCATGTGGCGTTGGCGATCAGCACGCGCGGTTCCTGGAGGAACGGGACGCCGTAAACGCCGTTCCCGAAAGTGGTCGTCTCCCAGCTGCGCCGCGGGATGTCCGACGTGAGCCGCGCGGGCAGCAGCTCGGTGAGGTCGGCCAGGTAGCCGCCGTGGGCGAAGTCGGCGAGGTCGTCGGAGGCGTCGTGGACGATGTCGGGTGCCTCGCCGCCCTCGAAGGCGGTGAGGAGCTGGTCGTGGACGCTGTCCCAGGAGCCCTGGACGTACTCGACCCGGACGTCGGGGTGGGTGGCGTTCCACTCCCTCACCAGCTGCTTGTTGACCTCGACGGACTCCTCCTGCCAGGCCAGGGACTGGAAGCGCAGCGTGATCCGGCCGTCGTCACGGGTGCCGCCGGCGGAGCAGCCGCCGAGCAGCAACAGCAGGACCAGGGCCAGCAGGCGGGTGCGCATCAGTTCTTCACCGCCCCGGTGAGCATGCCGCCGGTGATCCGCCGCTGGATGAGCGCGAAGACGACCAGGGAGGGCAGGGTCGCGAGGAACGCGGCCGCCGCGAGCGGGCCCAGGTCGGCGACGCCCTCGGCACCGATGAAGTGGGTGAGGACCACCGGAAGGGTCTGCTTCTCCGGTGTCTTGAGGAGCACGAGCGCGAAGAAGAACTCGTTCCACGCGGTGATGAACGCGAACAGTCCGGTCGCCACGATGCCCGGCGCGAGCAGCGGCGCGGTCACCGACACCAGCGTCCGCACCCGGCCCGCCCCGTCGACCGCCGCGGCCTCCTCCAGCTCGGGTGGCACGGCCCGTACGTAGCCGGCGAGCATCCACAGCGCGAAGGGCAGCGCCCACACCACGTACACCAGCACCAGCCCCGGCACGGAGTCGATCAGGCGGAGGTTCTTCAGGACGAGGAAGAGCGGGATGATCAGCAGGACGAAGGGGAACGCCTGGCTGACGACCACCCAGCCCGTCACGGCCGTGGCGAGCCGGGTGCGGCGCCGGGCGAGGACGTAGGCCATCGGTGTCGCGATCAGCACGGCGACGACCGCGGCCGCGAGCGCGGCGGCCAGGGAGTTGAAGGCGGCGTGCAGCAGCGGTTGTTCGGCGAAGGCCTGCCGGAAGTTGTCGAGGGTGGGCTCCTCGGGGATCCAGGTGGGGTGCAGGCTGCCGAGCTCGCGCGGCGGCTTGAACGCGGTGGAGACCAGCCAGAGGAACGGGAACGCGAGGAAGACCAGATAGGCGAGCAGCGCGGCGTACCGGCCGACGCGGGCCGGGAGTGCGGTCCTCACGTCCGGTCACCTCCCCTGAGGCGGCCGGCGAGGAAGACGGCCAGGGCGATCGAGATCACGGCCACCATCACGCAGCCCATCGCCGCCGCGTAGCCGAACTGCCCGTACCGGAAGGCCTCTTCGTAGGCGAAGAGCATGGGCAGCCGGGTCCGGCCGCCGGGGCCGCCGTTGGTCAGCACGTAGACCAGGGCGAAGGAGTTGACGTTCCAGATGAGGTTGAGCGCGGTGATGGCGAGGGCGATGGGCCTGAGGGCGGGCCAGGTGACCGTACGGAAGCGGCGCCAGGCGCCGGCGCCGTCGACCGCGGCCGCCTCGTGCAGTTCGCGCGGGGTGTTCTGCAGCCCGGCGAGCAGCGCGACCGTCGTCTGCGGCATACCCGCCCAGACGCCGACCACGATCACCGCGGGCAGCGCGGTCGCCAGTCCGCTGAGCCAGTCCCGGCCGACGCCCAGACCGAGGTCGCGCAGGGTCTCGTTGAGGATGCCGGCGTCCGGGTGGTAGACGAGCCGCCACATGACGCCGACGACGACCTCGGGCATAGCCCAGGGGACGATCGCGAGGGCGCGGGCCAGCCAGCGCAGTCGCAGGTCCTGGTTCAGCAGCAGCGCGAGGCCCAGCGCGAGCAGGAACTGCGGCACGGTCACCCCGACCGCCCACACCAGCCCGACCCGGAACGACTCCCAGAACAGCGTGTCGTGCAGCAGGTCCCGGAAGTTGAGGGCGCCGATCCACTGTGTGGGCTCGGTGCGCCCCGACTGGGCGTCGGTGAAGGCCAGCAGGATGCCGTACAGCAGCGGCCCGACGCTGAGGACGAGGATGGGGATCAGGGCCGGCAGCACCAGGAACCAGGCACCGTGGTCGACGTCGGCCCCGGGCCGGTCCGGGCCGGGTCTGCGACGGGCCCGCCACCCCGGCGGCGAGGGCGGTGAGGGTGGCGAAGGGGATGCGGCCTCGGTCACCGATGTCACGGAATCAGCCCCTCTGCACGGCTCGCCGGCCCGGTCATGCTCGTGCAGGCCTGCTGCCTCGTCAAGGCACCGCGTACACCGTCCGACCTGTGCCGATGCGACACTGGCCGGTGGATGGCCCAAACCCGACGGCCGGGGCGTGGACGACGGAGGCGGACGATGGACGAGGCACGGGCGCGGGACGTACTGGACGCGGCAGGGGTGCTGCCCGGTGCGGTCCGCGAGGCGCGGCTGCTCGCCCTGGGCGAGAACGCGGTGTTCGCCGCCGGTGACCTGGTCGTCAAGGTCGGCCGCGACGCCGAGCTCCTCGGCCGGGCGCGCCACGAACTGGACGTCGCGCAGTGGCTCGCCGACGCGGGTGTGCCGGCGGTGCGGGCGGCCGAGCCGCAGGCGCTGCTGGTCGACGGGCATCCCGTGACGGTCTGGCACCGGCTGCCGGACGCCGTACGGCCCGCCGAGCCGCGGGATCTGGCCGAACTGCTACGGATCGTGCACGCCACGCCGCTTCCTCCCTTCGCACTCCCGGCCCGCGATCTGCTGGGCGGGGTGGAGCGATGGCTGCGGCTCGCGGGGGACGCGATCGATCCCGCGGACGCGGCGTATCTGCGCGAGCGGCGGGACGGGTTCGCCGACCGGGCCGCCGCGCTCACGCCGCATCTGCCACCGGGGCCGATCCACGGGGACGCGCTGCCGCGCAATGTGCACATCGGACCCGACGGGCCCGTGCTGGTGGATCTGGAGACGGTGTCGGTGGATCTGCGGGAGCACGATCTCGTGGTGATGGCGCTGTCCCACGACCGGTACGGGATGCCGGACGAGGCGTACGCGTCGTTCACGGAGGCCTACGGCTGGGACGTACGCGGCTGGGAGGGCTGCGGTGTGCTGCGCGGAGCCCGGGAGACGGCCAGTTGCGCGTGGGTGGCTCAGCACGCGCCGGGCAACCCGAAGGCGCTGGCCGAGTTCGAACGGCGGGTGCGGTCCCTCAGGGACGGGGACGAGACGGTGCGGTGGTACCCGTTCTGACGGCCGGCGAGCCCTGTCGGACCGGTTCGCCGGGCAACTCCCGCAGGGGCCAGGCCCCGTCGACCGAGGCGGTGGGGTCGCCCTTGCCGCGCAGGAAGCTCTGGAAGTCCGCCGCCCACTGCGCGTACCACTCGACCTGACGGTGGTGCAGGGCCGCCGGGCCGAGCATGGCGATCTTGGGGTGGCGGTCGGCTATCGCACCCGCCAGGAGGGCCGCCGCGAGGGCGTCGGCCATGGCGTCGTGGGCGGTGTCGAGGACGACGCCGTACTCGGCGCAGACCGCTTCCAGGTTGCGTTTGCCGCGGCGGTAGCGGTCGACCTGCCGATCGATGGTGTACGGGTCGATGACCGGGGCCGGGTCCGCGCCGCCCAGGCGGTCCCGCAGGGACGGCAGACCGTGGCGCCGCAACTCCGCGGAGAGCAGCGTGAGGTCGAACGTCGCGTTGTAGGCGACGACCGGGACGCCCGACTTCCAGTAGGAGGCGAGGACGTCCGCGAGGGAGTCCGCCACCTGGTCGGCCGGTCTGCCCTCGGCCGCCGCGCGCTCGTTGCTGATGCCGTGCACCGCCACGGCCTCCTCGGGGATCGGCACTCCCGGGTCGGCCAGCCATTCGCGGCGGCCCATCGGCTCTCCGCCCCTGACCTCGATCACGGCCCCCGTGACGATGCGCGCCTCGCGCGGATCCGTACCCGTCGTCTCCAGGTCGAAGCCGACCAGCAGCTCCCGGTGCCAGCCCATGGGCGGTCCCCCTTCTTGTGGTGCGTTCCCCCAGTGGTCCCCACCTTCGCATGCGCCACTGACAATCAGAGGATCGCGTTCCGCTCACGCCCGGCGGCAGGCCGGAGAACCACCGCGCACCGGAGCGCAGTTCATGACACCGGCCGCGAATCCGCCCACATCACCTCGAACTCCTCGCGATAGGTGGGGAAGAGGCCACTTTCGTCCGCCTCACCCGACTTCACCACCTTGCTGCCGTTACGCAGCACGAACACCGGCGCCTCCATGCCCCGGGTCCGGCGCAGATAGTTCTGCACGACAGCGATGCCGTCCGCGCCGTCGCCGTCCACCAGGTACGCCGTGAAGCGGGGCGTCTCGTCGAAGACCTGGATCTCGAAGGCGCCGGGGTCGCGCAGCCGGGCGCGCACCCGGCGCATGTGCAGGATGTTCATCTCGACGGCCCGGCTGAGTTCGCCGCGCTTGATGCCCAGTTCGCGCTCGCGGCGCTTGACCGCGCTGGAGGCCGGGTTGAGGAACAGCAGCCTGACCCGGCAGCCGGCTTCGGCCAGCCGCACCAGACGCCGGCCGGAGAAGTTCTGCACGAGCAGGTTGAGGCCGATGCCGATGGCGTCGAGGCGGCGTGCGCCGCCGAAGATGTCCTCGGCCGGGAACTGCCGCATCAGCCGCACCCGGTCCGGGTGGACGGCGACGACGTCGGCGTACCGGTCACCGACCAGGTCCTCGACCGCGTCGATCGGCAGCCGGCGCGCCGAGGGCACGTCACCGCCCGCGCCGAGCATCTCCAGCAGCCGGGCGGAGGCCCGCTCGGCCTGGTTCAGCACGGCCTCGGACAGGGCCCGGTTGCGGGAGACGACGTTGCGGGTGACCTCCAGCTCGTCCAGGGCGAGTTCGACGTCCCGCCGGTCGTCGAAGTACGGCTCGAAGCAGGGCCAGTGCTGCACCATCAGCTCGCGCAGCTGCGGCAGGGTGAGGAAGGACAGGACGTTGTCGTCCGCCGGGTCGAGGAGATAGCCCTTGCGGCGGCTGACCTCGCGGACCGCCACCGCGCGCTGCACCCACTCCTGGCCGGCCGGTCCGGCGGCGGCCACCACCCAGTCCTCGCCGTGCACGGGTTCGTACACGGGCCGCAGCACGGCGGCGACGACCGCGCGCAGCCGCTGTTCGACGAGGTTCAGCCAGATGTAGGCCCGGCCGGCCCGCTGGGCGCGGGTGCGCACCTCGCGCCAGGCGTCGGCGTTCCAGTCCAGTTCCGGACCGATCGAGCCCGTCGCGTCCATCGGCCGCGCCAGGGACACGGCTCCGGTCGGGACATCTGTGGAGTTCCCCTCGTGACCCTCGTCACCAGGGGGCAGCTCCAGCCCTCCCGAGCCCACCCGCGCACCGCCTTCCGCTCCCCCGCACTGCCCTTGTCAACGATCAAGGAAGGGTACTCCGGGAGCGGTCGGCGATGCAGCCGGATGGGCAGGCTGATTCTCAACCCCGGGGCCGCCAGTGCCCGTTCTGCCATCCGAGCTCGGCCGGAGTGAGCGGATTCATGGCCGTGACGTCGCGCGGGACGATGGAGAATCCCTGCCAGTGGACGGGCATGGGCTGCTGGTCCTCGTCCCGGGCTATGTGGTGGAAGCCGATGTTCGTCCAGAGGACCGGGTGGGTCAGGGTCTGCCCGTTCACCCACTTGTCGACGGACTTCCCGGCGCCCGCACCGCAGGCTCCCGGGTTGTTGCTGGCGAAGAGTTCGCACTTGTTGTACTGCGTGACGTACACGTCGTGCTTGGTGTAGCCGCGTCCCGGGTACCTGGTGGTGGGTCCGGGGACGATCTCGTAGGAGCGCGCGTGTCCGTCCTTGTTCTTGCCGGTGGCGCTGACCACGCGCCACCACCGGTAGCTCTTGCTGTCTCCGGCCAGCTCCTTGGTGACCTTGGTGCGGGTCGTCCTGACGGTGGGCGCGCGCTGTCCCCGGGTGGGGGCGGCGACGGTGGAGTCGTACTGCTCGACCTTGTTCTTGGTGGAGCCGTCCAGGGCGAAGTCGAGCCGCCAGAAGACGTTGTGGCTGTGGCTGGTGGCCTTGGCCGCGCTCGCGCCCTTGCCGATGGGCCAGCCCCGGCCGTCGCCGGCGTCGTAGTCGTCCCAGGACAGACTGCCGGTCGCGCCGACGTTCATGGTGATCGTGCCGTCGTCCTGGAAGCGCCACTCGGTCATGTACTCGTACCAGCCGACCTGGTTCACCGTGTAGACGAGCAGGTCCTTGCCCTCGGCCTGGTAGACCTTGTTCGCGGTGTCGCCCTGCATGCGGTAGGCGTGGCCGCGGGAGCGGGTGGTGGTGCACAGGCCCTTGACGTTCGGGTCCTCGTTCCAGGAGTCCGGGACCTTGACCGTCTTGATGGCGCCGCCGGGGCACTCGCCGGGCGCCAGGTTCATCAGGCCCTGGGCGAAGTCGAAGCCGGTGAGGTCGTCGTACTCGACGTTGCCGTCGTCGTAGGGGACGTGGATCTGGCCGAGGCGGGCGCTGTTGAGGACCTTGATCGGTTTGGGTTCGCCCTTGGGCTGGTACGCGATGTCGTCCAGGACGAGGCCGGCCTTGCCGTCGTAGCGCCAGCACATCCGCCAGGTGGTGCCGGAGGAGAGCTTCTGCTCGATGCGGTAGGCGGCGCTGCAGTCGGCGGCCGGGGCGGGAGCGGCCTGGGGCCGGGCGGTGGCGGGTCCCGCGCCGGCCGTGGCCCCCGCGGCCAGCGCGGCCACGGTCAGGCCCACGGCCGCCCGGGTGCGGGCCTTGGTGTTGCTGTTCACGCGCATGACGAGATGACTCCCAGACGAGGAGGAGCGAGGTGGACGGTGGGTGAAACGGGCGGCTCAGCGGTCGAGCCGGGCGACCTTGCGGGCGCTCAGGTCGATCACCAGCGACCTGGCGTCGACCCACGGTCCGTTCTTGATCTTCGGGAAGAGCCGGACGCAGCGGTGCTCTCCGCACTGGTCGAGCGCGGCGGGCTGGGCGCCCGGCGCGGCCCGGTAGACGGCTCCGCTGAGCTGGAGCTGGTCGGGCGAGGTGAGTGCCTTGCCGGTGGCGTCCTGGTAGTCGGCCTTCAGACCCGAGCCGAGCGGGTCGGCGAGCAGCAGGCCGGCCGCCTCGGCCTTCTCGGCGCGGCTCAGCGGCGGCTGGACGCCGTGCTGGGTGTCGGTGTGCACCACCTTGCCGGTGCCGAGGTCGACGGTCCGGGTGACGAGGGTGTCGTCCCGGTAGTCGTAGAAGGTCACGTCGGCGCGCCGGGGCGCGTCCGGCCCGGCGGCCCCGTCGGCCTCGGGTTCGGCCAGGTCGACGCCGAGTCGCTGCGGGCCGCGTTCCCCGTCGACGCTCTCACTGCTGCCGAACAGCTGCCGGCTGAGGGCGATCTTCCCGGCTCGCTCCAGCTCGTCGTCGGTCAGCGGATCGCTGCCCTCGCCCTTCCGCCCCTCGGCAGGGGCCTCCTCGACGACACCCGGTGCCACGGCCCGGCCGCCCGCCCCCGCGGCGCCCGCCCCCGCGGCGCCGGCCTCCTGCGCGGCGGACCGGCCCGTCCGGGTCCCGCTGTCGTCCGCCCCCGCCGTGCCGGGCAGGGTCACCGCCACCATCACGGCGGTCCCGGCCACCGCGATGGCGGTACCGGCCACCATCTTCCCCAGGTGGCGGTGCACTATGTTGCGCACGTCTTCCCCCTACTCCCCCAAGCCCCGGGAGTATGCGTCGGCCCCATTGGTTTGGCATACCGCGTATGCACTGGTCACTCGATAAGAGGGAGATAAGTCATAGGAGGTTCCCTCACTTTCGGGGAGACTCGGGACCAAGGCGTCCCCACCGGCGCCGCACACCTGAAAGAGTCGTAGACATGCAGGTCTGGCCTGGCGAGGCGTATCCACTCGGTGCCACGTACGACGGCGCCGGTACCAATTTCGCGGTCTTCACGGAGGCCGCGGACCGAGTAGAGCTGTGTCTGCTGCACGACGACGGCTCGGAGACGGCGATCGAGCTCCGCGAGAGCGACGCGTTCGTCCGGCACGCGTACGTGCCCGGCATCATGCCCGGGCAGCGGTACGGGTTCCGGGTGCACGGGCCGTACGCACCGGAGCACGGGCTGCGGTGCAACTCCGCGAAGCTGCTCCTCGATCCGTACGCACGTGCGATCAGCGGTTCGATCCGCTGGGGCGAGGAGGTCTACGGCTACCACTTCGACGATCCCGACCGGCGCAACGATCTCGACTCGGCGCCGCACACCATGACGTCGGTCGTGGTCAACCCCTACTTCGACTGGGGCGACGACCGCCGCCCGCGCACCGAGTACCACCACACGGTGATCTACGAGGCCCACGTCAAGGGCCTCACCATGCGGCACCCGGGCCTCCCGGAGGAGCTGCGCGGCACGTACGCGGCCCTCGCGCACCCGGCGATCATCGAGCACCTCACGGAGCTCGGGGTCACGGCCCTGGAGCTGATGCCCGTGCACCAGTTCGTGAACGATCACCGGCTGGTCGACATGGGCCTGAACAACTACTGGGGCTACAACACCATCGGCTTCTTCGCCCCGCACAACGCCTACGCGTCCTGGGGGGACCGGGGCCAGCAGGTGCTGGAGTTCAAGTCCGCGGTGAAGGCGCTGCACGAGGCCGGGATCGAGGTGATCCTCGACGTGGTCTACAACCACACCGCCGAGGGCAACCACCTGGGCCCCACCCTGTCCTTCAAGGGCCTGGACAACCCGCGCTACTACCGGCTGACGGACGACCCCCGCTACTACATGGACACGACAGGGACAGGGAACTCCCTGCTCATGCGCTCGCCTCACGTGCTCCAGCTGATCATGGACTCGCTGCGGTACTGGGTCACGGACATGCACGTCGACGGGTTCCGCTTCGACCTGGCGGCGACACTCGCCCGGCAGTTCCACGAGGTGGACCGGCTGTCGTCGTTCTTCGACCTGGTGCAGCAGGACCCGGTGGTCTCCCAGGTGAAGCTGATCGCCGAGCCGTGGGACGTGGGCGAGGGCGGCTACCAGGTGGGGAACTTCCCGCCGCTGTGGACCGAGTGGAACGGCAAGTACCGGGACACCGTGCGCGACCTGTGGCGGGGCGAGCAGCGCACGCTCGCGGAGTTCGCCTCGCGGCTGACCGGCTCGTCCGACCTGTACCAGGACGACGGGCGCCGCCCGCTGGCCTCGATCAACTTCGTGACCTGCCACGACGGCTTCCCGCTGCACGACCTGGTGTCCTACAACGACAAGCACAACGAGGCCAACGGCGAGGACAACCGGGACGGCGAGAGCCACAACCGGTCCTGGAACTGCGGCGTCGAGGGCGAGACCGACGACCCCGAGGTGCTGAAACTGCGGGCCCGGCAGATGCGGAACTTCATCGCGACGCTGATGCTGTCCCAGGGCGTGCCCATGATCAGCCACGGCGACGAGTTCGCCCGCACCCAGCGCGGCAACAACAACGCCTACTGCCAGGACAACGAGATCTCCTGGGTCGAGTGGCCCGAGAACGACGAGGACACCGAGGGCGGCGAGGACGCGCGGGGCGGTGCGAACACCGGGCTGCTGGACTTCACCCGCGCGATGGTGTGGCTGCGCCGCAACCACCCCGTCTTCCGCCGCCGGCGCTTCTTCCACGGACGGCCCGTGGAGGGCACGCACGACGACCTATCCGACATCGCCTGGTTCACCCCGGACGGCCGGGAGATGACCCAGCGGGACTGGGACTCGGCGCAGGCGTCGGCGCTGACGGTGTTCCTCAACGGCAACGCGATCTCCGAGCCGGGCGCGCGCGGGGAGCGCATCACCGACGACTCGTTCCTGCTGATGTTCAACGCCTCGCCGAAGCCGCTGGAGTTCGTCGTCCCGGTCAACCACGGGCGGCAGTGGGAAGTCGTGGTCGACACCGCCCGCGCCGAGGGGGTGCCCTCGGACACCGGCTCCAAGGTGCAGGCCGGTGACCGGCTGACCCTGGCGGACCGGAGCATGACGGTGCTGCAGCGGCCCGTGTGACCGCCAGGCGCGTGCGCGTCGTCCGGAAAGCCACTCGTCCGGGCGACGCGCGGCGCACCTGCCGCGCGGGATGACACGAACGGCGGCAGGGCGGGTACGTACGTTTCCATGACACCTGAGCGACTTGACCCGGTGGTGCCCACGGCCACGTACCGGCTGCAGCTGCAGCCCGAGTTCCCGTTCGGAGCAGCCGCGGCCGTCGTGCCGTACCTGGCCTCGCTCGGCGTCTCGCACCTGCACCTGTCCCCCGTCCTGGAGGCGGTGCCGGGCTCGATGCACGGGTACGACGTCGTCGACCACGCGCGCGTGCGCGCGGAGCTGGGCGGCGAGGAGGGGCTGCGGTCGCTGGCGCGCACCACGCGCGAGCACGGCCTCGGACTGGTGGTGGACATCGTCCCGAACCACATGGCCATGGCCCCGCGGCACAACCGCGCCCTGTGGGAGGTGCTGCGGGAGGGCCCGAAGTCGCCGTACGCGCGGTGGTTCGACATCGACTGGGAGGCGCAGGACGGCCAGGTGCTGCTGCCGGTCCTCGGCGGGCCGCTGGCCGAGGTGCTCGACGAGCTGCGCGTCGACGGTGACGTGCTGCGCTACTACGACCACGTCCTGCCGCTGCGGGAGGGCACCGAGGACCTGCCGCTGCCGCACCTGCTGGACGCGCAGTGGTACCGCCCGGTGTGGTGGCGGCTGGCCCGCACCGAGCTCAACTACCGGCGGTTCTTCAGCATCTCGGAGCTCATCGGGGTGCGGGTGGAGGACCCGGAGGTGTTCGAGGCCACCCACGACAAGATCCTCGGACTGCTGCACGAGGGCGTGATCGACGGGCTGCGCGTCGACCACCCCGACGGGCTCGCCGACCCCGGCGGCTACCTCCGCCGGCTGCACGAGGCGACCGGGGGCCGCTGGACGGTCGTGGAGAAGATCCTCGCCGACGGCGAGCACCTGCCGGCGTCCTGGCCCGTCGCCGGGACCACCGGCTACGACGCCCTGCGGCACGTGGACGGGGTGTTCACGGACCCGGCAGGGTTCGGGGACCTGCTGGGGCGGTACCGGCGCTTCGCGGCCCCGCAGACGGACCGCGGCGGGCAGTGGGAGGCGACGGTGCGCAGGGCGGCGTACAAGGTCCTCACGCACGAGCTGGCGACCGAGACCGACCGCCTCACCCGGGTGGTGAGCCGGCTGTGCGCGACCTCCCCGGAGCCCGCCCTGCGCGACCGCGCGCCCTGGGCGCTGCGCACCGCCCTCCAGGAGCTCCTGGTCCGTATGGAGGTCTACCGGCCCTACGAGTCCTCCGACGCCGCGTCCGTGGTCACCGAGGAAGCCGCCGCCGAGGCCCGGCACGCCTTCGCCGTCCCCGAGGAGGCCGGGGCCGTGGACGTGGTGCGGGACCTGGTGCTGGGACGCTACGGCGACGAACCCGCGCAGCTGGAGTTCCGGACGCGGTTCGCGCAGACCTCGTCGGCGCTGCGGGCCAAGTCCGTGGAGGACACCGCGTTCTACCGGTACGTGCCCCTGCTGTCGGCGACCGAGGTGGGCGGCAACCCGGGTGCTCCGGCCCTGTCGCCGGAGGAGTTCCACGCGTACTGCACGCGCGTGCAGCGCGACTGGCCGGTCACCGGCACGGTCGCGACGACGCACGACACCAAGCGCAGCGCGGACGTCCGGGCGGCGTTGCACGTGCTCACCGAGTGCCCGGACCGCTGGGCGGACGTGCTCACGGAGGTGACCCGGACCGGGGAGGGCGTGCCGGACGCACAACTGGCGTGGGCGGCCTGGCAGACGGTGTTCGGGCTGGGACCGGCCCCGGAGGCGCTGGAGCGGGTGCGGGGGGCGCTGCTGAAGCACGTGCGGGAGGCGGGCCTGTACACGAGCTGGACCGAGCAGGAGCCGTCGTACGAGGATGCGGTGGCGGCTTTCGTGGCGGCCGGGCCGTGCGGGGCGCCGGGTGAGCGGATCGCCGCGTTCAGGGAGTCGCTGGCGCCGCACATCCGGGCCAACGTGCTGGGCACGGCCCTGGTGCAGCTGACGATGCCGGGCGTCCCGGACGTGTACCAGGGCACGGAGGCGGAGTACCGGGCGCTGGTCGACCCGGACAACCGGCGGGCGGTGGACTTCCCGCCCCCGGAGTCCGGCAGCACCTCCGGGGAGAAGACGGAGGTGACACGGGCGGCACTGGGGCTGCGGGCCCGGCGGCCCGGCTCCTTCGGTGACACGGCGACGTACATGCCGCTGCCCGCCGAGGGACCGGCGGCGGCGCACTGCCTGTCCTTCGTCCGCTCCGGTGCGGTGCTGACGGCCGTGACCCGGCTGTCGCTGCGGCTGGCGGAGGCGGGTGGCTGGCGGGACACGCGGCTGCCGCTGCCGCCGGGCCGCTGGGCGGACGTGCTGCGGCCCGGGCGCGAGTTCTCCGGGCACGCGCGCGTGGAGGAACTGTTCGCCGAGCTGCCGGTGGCGTTGCTGGAACGGGCGGGTGACTGAGCTCGGGCGACCTCGGGGCCGTCATGCGGGCGGTCCTCCTGGACGGGAGTCCCGAGGTCAGGCGACTGCGGGGCCGCCTTCGGGGCAGTCCTCGTAGACGGGCAGCGGAGCTCGCAGGCTGCGGCAAGGCCGTCCGCAGCAGGTCGACGAACCGCTCCGCCACGCCGGTCGGCGGCAGGCTCCGGCAGGGTCACCGACGTCCGGCCCGCGAAGCGGTCGTCGAAGGGCACCACGAGCACGATCTCCTCCTCGCCGACCGGGACGACGGGGCCCGGCGAGATCGACGGTGCCGCGCGCGATCCGCTCCTCCAGCGCCTTGTGGCGTGTTCGTGGAGGTGCACCGCCATGCGGGGGTGGGCGGCGCGTCGGCCGGTCGTCGGCTGGGACGCCGAACCGTCCGACGTGGCCCGGCACGTCCACCCACACCCGACGCTGTCCGAGGCGGTCGGCGAATGTTCCTCACCCTGGTGGGGCGGGGGTTGCACCAGCAAAGAGCGGTGGGCCGTGCTTCCGGGCGCCCCCTGGGGGCTCCCCGGTCGCGCCCTTGACACCGCACCATGGCCGTGGGGTACTGCGATGGCGAACTCGGGCGGATGTGACGGGGGTGAGTGTCCTGCCGGAGCTGCGCTACCCGACGGTGACCGAACAGGTCTCAGCTGCCCGGGCGTTGTCCGCCCAGCGTCCCGGCGTGTGCACCCTGCGGCAGGTGGGCACCTCACGCGCGGGCAGGCCCCTGCACCTGCTGTCCGTGGGCCGCGCCCGCCGTGCCGTCCTGGTGGTCGCGGGTGCCCACGCCAACGAGCCGACCGGCTCCTGCACCCAGCTCGACCTCGCCCGGCGGGTCCTGGAGCAGCGGGAGTTGCGCGACGGCGTCTCCTGGCACTTCCTGCTGTGCGCGGACCCCGACGGGGCAAGCCTGCACGTGACGCCGGCACCGCGCAGCCTCTTCGACTACCACCTGGGGTTCTTCCGGCCCGCCGGCCCGGAACAGCCCGAGTGGGCGCCCTCGGTGCTGCCGCCGGACCGGCTGCCGCCCGAGACCCGGGCCCTGACGGGTGTCATCGACGAGCTGCGCCCCTACCTCCAGGTCACCCTGCACGGCACGGACCTGGGCGGTAGCTGGGTGCAGCTGACGCGGGACGTGCCCGGGCTGGCGGAACCGTTCGCGAAGTCCGCGGCCGAGCTGCACATCCCGGTGGAGACCGGCGCCTCCGACGCGGCCGGCTGGCCGGCGTCCGGGCCGGGCGTGCACGTGATGCCGGCGCCGGGGATCGGGCCCGCGTACCCGAGCCTGCCGGACGACGCGCGGCACAGCACCTGGTACCACGCCCACCGCTACGGCGGACTGACCGCGGTGGTCGAAGTGCCGATGTGGGCGAGCGACCTGGTGGACGACCCGGCTCCGCATCCGGCTCCGGCGGCGGCGATCGGGCGGCTGGCCCGTCGGCTGCAGCGTGACGCGCTGGAGGTGACGCGCGTGCTCGACCACGCGCTGCCCCGGCTGGCGGATCTGGACGGTCCGTTGCTGCGGGCCGCCCGATGGGGGCTCGAGCTGGTTCCGGGCCTGGCCTCCGACCTGCTGCACATCCCGCCCGCCGATCTCACCCGGGCGTACGTCGGCAGTGTGGACGCGTTCGCGCGGCGTGTGCCGCTGCGGGCGGCGGCCATGCTGCTGCGGGTGCTGCGGGGCACCGACGACCGGGCGGCGAAGCAGCTCGAAGAACTCGTGTCGACGTGGAGCGACGCCTTCGCGGAACGATTCCGGGCCCGCTGGGTGCCCTTGGAGCACCAGGTGGAGCACCAGTCCCGCACGGTCGTCGCGGCGGCGCTGCACGCCCGTGAGAGGGCGTGGTAGGTCCCATGCGGGGACGCGCCGGGCACCGCCGATGCCCACAGGCAGGCAAGCGGGCGGAACAAGGGCCGGGGTGCGGCCCGACGGCCGCCGGCCTCCCGGCTCAGTCGCGCTGCATCGGCACCGGCTCACCCGGCTCCGGACACGCGCGCGCGTGCCGGCCGGCCAGCTCGAACGCGGCGATCACCACGCGGGCCTGGTACTCCGCCTGGCGGGCGACCGGGATCCAGCGCGCCCCGAAGCCGTCGCGGTAGTCGGCGCACCACTGGTCGATCAGCCGGTCCAGCTCCGGCAGCACCCCGGCCGGGTCGCGGCCGGCGGCACGGACGAGCCGGTGCAGCAGTCCCGCCGTGCGCAGCGCGAGCCGCCGCCCGGAGATGCGCAGGGCGACCAGATGGGCGGTGCTCAGGGGCGGCAGGGGATGGGCCGGGCTGTCGCCGGTGTCGGGGTCCCAGGCGTCGGCGAGGCCGGGACAGACCAGGAGGTAGTCGTCGACCGGGGCGAGCAGACGGGCCGCGTCGGGCACGGTGGCGAGGTGCGGGCGGATCAGGGTCAGGAGGTGCCGCAGGAGGCCCGCGTCATGGCGCAGGGTGCGGCTGACGGCCCGGAGCACGGCGTCCCGGTCCACGGGCGGTGAGCTGTCCGCCACCGCCGTCACGCCCCACATGGGCGCCTCGACGACCGCGGTGACGGTGCCGTGCCGGTAGGGGTGGAACCAGGTGGACTCGACGGCGGCCTCGGTGATGGCCGCGAGCAGATCGGCCCGGCGCGGCGGCGGGATCCGGTAGACGGCGGGTCCGAGGCCGGGCCAGTACAGGGCGTCGTACGCGCCGAGTTCGCGGGGGATGCCGAGCCGGGCGGCGATGTGGCTGAGGCGCCGGTCGAGGCCCGGCAGGTCGTGGGTGAGTTCGACGAAGCCGCCGCCGACGTCGACGCCGTGCAGGGAGCACTGGAGGAACGGGCGCAGCTCGTCCTGGAGGTCGAGCAGTGCCCGGGTCTCCGGCAGGGCGGCGCCGGCCGCGCCGTCGGGCAGCCACTCGGGCTGCTCCAGGAAGCCGGGCCGGAAGAAGTTCCGGACATAGTGGCCGAGGGTGTACGGGCCGGACAGCCAGCCCTCGTTGCGGCGCGAGCCGTCCGGGTCGAGGCACAGCAGCAGGTTCCAGGTGGCGTCGGCTCCCTCGGTGAGCCGCGGGTCGGCCAGGGCCCGCTCGGCCAGACGCAGCACGGTGGCGCCGCCCACCGGTTCGTTGGCGTGCGGGCCGGCGACGACCAAGGCCTGGCGGCTGCCGTGCCCCACGGAGAGCAGCCACATGGGGCTGCCCGCGCGGGAGGTGCCGATCCGGCGCAGCCGGGCGTCACGCGGGTGGCGGGCGACGAGGGCGGCGGCCCGGGTGCCCAGTTCGTCGACGGTCGGGTAGCGCAGCAGGGGCGGCAGGGCACACCTCCCCAATGCGGTGCCGTCGGTTCACCAGGTGTAGATGGTGTACGCACAGTGAGTCACGACTTCGGGGGCGCGTCAACACCGTGAACCGCAACGGGTTTCGGCCAAGGTCACCGGACCGACGGCCGGTAAGGCCCAGGCCGGGGGTGAGGTGCGACTCCGTTTCCGGTCAGCCGGCCGACAGCCGGAACATCATCCGGCCGAAGCCCACCTGGTCTCCGGCGCGGACGACGGCCGCGCCGACGACGCGCCTGCCGTTGACCGTGGTGCCGTTGGTGGAGCCGAGGTCCCGCAGCACCCACAGGCCGCCCTGGTGACGGAGTTCGGCGTGGACGCGCGAGACGGTCTCGTGGTTGAGGCGCAGTCCGCTGGCGGGGTCGCGCCCTATGCGCAGCGGATGACCGTGCGACGGGTGGGGCAGCTGCAGTTTGGGCAGCCGCTCGGCCTGCCAGGCCCTGCGCAGCCGCAGCGAGAACCCGGAGACCGCCTCGACGGTGCCGAACACCAGGCGCGACAGACGGCTCTCGGTGCGCAGATCGGCGGTGAGCACGGCGAGTTCGTCCGGGCGGCGGGCGGCGAGCGCCAGCTCCATGCGGCGGACGAACGTGTCGTGGGAGAGGCGGCCCACGGCGACGCCGTCGCGGAGCACCTTCAGCACCCGGTCGCGCTCCGCGTCGGAGAGCCGCGCGGGGGACGTGTTGAACTCGAAGGACGACGTCACGCTGGTGATTGTCGGACAGCGCGGGCGGGCTGTCCAGAAAACAGGAAATCGTCCGCCCCCGGGCCCACCCGGTGAGACCCGCCGCAAATGGGTGGATGCTCCAGCGGATTGATCTCTTTTGGCGCACCATGGACGGGCTACATCACGGTGAGCAGACGAAGGGGAACCGTCCGTGCAGTTCGAGGTGTGGGCACCACAGGCCGGCCGAGTGACGCTCAGGTGCGACGACGTCACACACGCGTTGGAGCGCGATCCGGAGCGGCCGGGGTGGTGGCGGGGTGAGGCCGAGGCGCGCGAGGGGTCCCGGTACGGATTCGCGCTCGACGACGGGCCCGTGCTGCCCGATCCGCGGTCGCGGCGGCAGCCGGACGGCCCGGACGGGCTGAGCGCGGTCGTCGACCACGAGCGGTACCGCTGGCGTGCGCAGTGGCGGGGGCGGCCCCTGCCCGGCGCGGTGCTGTACGAGCTGCACGTGGGGACGTACACCCCCGAGGGCACCCTGGACGCGGCCGCCGAGCGGCTCGGCCATCTCGCGGAACTGGGCGTCACCCATGTGCAGCTGATGCCGCTGTGCCCCTTCCCGGGCACGCACGGCTGGGGCTACGAGGGGGTGTCGCTGTGGGCGGTGCACGAGCCGTACGGCGGGCCCGAGGCGCTGAAACGCTTCGTCGACCGGGCCCACGAACTCGGTCTGGGCGTGGTGCTCGACGTGGTGCACAACCACTTCGGGCCGTCCGGCAACTACCTGCCCGTCTTCGGCCCGTACCTCACGGACACCCACCACACGCCCTGGGGTGCCGCGGTCAACCTGGACGCGCCCGGATCGGACGAGGTGCGCGCCTTCCTGATCGGCAGCGCGCTGGCGTGGCTGCGCGACTACCGGATCGACGGGCTGCGCCTGGACGCGGTGCACGCGCTGGTGGACACGCGCGCATACCACTTCCTGGAGGAGCTGTCGGCGGCCGTGGACGCCCTGGCCGCGGAGACGGACCGGCCGCTGTTCCTGGTGGCCGAGTCGGACCTGAACGACCCGCGGCTCATCACCTCCCGCGCCGAGGGCGGCCTCGGACTGCACGCGCAGTGGAACGACGACTTCCACCACGCCCTGCACACCACCCTGACCGGCGAGTCGCAGGGCTACTACGCCGACTTCGCGCGCGCCGGGCTGGGCGGGCTCGCCAAGACGTTGACCGGTGGTTACTTCCACGACGGGTCGTACTCCAGCTTCCGGGAACGGCACCACGGGCGTCCGCTGGACCGCACGCGGGTGGCCGGGCACCGGCTGCTCGGCTACGGCCAGACCCACGACCAGGTCGGCAACCGCGCCCAGGGGGACCGGCTTTCGGCCCTTCTCTCCCCCGGGCTGCTGGCCTGCGCGGCCACGCTGATCCTGACGGCGCCCTTCACGCCGATGCTCTTCATGGGCGAGGAGTGGGCGGCCGGCACGCCCTGGCAGTTCTTCACCGACCACACCGACCCGGAGCTCGCCGACGCGGTCCGCCGAGGCAGACGGCGGGAGTTCGCGGCGCATGGCTGGAAGGAGGAGGACGTGCCCGACCCGCAGGACCCGGCGACCCGGGACCGCTCCTGCCTCGACTGGTCCGAGCCGGAACGCGAGCCGCACGCGCGCGTGCTGGCCTGGTACCGGCGGCTCCTCGCCCTGCGTCACGAGCAGCCGGACCTGACCGACCCGGACCTCGCCGACACGAAGGTGGCCTACGACGAGGAGCACCGCTGGCTCGCCTTCCGGCGCGGGGACGTCCTGGTGGCGGTGAACCTGGCCGCCGAGCCGGCCGCCCTGCCGCTCGGTGTGCCGCACGCGCGCGTGCTGGCCGCGTGGGAGCCGGTGGACACGCCCGGGGAGGACGGCGTGGTGCGGCTGCCCGGGGAGTCGGCCGTGGTGCTCACCCAGGACTGACGCCCGGGGAGGCCAGCGGAGTGTCGCGTCCTGTGCCTCGAGGACGGGCGTGAGGAGCGCCGGCCTCCCGATGCGGGCACCACCCCACCGCCGGCGCAGACGGCGACGGTGTCGCCGTGGCGCACGACGGTGGTGCGGACCGGCCGGGGCGGGTCTCCCTCGGGTGTGACGACGCCGCGGTGGGCGAGGGCCTCGTCGCCGGCCGCGGGGGCGTCCTCGGGCTCGCCCCCGTCTCGTCACCGAGGCGGTGCCCGCTACGGGGCGTCGTCCGCGTGCCCCAGGTCCGTCACCCGTTCCAGCAGGATCGGCTCCCAGGCGCGGCGCAGCCGCGTCCGCAGCAGGGTGGCGTCCTGGGCGGCGAGGTCCTCGGCGAGGTGGACGACGGTGTCGCAGCGGGCGAGCCACAGACCGCGCAGGCAGGGGCGGGCGCCGTAGCCGGCGAGGGTGGCGGCGCGTACGGCGGCGGGTGAGCCGACGGCGAGCGCGAGACCGGCGATGTCCTCTGCCGGGTCGCCGACGGCCGTTCCCGCCCAGCCGAGCACGCCGCGCACCCTGCCGTCGGCGCTGACGACGAGGTGACCGCCCGTGAGGGCGTGGTGGGTGAGGACCGCGGAGCCGGGCTGGGCGGCGAGCTGGGACGCGGCGGGCTGGGTGAGCTGGTGCAGGCGCGCGGGGTCGAACTCGTCGGCCTGGCCGAGGCGTTCGGCGGCGCGCACGGCCGCCCGGCGCAGCGCCTCCAGGGAGCGCGGCGCGGTACGCGGCACGCCGAGCGTCTCGGCCTGCCGGACCGGCACCTCGCGCAGCCCCGTGAGGAGCCCGGCGAGGTCGGCCTCGCCGACGGCGGACACGTCGTGCTCCTCGCCCGAGCCACCGGGCACCTTGGTGTCCAGCGTGTAGCCCAGGCCGGGTGCCCACTCGCCGTGCGCGACGCTGACCGGCACCGCCACCGGGAGGTGCGGGCGGACGAGGTCGCGCAGGCGCAGTTCGCGGCGCTGGCGCAGGGTGGCCTCCCGGTCGGGGGCCAGGCGCAGGACGTGGCGGCTGCCGACCCACCAGGTGACGGGTTCGGCGTCCGGGGTGGCGGGCCTGACGTCGGGGCCGCTCCCGCCCTGCCGGTTCTGCTTGCCGCCCCTGCCGCTCCTGGCGTCCTTGGCGTTTCTGCCTTCCTTGGCGTCGTCGAGGAGGGACTGGACCAGCCGTCGGACGACGTCCACGGTGGGGGTGGGTGCCTGGGTCATGGTCGCGCCGTTGCCGTTCGGGAGGCGTGCTGGGGACATCGGGGCCTCACTCCACTATGACCAGCTCGCGCGTGGTGGTGTTCAGGCGCCGCCCGCCGTCCTCGGTGACGGTCACGATGTCCTCGATGCGGACCCCGAAGCGGCCGGGCAGGTAGATGCCGGGTTCCACGGAGAAACACATGCCGGGCACGAGGGGCCGTTCCTCGCCCTCGATCATGTAGGGCGGCTCGTGGGTGGTGACGCCGATGCCGTGTCCGGTGCGGTGGATGAAGTACTCGCCGTAGCCGGCGTCGGCGATGACCCGGCGGGCGGCCCGGTCCACGTCCTGGCAGGCCGCCCCGGGCCGCACGGCGCGAAAGCCGGCCTCCTGCGCCTCGCGCACGAGATCGTGCACGCGCCGCTCCTCGTCGGTGGGTTCGCCCACGTGGACGGTGCGGGAGGTGTCGGATCCGTAGCCGTCGCGCAGGCCGCCGAAGTCGAGGACGACCATGTCGCCGCGGGCGATGACGCGCTCACCGGCCTCGTGGTGCGGATCGGCGCCGTTCGGCCCCGAGGCGACGATGGTGAAGTCGACCTGCTCGTGGCCGTGCCGGCGCAGCAGCCGGTCGAGGTCGGCGGCGACCTCCGCTTCCCGGCGTCCGGCGAAGGGGACGTACCGGATCTCCTCGAACGTCGCGTCGGCGGCGGCTCCCGCGGCCGTCATGAGGTCCAGCTCGGCCGCGTCCTTGACGGCGCGCAGCATCGGCAGGGCCTCGGTGAGCGAGGCGTAGGAGCTGCCGGGCACGGCCTGCTGGAGGGCCAGCAGGTGCAGAGCCCAGGCGTTGTCGCTGATGCCGAACCGGCCGGAGGTGCCGAGGAGGGCGGCGGTGGCGGCGTAGGGGTCCTTGCCGTCGGTCCAGTCGCGCAGGGTCAGGGCGGCCGCGCCGGCCGCCCGCTGCGCGTCCGGGGCCTCCAGGGCGGGGACGACCAGGACGGGGTCCTGTCCGGCGGCGAGGACCAGCAGGGTGAGCCGCTCGGTGATCGCGGGGGGTGTGTAGCCGGTGAGCCACACCAGGTCGGGTCCCGGGGCGACCAGCAGGCCCGCGAGACCGGCTTCGGCGGCCGTCCGCGCGGCGCGCTCCATGCGGGCCCGGTAGTCGTCGGCGGTGAAGGACACTGCCGTGCTTCCGGTCATCCGGGCCTCCCAGGACGGACGAAGGGGCTACGGGCAGCATCCTGCCCGGCCGAGGGGTGCGGCGCGAGCGGTCTGCGGTCATTCGCCCCGGACAGACCTGTCTAACGCCAATGGATTGCCCAAGCATCAGAACTAATGCCTGGTCGCAGTCCTGCCATTACTGTTCGATGCGCGCCAGTACCGGCACCGTCGTACGCCCACCACGACAGCCGTACGCCCTATCGCAAGGCGCCGCTCGGCCGTCCCGGGGGCGAGGGGCCGTCGACAGCGTGCAGGTCTTCGGCGACGGGCGGTGCTGATGTGCGACTCCAGCGTCCCGGCCTGCCGGCTCTGCTCGCCTTCCGCCACCCGCCGGTGGCACCGCACCGTCCGCTGCCGGACTCCTACGCGCTGCGCGACCCCGGCCGGCGGGCCGGGCTGCCGGCCCCCGCAGGCCCTCGATCGCGGGGCTGGTCACCGGCCATCCCACACCCCCGCGCCTTCGCGGGGCGGCCGCTGGTCGTCGGGCCCGGTGTGACGTGGACGCTGTGGCTGCCCTGGGAGGGTGAGCAGAGCGCGGTGCAGCGCGCGGTGACCGCGTCGTGCGCGGGGCGCGGCGCGCCGTGGCCGTGAGGTGCGGGCCGGCGGGCGGGTCTCACACGGCGACGGCCGGTACGAGCGTCAGCTGCTCGTAGCCGCCGCCGCGATGGCGGACCGTCAGCCTGACCTCGGAGCCCGGGCGGGCGCGGGCGACGGCCCGGGCCAGGTCTGCCGCCGTGTCGATCCGGGTCGCTCCGAAAGCCAGGAGGACGTCGCCGCGCACCAGGCCGGCGGCCTGCGCCGGCCCGGGGACGTGCAGTCCCACGACCACGGCCCCCGGCTTCCGGGCGTCCATGACCTGCACGCCGAGCGTCGCGGCGGCGGACGCGGAGGGCGCCGCGGCGGCGGGCGCGAGGCCGGACGGCGAGGGCGTGTGCTGCCACCCTCGGGGGTCGAGGCGCCCAGCCTTGCCGAGCACCGCGGTGCCCGTCGCCCCGAGGCCGATCCCGCAGAGCACCAGGACCACACCGGTGAACCCGGCGAGCAGGACGTTGAGGAGCCGTCTCCCGCGCCGCCGGGCGGCGTGCGGGCGCGGCCGTGACGGGCCGTGCCCCGTCGCCGGCGCGGCGCCCGCGGGGTCCTGCCCCGGCATCGGCTTGGGTCGCAGCGCGGTCTGTTCCATGGCTCGCCTCCGGATGGTGCCGATCGCCTCCGGCGGAGCCCGGAGCGATCACGGCAGGTGCTCTACCCGGCGCACCGCGGGCCGACGAGCCACGAACGAGTGAGACTGACCGGGGCCCGGCCCGGTCAGGGATCAGCCGGTGTGCCCCTCCCCGTGTCCGCCGTGCGCCCCGCCGTGGTCGAACTTCAGCACCTGCGCGGGCATCACGACGAAGGGCCGCATCATGCCCATGTCCTCGTGCTCCAGCAGGTGGCAGTGGTACATGAACCGGCCGTGCGCGCCGTCGAACCGCCCCATGACGCGCAGCATCTGGTTCCCGGGCACCCGGAAGACGTCCTTCCAGCCGCGCTCGTTGGGCGCGAGCGGGATGTCGGTGCCCGCGTCGTGGCGGATCGGCGTCCGCGTGCCGCCCACCGCCGGGTCGAAGCCCGACACGTCGTAGGCGTCGCGCCCGAGGAGCTGGAAGTCGGCCAGGTGGATGTGCATGGGGTGCACGATGGGCGCGAGGTTGAGGAAGCTCCACTGCTCGTGGCTGCCCTCGGCGATGGTGTGGCCCAGGGCGTCGTTGAACGTCCGACCCGTACGCCGGTACGTCCGGGTCGTGCCGTCCGGGCCGGTGACCTGGATGACGCCGTCGGCCGGGAGCTGAAGGCCGTCCGGGTGCTCGACCTCCGCCATCTCCCAGATCTCGGGGTGCCCGCCGGCGCCCTTGGTGGCGGGCGGGGTGAGGACGACCAGGCGGTGGCCGTGACCGATGTCGTGGGTGAGACGGCGGAAGGAACCCGAGAGCACCGCGGGCAGTTCGAAGGTGTCCGGCTCGCACAGCTCGCCGATCCGGAACTCCAGGACGGCCGGGTAGGGCACGTCACCCGCCGGGTCCGGCACGCCCGGCGGCTGGTTGCGGCCCTTGTTGACCAGGCGCAGGGTCCGGCCCGCCAGGCCGCGGAAGTCGGCCAGCAGGTCGAAGCGTTCGGCCGGGGCGGCGGTCAGCGTGGGCAGTGCCGCGTCGAAGTCGACCGGGATCGGACGCGGCAGCAGTCCGCCGTCACTGCCGATCTGGTGCAGGACCCCCGGCACCGGGTTGTTCTCCTCGTCGACGAGGACGAGGTCGTAGATGCGCGCGTTGGAGGCGTTGACCAGCCGGAACCGGTACCAGCCCGCCTCGACGTCGGCGTACGGCCAGATGCGGCCGTTGACCGTGGTGTACGGGCCGGTGAACGGGATGGAGACCGGCTTGCCCGTCTCCGGGTTCGCGTCCTGGACGACGACTGTCTTGTGCAGCAGCCTGCCGTTGAGCCGGCCGTCCTCGTCCGTGTCGAGGTTGCGGTCGGCGAGCAGCAGCGGGAGCTCCCGCTCCCCGGACGGCAGCCGCAGCGCGTCCTCCTCGTCGTCGCGGACGAGGTAGGTGCCGTACAGACCGGCCATCACGTTCCACCGGGTGATGTTCATGGCGTGGTCGTGGTACCACCACTGCACGGCCTGATGGTCGTTCGGGTACTCCGAGAGCTGGGCGTCACCGGAGGCGACAGCGTTGTCGGCCCAGCCGTCGTTGCCGCCGCCCGTCTGAGCGCCGTGCAGGTGGGTGACGGACCAGGCGGGCAGGGCGGCGACGTCCTTGTTCGGCTCCACTCCCTCGCGCCCCGGTTCGGTGCTCGCCTGCGGGCGGCCGTCCCGGCGCAGCTTCACCTCGACGGAGGTGACCGGGTACTCGCTGTCCTCCGGGATGCGGTTGGTCCAGGCGATGCGGACCCGCTGCCCGCGCCGGACCTCGATGGTCGGGCCCGGTATCTGGCCGTCGTAGCCCCACATCAGGGTCGGCGGGAGCTGCGGGTGCAGACGTGTCCAGGCCGGCCGCAGGGCGATCTCGGTCTCGCGCAGGAGGTCCCCGGAGGCGGGGCGCAGGACCGGCGGGACGGTCAACGGCGTCACGTACGGCGCCAGTTCGGCCGGTGCGGGTGTCTGTGCCGGAGTTCCCGGCCCCATGGCGTCGGCCGGCTTTTCGATGATCTCGGTCACGGTGAATCCCCCGTGGTGCGTGGTGTGTTCCCCTCACCCGGGAAGACCCCGGCGCATCACGGGGGGTTCCGTCATGTCCCGTTCCGCGCCGATCCGGCTGGAAATCGCCGTCTCAGCGCAGGGCGGGCACGGCGGGCGGCCGGTCCGGGAGGAAGCGGTGGGCGCGCCGGGACAGCCACGTCTCCTTGTAGCGGTCCACCTCTCGATGCCAGTGGAGGATGCCGGACAGCCAGTTCCGCAGGTCCGCCACGTACGTGTCCATCGCCGCGCGGGCTTGCGAGTTGAGCCGGAAGTCCTCGTACAGAAGGGGCAGTTCGCGGGCGACGACGTGCTCGAACTGGCGCATGCGCCGGCTCATCAGGTCGTGCACGATGCCGAGCCCGGTCGGGTAGTCGCAGCCGAAGAAGGACTGCACGACGAGGATCGCGTTGTGGATCTCGCCCTCGAACTCGATCTCCTTCTGGTACGAGAAGACGTCGTTGACGAGGCACGCGAAGTCCGTCGCGGCGTTCTCCAGGGAGCGGACCGGCCCGCTGCGGTAGATCTCGGGCGGGACGGCCGGGCCGTGTCCCATCCGGCACAGGCTCAGGGTGAGGTCGGAGCCGAAGGTCGCCCTGCGCATCTCCAGGTAGTCGACGGGGTCGGGAACGCGGTTCTGCAGCTGGTTGGACAGCTCCCACAGCCAGCTCTCGGTCATCACCTCGACCGCGTTGCGCAACGACAGCCGCGCCTCGGGCGTCATCCGCGCGGTGGTGCGGGCCCACAGGTCGGCCAGCCCGCGCTCCATGGCGTCGGCCGGGACCAGCGGTTCCTCGCCGTCGACCGGCATGCAGGCGGACAGGCGGGCCGTGGTCAGCCGGGCGGCGGCGAGATCGCGGCGGCCGCCGAAGACCAGCGGGTAGTAGTCGTCGCCGTAGGTGCCCCAGGCGAGCCACTGCGCGCTGAGGTCGAGGGCCTCGGCCGTGCCGTCCGGGTCCAGGCCGGCCGAGCAGAGCGCGAGGTCGTAGGCGCGCAGCTTGTCCTCGTCCCAGACGCCCTCCGCGAGGATGCCCGTGCGGTCCGCCCAGGCGCGCAGGCTCCGGCGGGCGTGGCCGAGGTGCGGGCTGAGCCGCAGGGGGAACGGCATACGGATGTCGGGGATGCGCGAGGGCCCCACCTTCTGGTGCGGCACGTGGGTGAAGGACCGCAGCCGCTGCGCTCCGGCCGTCGTGAGCAGCGTGCGCACATCGGCCGCGGACGTGCCGATGCCGGTGTGTTGCGGCCAGGGGCCGCTGGCACGTACCGCGTTGCCGTTCATGTAGCGGCTGGAGCGCAGATGCCACTCGTGCCCGCCGGACTGCCAGTCCTGCAGCCCCTGGGTGTACGCCGCCACGGCCGCGAGCTCGTCCGGCCGGAGCCCCTTCTCCAGGGCCACCGCGGGCACTTCGGTGAACGCCGTGTGCTCGAACTGGTGGAGGCGGGAGGTGAGGACGTCGTTGACGGTGTCGGCGGCCTCCTGGGTGGTGCAGCCGAAGAAGGTCTCCAGGACGAGCACGCCGTTGCTGTTCTCCCCCTCGTCCTCGACCTCGCGCTGGTAGGAGAACAGGTCGTTGCGCAGGTGCACGGCGTCGGAGAACGTCTCCATCAGCACCCTCAGCGGCCTGGTCCCGGCGACGGAGGCGGGCACTTCGGCGGTCGCGAACTCCACGAGACCCGCCGACCAGGGGGCGCCGCCGACCTTGCGGCGCATCTCGATGTACTCGACGGGGTTGGCGATCCGCCCCTCGTCGATGTTGGACAGCTCCCACATCGACTCGTTGAGGAGGTGCTCGGTGGCCACGGCGAAGCGGCGCCGCCATTCCTCGGACATCCTCGGCACCGTACGCGCCCACAGGTCGGCGAGGCCCGCCTCGACCGGGTTCCCCGGTTCGGGTACGGGAGCGGACAGGTCCAGCGGCATGAAGAGCGGCAGCCGGTCCAGGTGGGCCTTGCCGGCGGCCCGGTCCGGGCTGCGCTTGTACCTCTCCAGGAAGTGGTCGTCGAAGAAGAAGACCCACACGTACCAGTCGGTGACGAGGGAGAGGGCGGGGCCGTCGCAGTCGGGGTGGGTGTACGCGCAGAGCAGGCCGTAGTCGTGGGCGTCCAGGTCGGCCTGCTCCCAGACGCCGGACCCCTCCAGCATGCCCATCGCGCGCGCCCACGCGGTCGAATGGGCCCGGGCCTCGTCGACGTGCGGGTTCAGCCGCGCGGGGTGCGGCATGTAGAAGTGCGGGAGCTCGAACGGCTGCGTCATGGCCGGGCCCTACCCGGCGCCCCGCGGCGGCATCCGCGGGGCGGGACATGATCACACCATCGCGTGAACGAACGTGAACGCAGGTGTGGTGAGCAGGACTTGACCTAGCCGGGGGCCCTCACCTGGATCAGCGCGTGCGTGCCGCCGGTGCGCCAGCGCCGGTCCTCCGCCGCGTCCAGGGCGGCCTCGGTGTGCGCGTCCAGGCCGGTGATCACGTCGGACTTCAGGGTGCGCAGGGCGGCGACCGGGCCGGGGAAGTGGGCGGTGACGTCGGCGAACGGCGTGGTCGGGGCCCAGAGCCGGTCGCCCACCAGGCGGCGGTAGTTGAGGTCGCCCTTGACGATCGTCAGCGTGGCCGGGGCGAACTCGGCGCGCAGGTCGGCGGGCATCTCCTCGTAGGGCAGCGGGGCGCTCGAGAAGGGGTGGGCGCGCAGGGTGAGACGGCCGTCGGACAGGGCGGACCACAGCCGCCGCCCGTACCCGGCGGCCGCTCCCCCGGCGGCGGTCAGCCGGCGCAGGGCGTCGACGACGTCGGCGGTGGTCGCGTCGGAGACGTAGTAGGGGTACGGCTTGACGTGCAGGACCGCCCGTCCGACGCGGCCGCTCTCCATGAGGTGGGCGATGAGCAGGAGATCGGGGACGAGTTCGCGGCCGGCGTTGTCGGCGACCAGGCACAGAGTGGCACCGCCGTCGGCGTGGTCCAGCAGCGCCCAGAGCCGGTCGCTGTCGTCGGCGACCAGGCCGGGCGCGGCGTCCGCGTCCCGGGCGCCCTCGGCGGAGAGCCGAAAGCCCAGGTCGGCTCGGTTGCCCCACAGGGAGCCGTGCAGCAGGGCCTGCGCCTGTTCGGCGGCGGGGCGGGCGGTGAGGTCGTCCAGGGCGGCGAGTTCCTCGTCGGTCTCGGCGGAGTCGAGTTCGGCGAGCTTGAACGGGCGGAAGGGGTCGATGCCCTGCCAGGGGCCGGGGCCGAACCAGCCGACGGCCTGCAGCAGTTGGCGGTAGAACCAGCTCTCGGACCAGAGCCACGGCACGTCGAACCAGGACCGGCCGGTGTACTCGGGCAGTCCCCAGGCCTCCCAGTGGGCACGGTCGGGCGCGTCGGAGGGGAGCGGTTCGATCACGCCCTCGGTGCAGTTGAGGAGCAGTTCGTCGAGGGCGCGGTGCTGCGCGGGTTCGTAGGGGAAGGCCTCGCGGACCTGCTTGATGATCGCGGGGTGCCGCTCGGCCAGCACGCTGTGCGGGAAGGAACCCGGCTGGTTGCCGAGGAGCAGGGGCGCGGAGGGGGTGTCGGGCATGCGCCTCACCGTAACGCGCGGGCCCGTCGCCGTGGGCGCGGGCAGCCGCCTGCCCGTCGCAGTGGCGCGTGTACCTGCCCGTCGGCGCGTGCACCCGTCGCACGGGCCGCAGCACCCGGCGCCCCGGTCAGACGGGGGCGATCTCCCGCTCCAGGCGCGCGGCCAGGCTCAGGTAGCGGGCCCGGCGGGTCACCGGGACCAGGCCGCGGATGAGTATGTTCCACATCTCGGCCGTCCGGCGGGGCTGGCGGGCGACGGGCTCGCGGGAGCGGCCCACGACACGGGTGCCGACGAAGAAGCAGACCAACGAGTGGGCCACGACGTCGATGTCGACGTCGGGATGGACGTCGGCTTCCTTGACCGCGCCGACGAGCCGGGCCGTGACGATGTCCAGCCACTCGGTGAACGGGTGACTCAGGGGCGGCCGGGGCCGGATCCCGCCCGTGGCGAGCCGCAGCCCGGCGCGCAGCACCGGGTCCTCGACGGACATGCGGGTGATGCCGAACGTGAGACGCATCAGCGCCTCCAGGGAGGTGTGGCCGCGGTTGTCGGTCTCCGTCGCCAGCCGACGTGCGGTGCGCGACTGGAGTTCGAGGATGGCGTGGGCCAGATCCTCCTTGGCCGCGAAGTGGAAGTACAGGGCGCCCTTGGTGACCGACGCGTGCTCCACGATGTCGCTGAGACTGGTCGATTCGTAGCCGCGACGGTCGAACAGGTCAGCGGCGGCCGTGATGATCGTCGAGCGGGTCTGCTCGGCTCGCAACTGCCTCGCCATCGGCTGAACTCTCCCGGGACGGAAATGAACGGGTCATGCCGTTTGTTTTTACCCGCCGTACACGATAACTCACCCTGAGAGGGCTCTCACCACACCAGTGTGCCGGAGTGCGGGTGCACATCCGGCAAAACAAGCGCAACTGGTGAAAGAAAACAGCGCGTTCGGTATCTAACTGTGGGGGATGTGAGGCCGGACGTAAAGGCGGGCCGGCCGGTGCCCCATCCGCACCGGCCGGCCCGCCCGCTCTGTGGCCTGCCTCGTTCAGCGTTCCCGCAGGAGGATCAGGAGGATCAGAAGGTCAGCTTCCATCCGTTGAGGGTGCCCGTGTCCTGCGCCGCGGTGTCCTGGACGCGCAGCTTCCAGGTGCCGTTGGCCGCCTCGGCGGAGGCGTTCACCGTGTACGTGGTGTTCACGTTGTCGGCCGAGTCCGACGCGGCGGACTTCAGGCGGTACGTCGAACCGTCCGGCGCGACCAGGTCGATGACGAGGTCGCCGCGGTAGGTGTGGGTGATGTCCACGCCGACCTGGAGGGCGGAGGGGGCGTTGCCGCTGCGGCCGGTGACGGTGATCGGCGACTCGATGGCCGCGCCGTTGTCCGGGATGGCCACGGCGGTGGTGCTGGAGAAGGTCGTGCCGGTGGACGTACCGCCCTTCACGGCCTGGACCGTCTTGGCGGCGTCCGCCAGGCCCGCTCCGCAGCCGCCGGAGCAAGTGCCGGGCAGGGCACGGACGTTGGCCTTGATGGCCGACTCGATCTGCGCCGGGGTGAGGGCGGAGTTGGCCGACTTCACCAGCGCGGCGAGACCCGCGACGTGCGGGGTGGCCATGCTGGTGCCCTGGTAGTAGGTGTAGTTCTCGGTCGACGGCGTCTTCGTGCCGGAGTTCAGCGTGGAGAGGATGCCGTTGGCGGTGGAGGTGCGGGTCTCACCACCGGGGGCGGCGATGTCGACGAGCGAGCCGTAGTTGGAGTACGAGGCCCGGCTGCCGGCGCGGTTGGTCGCGGCGACCGCGATGACGTTGTTGCAGTTCGCCGGGGAGGCGTTCGAGACGTTCTGGTTCTCGTTGCCGGCCGCGACGACGACCGTGGTGCCGCGGTTCACGGCGCCGTTGATGGCGCTCTGGGTCGCGGAGGAGCACGCGCCGCCCCCGCCGAGGCTCATGTTGATGACCTTGGCGACGTTGGTGTTGGCGGGCACGCCGGAGACGGTGCCGCCGGACGCCCAGGTGATGGCGTCGATGATGTCGGAGTCGTAGCCGCCGCACTTGCCGAGGACACGGACCGGGGAGATCTTCGCGCCGTGGGCGATACCGGCGACACCCTTGCCGTTGTTGGTGGCGGCGGCGATGGTGCCGGCCACGTGGGTGCCGTGCCAGGAGGAGGTGGAGGCCGGGATGCCCTGGCCGCACTCATTGTCGTTGTACCAGTCGCCCGGGTCGGCCGGGTTGCTGTCACGGCCGTTGCCGTCGACGGAGACGGCGGTGTCGGAGATGAAGTCGTAGCCGCCGACGATGTTCGCGGCCAGGTCGGAGTGGGTGACGTAGCCGGTGTCGATGACGGCGACGGTGACGCCGCTGCCGGTGGTGGTGTCCCAGGCACCGGGGACGTTCATGCCCGCGGTCGACTCGAACAGGTCCCACTGCTTGCTGTACTCGGTGTCGTTGGGGGTGACGGCCGTCGGCTTGTTCAGGCGGTCCGGGACGACGTAGGCGACCTGCGGGTCGGCCTTGTACTGGGCGACGACGTCGGCGACGGAGGCACGGGTGGGGTGGGTGCCCAGCTCGACGAGGGCGGCGCCGGTGCCGAGGCGGCGCTGGAAGTCGACGTCCTCGCCCGTCTTCTCGGCCTTGGACGCGGCGTCGGCGGCGGCCGCCTTGTTGGAGGTGGCCTCGGTGGCGCCGGACTTGTAGCCGACGATGAGGCGCTCGGCCTGGAGGCCGGGGGCGGCCTCGGTCTGGGCGGCCGGGACCGCGGCCGGGCGGGGGGCGGACTCCTGGGCGACGGCGACCGAGGCGGGAACCGCGGTCAGCAGGGCGGCGGAGACGGCAGCGACGGATATCAGCTTCCGTCTGAGCTCTGGGGAGGTACGCACGGTCATTGCCTTTCGTGGCCGGCTCCGGGCTGGAGGGAGCGGCGGTGGACTCGCTTCGTCCTCGAAGCGCAGGGGGGTGGTTCGAAAAGCGAAGAGCGACGCGATGGCCGGCCAGGCGTGGGGTGGGGGCGGACCCGTTCGGGGTTACCTGTGGGTCAGCTGTGGTCGAACGATAGGCAAAGAGACAGTCACCGGGATACGGGGGAAACCCTCGATCCGACGGGCACCCCACCCTCTATGACGGGCAGTTGGGCGCCCGATGAACCCTTTTCGAGCAGGTCGTGGCGTGATGAACGCGTCGGGCCCATTTCCCGTACTCCACGGGGACGTTCGCCGCCCCGGGCCGAGGAGAAGCAGACGGATGCCTCGTACGACCGCACACCGCACCGCACTCGCGGCCGCCCTCGTCACCCCGTTGCTGCTGCCGTTGTTCGCGGCGGGGCCGGCCCGGGCGCACGGCGCTCCGACGGACCCGGTGAGCCGGGTGGTGGCCTGTTCCCCGGAGGGCGGTGAGCGCACGGGCACGGCGGCGTGCCGCGCGGCCGTCGCCGCGAACGGCGCGCCGTTCACTGCGTGGGACAACCTGCGGGTGGCCGACGTGAACGGCCGGGACCGGCAGGTCGTCCCGGACGGGAAGCTGTGCAGCGGCGGCCTGCCCGCCTACCGGGGCCTCGACCTCGCCCGCGCCGACTGGCCGGCCACCCGCGTGGCACCCGGTGCGACTCTGCGGATGCGGTACGTCTCGACGATCCCGCACACCGGCACGTTCCGCATGTATCTGACCGAGCCCGGCTACGACCCGTCCCGCCCGCTGTCCTGGTCCGACCTGCCCGAGAAGCCCTTCGCCCAGGTGACGGACCCGGCCCTGACGGACGGCGTGTACCGCTTCGAGGCCACGCTGCCGTCCGACCGGACCGGGAGGCACGTGCTGTACACGGTCTGGCAGAACAGCAGCACGCCGGACACCTACTACTCGTGCTCGGACGTGGTGTTCCCGGAGACCGAGAAGGAGCCGCAGCAGCAGGAGGAACCGGAGGAGAGGGCGGCCGGGCAGAAGAGCGGGTCGGAGAAGGCGAAGGAGACGGAGAAGCAGACGCCGCCGGCGAGCCCCGCCGCGCAGTCCTCCGGGCCCGCGCCTGAAGGCGACCACACTCCGCTGGCCACCACCTCCGGCCCGTCGTCCGGCCCGTCCGCGCCCGTGCTGGCGGGCGGCGCCGCGGCGGTGCTGTTGCTCACCGGCGGCGTCGTCCTGGCCGTACGACTGCGGCGGCGCTGAACCGGCGCCGCGGCTGCGGCTAGTTGACGTTGACGGCGACGCCGCCCTTGTTCACCGGGGCGTACTTGGCGGTGAAGAAGGCGTTGGCGAAGCACAGCGACGAGCCGGACACCTTGGTGAACTGCTGGTTGGTGAAGGCGATGCTGTTGTCGGCGTTGCTCGCGGTGCCGGTCAGGCCGGGGGCCTGGTAGACACAGGTGACGCTGCCGAGCAGGGTGCGCAGCTTGACCGTGGACTGGACGGTGGAGCCCGCGGCCGGGGTCACGGAGACGGTGCCTCCGGAGGTCACGCTGGTGGTGTAGGGCAGGTTGTCGACGGTGATGCCGCTGACGCCGAGGACGCCGACGACGTTGGTGGTGCAGCCGGTGGTGTCGAAGCTGTGCGAGGTCAGGGACTCGGTGGCGGTGCCGGGGGCGGCCGGGTTGTCGGTGACGGTGGCGGAGAACGCCGACTTGGTGCAGGAGATGCCGCTGGTGCCGGTCGCGCTGGAGTAGAAGGTGGCGGCGGTGCCGGAAGCCAGGGACGCGTCCAGGACGTCGCCGACCGCGACGGCCGCGCCGTCGGTGGTGGTCAGCACGGGGGTGTCGGCCGCGGAGGCGGGGGCGGCGAGGCCCAGGGCGGCGACGGCGGCGGTGAAGGTGAGGAGGGTGCGCGTACGCATGCGGGTGTACCTCTTTCGATAGGGGGGTGAGGGGGTGGGGGGTGTGCCGGGCGTCAGGCGTCGCCGGCCCGTCACGCCTTCTCCGTACGTGACGGGCCGGCGACGGCAGGCCGGTCACCGGCCGGAGGTTCACACGGGAGGGGTCCTCCGGCCGGGCCGGGCGGGGGGTGGCTGGTGGCGCGGCGCACGGGAGGCGGCCGTGCCGTGACTGGGTGCTCAGGCATGGAAAGCCCGTGCGGACGCACCGGGCGACGAGATGCCCGTACGGGAAACGAGCGGTCCGGGACACAAGGACGTGCCGCGTGACGGATCCGGCGCCACGGACCCGGTGGGACGAGGAGAGTTGTAGACCTGCGTCTCCACCAACGTCAAGGCCCCGCAAGGGAGTTGTCAGGAGGCTGAGCCTTTCCCAGCGGCGGCGGCTCACCCGTTGCACACCATCACCACTCTTCGTTCACACTTCCCTTGACCCTTCATGTAACCCCCGGTAACTTCCTCATCGGCTACTGCGGCGTAACGAGAAAGCCCTTGCAACCGCCGGGAGTTGCGGGAGACGTGCGTACGCGGTCGATGTCCGCGCCAGGGCAACGTGCCACCGACGTCCGATCCGCACCGACACGCACCTGGAGCAGCCATGACCTCCGCCGAACAGACCCCCGACAGACCGGACGGCGCCGCCGTCCCGGATGCCGGCGACGCTCCCGCGCGCCGCGGACGGGTCCGGGCCCGCCGGGCCGCCGTGATGGCGGTGCCGGCCACCCTGGCCGCCGCCGGCCTCGCCGTGCTCACCGCCCAGGGGGCGCTGGGGGTGCAGTTCGCCATCTCCGGCATGCCGTTCACCGTCACCGCGACCGAGCTGAACGGCACCGGCTTCGCGCAGTTCGGCGGCCTGGACGAGATGGCCGAAGGCAGCCCGAACGCCGGCGACACCGGCGGCCAGGTGCTGGTCGTCACGTCCGTGATCAAGAACGCCACTCTCTCCAAGCTGTGCCAGAGCGTCGACCTGGGCGGCACGAACCTGGTCATCCGGGCGGGTGAGGGCGCGCAGAAGGTCACCGCCAGCGACCTCACGACCGACTCGACCGAGCTGACCGGCGACGCCGCGTTCAACAACATCGAGATCGGCAACGACGCCAGCACGCTCGACAAGGCCGGCCCCAAGGGCCGCGGGCCGAAGGGCGTCTTCAGCCAGCAGTCCGACACGGTGCACATCGCCCATCTGCGGCAGACCAACTACGCCACGACCGCCGGTGTGTTCAAGCTGCCCGGTCTGAAGCTGGGCTTCAGCGGATCGGGATGCTGATGTCGCGCAGTACGCGCGAGGGTGTCCGGCCCGCCTTCCGTCGGTGGCGGGCCGACCGCCCGTTCTGGGGCGGGCTGCTGCTCGCCCTGGGCGGGGCGGAGGTGCTGCTCACGCTGAAGGCGTCGCTGGACGTCATCCTGCACGTCGGCATGCAGGGCCTGGCCGGTTACCTGCTCCCGGTCGTGATGCTGCTGTGCGGGGTGCTGATCCTCTTCAACCCCGCCCAGCGGCTGTTCTACTCGGTCATCGGGGTGCTGGTCTCCCTGGGCACCTGGCTGACCTCCAACCTCGGCGGCTTCTTCGTCGGACTGCTCCTGGGTCTGGTCGGCAGCTGCCTCGCCTTCGGCTGGCTCCCGGACCAGGAACCCCGCGTCGGCCGCAGGCAGCGCCGCAAGGAGGCCCAGGCCGCGCGCACCGCACCGCGTCCGAAGGAGCGGAAGACCGGCCAGACCGCCTGAATCAGGTCAGTGATTCTCCCTCCCCTGGCGCCACCCGGCCACGGCCCACTTGGCTGGACGTGTCGCGCGCCCGCCCACCGGCGTGCGCGTCCCGTGTCCAGCCGTCAGCCCAGGGAGAGTCCGATGGAGTTCAGCAACCCGATGGTGATCGACCCGACCGGCCGCGACATCCACGGCGAGGCCGCCCGGATCCGTGCACGCGGACCCGTCACGCCCGTCGAACTCCCCCACGGTGTCCCGGCCTGGGCGGTCAGCAGCGCGCCGCTCCTGAAGCGGCTGCTCACCGACCCGAGGGTGTCGAAGGACGCACGCCGGCACTGGCAGCGCTGGAGCGACGGCGAGGTCTCGCCCGACTGGCCGCTGTACACCTGGGTCGCGGTACGGAACATGTTCACGGCCTACGGCACCGAGCACAAACGGCTGCGCACCCTCGTCTCCAAGGCGTTCACCGCCCGGCGCACCGCCGCGCTGCGGCCCCGGATCGAGGAGATCACCGCGGCACTCCTCGACCGTGTCGCCAAGGCGGGGGCCGACGGTCACGCGGTCGATCTGCGGGAGGAGTTCTGCTATCCGCTGCCCATCCAGGTCATCGGCGAACTGCTCGGCCTACCGGAGGAGTTGGGCGCCGAGCTGCGGGTCGTGGTGGACGGCGTCTTCCACACCTCGGCCGACGCGGCCGAAGTGGCCGACATCTACGCCCGGTTCTACGCCGTCCTCGGTGAACTGGTGGTGGCGAAACGGGCGGCGCCCGGCGACGACCTGACCTCCGCGCTGATCTCGGCCCACGAGGAGGAGGGCGGCACGCGGCTCAGCGAGCAGGAACTGCTCGACACGCTGATGCTGATGATCAGCGCGGGTCACGAGACGACGGTGAACCTGCTCGACAACGCCGTCCACGCGCTGCTCACCCACCCCGCCCAGCTCGCGCACGTCCACGAGGGGCGGGCCTCCTGGGACGACGTCATCGAGGAGACCCTGCGGGCCGAGGCGCCGGTGGCCAGCCTGCCGCTGCGCTACGCCGTCGAGGACCTCCCCCTCGGTGAACTGGGCGGCCCGGACGGCGCGGTGATCCGCAAGGGGGAGGCGATCCTCGCCGCGTACGCCGCCGCCGGACGCGATCCGGAGCAGCACGGCCCGGACGCCGCCGTCTTCGACGTCACGCGCGCCTCCAAGGATCATCTGGCCTTCGGGTACGGCGTCCACCACTGCCTGGGTGCCCCGCTCGGCCGGCTGGAGGCGCGCGTGGCCCTGCCGGCCCTGTTCGACCGGTTCCCCGGCCTCACCCTCGCGGCACCTGCGGACGGGCTGCCGCCGGTGGACTCGTTCATCTCGCACGGCCATCGGTCGCTGCCGGTTCTGACGGGCTGACGGGCGGCGCGGCGGGCGCCGTGGCCGGGGAGTCCGGGTCCGCGGCGCCCTCCTTCAGGGCCGTGGCCCGCTCTTGAGGCTCCGCATGGAGCGGCCCCGCGACCGTGCCGTGCCGGCAGCTTCTTCGACCCGAACAGGACGATCGCCACGATCAGCGGGCGCCAGGGCTCCAGTTCCGTTGCGCGGCACGTCCCGCCCTCCCTCGCGTCAACAGTTCTGCACGGGGGACGGAGACGGCGATCGCTGCCGGTGGATGTGCAGCCGGGGGGCGAGGCCAGCAGACCCAACGACCCGGCCGCCCGGGCCGGCCCGTCCGCGAAGGGGCCCCCGAAGCCGCCACCGTCACGCCCCTTCTCCTCTCCCGTCGCCCTGTGCGCCGCCCCGGTGCAGGCGGGCGGAAACGCCCACGGCAGCGAGCGTTCCGGTCGCAGCCGGGCCGGTCCGCACAGGGCGGCCGAACCGCACGGACGGTACGGAAAGCCGAGGTGGGAGCGCCCGCGACCGGCATGGTTCGACCGACCGGTCAGATCATCACGATGCGGCAGCATCACCTCACGGCATGTGGCCGCTCACTTGACGACCAGTGGTCACACACGGTTGGCTCCGGGCCAGCGAGAGTCATCCGGGCGGTGCGCACCTGCGGCCCCGCCCGCGCTCTCCCCCTGCTCTTGCTCGGCCGCACAGCGAGGTCCGCCCCCCATGAACAGTCCCCGCCCGCCGCACACCTCCGCTAGAGGCCTGCGTGTCGCGGCCCTGGCGTCCGTCCTGTGTCTGCTGGTGTCGGGCTGCTCCGTCCTCGGCACGGCCGGGGACGGCCCGGACGGGGACGCGGCGGGCGGACGGGGCGGCGGGATGAAGGTCGCCCTGGTCACGCACGGCGGCAAGGGCGACGCGTTCTGGGACCTGGTGCGCAAGGGCGCCGCAACCGCCGCCGCGAAGGACGGCGTCGACCTGACGTACGCCAGCGACGCCGACCCGGCGGCGCAGGCCGCGCTGGTGCGCGACGCGGTCGACGACAAGGTCGACGGCATCGCCGTGACCCTCGCCAAGCCGGCGGCGATGCGCGGGCCGATCGCCCGGGCCAAGGCGGCCGGCATCCCCGTCGTCGGGCTCAATTCCGGTATCGACGCCTGGCGGCCCGCGGGCCTGCTGGAGTACTTCGGCCAGGACGAGTCCGTCGCGGGCCGGGCCGTCGGCGACAAGCTGGACGACGTCAGGGCCAGGCACGCCCTGTGCGTGGTGCACGAGCGGGGCAACGTCGCGCTGGAAGCCCGCTGCGCCGGGATGAAGAAGACGTTCCACGGCGACACCGACAACCTGTACGTCGACGGCAGCGACATGGACGCGGTGACCGCCGCGATCGCCGCCCGGCTGCGGCAGGACACGAGCATCGACGAGGTCGTCACCCTGGGCGCGCAGTACGGGCTCAGTGCCGTCGACGCCGTGCGGCAGGCCGGCAGCCGGGCGAAGGTCGCCACCTTCGACCTCAACAAGAACCTGGTCGAGGCGGTGAGGAGCGGGCGGGTGCAGTTCGCCGTGGACCAGCAGCCCTGGTTGCAGGGCTACCTGGCGGTGGACGCCCTGTGGCTGTACCGGACCAACGGCAACGTCAGCGGCGGCGGGACGGCACCGGTGCTCACCGGGCCCGCCTTCGTGACCAGGTTGAACGTGTCCGCCGTCGCGCGATTCGCGGCCGCCGGGACCCGGTGACCGGGCGCGTCCTGTGACGGAGTCGCCAAAGAATCGGTCAGGCCCGGCCCGCATGACCACTTGTACGGATAACATCCTGCGCATCCCATGTGCCGCGCCCGGGACGGCACCACCCCCGCCCCCGTCCCCCACACCCCCCAACCGCTCCGCCTCCCCGCTCCCCACCCCCAGCTGATCGCCCCTAGGACGACGATGTCTCGACGGACAGGTGCCCGGCGCCGCCTCGGTTCCATACGCCTCTCCCTGGTGCTCCTGGCCCTCGTGCCCGGCGTCACCCTCGCCGCCATGTGGGGCGTGACGACGATCCAGATGTTCTCGGAGGGCCTCCGGCTGCGCGACCAGACGGAGCTCAGCCGGTCCACCGGCGCCATGGGCACCGACGCGACACTCGCACTGCAGCGGGAACGCAGCCTGTCGGCCGCCTTCCTGGCCTCCCCGAAAAGCTCACGGGCGGCACTCGACGCCCAGCGCGAGGAGACCGACAAGGCGGTGGCCAAGCTGGTCGGGCAGGCGGACGCGATCGAGAAGGCGCCCGCGCGCATATCCGACCGGCTGTACTCGGTCCTGGGCTCGGTGGGCAGTCTGGAGTACTACCGGGACCAGGTGGACGACCCGAGCGACATCACCGCGCAGCAGGCGCTCGATCAGTACTCGTCGATCATCGACGACCAGATCCACGCCTTCCAGGAGCTGTCCCAGGTCGACGACGGCGATCTGACCTCGCAGGCCGGCCCGCTGGTCGGGCTCGAGCACGCGGCGGAGCTGGTCTCCCGGGAGGACGCGCATCTGACCCTGGCCTGGCCGACCGGGCACCTGGACGACAGGGCGTGGACCCAGTTCACGGAAATGGTGAACACCCGGCGCTGGCTGGTCCAGGACCAGGTCCTGCCGCAGCTGACCGGCAGCGCCAAGGCGGAGACCGAGCGGATCCTGGCGAGCCCGGAGTGGCAGACGCTGCAGTCCGTCGAGGACCGGGTGCTGGCGGCGCGCAACACGAGCGCCGGCACCGACCGGATCGACCTGCCGGACGCGCACCGGCAGTGGTCCGCCGCCATGAGCAAGCTGTCCGACCGGTACGCGGGCCTCATCCAGCAGCAGACGACGGGCCTGCTGCAGCGCAGCGCCGACAAGGCGGACGCCCTGCTGCTCAAGGCGGCCCTGCTCAGCGCCGGCGGGCTGCTCGCGCTGCTGGTGTGTGTCGGCATGTCGTGGCGGATCACCCGCTCGCTGTCCCGGCGGCTGCGCGGCCTGCGCCGGGCCGCCGTCAGCCTCGCGCAGGAGCGGCTGCCCGACGTGGTGGCGCGGCTGGAGCGCGGCGAGACGGTCGACCCGGAGTCGGCGACGACGCCCCTGGACTACGGGCACGACGAACTCGGTCAGGTGGCGCGGGCGTTCAACACCGCCCAGCGCACCGCCGTGCACACCGCGGTCGAACTCGCCGACACCCGGCGCGGCTTCCAGAAGATCATCCTGGGCATCGCGCGGCAGAGCCAGAACCTGGTCAACCTCCAGCTGAGCAAGCTCGACACGCTGGAACGCGAGCACACCGACCCCGACATCCTCAAGGGCCTGTACGAACTGGACTCCACCGCGAGTCAGTTGCGCCGCTACGAGGAGAACCTCGTCATCGTCAGCGGCGAACGGCCCGGCCGCAGCTGGACCGAGCCGGTGGCGCTGATCGACATCCTGCGCAGCGCGGTCGGGGAGGTCGCCGAGTACCAGCGGGTGGAGGTGCTCACCGAGGAGGAGGAAGTGTTCGTCGCGCCGCCCGCCGTCGCCGACGTCATCCACCTGCTGGCCGAACTCATCGACAACGCGACCGCCTACTCCCCCGCCCCGAGCGCCGTCACGGTGCGGGCCCAGATGGTGGCCAAGGGCCTGGCCGTGGAGGTGGAGGACCGGGGCCTCGGCATGTCGGAGGAGGACTACACGTCCTTCAACGAACAGCTGGCGGTGCCCCCGCAGTTCGACGTGGTCGCCCTCGCCGACGACCTGCGCCTCGGCATGTTCGTGATCGCCCAGCTGGCGCACCGGCACGGCATCGCCGTCACTTTGCGCTCGTCGCCGTACGGCGGGACCACGGCGATCGTGCTGATGCCGCACGAGATCGTGGTGCGGGAACGCGCGGACACCGGAGCGACGGACGGCGACGGCCCGCAGGAAGGGCCGGCGGCTGTGGACGAACCGGACGCGGGGGACGCCGAAGCGAGTGCGCAGCCGCAGCGCGGCGGGGCGGCGCGCGGGAGCGACGGCACCGCCGGGGCCGCACGCGAACTCGGAGCCCTCGTCACGGCCCGTACCGCCCCGGCCGCCCCGTCGGCCGCCCGCGAGGTCCTCCCCCGCCGGGACGGTCTCGCCCCGCTCCCCCGCCGGGTGCCGCAGACCAGCCTGGTGGAGGAGTTGCGCGAGGAGGCCGCGCCCGCCGGTGACGACGACACCCTCGACGACTTCACCGCGGAGGCCGCCGCGTCCTCCCTGGCCGGTTTCCAGCGCGGCACGCTCCGGGCCCGTGACGACGCCGCCACGCCGCCCCACGCCGACGAGACGCCCGTCGTACCCGGGCAGGCCGCCGGTCCCGTCCCCTCGACTCCGCCCGCCGACCGCTGACTAAGGACACCGCAATGACACGCCCCATCCCCGCCACGCACACCCAGCTCGACCAGCTGCTGACCGGACTCGTGGAGCGGGTCGCCGACGTGAACCAGGCCGTGGTGCTCTCCGAGGACGGCCTGGTGGTCAGCAAGTCGACCGGCTTCCTGCGCGACGACGCCGAGCGGCTCGCAGCGACCGCGTCCGGTCTGATGAGCCTCAGCAAGGGCGTCAGCATGGACTTCCGGGGCGGTCCGGTGCGCCAGGCGCTCATCGAGATGGCCAACAGCTATCTGATCCTGACCTCCGCCGGGCCCGGCGCGCACCTGGTCGTGCTGACCGGGCCGGGCGCGGACGTCGGGGTGGTGGCGTACCAGATGAACATGCTGGTGAAGAAGATCGGCGAGCACCTCAGCGCGGCACCCCGGGGCGTGGCCGGCCCCGTCGCCGGTCCCGGCGCGTGAGGTGGACGTAGGTGATACGGCGGGCCGGCTCGTCAGACCGTTCACGCTGACCCGTGGCCGAACCCGCCCCAGCCGCGCCGACTTCACCCTCATCTCGACGGTCACGGCGGTCGATCCGCCGCCCGCCAGGGCGGCCCGGTGCCAGCCCGAGCACACCCGGATCCTGCGGCTGTGCGCCGAGCCGGTCGCCGTGGCGGAGCTCGCGGCCCGGCTCGACCTGCCGGTGAGCGTGATCGTCATCCTGCTGTGCGACCTGCTGGAGGCGGGCCGGATCACCGTCCGCCCGCCCCGCCCGGTCTCCCGTATCGCTCCGGACCTGGACCTGCTGCAGAAAGTGAGGGACGGCCTTGGCCGGCTCTGAGCTTGCCACTGACGCGTCTTCGGCACCCGACACGGTCAAGATCCTGATCGCCGGGGGTTTCGGCGTCGGCAAGACCACCATGGTCGGGTCGGTCAGCGAGATCGCCCCGCTGCGCACCGAGGAACCCCTGACCATGGCCGGTCTGGGCGTCGACGACCTCGACGGCATCGAGGAGAAGCGGGCCACCACCGTGGCCCTGGACTTCGGCCGGATCACCATCAGCCGGGAACTCGTGCTGTACCTGTTCGGTACGCCGGGGCAGCAGCGGTTCTGGTTCATGTGGAACGACCTGGCGCTCGGCGCGCTCGGTGCCGTGGTCCTGGTCGACGTGCGCAGGCCCCGGGCCAGCTTCGCCGCGATCGACTTCTTCGAACGCCGGGGCATTCCGTTCGTCGTCGGTGTCAACGGCTTCCACGGCGAACACCCGTATCCCGCCGAGGAGATCAAGGAGGCGCTGGCAGTTCCGGAGCACGTCCGGGTGCTGCTGTGCGACGCACGCGACCGGGAGTCGTGCCGGGACGTGCTGATCGCGCTGATCGACCAGTTGATCGCCTCGGCGGTACAGGCGTAGGGCGGCTGCCGTCAGGCCGTCAGTTCAGGCCCGCCGACCTTAGCCACGTCGTCGCCACGTCCAGCGGGTCCTTCTTCTCGAGCTGCACCTGCGCGTCGAGTTCCAGCAGGGTCTTCGTGTCCAGCTTCGCGGAGACGGCGTCGAGGGCTTCGACGCCCTTCCGGGAGAGGCCGCTCTTGTCGACCAGCGGGGTGACGTTGGCGAACCCGAAGAGGTTCTCCGGATCCTTCAGGACGACGAACTTCTCCTTCACGATGGTCGGGTCGGTGGTGAAGATGTCCGCGGCCTGGATGGTGTTCCTGGCCAGCGCCGCCTGGGTCAGCGGGCCGCCCGCGTCGAGCGCCTTGAAGGACTTGAACTCCAGCCCGTACACGGACTTCAGGCCCTTCAGGCCCTGCTGCCGGGTCTGGAACTCGGGCGATCCGCCGATCACCAGGTCCGGGGCGGCGTCCTTGAGGTCCGCGAGGGTGGAGGAGGCGGTGAGCCTGTACTTCTTCGCGGTCTCGGCGTTGACGGTGACGGAGTCCTTGTCCTCGGCGGGCGAGGACTGAAGCAGCGTCAGCTTCTTGTCCAGCTTGGCCTTGACGGCCGCGTTCACCGCGTCGGCGGACTTCTGCTCGGCCTTGGGGTCCAGGTAGGCGAGCAACGAGCCGTTGTACTCCGGCAGTACGGTGACGGAGCCGTTCTTCATCAGCCCGTACGTCGTCTCACGGCTGCCGATGTTGTGCTTGTAGGTGACCTCGATGCCCTTGGCCTTGAGCGCCTCACCGTAGATGTCGGCGAGCAGGGTGCTCTCGGCGAAGTTGTTGGAGCCGACGACGACGGTCCCGGCCTTCGCCTTCTCGCCCGCCAGGGGGTTGTCGCCGGAGTCTCCGGAGGAACAGCCCGCGAGCAGCGCCGCAGCGGCGGTGAGCGCGACGGCCGCCACGCTGGTGTGCCTCGTCCTGGACCTGCTGCTGTTCGCGGTGTTAGTCATCCACCGATCCAATCCAGCCGCTTTGTGATCAGTCAAGAGCGTCCTGGTCACGGTTTGTCACAGACCCGGCCGGCCTTCAGCGTCGGCGCACGCCCGGCGACACGGCCACCCGGCCCGCCGCCCAGAACAGCGTCAGCGTGACGAGGGCCAGCACGGCCACCAGGGTGGCGCCCCCGACCACCTTCTCGTAGTCGCGCTGGTAGAGCCCGTCGACGATGTACCGGCCGAGGCCGCCCAGGCTGACGTACGCGGCGATGGTGGCCGTCGACACGATCTGGATGGCCGCCGAGCGCAGTCCGCTCAGGATCAGCGGCAGCGCGACCGGCAGTTCGACCTGGAACAGGATCCGCGACTCGTGCATACCCATGCCGCGGGCGGCGTCCACCGGGGCGGTGTCGACGGTGCGGACCGCCTCGTAGGTGGTCACCAGGATCGGCGGCACGGCGAGGACGACCAGGGGGATCATCACGGGCAGCAGACCGAAGCCCATCACGATGACGATCAGCACCAGCAGACCGAAACTGGGCAGTGCGCGGGCCGCGGTGGCGATGAAGGCGAGGGCGTTGCCGCCCCGCCCGGTGTGCCCGGTCAGCAGACCGACGGGCAGGCCGATCGCGGCGGCGAGGGCCAGGGCGAGCAGGGAGTACTGGACGTGTTCCAGCAGACGCTGCGGGATGCCGTCGTAGCCGTGCCAGTGGGCGCTGTCGCTGAAGAAGGCGTTGACGAAGTTCAGTACGTTCACCGGGTCACGTCCTGCGGGCGGGCCGGCAGGGGCTGCCGCGCTCCGGTCTTCGGGCGTCTGCGGGCGCCGCTCGGCATCCACGGGGTCAGCACGACGCGCAGCAGCACCAGCAGGGCGTCGCACGCGATGGCCAGGACGGCCGTCGTGATCACGGAGTTGACGGCCAGTTCGGGCCGGTCGTACTTCTGCGCGTCGGCGAGCAGGTTGCCGAGGGCGCCCTGGTTGCCGATGAGGGTGCCGACGCTGACCAGGGAGATGCTGGAGACCGTGGCGACCCGGAGTCCGGCGATGATGGCGGGCACGGCGATCGGCAACTGCACCCGCACGTAACGCCGTACGGGTCCGAAGCCCATGGCGGTGGCCGCGGCCAGGGTCTCCTGGGGCACCGACCGCACCCCGTCGACGATGGCCGGGACGAGCACCACCAGGCTGTACACGGCCAGCGGGATCATCACGGTCAGCTCGGTCTGCCCGGTGTAGTCGATGAGGACCACGAAGAAGGCCAGCGACGGAACGGCGTAGAGGACGGTGGTGGCGCCGAGTACGGGCGGGTACAGCCAGCGGAACCGGACGCAGAGCTGAGCGAGCGGCAGCGCGAGGACCAGCCCGGCCAGGACGGGCAGCAGGGCCTCGCGCAGATGCAGTGCGATCAGGCCGGTGTAGCTGTGCTGGAGGTCGCTCGGGATGTCGAAGAAGCCGTTCACGAGGCGACCTCGGCCGCTTCGGCGTGGCCTGCGGCGTGGGCGCTGCGGATCGCCTCGCCGATGGTCGCCTGCGAGACCACGCCGGTCACCCGCCCGGTGTCGTCCACGGCGACGGCCCAGCCGGCCGGGGAGAGCACCGCGCAGTCCAGGGCGGCCCGCAGGGAGTCGGTGCCCGGGACGAACGGCCGTCCGTGCGGCAGGAGTCGGCCGGTGTCGATGTCACCGGCCGAAAGGTGCTGCCGCCCGGCCCAGCCGAGGGGCCTGCCCTCGGCGTCGGTGACCAGCAGCCAGTCGGCGCCGGCGGCGGCGATCCGCTCGGCGGTGGCGTCGGCCGGGACGACCGGGCCGGTGGTCAGGGGGAGTTCGGCCGAGGGGAAGAACGACAGCCGCCGGATGCCGCGGTCTGCCCCGAGGAAGTCCTCGACGAAGGCGTCGGCGGGGCTGGAGAGCAACTCGGCGGGCGGTGCGTACTGGGCGAGGTGACCGCCCTCGCGCAGCACGGCGACCATCGTGCCGAGTTTGATCGCCTCGTCGATGTCATGGGTGACGAAGACGACGGTCTTGCCCAACTCGTCCTGGATGCGCAGCAGTTCGTCCTGGAGTCCCTTGCGCACGACCGGGTCGACCGCCGAGAACGGCTCGTCCATGAGCAGGACGGGCGGGTCGGCGGCGAGTGCCCGGGCCACGCCGACGCGCTGCTGCTGGCCGCCGGAGAGCTGGTACGGGTACCGCTTGGCGAGCGCGGCGTCGAGGCCCACGCGCTCCATCAGCTCGGCCGCCCGGGCCCGCGCCTTCTGCTTGCCCCAGCCCAGCACGCGGGGCACGGTGGCGATGTTGTCGAGGATCGTGCGGTGCTGGAAGAGGCCGGCGTTCTGGATGACGTACCCCATGGACCGGCGCAGGGCGGTGACGGGCCGGCGCTGGATGTCCTCGCCGTCGAGGAGGATCGTTCCCTCACTCGGTTCGACCATCCTGTTGATCATCCGCAGCGTGGTCGTCTTGCCGCAGCCGGAGGGCCCGACGAGGACGGTGATCGAGCGGTCGGGTATCTCCAGGGAGAGCCGGTCGACAGCCACCGTGCCGTCCGGATAGCGCTTGGTGACTGATTCGATCCGTATCAAGGCGCCGGGGCCCTTCGGGTTGGCGGAAGCGTTGGCCAGTGGTCGTACGGGCTGTTTCCGGACGAGTCTAGAGGGCGGCTCTCACCGGTCCGCAGGGCGTACGCCGCTCCTGGCAGGCGCACGGTGAACACCATCGCTCCCGGTGCTCTGTTCACCTCGATGCGGCCGCCGTGGGCGCGGACCAGGGACCGGGCGACCGCCAGGCCCAGATGGCTGCCCCCTCGGTCGCGGCTGCGGGCCTTGTCGACGCGGTAGAAGCGGTCGAAGACGCGCGCCCGTCGCCGGGCGGGATGCCCGGCCCGGTGTCGGCGACCCGCACCTCGGCCGCGCCGGGTGCAACGGCCATCTCCACCGACACCTGCGTGCCCGCGGGGGTGTGCGCGGTGGCGTTGGTCGGCTGCCCACCGTCCGCCGCGCCCGCCGGCGCCCCGCCCCGCCCCGCCCCGACGAGTGCTGCGCAGTGCGGCTTTCCCCTCGCGCAAGGCGATGTGCTGGAGCGTCAACTGCCGGGCAGGTCGTCGAGGAAGCCCGCCGGCGGCACGAAGAACAGGCTGCCGGTGACGGCGCGCGAGTAGTCCAGCAGCGGGTCGGGGCCCGAGCCCGGCCCGCCCAGGAACATGGTGCGCAGCATCGTCTCGGGTATCCCGGGTGTGCGCGCGTAGGCCACGAAGTACGTGCCGAACTCCCCGTGCCCGGGCCTGCCGAACGGCATCGCCGAGCGCAGGATCCGCAACTCCGCGCCGTCCGGGCCGAGGACGGTGTTGACGTCCTTGTGCGAACCGGGTGCGTCGAGTTCCAGGTTGGTGAGCTTGGTGCGGCCTATGACCTTCTCCTGCGCCTCGACGGCGAGGGCGTCCCAGGCGTCCACGTCGTGCAGGTACTTCTGCACCAGCGCGTAACTGCCGCCCCGGAAGCCGGGATCCTCGTCGCCGACCAGGGCCGCGTCGGCCGCGGCCTGCCCGACCGGGTTCTCGGTGCCGTCGACGAAGCCGAGCAGGTTGCGCGAGTCGAAGTAGGAGAAGGCCTGTGTCTCGTCCCGTACGGTGACGGCGCCGCGCAGCCGCCGCAGCAGCTCGGCGGCCAGCGCGAAACACAGGTCGGTGCGGGCGGCCCTGATGTGGAAGAAGAGGTCTCCCGGGGTGGACGGCGCGTGATGACGGGGCCCGGCCAGTTCGCGGAACGGGTGCAGTTCGGCGGGGCGCCGGCCGCCGAACAGCCGGCTCCAGGCCCGGGACCCGACCCCGGCGACGCAGCCCAGACCGCCGTCGGGGCTGGGGAAGCCGACGGACCGCACCAGGCCCGCGACCGAGCCCAGCGCCTCCCGTACGGCGCCTTCCCCGCCGGGTTCGATCGTGGCGACCAGAAACACCGCGACCGAGGCCGGCGGGTTCAGCACCGGCTGCGGCAGCATCTCGCCCGAGGGCAGCGGTGACGTCATGGCTTCCCATCCCTTCGCCCGGACGGCACGGCCCGTCCGCTCCCCCTCCGGGACGGTACGGCCCGCGCCCCTGACACGATGCCCAGCGAACGGGCGGCCGGAACTCACGTTTCCGCAGGAGCGGTTGCCGCGTCCACCGCTCCCCGCGGCGCCTCGGCCCTCCCGTGGCCGGGGCGGCACCGCGTCCAAGTGCGAAGCGGTGACGGCCGGTCCGCACGCTGCGGGGCGTGCGCGCCGGGCGTCGAGGGGAGGGAGTCGGCGCCGGTGAGGGGCAGCGGGTCGCGCGGGCTGCCGAACTCGTCGTACGCCACCCGGAGGGCCCGGCGAGCCGGCCCGGCCGTCGCCCGGCACCGGACCGGGCCCTTCGACTTCGTTCGTCACCCACTCGCACCCCATCGGCACCGGTTACTGTCGTAGGTCACCGAAGGTTGACGGGGGGTTGCCCATGGTGAAGGACGCTCGCACGCCGCCGGACTGCCCTGGGGGCCACGACGGCATGCCGGACAGCGACGCCGCGCGCCATCTCCAGAACCAGCTCGAGATCCTCATCCAGGACTTCCGCAGGAGCACCGAACCACCGATGCCGGTGTTCGTCGTGCACGCGCAGGACAGCGGGGACGACGACGCGGTGGCCGGACTGGTCCGCCAGCTGCACACGGGCCAGGAGGCGCACGGCACGCGCTGCGCGGTGACGCAGGACTCCTACGAGGGGGCCACGGAGGTGCGCCGGGCCGCCGCCCTGGTAAGGGCGTTGAGCGACCCGCGCAAGTGGGGCGGCCCCAAGGCGGTCTACCGGCGCTACGCGTTCCCGCGGCTGCGGCTGGTGCACGCCATCGACGACGCGGTCGCCGCGCTCGGCGACAGCTGGCCGTCCCCCGCCCCGGGCAGCCCCGAGGCGGGACAGGACCAGCGCCTGCGGCTGCTGAACGAACTGGCGCAGCAGCGCTGGCGGCCGAAGAACACCGCCCGCTGGCGTTCCGGTCTGCCGCTCTTCGACATGGCGCACATCCTCCCGGCGAGCCTCGTGACCGTCCTCGCCGCGCTCCTGGCCCGCAGCGAGTGGTACGTCGCGGTCGGCGCCGGTCTGGTCTTCCTGCTGCTGCTGACCGTCCTCAACTACGTCCTGCCGGGCCGGGCCCCGATCTTCCTGTGGCTGCGCCGGGAGAGCCGCTGGTTCATGACGACGACGTTCCTGAGAGCGGTGGACCAGGAGGAGCCCACCGAGGTGTCGCTGCTGCGGCCGGTCCGCTCCTGGAAGGCGATCGCGGCCCGGGCCCACGACGTCGCGGAGGCGCTGGCGGCCGGCGGCGACTTCCACCTCCAGCTGTGCGTGCTGGCGCTGCGCGAGGACCTGCGGGACAACCACCGCCGCTGGAGCTGGGACCTGCGCGGCTTCAAACGCCCCCGGCCGCCGATGCTGTTCCTGCCGCACGCGGACGACCGCAACGGCGGCATCGAGCTGATCCGGGCCATCAGTGACGTCCGCAGCCGGCGCAGCGAGCTCGACCCGCTGCTCGTGGTGGCCGCGGTGCGCGCGCACGACGTGCCGCGCCTGGAGCGCAGCGTCGTCCGGACGGCTCCCGTGCCGGACACCGCGCCGCCCACGTTCGGGGTCCGGCTGCGCACCTGGTACCAGGAGTGGGGCCGCAACCTGCGCGCCGAACAGTCACCCAGCCGGGGACGGTCCGTCCTCCCGTGGGTGATGAAGGTCCCGCTGCCGCACGACCAGCTGGGCCCCGTCGAGGAGGGCCGCCTCCACCTGCGAGCCTCCGCCCGGCCGACGCCCGCCCGGCTGGTGTGGGCGCTGCACACCCTGGTGCTGGTCGTCGCCCTGGCCACCGCCGCGACCGTCATGCGGGCCGACGCCCTGCACGACCGGTACTGCTCGGCGTCCGTGCTGACCGCCAACCGGGACACCCGGCGCGAGCTGGGGTCCGACGGCCGCACGGAGTGCATCGGCATCGCGACGGACGGCGTCCGCTTCGCCGACTGGCTGCCCGCGCCCCTGGCCGGTGACGACGTCAAGGCGCTCACAGCCGACGACGACGCGCCCTGGACGGTGGCCGACCTGGAGGAACTCATCGCCCGGCAGAACGCGGACGTGCTCGGACGGCACGCCGGCAAGTACGTCACCGTCGTCTACGCCGGGCCGCTCAGCGCCGACACCGCGGCCGGCTCCTCCCTGGTGAAGGGCGCCGAGGAGCTGGCGGGCGTGTATCTGGCGCAGGCCGTCATCAACGAGAACTCCAGCGTGAAGCTGCGCGTCCTGATCGCCAACGGCGGCGTGGACCTGGGCCGGCAGGTGGAGATGGCGGAGGCGATCGCCGCGTACGCCGCCCACGACCCGACCGTGGTGGGGGTCGTCGGCACCGGCCGCGACCTGAAGTCGAGCCGGGCGACGACCCGCATCCTGATGGAGGCCGGCCTGCCGGTCGTCTCCGGCACGAATTCCGCCACCTATCTGCCCCGCGAGTTCGCCAACTGGTTCAGCCTGGCCGCCACCGACGAGTGGCAGACCCGGCAACTTGGCCTGATCGCCGCCCAGTTGCGCACCCCGCACCGGCGTCAGTACTCCCTCGTCCTGGCCCGCGACACGGCGCGGACCGACGACCTCTACACCGACGAGCAGGCCCGCTACGGCCAGCGGATGCTGCGCCGGCAGGGCTTCACCCCGCTCGACCAGCGGCGCTACACCCTGAGCGGCGGCAAGCCGGAGCTGCGCTCGCACGCCCAGGAGATCTGCCGCGGCGGCCGGGTCCCGTCGGTGATCTACTTCGCGGGCCGGGTGGAGGACATCGACCCGCTGATGAACCAGCTCGGCACCGAGCCGGGCTGCGCCGGCAAGCCCCTGGCCATCCTCACCGGCGACGACCTGTCCAAGGCGGACTTCGCCGGCGGCGGCCAGTCCGTCGCCCCGAAGGTCACGCTGTACCACGCGGCCCTCGCGGAGCTGGAGATCGCCGCCACCAGCACGGGCTTCTACCTGGACGCCGCCAAGCACCTGCCCGGACTGCGCGGCCACCGCCTGCGCTACGACAGCCCCGCCCTGGCCAGCGGCCAGACCGCGCTCGCCCACGACGCGACCCGGGTCCTGTTCTATGCGGCCACCCGGGGCGACCGGCCGCAGAGCCGGGCCTCGACCTGGGTGAATCTGCGCAGCGTGAAGATCGAGGGCATGGCCACCGGCACCATCGATTTCACGGGGGCGCCGCTGTACGGCGACCGCAGGGGGCACAGCATCGTCCTCAAGGAGGTCAGCCGCGCCGCCGACGGCACCTCCGAACCCCGGGTGGTGTGCCGCCGCACGGCGGGGAAAACGGCACCCCTCACCCAGAAGGAGTGCCGGATCCGCTGAGCGCGGCCTCAGTCCTGCTCGGGGGTGAGGCGCAGCGCGATGGAGTTGATGCAGTAGCGCTGGTCCGTGGGCGTCGGATACCCCTCACCCTCGAACACGTGCCCGAGGTGCGAGCCGCAGCGCGCGCAGCGCACCTCGGTCCGCACCATGCCGTGCGACCGGTCCTCGATCAGCTCGACCGCGTCGGTGTCCTTCGGGTCGAAGAAGGACGGCCAGCCGCAGTGCGACTCGAACTTGGTGTCCGAGGTGAACAGGTCCGCTCCGCAGGCGCGACAGGAGTAGACGCCCCGGGTCTTGGTGTCGGTGTACTCACCGGTGAAGGCGGGCTCCGTGGCCGCCTGGCGCAGTACCGCGTACTCGCCCGGGCTCAGCTCCACGCGCCACTGCTCGTCCGGCTTCTCGACGTCGTACGGCATGAGCCTCCAGCCCCTCAGTTCGACAGACGGTCCAGGATGAGCGGGCCGAGGTCGGTGACGTCGCCCGCTCCCATGGTGAGAACGAGATCCCCGGGCTTCGCCATTCCCGCGACGACCGAGGGGGCGTCCGCCTTGTCGTGCACCGGCGTCACGTCGGCGCCCGCGGCCCGGGCCGCCTCGATGATCAGCTCGCTGGTCACGCCGGGGATCGGGTCCTCACGGGCCGGGTAGATGTCCAGCACGACGGAGGCGTCCGCGAGGGCGAGGGACTGGCCCATCTCCTTGCCGAGCTCCTGGGTCCGCGAGAACAGGTGCGGCTGGAAGAGGACCAGGATCCGGGCGTCGCCCGCCGCCGCGCGCATGGCCTCCAGGTCGGCGGTCATCTCGGTGGGGTGGTGCGCGTAGGAGTCGATGACCTGCACCCCCGCGGCCTCGCCCTTCAGCTGGAGCCGCCGCTTGACCCCCGTGTAGGCGGCGATCGCCGGGGCCAGCTCGGCCGCCGGGACGCCCAGGGCCGCTCCCGCCGCCAGCGCGGCGACCGCGTTGTGGGCGTAGTGGCGGCCGGGGACGGAGACCGCGAAGGTCAGCTCCGCGCCCTCCAGCACCACGGTGACCTCGCTCTTCAGCCCCTGCGGCACGACCGACAGGATGCGTACGTCGGCGTCCTCGGACTCGCCGTAGGTCACCACGCGCACGCCGCGCCCGGCGACCCGGCGCGTCAGCTCCCGCGCGCCCTCGTGGTCGGCCGCGATCACCAGTGTGCCGCCCTCGGTGACGCGGTCCACGAACGTCTCGAACGATGCGTAGATCTCGTCCATCGACGCGTAGTTGGCGTGGTGGTCGAGCTCGACGTTGAGGACGATCGCGACCTCGGGGGCGTACTTGTGGAAGCTGCGGTCGGACTCGTCCGCCTCGGCGACGAAGATCTCGCCCTCGCCGTGCAGCGCGTTGGAGCCGGGCGCGTCCAGGTCCCCGCCGATCGCGTAGGAGGGCTTCAGGCCCAGCTCGCTCAGCGACACGGCCAGCATCGACGTCGTGGTCGTCTTGCCGTGCGTCCCGGCGACGGCGATGGGCCGCAGCCCGTCCATCAGGGCGGCGAGCGCGTCGGAGCGGTGCACGACGGGGACGCCCAGCTCGGCCGCGCGGGCGAGCTCGGGGTTGTCCTGCCGGATCGCCGACGACACGACCACACAGCTGGCGTCGTCGGCGAGGTGCTCCGCGGCGTGCCCGATGTGCACGGTCGCGCCCAGCGCGCGCAGCGCCTCGGCCGTCGCCGACTCCTTGGCGTCACTGCCCGCCACGGCGGCTCCGCGCTGCGCGAGGATCTTCGCGATCCCCGACATTCCGGCGCCACCGATCCCGATGAAGTGCGGTCGGTCCATGGCGGGAGGAAGGCCGGCTGCCATGTGTGTCTCCAGTTCGGGTGGCGAGGTTGGCGGGGCCAAGCCTATTGCGTGCGCGGGGCCCGCCCGCCCATCAGGGGCGCGGGGAGCCGAGCGGACGGCCACGGACGGCCCGCACCCGGCGCACCCCGCGATCCGCCCCTACGCCTTGCTGTGCGAGAACAGCTTCAGCACCGGCACCCCCACCTTGTGCCGGGCCCGGGAGGCCCAGTCCCGGTGGAAGAACTCCTCCACGTAGTGGGGGTCGGTCAGCACGATGACCTCGTCCGCCCCGACCTCCTCCACCAGCGACTTCAGCGCGTCGAGCGGATGGTCCTCGATCAGCCGCCCCTGCGCCGCGCTGCCCGAGGCACGCAAGGCCGTGAGGGACACCTCCAGCGCCCGCTGCCCGACACTCAGCGCTTCCTCGCCCTCGGGCGTCTCCCCCTCGCGGACGGCCTCGTCGAGTTCTCCGAGCGCCACGTCGTCGATGGCCCGCAGCAGGCGGTCCGCCTGCTCGCCGCGCGGCTGCAGCAGCACCTCGAAGGAGACCTGCTCCTCGCCGTGCAGGGTGGTGACGAACTCCACGTCGGCCGACGTGAGCGCCTTCTCGATCATCAAAACGCTCGTGAACACCAGGCGCCCCTTCTGCTCCGGGGGCCCATGGCCCCGCTTCGCCGCAGGCCGGCCGTGCCGGGCCCTGCGGAAACCATCCTGCCCCGTCTTCGCACGGGTACTGCCGGATCCAGTGTGCCCTCCGAAAATCAAACAGAACGGAATATTCCACCGATTAACGGACGCACTGCGGGGTCGACCCCTCCGGTCCGGACCTACCGGACGTCCGGACTCCCCGGCCGCCGACACCTCCTACCCGGAGCCCGGCGTTTCAGTACGCGCTCAGGCCCTCCCGTACCGGGTGAACAGGAAGCCGTCCTCCTCCAGCATCGACACCAGCCCGAAGCGGTGCGGGACGGTGACCGCCGGCCCCCCGGCGATGCGCTGCGCGTCGCCCGCCGTGAGCATCGGGGAGACGGTCAGGCACAGCTCGTCCAGCACACCGGCCGCGACCAGCTGCCCGAGCAGCCGCGGACCGCCCTCGGTGAGCAGCCGGGTGTGCCCGAGGTCGGCCAGGGCGCGGACGGCACGGGCGGGGTCCACGCCGATGCCGTCCCCGGCGGTCAGCACCCGGGCGCCCGCCTTCTCGGCGGTCGCGACGCGGTCCGGGGCGGCCGCGGCGCCCGTGAGGATCAGGGTGGGGACCAGGGGCGAGGTGAACAGCGGGAGCGAGAAGTCCAGGTCGAGACTGGCGGTGACCACCGCGATCGCGGGTGCGGGCCCCTGGCCGGCCGCCTCACGCATCGCCGCGAAGTCCTCCCGCGCGCGTGCGGGCCGGTAGCCCTCCTGCCGGACCGTCTCCGCGCCGACGACCACGACGTCGGCCAGCGCCCGCAGCGTGCCGAAGATCCGCATGTCGGCCGGGCTGGAGATGGGCTGCGAACGGCCGTCGTGCTGCGCGGCCCCGTCCAGTGTGGACACCATGTTGGCGCGCAGCCACGGAACCGGCCCGGCGGGCCCCGGCTCGGGATAGGCGTAGGCGGCGGCCAGCTCGTCCAGGCTCCACTCCCGCCCGGCGCCCTCGCCGGACGCGCCGCCCGGCGCCGGAGCTGCTGTTTCATCGGTCACAGGGAACAGACGTCGCATGCCGTGCAGTGTTCCACGCGCCGTAGCATGGTGAACCGTGTCTTCTCCCTTGGCCCCCTCCGGAAGCGGCCCCATAACCGACCCGGCCCCGCTGTCGCTGTGCGCCCGTGAGCCGCGGGTGCCCGCGGACCGGCTGGTCGCCGACATGGTGCCGCCGCCGCGGTTCGACTCCGTCCGCTTCAGCACGTACATCCCCGACCCGAACCAGCCCAGCCAGACCGAGGCCGTCCGGGTCCTGGAGGGATTCGCGGCGGGCCTCGACTCGGGAGGGTCGCAGGGCTCCGGCAAGCGGCGGCTGTTCGGTTTCGGCAAGGCACCGAAGAAGGCTCCGGCCGGCCCGCGCGGCGTCTACCTCGACGGCGGCTACGGCGTCGGCAAGACCCACCTGCTGGCGTCCCTGTGGCACGCCACCCCGGCCGAGCCCGCGCTCAAGGCGTTCGGCACGTTCGTGGAGCTGACCAACCTGGTCGGCGCCCTCGGCTTCCAGCAGACGGTCCAGACCCTGTCCGGCCACCGCCTGCTGTGCATCGACGAGTTCGAGCTCGACGACCCGGGCGACACCGTGCTGGTGTCCACCCTGCTCGGCAAGCTCGTCGACGCGGGGGTGGCGCTGGCCGCCACCTCCAACACGCTGCCCGGCAAGCTCGGCGAGGGCCGGTTCGCGGCGGCCGACTTCCTGCGGGAGATCCAGGGCCTGTCGGCCCACTTCCGCGCCCTGCGCATCGACGGCGAGGACTACCGCCACCGCGGTCTGCCCGAGGCCCCGCCGCCGTACTCCGACGAACAGGTGACCCGTGCGGCGCACGCCACCGAGGGTGCCTCACTCGACGCGTTCTCGCCCCTCCTGGAGCATCTGGCCCGCGTCCACCCCAGCCGGTACGGCGCTCTGACCGACGGGATCAAGGCCGTGTGCCTCACCGGTGTGCACCCGGTTCCCGACCAGTCGACGGCCCTCAGGCTGGTCGTCCTGGCGGACCGGCTCTACGACCGCGAGGTGCCGGTGCTCGCCTCGGGCCTGCCGTTCGACCGGTTGTTCAGCGACGAGATGCTGAACGGCGGCTACCGCAAGAAGTACTTCCGGGCCATCTCCCGGCTCACCGCGCTGGCCCGCGACGCGGGGACGCTGACCGACCCGCGGTGACCGGTTTCTGACACCGCGCCAACTGCCCGACAGAAAAGGCTTGTTCCAGCCAGCCCACCTGCGGTTTTCAGGCTCTCTTCAGCTTGAAACGTTAAGTTAACCCTGCAAACGACTTTGCAGGGTTAACGTGTTTCTTGACCGGCCGTTGACCAAGTGTTGGTCCGCACTAGACGTGCGAAGCACCGGAAGGGAGGCGCATGTACCGAGGTACGACGGCACGGACCGTGGTTTCGATCCTCGCCGCCGTCCTGCTCGCCCTCCAGTTCTTCGCACCGACGGCATCCTTCGCATCCGCGCACACGCACCAATCCGAGGCCAAGGCTCAGCCCGGAACGAAGCCCTCGGGCATGTCCTCCCGCCCCGGACCCAAAGCCCCGGGGAAGGCTCTGCGCGACGAGACGGCCACCTGCCGCGCCGGACACCACGGGGACCCGACCGGTCCCCTGCGGACCCGCGGCCGGTCGCACACCGCGGACCTCACACCCCCGGGCCCGGAGAGGCCGCTGCAACGGCACATCCGGCCGACGGCGCCAGAGGCGGTCAGACCCGGCACCGCGCACGACCACACGTCGAGATCCTCGACGTCGCACGCTCCGGCGGCACTGCAGGTCTTCCGCTGCTGACGGCGGAGCAGTTCCCCCCACCCTTGCCATGCCCGTCCGACGCGCCCCCACTGCGCGCCAGGAGGAGTCACCACACTCATGCAGCCCCTCATCGACAACGCCCGCATCTTCGGACAGCGCCCTGAGGAGTTCGCCCACCTCGCCGAGGGTCAGTCCCCCGACGTCCTGTTCATCACCTGCTCCGACTCCAGGGTCGTACCGGCCCTGATCACGGGCGCCCGTCCCGGCGAGCTCTTCGAGCTGCGCACCGCGGGCAACGTCGTCCCCCCGCACTCCATCGAGCACCCCACCTCCGAGGCGGCCACGATCGAGTACGCCGTGGAGGTCCTCGGCGTCAAGGAGATCGTGGTCTGCGGCCACTCGCACTGCGGCGCCGTGGGCGCGGTGGTGCGCGGCGACGACCTCTCCGGCGTACCCGCCGTGCGCGACTGGCTCGCGCACGCCTGTGAGGAGCCCAAGTGCGCGGACCCGGCCGACAAGACGGTCACCGAGGCCGTGCAGCACCACGTCGTGACCCAGGTGTTGCGGCTGCGCTCCTACCCCTGCGTGGAGAGCCGTCTGACGGACGGACGGCTCCGGCTGCGCGCCTGGTTCTACGAAGTGCACACCGGCACCGTGCGCGAACACCGCACGGACACCGATTCCTTCGAGAAGCTGTGAGGGCGACCATGACCAAGTTCCCCCACCTGAAGCAGGACTTCCTCGCCTCGATCGTCGTCTTCCTGGTCGCGGTCCCGCTGTGCGTCGGCGTGGCGGTCGCCTCCGGCGTTCCCGCGGAGCTGGGCCTGATCACCGGCATCGTGGGCGGGCTCGTCACCGGGATGATGCGCGGCAGCAGGCTCCAGGTGTCCGGACCCGCCGCCGGACTCACCGTGCTGGTCTTCGAAGCCGTCAGCCAGTTCGGCGTGGCCGCGCTCGGCGTGATCGTGCTGCTGGCCGGCCTGCTCCAGCTCGCCATGGGCTTCCTGCGGATCGGCCGCTGGTTCCGGGCGATATCCGTCTCCGTAGTCGAGGGCATGCTCTGCGGCATCGGCCTGGTGATCATCGCCGGGCAGATCTACGCGGCGGCAGGTCTGAAGGCTCCGGAGTCCGGACTCGGCAAGATCGCCGGCCTGCCAGGGATGTTCGCCGACGCGCTCGGCAGCACCGAGGCCATGGCCTCCCTCGCGATCGGCGCGGGCACCATCGCCGTCATCGTGTTCTGGAAGAAGATGCCGAAGGCGGTCCGGACCGTGCCCGGCGCCCTGGCGGCGGTCGTCCTGGCCACGGCCGCCACGCTCTCCTTCGGCCTGCCGGTCGCCACCGTCCAGGTGGAGGGTCTGCTGGGCGTCGTCCAGCCGCCCGGGGCCGAGGCCTTCGGTGAGCTGGGGAACCCGGCCATCTGGGGCACCATCATCGCCTTCGCGCTGATCGCCTCCGCGGAGAGCCTGTTCAGCGCCGCCGCCGTGGACCGGCTGCACAACGGTCCGCGCACCGAGTACGACAAGGAGATGATCGCCCAGGGCGCGGGCAACACCCTGTGCGGTCTGCTCGGCGCGCTGCCGATGACCGCCGTCATCGTGCGCAGCTCCGCCAACGTCAGCGCGGGCGCCAAGACCAAGGCGTCCCGGGTGCTGCACGGTGTGTGGCTGCTGCTGTTCGCCGCCGCGATGCCGTGGGCCCTGGCCCTGATCCCGATCCCCGCCCTCGCCGGCATCCTCGTGCACGCCGGCTGGAAGCTGATCCCGTTCCGCCAGATCACGGCGCTGTGGCAGGCCCACAAGGGTGAGGCGCTCATCCTGATCGTCACCGCCGTGTCGATCGTCGCGGTGAACATGTTCGAGGGTGTGCTCATCGGTCTGGCCCTGTCGGTCGTCAAGACCGCCTGGGAGGCCTCGCACATCAAGCTCGAGATCATCGACAAGGGCGCCGGCCCGATCCAGGCGTACCTGTCCGGCAACGCGACCTTCCTGCGGCTGCCGAAGATCCTCGACAGCCTGGAGAGCCTGCCGCAGGACCGCCCGGTCGAGCTGGACCTCTCGGGGCTGCACCACCTCGACCACGCCTGCCGCACGGCCCTGGAGAACTGGGCCGCACGCCACAGCGCGACGGGCACGGAGCCGGTGAAGGTCACCGAGCCCGAGGAGGCACCGGCGGAGAAGGTCACCCTCGCCTAGCCGGCGGGACCCCTCACCCGGCCTGGTCCGGGGCGCGCCGGCTGCGCGCCCCGGACCACGTGCGTCCGCCCCCGTTCCGGCCCGATCACGGGGCATGGCCCCACGCCCCGGTTCGGGCATATCGTTACAGAAGTGGACACATAAGGACCTCTGGACCGGGAGGTCGGCATGGTCGAAGAGCTGGTCGGCGTGGCGGCCGCGGTCGGGGCCGGTGCGCTGGTGTACATGGCCGCCGCGGCGCGGGTGGTCAAGCAGTACGAGCGCGGGGTCGTCTTCCGGCTCGGGCGCCTGCACGGGGACGTGCGGCGGCCCGGGTTCAACCTCGTGATCCCCGCGGTGGACCGGATGCGCAAGGTCAACCTGCAGATCGTGACCATGCCCATCCCTGCCCAGGAGGGCATCACCCGGGACAACGTGACCGTGCGGGTCGACGCCGTCGTGTACTTCAAGGTCGTGGATCCGTCGGCCGCGGTCGTCAACGTCGAGGACTACCGCTTCGCCGTCTCGCAGATGGCGCAGACCTCGCTGCGTTCGATCATCGGCAAGAGCGAGCTGGACGACCTGCTGTCGAACCGGGAGAAACTGAACCAGGGCCTGGAGCTGATGATCGACAGTCCTGCCGTGGAGTGGGGCGTGACGATCGACCGCGTGGAGATCAAGGACGTCTCCCTGCCGGACACCATGAAGCGCTCCATGGCCCGCCAGGCGGAGGCCGACCGGGAGCGGCGGGCCCGGCTGATCAACGCCGACGCCGAGTACCAGGCCTCCAAGAAGCTGGCCCAGGCCGCCCACCAGATGGCCGACACACCCTCGGCACTCCAGCTCCGGCTGCTGCAGACCGTCATGGCGGTGGCGGCGGAGAAGAACTCCACGCTCGTCCTGCCGATTCCCGTGGAACTGCTGCGGTTCCTGGAGCGGGGCGCGCAGCCCGCGGCGGAGGGCGCGGGACAGCCGCGAGAGGCGGCCGACGCGCAGACGGGGACCGCGGACCGTGCCCAGCCCGCGGACCGCGCGGAGATCGAGGAGCGCGCCACCGACCTCGCGGAGCAACGCGCCGTCGACCTCACGGAGCAGGCCGGGGAGGCCATCGAGCGGCTGCGGCGCGCGGTCGAGCAGTGACGCGCGCTACGCGCGTGGTTCCCGCGGCCCGCACCAGGTGATAGACACAGCGGGATCACAGTTCCTGTCCGCCAGCAGGAAGGTTTCCCCATGACCGAATCCGGTCGCTTCGCCACCCGACGCCAGATGCTCGCCGGCACCGGTGCCCTGGGTGTCGGGATCGCGTTCTCCGGTGCCCTCTCCGAACTGTTCGCCGGCACCGCCGCGGCGCAGGGCCTCGGCCACACCGGCTACGGCCCGCTCGTCCCCGACCCGAAGGGCGTTCTCGACCTGCCGGAGGGGTTCCGCTACCGGATCCTCTCCCGTGAGGGCGACGAACTGCGCTCCGGTGAGGGCAAGGTCCCCTCCAACCACGACGGCATGTCCGCCTTCGGCGGCAGAGGCGGCCGGGTCCACCTGGTCCGCAACCACGAGAACCGCGTGAACGGCAAGGTCCCGGTGCCGACCGTCGAGGGCCTCACCTACGACCCGGCCGGCAAGGGCGGCTGTACGGCGCTGACGCTCGACTCCCGCAACAGGGTGCAGTCGGAGCGCGTCGCGATCGCCGGCACCGCCGTGAACTGCGCGGGCGGGCCCACCCCTTGGGACACCTGGCTGACCTGCGAGGAGACCGAGGACCGGGCCGGCACCAACGGCTACACCAAGGACCACGGCTTCATCTTCGAGGTCGACCCGGCCGATCCGCACCGCACCGGGGCCGTGCCGCTGACCGCGATGGGCCGCTTCGCGCACGAGGCGATCGCCGTCGACCCCCGGCGGGGCGTGGTGTACGAGACCGAGGACGCCTTCGAGAAGCCCTTCGGCCTCTTCTACCGCTTCCTGCCGAACAGGCCGCTGGGCGGCACGGGTTCGCTGCGCGCGGGCGGCCGGCTGCAGGCCATGCGCGTGCCCGGCGTGCCGGACCTGTCCTCCGTCCAGGAGGTCGGCGCCGCGTTCGACCACATCGAGTGGGTGGACGTGCCGGACCCGCAGGCCGCGCAGACGCCGATCCGGTTCCAGGACTTCGGCCGCGGGGGCATCACGCACGCGCAGAAGCTGGAGGGCTGCTACTGGGGCGGCCGTTCGGTGTACTTCGTGTCGTCCTTCGCGCGCCGGTCCGACGGTTCGGCCGCCGACCACTTCGGGCAGGTCTGGCGCTACGACCCGGAGCGCCGCCGGCTCACCCTGGTGGTCGTCTTCGGCCCGGACACCGATGTGCAGCTGCCGGGCGAGTCGCCGGACAACATCTGTCTGGCCCCCAGCGGCGGCCTCATGGTCTGCGAGGACGGCAACGGCGCCCAGCACGTCTTCGGTGTCACCCGGCGCGGCGAGGTCTACGCGATGGCCCGCAACCGGCAGAACATCGGCACCGCGCAGGAGCCCGAGTGGGGCGAGTTCGCCGGGGTGACCTTCTCCCCGGACGGCGACACGATGTACGTCAACTGCTACACCCCCGGCACCACGTTCGCGGTGACGGGCCCCTGGCGCCGATAGCGGGCCATCACGCTCCCGACGGGGGCGCCGGGTGCGAAACCCGGCGCCCCGCCGGACCATCGAGGCACCAGACCGCGAAGGGGGCCCGGTGACACACAAGGACAGCACCTCGTTGCGGGAGCGGCTGCGCCTGCCCCCGGGCCTGCCGGTCGACCTGAGCCGGTACGACGCCGCCGCCACTCCGGGCGGGCCGCACGGCAAGGCGGCGGGCAAGGCGGCCACGGGCCGGATCGGTGAGCGGCTGGCCGTCCTCCAGGAACGGCTGTGGGCGGCGAGCACCGGGGGCGACCGGCGCCGTGTGCTGCTGGTTCTGCAGGGCATGGACACCAGCGGCAAGGGCGGCACGGTCAAGCACGTCATCGGCCTTCTCAACCCGTCCGGCTGCCGGATCACCGCGTTCACGGCACCCACGGACGAGGAGCGCGCGCACCCGTTCCTGTGGCGCGTGGAGCGGGCACTCCCGATCCCCGGCGAACTCGGCATCTTCGACCGCTCGCACTACGAGGACGTGCTGGTCGCCCGCGTCCGGGACCTCGCGCCCGCGCCCGAGATCGCCCGGCGCTACGAGCAGATCAAACGCTTCGAGCGGTCCCTCACCGACGACGGCGTGACCCTGGTCAAGTGCTTCCTGCACCTCTCCTACGAGGAGCAGCGCCGCCGGCTGCTCAAGCGCCTCGACAAGCCGGAGAAGCGCTGGAAGTTCGCCGCTTCCGACATCGACGACCGTGCCCTGTGGCCCGCGTTCCAGGAGGCGTACGGGATCGCCCTGGAGCGCTGCGGCACCCCGAACGCGCCCTGGTACCTGATCCCGGCGGACCACAAGTGGTACCGCAACTGGGCGGTCAGCACCCTGCTCCTGGAGCACTTCGAGGAGCTGGACCCGCGGTATCCGGAGGCGGACTTCGACGTGGCCGAGTGCCGCAGGCGGCTGCTGGAGCAGCCCTGACCCGACGGGTTCAGGCGGCGAGCAGGGCGTCGATCTGGCCGACCGCCTCCTTCAGACCCTCCTCCATGCCCATGGCGGCCATCTGCTCCATCTGCTCCCGGGAGTCGAACAGGGAGCGCATCTCCATCCGGGTGCCGCCGCCGTGCTCGCTGAGCCGCACCGTCACGGACATGGTCGGCATGTCGTCCTTGGGTTTGCCGTCGTCGTCGGCGAAGCCGTCGGTGAACTCCAGGGCCGTCGGCTCGCTGACGGAGGTGACGCGCCACCAGCCGCGGTGCCGGTCGCCCTCGGGGCCGGTCATGAAGTAGGTGACCTCTCCGCCGGGGCTGAGGTCGTGCTCCTCCACGGTCGCCGGGTAGGTCGGCGGGCCCCACCAGCGCTCCAGTTGCCGGGGGTCGGCCCACAGCCGCCACACCCGCTCGACCGGGGCGTCGAAGTCGGCGATCAGGGTGAGGGTGAGGGTGTCGAGGTCCTTGTCGACACTGGTGACACTCATCGCTCGGATCCTTCCGTCGGGTCGTTCTCTTCGCGTCCGGGGTCCTCGGCGAGCAGCCGGGCCATCCGGTCCACCCGCCCGCGCCACGCCGATGCGAGTGCGTCCAGGGCCCGGTGTGCGCGGCCCACCGCGTCGGGGTCGGTGCGCACGAGCTGCTCCCGTCCGCTGCGCTGCTTGGTGACGAGCCCCGCCCGCTCCAGCACCGCCACGTGCTTCTGCACCGCGGCGAAGCTCATCGGGTAGGCCTCGGCCAGCCGGGACACCGACAGCTCCGCGCGCACACAGCGGCGCACTATGTCCCGGCGCGTGGCGTCGGCCAGGGCGTGGAACAGCCGGTCGACCGTCTCGTCACTCGACTCATCTACAACCATTTGGTTGTACGTTAATCCGGTGCACTCCCGCTGTAAAGCGAAGCGCCCGACACTGAAGCCGGCGGACCGGGGTACTCGGCGCCGCATGAGCGAGAAGCAGCAGGTCAGCAGCTCGTACTGGCTCGAGACGACACCGGACGGCCGCCATCCGGCGCTCACCGGGGACCTGGACGTCGACGTGGCGGTGATCGGCGCCGGGATCGCCGGGCTGAGCACGGCGTGGGAGCTGACGCGGGCCGGGCGGAGCGTGGCCGTACTGGAGGCCGGACGGGTCGCGGCCGGCGTCACCGGACACACCACCGCCAAGGTCACCGCCCTGCACACGCTCGTCTACGACAAACTGCGGCGCACGCGCGGCCCCGAGGGCGCCCGGCTGTACGCGCGTTCCCAGTCGGAGGCGATCGGGCACGCGGCCCGGATCGCCGAGGAGCTGGGCGTCGACTGCGAGTGGGAGACGAGGAGCGCCTACACCTACGCGCGCGAGCAGGGCCGGGTGGCCGAACTGCGGGCCGAGGCGGAGGCCGCGGCCGAGGCCGGGCTGCCCGCCTCGTTCGTGACGGAGACCGGGCTGCCCTTCCCCGTGGCCGGTGCCGTCGAGGTCACCGGGCAGGCCCAGTTCCACCCGCGCAAGTACCTGCTGGCACTCGCCGCCGACCTCGTCGAACACGGCGGGCGGATCTTCGAGGACACCACCGTCCTCGGCCTGGACGAGGGCGAACCGTGCAGGCTGTCCACCGCGACCGGGGCGACGGTCAGGGCCCGGGACGTCGTCGTCGCGACGCACTATCCGATCTTCGACCGGGCCCTGCTGTTCGCCCGCCTGTCCACGCGCCGCGAGCTGGTCGTCGCCGGGACGATCCCCGCGGACCAGGACCCGGACGGCATGTTCATCACACCCGACGAGGACACCCGCTCGGTACGCACCGCGCCCCACGGGGACGGCCGGCGGCTGCTCATCGTCACCGGTGAGCACTTCACACCCGGCACGAGCGACGCGCGGGCACGCTTCGAACGCCTCACCGCCTGGGCCACCGGCCACTTCCCGGACCTGGAGCTCACCCACCGCTGGGCGACCCAGGACACCGAGCCCACCGACACGGTGCCGATGGTCGGCCCCCTGCACCCGGGCGCCCGGCACACGTACGTGGCCACCGGCTTCGGCGGCTGGGGCATGACCGGGGGCATCATGGCGGGCCGGCTGCTGAGCGCGCAGATCCTGGGCGAGGAGTGCGAGTGGAGCGCGCTGTACGACCCGCGCCGGGTCAAGCCCCAGCTCCGTGAGGCGCCGACGTTCCTCAAGACGCAGGCCAAGGTCGCCGGGCACTTCGTGGGGGACCGGCTGCGGCCCGCGCCGCCGGTGGAGTCCCTGCCGCCCGGCGAGGGTGCCGTGGTCCGCGCGGACGGACACCGCCTGGCGGTGTACCGGGACGAGGACGGCGGGCTGCACGCCGTCTCCGCCCGCTGCACCCACCTGGGCTGCCTGGTCGACTTCAACGCCGCCGAGCGTGCCTGGGAGTGCCCCTGCCACGGCTCCCGCTTCGACACGGACGGCAAGGTGATCCAGGGCCCGGCGACCAAACCGCTGGAGCAGCGGGACCTCTGAATCCCCGCCCCCGGGGACCTACGCTGGACGTATGAGCGAGGACGACTACTGCCTGATCGACGCGACCAGGCCGCCCCGGGCGGAGGGGCCGCCGTACGCCGAGTGCGTGCTGTGCCGGGAGCCGACGGAGTACCCCGAGTCGTACAAGGGCATCACGCTCTGCCCCGTCTGCGAGTGGCAGGAGGCGCAGCGCACGGCCTGTTCCGGATGATCTGCGGGAGGCCGGCGCCGCGCAGCGCCCAGGGGCCCCGCAGTCCGTGGCGGCGGCGTGCGGTGCACGGGCACAGGTCGGGTGGCATCTGGTCGTCCTGCGCGATCTTGCGGCTGGCACACTGGGATGCGTGAGCGAGAATCCGACGCCCGAGAGCGAAGGCGGCAGTCCCTTCCGGTCCGAGCGCTCGGCGCGTGACGAGGCACCGCAGTTCGTGCTGCCGCTGGTCGTACGGATCGAGCGGACGGCCCCGCCGGCCCGCACCGACGCGCTGGAGACGGCCGCACGGGCCGTGCTGACGATCCTGGCCGACGAGCGGTCGGCCGGCGAGGGCGAGTGGGCGGAGGCGATGCGGGACTGGCAGGACGCCAGGATCCGCAAGGTGGTGCGGCGGGCGCGCGGCGCGGAGTGGCGGCGGGCCGAGGCGCTGCCCGGCATCACGGTCACCGGCAAGGCGGCCGAGGTGCGGGTCTTCCCGCCCGTCCCGCTGGACGGCTGGCCCAAGGACCTGGCCCGGCTCCAGGTCTCCGGCACCGACCTGGACGACCCGGAGCCACCGGCCGACGCGGACCTCTCGGTCCCGGTGCTGTGGCTCAACCCGGACCTCGGCATGTCGGCCGGCAAGGCGATGGCGCAGGCGGGCCACGCCGCCCAACTGGCCTGGTGGGAGCTGTCCGACGAGGAGCGGACCGCGTGGCGCGACGCGGGCTTCCCGCTCGCCGTACGGACGGCCGGCGCGGACCGCTGGTCCGAACTGACCGGCCTCGGGCTGCCGTTGGTCCGCGACGCGGGCTTCACGGAGATCGCGCCCGGCTCGTGCACGGTGGTCGCCGACCACCCGGCGCTGCGCCGCTGACCGTACGGGCCGGCCGCGCGGCGTCCACTCGTTCGGAGCAGCCGCAGGCGCGCCGGTCCCGGACGAGTGCTCCAGTGGGGTTACCACCAACACCCTGGAGGCAGCCATGTCCAGCGCCGCGCCCCCTCCCCCCGCCCCGCCCGCCCCCGACGACCGGACGCCCGGCGGCTCCGGTCCGGACGGCTCCGGCGACCCGTGGGCGGCCGGGGGTCTCGCTCTCGGCGGCATCCTGATGGTCGTCTACGGCCTCTTCGCGGTGCTCCAGGGCATCGCGGCGATCGCCGGCGACGAGGTGTACACGAGCTTCGGCCAGTACTCCTTCGAGTTCGACCTGACCGCGTGGGGCTGGATCCACGTGATCGTCGGTGTGCTCGTGGTGGCGGCCGGACTCGGGCTGTTCGCCGGGGCCACCTGGGCCCGGGTGGTGAGCGCGGTCGTGGTCGGCCTGGCCCTCATCGCGAACTTCCTGTGGCTGCCGTACCAGCCCTTCTGGTCGATCATCATGATCGTGACCGGTCTGTTCGTCCTCTGGTCCTTGTTCAACTACCGCTCCTCCCGCCCGCTGTAGAGCCCCGGTCAGGACGGCGGCGGGCGCCGTTCGCGCTCCGCGACCACCGTGTGCATCCGCCGTGACAGCGCGGTGGCCGCCGCCGTGAGGAAGACGAACGTGTAGACGATCTGGACGACGGTCACCAGGCGGGCCTCCTGCCCGCGCGGGGTGATGTCGCCGTAGCCGACGGTCGCGAGCGTGACGACGGTGAAGTAGAGCGCGTCGACGCGGGTGTGCAGGCCGGTGAACTGCCCCGGCTGCTGCGCCAGGGCGTAGTAGCCGGACGAGAAGACCAGCACGGCCAGGCACATCAGCAGGGTGATCATGATGCCCGACCGGGCCTGCGGTTTCTCCAGTACGACGTCGCGCACATGGCGCAGCAGCAGCGCGGCGACGAGCGCCAGGCACAGCACGAACAGCGGCCAGCCCAGCCAGGCGCGGTCGGCCCCCAGTCCCTCCAGGGGCAGCAGGAAGTAGGCCGTACCGCAGGCCAGGAGCAGGGCCCCGGCCCCGATCCGCAACCGGTGGACAGCGCTCGCCGTCGCCTTCGCCTCCCGGCTCCGCGCGGGGCGGTGGGGCTGCTCGCTGCCTTCGGGCATAGGTCCGGTGTACGCCGTGTCGGGGCGGAACGCGACCCTTGCGCCTCCGTCGGTGGGGCCGGCGCGCCGGATCCCCGAACCTCAAATGTAGCTCTGAAGGCGGGCCGTGCGCGGTTGGGCGGCGAGCGGCTGGGCCATACCCCCCTCACGTTCGAGGAACGGGCCGGGCGGAGGAGGGGACGATGGAGCGACTGGGGACGGGCATCGGATGGCGACCGGAGATCGCGGACGCCGTGGAGCGGATGCCGGGGATCGACTGGGTCGAAGCGGTGGCCGAGAACGTCTGCCCCGGGCACCTGCCCGACTCCCTGCGGCGGCTGCGCGAGCGCGGTGTCACCGTGGTGCCGCACGGCGTCTCGCTCGGCCTCGGCGGCGCGGACCGGCCCGACGCCGGACGGCTGACCGCGCTGGCCGAGCGCGCCGAGGCGCTGGGCTCCCCGCTGGTCACCGAGCACATCGCGTTCGTACGGGCGGGTGGGCCGCTGACCGCCTCCCCGCACCTGGAGGCGGGCCATCTGCTGCCCCTCCCGCGGACCCGGGACGCCCTGGACGTGCTGTGCGAGAACGTGCGCATCGCGCAGGACTCGCTTCCGGTGCCGCTGGCCGTGGAGAACATCGCCGCGCTGGTCTGCTGGCCGGGCGAGGAGATGACGGAGGGCCAGTTCCTCTACGAGCTCGCCGACCGTACGGGCGTCCGCCTGCTCATCGACGTGGCCAATCTGCACACCAACCACGTCAACCGCGGCGAGGATCCGTCCAAGGCCCTCGCCGAGCTGCCCCTGGAGGCCATCGCCTACGTCCATGTCGCCGGCGGCTTCGAACGCGACGGTGTCTGGCACGACAGCCACGCCCACCCCGTGCCCCCGCCGGTCCTGGACATCCTGACGGACCTCGCCTCCCGCGTCAGCCCGCCGGGTGTCCTGCTGGAACGGGACGAGAACTTCCCGCAACCGGCGGAGCTGGAGGGCGAGTTGACCGCGATCCGCCGGGCGCTGGAGGCAGGGGCGGTCGAACGCGTGAAGACGGAACTCCGCTCGGCCGCGGGCGCGGCTGGGGCGGGGCACGAGACCGGGGCGGCCGGGGCGACACGGGGCGCCTCCGGCCCGCCCCCACCGAAGGGGGACGGCGCCGCCCGGCAGCGGCTCGGGCTGGCGCAGGCCGCGCTGCTGTCGGCGCTGGTCGCGGGGACGCCGGTGCCCGAGGGGTTCGACCGGGTCCGGCTAGGGGTCCAGGCCCGGGCGCTCGCCGCGAAGCGGGCGGACGTCGTGGCGAAGGTCGCTCCCGAGTTGCCGGTGATCCTCGGGGACGGGTACCGCGCGGCGTTCCTCGGTTACGCCCAGACCCACCCGATGACCGCCGGATACCGGCGCGACGCCCTCAGCTTCGCCGAGTACCTGCTGGCCGACGGGCGCCCGGGGGAAGCACGGGCACGGCAGGAGCTGCGGCAGTGGTGGCGGGAGCGTTCGGGTCCGGCACCGCTCTCCCGACGGCCGGCCCACCGGCTCGCCCGCGCCACGCGCAGGGTGCTGTCCCGGCGTTGACGGGGGGGGTGAGGAGCCCGGGCCAGGCCCGTCACCCCTTCTCGTCCCACTCCCCCGGGGCTCCGGGACGAGGCCCCCCGGCCGTCGAAGCGGCCTTCTGCGGCACCGCGTCGCCCGCGGGGGCGTCGCCGCGGCCGTAGTGGTGCGTGGTGAACATGTAGAGCAGACCCGTCCCCAGCACCACGCCGCCGCACAGCAGGACGATCCAGTTCTCCCACCAGGACTTCTCCGGAGAGCGGGCCCAGCAGATGTTGATGATGGCGAGGATGCCGTAGACCAGCGCCGCGATGTTCACCGTGAGTCCCCAGCGGCCCAGGGTGAACTCCCCTGCCGGCCGCCAGCCCTTGAGCCGGGCGCGCAGTGCGGCGAGGACCACCATCTGGAACGAGCCGTAGATGCCGAGGATCGCGAACGAGACGATGTTGGTGAGGGCGTCCTCGGAGAGCAGTGAGGCGAAGGCGATGAGCAGCGGCACCGCCGCGGACACGAACAGCGCCCAGCTCGGCACCGCACGGGCGTGGACGAACCGCCGCAGCAGCCGGTGCCCGACGATCATCTCGTCACGGGCGTAGGAGTAGATGAGCCGCCCGGCCGCGGCCTGGAGGCTGATCGTGCAGGACAGGAAGGAGATCAGCACCACGGCCATCACCATCCGCGCCCCGGTCTCGCCCATGGCGTCGTACAGCACGTCCACCACCGGGTCGGTCTGCTCGCCGGAGATGATCGCGTCGAAGTCCGTGACCGACAGCAGCAGCGACATGCAGGTGAACGTGGCCGCCGAGCCGCCGATGTAGATGGTGCGGCGCATCGCGCGGGGGATGACCCGGCCCGGGTGGGCGACCTCCTCGGCGGTGTCGCCGCACGCCTCGAAGCCGTAGTACTGGTAGAGACCGATGATGCCGGCCGCCAGGAACGCCGGCAGGTAGGAGCCGTCTCCCTCGACGCCGTAGGTGTCGAAGATGACGCCGAGGCCGTGGTGACGGTGGGTGGCCAGCAGGTATACGCCGACGACGAGGGCGCCGATGAGCTCGCCGGCGAAACCGATGAGCGCCGCCGCCGACAGTGCCTTGGTGCCCATGTAGTTGATGAGGATGGCGACGACGATCAGCACGGCGGTGCACAGCACGGTGGTGTGCACGGTGGCTCTGAAGCCGAAGAGGATGGCGATGTAGGGGCCTGCGCCGTAGGCGACGGAGGTGATGGTCACCAGCAGCGCCCACATGTACACCCAGCCGGTCATCCACGCCCAGCGCTTGCCCCACAGCCGCCGGGCCCAGGGGTAGACACCGCCCGCGATCGGGTACTGGGCGACGATCTCGCCGAAGATCAGCGCGACGAGGAACTGGCCGCAGCCGGCCACCAGGAACGCCCAGATCATCGGCGGTCCGCCGTCGGCGATCGCGATGCCGAAGAGGGTGTAGGTGCCCACCACCGGGGAGAGGTAGGTGAACCCGAGGGCGAAGTTGGCCCAGGGTCCCATGTCCTTGCGGAACTCGGATCCCGGCTCCCCGGAGGGGGCGCCGGACGCCGGTGCGGGAGGCTGCGTACCGGTCACCGCTGCGCCCCCCGTCCCTCGGTGATCAGATCGGCGGCCCGTTCGGCGGCGAGCAGCACGGTCACCATCGGGTTGATGGTGGGCATGGTCGGGAACACCGACGCGTCGACGATCCGCGCCCCTTCGAAGCCGCGCAGTTTCAGCTCGGGGTCGCAGACGGCCAAGGGGTCGTCCGCGGCGCCCATCCGGCACGTGCCGGCCGGGTGGTACACGGTGTGGGCCACGCGGCGGCCGTACTCCGACAGATCGGCGTCGGAGACGACGTCCGGGCCGGGGGCGACCTCGCGGACGAGCCAGTCGCGCAGCGGGTCGGTCGCGGCGACCTCGCGCGCCACCTTCAGTCCGTCCACGATGGTGCGCTCGTCATGTCCCTCGGGGTCGGTGAAGTACCGGAAGTCCAGGGCGGGGTGCTCGGCGGGGTTGTTGCTGCGCAGCCACATGCGGCCGGTGGAGCGGGCCCGTGGCACGTTCGGCGTCATGCACACCCCGTGCCGCGGTACGGGGTAGCCCAGGCGTTCGGTGTTGACGGTGAACGGCACCTGGTAGAAGTGGAACATCAGGTCTGGGCGCGGCTGGCTCTTGTCGCGGCGCAGGAACAGACCGGCGTCGGAGTCCATCGCGGAGTTGGGCGGCAGCGGTCCCGCGGTCTCCCAGACGATCACCGACTCGGGGTGGTCAAGCAGGTTCTCCCCGACACCGGGCAGGTCGGCCCGGACCTCGATGCCCAGGGCGCGCAGGTCGTCGGCCGGGCCGATGCCGGAGAGCAGCAGCAGGCGCGGGGTGTCGATGGCGCCCGCGCACAGCAGGAGTTCGCGCTCGGCACGCACGGTGGCGGGTTCGCCGTCGGCGCCCCGGACGGCGACCCGGGTCAGCCGGCCCGACGCGTCGGGAATCACCCGGTGGGCCCAGGTCTCCAGCTTCAGGGTGAGGTTGGGCCGGTCGAGCACCGGGTGGAGGTAGGCGACGGACGCGGACTGGCGCAGGTTGCCTTCCGGCTGGTAGGCCAGTGAGAAGAACCCGGCGCCGTCGGGGAAGGGTTCGGCGTTGAAGTCCTCGACGACGGGGACGCCGAGGGCGCGGGACGCGGCGGTGACGAAGTCCTTGGCGATGGGATTGCGGTCCGCCTCGGCCACGGGCACGATCCGGGTGAGCAGCCGGTCGCGGTAGGGCAGGATCGTCGCCGGGTCCCAGCCGGAGCAGCCGTGGCGCACCCAGTCGTCGAGGTCCTGCGGCAGCGGCAGGAAGCTGATCAGGGTGTTGTGCGAGGAGCAGCCGCCGAGCACCCGGGCCCGGGAGTGCAGGATGTGCGAGTTGCCGCGCGGCTGCTCGACGGTGGTGTAGCCGTAGTCGAACTCCGAGCCGAGCAGGTTGATCCAGTTGCGCAGGCGCAGGATGCGCTCGTCGCCGACATCGCTGGGGCCGCCCTCGATGACGCAGACACGGCAGTCGGGGTCCTCGCTCAGCCGGGCGGCGAGCACACAGCCGGCGGTGCCGCCGCCGACGATGACGTAGTCGTAGGCGGACTCGGCGCCGTGCGCGGGGATGGTGGCCATGCGGTGCCTTTCTTCGGTGGCCGTCGTGAACGGGCGGACGGTGGTGTCGGTGGTCAGCCCTTGAACCAGCCGGAGGGGGCGGGGGCGAGGTTCTGGTAGATGTGCTTGGCCTCCTGGTACTCGCGCAGCCCCGTGGGGCCGAGCTCGCGTCCGACGCCGGAGCGGCCGAAGCCGCCCCACTCGGCCTGCGGTACATAGGGGTGGAAGTCGTTGATCCACACGGTGCCGTGACGCAACCGCTGGGCGACGCGCTGGGCGCGGCTCGCTTCGGAGGTCCACACGCCGCCGGCGAGGCCGTAGCGGGTGTCGTTGGCCAGTTCCACCGCCTCGTCCTCGGTGCGGAAGCGCTCGACGGTGACGACCGGGCCGAAGACCTCCTCCTGGACGATGCGCATGGACCGGTCGCAGTCGGCGAAGATCGTCGGCAGCAGGAAGAACCCGCGGCTGAGGGCCGGGTCGTCGGGGCGGGTGCCGCCGGTGACGAGCCGGGCACCCTCCTCCTTGCCGAGGGCGATGTAGCCCTCGACCTTCTCGCGGTGTTCGGCGGAGCTGAGCGGGCCGCTCTCGATGCCGTCCTCCATGCCGTTGCCGAGCCGGATCGCCCGGGCGCGCTCGGCGTAGGCCTCGACGAACCGGTCGTGCAGGGAGTCCTCGACGAGCAGGCGTGATCCGGCCGAGCAGACCTGCCCGGAGTGCAGGAAGGCGGCGTCCAGGGCGTAGTCGACGGCGGCGTCGAAGTCGGCGTCGGCGAAGACGATGTTGGGGTTCTTGCCGCCCAGTTCCAGGGCGATGTTCCGCGGCCCCTCGGCTGCGGCGGCGGCCATGATGGCCCGGCCGGTGTTCAGGCCGCCGGTGAAGGAGACCAGGTCGACGTCGGGGTGGCGGGTCAGGGCCGCGCCCACGGTCGCCCCCGAGCCGAGCACGAGGTTGGCCACCCCGGGCGGGGCGCCGGCCTCCTCGATGAGCCGGATCATCATGATGGTGGTGAGCGGGGTGGTCTCGCTGGGCTTGAGGACGAAGGTGTTGCCGGCGGCCAGCGCCGGGGCGACCTTCCAGGAGGCCTGGAGCAGCGGGTAGTTCCAGGGGGCGATGAGCGCGCACACGCCGACCGGCTGGTAGACGACGCGGCTGAGGACGTCCGGGGCGACGTCGACGACCCGGCCGCCGTCCTTGCCAGCGAGTTCGGCGTAGTAGCGGAAGGCGTTCGCCACGTCCTCCACGTCGATCCGGGCCTCGGCGAGCGTCTTGCCGGTGTCGAGCGTCTCGGTGCGGGCGATGTCCTCGCGGTCGCGCAGCAGCAGGTCGTGGACGCGCAGCAGGAGGTCGGCCCGGCGGCGGGTGGGGAGGTCGGCCCAGTCCTCCTCGGCGAAGGCGCGCCGGGCGGCGCGCACGGCGCGGTCGACGTCGGTGGCGTCGGCCTCGTCGACGGTGGTGACCAGCGAGGCGTCGTAGGGGTTGACCACGTCACGTCGGCCGCCGGCTGCCGCCTGCGTCCACTCGCCGTCGATGTACAGCTCACCCACCGCGGGCCTCCATTCGCGTCCGGCCGGAGCCCGATCGGCTCGACGCTCAGCAACATGGCCCATCGGGCGTGCGGCGGCCACGGGACGCACCGCCGCGACGGCGTCCGGACGGCCCTAAGGACCCGGCTGGGCTAGTCGCACCGGCCCGGGCGTGCGCTCCGGAGTGTGCCGCGACTAACAGGCGGCACACACGCGAAAAAGCGTCCGGAGGATTCGCCCCGGTTCGCACCGACATGACACTCGTCTCATGTCCCACATTCGTCCCCGACCACCCCCGAAACAACCATTCATCCCCGTACGGCAGCTGACGTAGACCCAGAAGTAACATGTCACCTCCGCATCCGTAGCGCACTAGCGTGCGGTGCCGTACCAGGAGGCACCACCATGCGACCGCGACCCCCCGTCAAGGGCCGAGGCATCTTCAGCGGCACCGGGCTCATCGTCACGTGCCTGACGGCGACGCTCGCCGCGCTGGTCTTCCCGATCTGGTCGTACTGGGACCGGCCGGGGACGACCCCGAACGTGCTGAGCGCCCAGACCCTGCAGACGCGCTACGGCCCGCTGTCCGCGCTCGACCAGGACTTCCTCACGAAGGTCCGGCTGGCCGGGCTGTGGGAGCTGCCCGCGGGGCGGCAGGCGCAGGCGAAGGGGACCACACCCGCCGTCCGGACGGCGGGCCGGCATCTCGTCGAGGGGCACCGGTTCCTGGACGAGCGAGTCCGTGGCGTCGCCGCCCGGCTGGACCTCGCCCTGCCCGACGAGCCCAACGCGCAGCAGAAGCAGTGGCTGGACCGGCTCGACCGGGCGCGGGGCGCGGAGTACGACCGCGAGTTCGCCACCGTCCTGCGGGTGGCCCACGGCACGGTGTTCCCGGTCGTCGCCCAGGTCCGTGCGAGCACCCGCAACTCCCTGGTGCGCGAACTCGCAGACGACGCCAACACGACCGTCCTCGATCACATCAAAGTCCTGGAGGCCACGGGTCAGGTCGACTTCGACGCCGTGGCCCGCGACCTGACCGCGGGCGGCACTCCCCCCGCGACCGCCCCGGGACTCGCCGTCCCACCCTCGTCGCCGTCCGCGTCACCGTCCGGGTCGCCGTCCACCCCGTCGCCGTCCTCGTCGGACTACATGCTCCCGCCGCCCGCCTACAGGCCGCCCCCGGAGTGAAACGGAACGTCACATACCGACAACACTCCGTCCGGATCGTGAACAGGGCATGGTGTTCTCGGGACCGTGTCACATACAAACAACATATGCTCTGGGTTCTTCTCCTGCTGGCGGCCTGGGCCGTGGCCGGCACGGCGTGCACGCGTCTGTGCCTGGCCGCCGTCCGCGCCGCAGCCGTGGCCGCGGAGACCGGCCGGGGTCGTGAACTCACGCTGTACGAGGCGGCGTTCCTCTCCGGCGGCCCCCGCCGGGTCGCCGACGTGACGCTGGTCGCCATGGCCCGTCAGCGTCGGCTGCTGCTCGCCCACACCGGCTGGGCGACGGTCGTCGACCCGCGCGGGCGGGACGACATGGAGCGGTCGGTGATAGGGGCCATCGGCCCCGAGGGGCAGTCCCGGATCGCGCCGGTACGGTCCACGGCCGCCACGGCGGACGCGGTGCGCGGGATCGCCGAGGGGCTGGTGCGCGCCGGCCTCGCCGTACCGGACAGCGCCCGCACGACGGTCGCGGCGGCCGTGCGGCAGGTCCGTGTCGCCGCCGTCGCCGTCCTCGGACTGGGCGTGGCCGCCCTGCTGACGCCCACTGCGCCGGACATGCCGCGGCACCTGGTCGCCCTGTGGTTCGCGCTGCCGCTCACCCTGGCCCTGAGCTGCCTGGCCGTCGCGCGGATCGAGATCCACCCCTACTCGCGCTGGGCCTCCCCGGCCGGCCGGCAGCTGCTCGGTGCGCTGACCCGCAGCGCGGACGACACCGCCGACGACCGCACGTTCCTCACCTCGGTGGCCGTGCGCGGCGTCGGCGCGATCGGCGAACCGGATCTGCGCGCCGCGTTCGCGCACCGCGAGGCACACGACTGACCGACCGGGGGCGCTCGGAGGTACGGGCCCCGACACCGGTCGCCGGTGCTTGCCTTCCCCCCGGCCCGGACGAAACATCCCTTGCGTCGCCACCGTGCACCGAAGGGATACGCATGAGAGCCGCCCTCCTCTACTCGGCCGCCGGGTCCTTGCTGCTGAGCACCCTCGCCGGGGCCCCGGACACCACGGACCCGACGGGAGCGGCGGAGCGGCGCGGCACGGCCGTGGCGGCCGCCCGGGCGAAGGCGGCCGGCGTCGACTTCGGCCCCTGCCCCGACGCGCAGGACCTGCCCGGCAGCATGAGGTGCGGCACGGTGCGCGTCCCCCTGGACTACGCCCGCCCGGACGGCGAGCAGATCGAACTCTCCGTCAGCAGGGCCCGGGCCACGCGGAAGGACCCGAGGGGCGGCGGCCACCAGGTCCTCCGGCAGGGCGCCCTCGTCCACAACCCGGGCGGCCCGGGTGCCACCGGCCTGTACTTCCCGCTCATCGGCCTGCTGCCCGAGTGGAAGCGCATCGCGGCGGCGTACGACCTCGTCGGCTACGCGCCGCGCGGCGTCGGCCGTTCGGCGCCGCTGTCCTGCACGGACCCGAAGCAGTTCTTCACGGGGCCCTCGCAGGCACCTGCCCGGCCCTCCATGTCGTACAAGAGGGAACGCATCGCGGGGGCGAAGGCGTACGCGCGTGGCTGCGCCGAGCGGGCCGGTGACGTGCTGCGGCACTACCACTCCCTCAACAACGCCCGCGACCTCGACGTCCTGCGCGCCGCGCTCGGCGAGGAGCGGCTGACCTTCATGGGTTCGTCGTACGGAACGTACTTCGGCGCCCTGTACGCGACCCTGTTCCCGGCGCATGTGCGGCGGATGGTGTTCGACTCGGCCGTCCACCCCGGCCCCGGCCGCATCGGGTACCGCAACCACCTCGCCCGGTCGGCGGCGTTCGAGCGGCGCTGGGCGGACTTCCGGGCCTGGATCGCCCGCCACGACGACGTGTACGGGCTGGGCACCACCGCGCGCGAGGTGCTGCGCGGCTATGAGCGGGCGAGCGCGCGACTGGCCGCCGAACCGGCGGGCGGGAAGGTCGGGCCGGGCCAGTTGCAGGAGGCGTTGCTGCAGGCCGCCTCCTACGACGACCTGTGGCCGCACCGCGCGCACGCGCTGTCGGCGTACCTGAAGGGCGACCCGGAGCCCCTCATCGAGCAGGCGGAGCAGCATCCGGAGGCGGCGGCGGAGGCGGAGAACTCACGCGCGGTGTACCTGGCCGTCGAGTGCAACGACGCCCCCTGGCCCACGGACTGGGCGGTGTGGGACCGGGACAACACCCGGCTCGCACGGGTGGCACCCTTCGCGACCTGGGACAACGTGTGGACGAACTTGCCGTGCGCCTTCTGGCCGGTGCCCCGGCAGCGGCCGCTCGACGTCGGCACCGGGCCGGGCGAGCTGCCGCCGACGCTGATCCTGGCCGCCGAGCGGGACGCCGTCACCCCGTACGACGGCGCCCTCGCACTCCACGGCCGTCTCGCGGGCTCGGTCCTGGTGACGGAGCGGGACGCCGGCACCCACGGGCTGGCGGGCGGCCCGAACGCCTGCGTCAACGGACATGTGGAGGCGTATCTGCTGGAGGGGCGGCTGCCGGGACGGCGCGCGGGGTGCGCCCCCCACGCCGAGCCGAAACCCTCGGCACCGCAGGCCGGCCCGAAACTCTCGCCCCCGCACCCCGAGCCGAAACCCTCGGTCCCGCACGCCGAGCCGAAACCCTCGGTCCCGCACGCCGAGCCGGAACCGACGGCCCCGGGCCGTGCCGGGGCCGCGGCTCACGGGAGCGTCCGCTGAATCAGGCCAGCGAGGCGACCAGCTCGGCGATGTCCTTGCGGCGGCCGGTGTAGAACGGCACCTCTTCGCGGACGTGCCGGCGGGCCTCCGAGGCGCGCAGGTGACGCATGAGGTCGACGATGCGGTACAGCTCGTCCGCCTCGAAGGCGAGGATCCACTCGTAGTCGCCGAGGGAGAACGAGGCGACGGTGTTGGCGCGCACGTCCGGGTAGCCGCGGGCCATCTTGCCGTGGTCGGCGAGCATGCGGCGGCGGTCCTCGTCGGGCAGCAGGTACCAGTCGTAGGAGCGCACGAAGGGGTAGACGCTCACGTAGTCGCGGGGCGTCTCGTCGGCGAGGAACGCCGGGATGTGCGAGCGGTTGAACTCGGCGGGGCGGTGCAGCGCCATGTTCGACCAGACGGGCTCCAGGGCGCGGCCCAGCCTCGTCCGGCGGAAGAGGTTGTACGCCTCCTGCAGCGCGTCGCTGGTCTCCGCGTGCCACCAGATCATGAGGTCGGCGTCGGCGCGCAGGCCCGAGACGTCGTACGTGCCGCGGACCGTCACGTCCTTGGCGGCGAGCTGGTCGAACAGCTCCTGCACCTCGTCGGCGTACCCGGTGCGGTCCTCGGGGAGGACGTCCTTCAGCTTGAAGACGGACCAGAGCGTGTAGCGGATGACCTCGTTGAGGTCCTTGGCCAGCTTGCCCTTGTTCGGGATGCGGTCGGGCCCGGCGCTGGAGGCCGTGGTGGAGGCGTCGTCACTCATGCCTCTCATTCTCCCGCTCCGCCGTGCAGACTCTGCACCGGGTGGGCGGTGAGCTCCTGCACACCCCGCAGGTCGCCGTGGATCTGGTCGGCGGCGGCCCGGGCGCTCGCGATGCAGGCGGGGATGCCGACGCCGTCGTACGCGGCGCCGCAGACGGCGAGGCCGGGCAGGCGCGCGACGTGCTCCCGGATGCGGGCCACGCGCGCGTGGTGGCCGACGGGGTACTGGGGCAGACCGTCGTCCCAGCGGGTGACGCGGGTGGCGACCGGGGCGGCGTCGAGGCCCGTCGCCGCCTTGAGGTCGCACCGGGAGACCTCGACCAGCTCGCTGTCGTCGCGCCGGAGGATCTCCGTCTCGCCGTACCGCCCGACAGAGGTGCGCAGGACGACCAGGTCCGGGTTCTCGTCGGCGATCCAGCCCCACTTCTGCGAGGCGAACGTGGACGCCTTGATGGTGTGTCCGTCGACCGGCGGTACGAGGAAGCCGCTGCCGTCGGGCAGGGCCGTCTCGCCGCGGCGGTAGGCGAGGGTGACCAGGGCCATGGAGGCGTACTCGACGGCGTCGAGCTCGGCGGCGGCCCCGGGGGTCTCGGCGCGCAGCAGCCGGGCGGCGACGGGGGCGGGGGCGGCGACGACCACGGCGTCCGCGCGCCACTCGCGCTCACCCGAGACGACCTGCCAGCCGCCCTCGGGTGTGCGACGCAGCTCCCTCACCGGCGTCCGGGTGAGGATCTCGCCCCCGCGTGCCCGGACGGAGTCGGCCACCGCGAGGGGCAGGGTGCCGATGCCGCCCCGGATGCCCATGAACACCGGGCCGGTCTGCCCCTGGGCGGCGGCCGCCCTGGCCTGGAGCTCGCGGACCCCTTCCGTCAGGGAGGTGTGGGTGCGGGCCACCTGGAAGAGCTGCGGGACGGCCGAGCGCATGGAGATGCGGTACGCGTCGCCCGCGTACACCCCGCCCAGCATGGGCTCCAGCAGACGGTCGACGACCTCGCGGCCGAGGCGCTCCGCCACGTACTCCCCCACCGCCACGTCGTCACCGACCTCGGTGCGGGGCAGTTCGGCGTCCTGCTCGATGCGGGCGAGGCCCTCCTCGGAGAGCACTCCGGCCAGGGCGGACGCGGTGCCGGGCACGCCCATCACATGCCCCTTGGGGAAGGGGCGCAGGGCGCCGCGGGTCCACAGCGAGGCCGTCGCCGTGGCCGGGGGCTGGAGGCGGTCGGCGAGGCCCACCGCGCGGGCGAGTGCCACGGCCTCGGGGCGGCGGGCCAGCATCGACTCGGCGCCGAGGTCCACGCGGGCGCCCGCGACCTCCCCGGGCAGCAGCTTGCCGCCGACCCGGCCGGAGGCCTCCAGCACGGTCACCCGCGCCCCGCGCTCCAGCAGCCGGTGCGCGGCGGCCAGCCCCGCGACACCCGCCCCGATGACGACGACCCGCCCTTGAACTTCGCGCATGCCCCCAGCCTCTCAGACCTCACCGACAGCGCCGCCGCGCCCCGGTGTCCTTCACGAGTCCCGACCGTGACCGCATCGGAACCGTCCCGGGCCAAACGATCCGCGCCGTCCGGGCGTCGAAGAAACGTCAGCAGAATCCACCCGGGGGGATGCCCGCATGTGCACACGACGATCCGTACGACACCCCGCGTCGGCCCTGGCCGCACTCCTGGTGGCGGGCGCCCTCGCCCTCACCGGGTGCAGCGCCGGGGACGACGCGTCGGGCGGCAGCAGCTCCGCCGCCGACCGCGGGGCGGACCACAAGGGCGTCTCGGGCGAGGCCGCCCCCGGCGGCACCGGGAGCGGCGCGAAGGCCACGGCACCGCCGAAGCTCACCCCGGGCCACATCATCCGCACCGCCTCCCTGACCGTGCAGGTCAAGGACGTCCCCAAGGCCCTGGACCAGGCCCGCACCGGTGTGCAGAACGCGGGCGGCTACGTCGGCGACGAGACCACCACCCGGGACGCCGAGGGCCACGAGCGCACCCGGGTCGTGCTGCGCGTGCCCGTCGAGAAGTACGACGAGGTCCTCGCCGGTCTGGAGGGCGCCGGCAAGCTCCTCGACCGCAACGCGAAGGCCGAGGACGTCACCGACCAGGTCGTGGACGTGGAGAGCCGGATCAAGACGCAGCGGGCCAGCGTGGCCAGGATCCGCGAGCTGATGGACCAGGCCACCGAGCTCAGCGACGTGGTGACCCTGGAGGGCGAGCTGAGCACCCGCCAGGCCGACCTGGAGGCGCTGCTCGCCCGGCAGAAGTCCCTGAAGGACCGCACCAGCCTGGCCACCGTCACGCTGTCGCTGTCCGAGACCCCGGTGAAGCAGGAGACGAAGGACGACGACCCGGGGTTCGTGGACGCGCTCGCGGGCGGCTGGAACGCCTTCGTGACGATGCTGCGCTGGCTCACCGTGGTCCTCGGCGCCGTCCTGCCGTTCGCGGCGGTGGCCGCGCTGATCGTCTGGCTGTGGCTGCGCGTCGTACGCCCCCGGCTCCCGCGCCGCCCCGCACCCGCGTCCGCGGCGACCACGCTGGGCCCGCTGCCGACCGCACGGCCGGCACCCGAGTCCGCGCAGCGGGGAACGCCGGGTGAGCGGGACTGAAGTGGCCTGCTCCCGTAGCGTGTTCGCATGAACATGAGCCGTACACGGGAGCGACTGGTCGTCATCGGCGGTGACGCCGCGGGCATGTCCGCGGCGTCCCAGGCGCGCCGTCTGAAGGGCCCCGACGAGCTGGAGATCGTGGCGTTCGAACGAGGCCATTTCACGTCGTACTCGGCGTGCGGCATCCCCTACTGGGTCGGCGGCGACGTCACCGACCGGGACCAGCTCGTCGCCCGCACCCCAGAGGAGCACCGCGCCCGCGCCATCGACCTGCGGCTGCGCACCGAGGTGGTGGAACTCGACCTCGACGGGCAGCGGGTACGCGCCCGGGACGTCGACTCCGGCGAGGAGTCCTGGACGTCGTACGACAAGCTCGTGATCGCGACCGGCGCCCGCCCGATCCGGCCGGACATGCCCGGGGCCGACGCGGCCGGGGTGCACGGGGTGCAGACCCTGGACGACGGCCAGGCGCTCCTCGACACACTGGCGCACACGCGGGGCCGCCGCGCGGTGGTCGTCGGGGCCGGGTACATCGGTGTGGAGATGGCCGAGGCGCTCATCAAGCGCGGCTACGAGGTGACGGTCGTCAACCGCGGCAGCGAGCCCATGTCGACCCTCGATCCCGACATGGGCCGTCTGGTGCACGAGGCCATGGAGGGCCTGGGCATCACGATGGTGAACGACGCCGAGGTCACGAAGATCCTGACCGGCGACGACGGGGCGGTGCGGGCGGTGGTCACCCAGGACCGCGAGTTCCCCGCGGACGTCGTCGTGCTCGGCATCGGCGTCCGCCCGGAGACGGCCCTCGCGCGGGACGCCGGCCTCCCCCTCGGCCCGCACGGCGGTCTCCTCACCGACCGCTCGATGCGGGTGCGCGGCCGGGAGAACATCTGGGCCGGCGGCGACTGTGTCGAGGTCCTCGACCTGGTCTCGGGCCAGGAGCGGCACATCCCGCTCGGCACCCACGCCAACAAGCACGGCCAGGTCATCGGCACCAACGCCGGCGGTGGTTACGCCACCTTCCCGGGCGTGGTCGGCACGGCGGTCAGCAAGGTCTGCGACCTGGAGATCGCCCGCACGGGCCTGCGCGAGAAGGACGCCCACCGGGTGGGCCTGCGCTTCGAGTCGGTCACCATCGAGTCGACCAGCCGGGCGGGCTACTACCCGAACGCCTCCCCGATGACGGTCAAGATGCTCGCCGAGCACCGCACGGGCCGCGTCCTCGGCGTCCAGATCGTCGGCCGGGAGGGCGCGGGCAAGCGGGTCGACATCGCGGCGGTCGCCCTCACGGCGGGCATGACGGCGGAACAGATGACGGCCCTGGACCTCGGCTACGCCCCACCGTTCTCCCCTGTCTGGGACCCGGTCCTGGTAGCGGCCCGCAAGGCGGCGGCGAAGGTGCGCGGTTCGTTGTAAAAGGGGGGCGGAGCTCGCCCCAGGGGCGCGGGGAACTGCGCGACGAGCCACAGACGTCGCGCACTCGGCAACGATCCCGCACCCCTGCGGCGAATCCTTACGCCGTCCCCGCCGTGCCGTTGATCCGGTCGATCGCCTGCCGCGCCTGCTCGGCCGGCGGCCGCGACGGCAACGAGGACACCGACGCGGCCCCGGCCGTCACCGCCGGCGGCTGTTCCCCCGCCGGCTTCGCGTGCGAGGCCACCCGTGTCGAGCGCAACCGGTGGTTCACCGCCTCCTCCAGCGTCACGGGCCGCCGCAACTGGGTCGCCAGCCGCCCCGCCTCCTGGCCGAGGCGGGCCACGTCCTCCCAGGGCAGCCGCACCACCAGCGTCAGCTCCGCCTCACCGTCGGGCAGTGCGTGCATGGCAGGAGTAGCTCGGTCGTTCATCGCCTGTTCCTCACGTCGGCCCCGCGACCCGCCTTCCCCGCGCCGCGGGCGGTTGCCGACACATACGCACGCCCGTGCGGCCGCGTTCACCGAACCGGCCGATCGGGCCCCGCGTCAGCGCGCGGTCAGCGTGTGCACGTGCTCGACCAGCCGCGTCAGGGCGTCCGGGTCCGTGGACGGCATGACGCCGTGTCCCAGGTTGAATACGTGCCCCTCGAGGTCCTTCGCCGAGTCCAGGACCTCGCGGGTCTTGGCCTCGACGGCCTCCGTCGGGGCGAACAGCACCGTCGGGTCGAGGTTGCCCTGGAGCGCCTTGCCGGGACCGACCCGGCGGGCGGCCTCGTCCATCGGAACGCGCCAGTCGACGCCGACGACATCCGCGCCGGCCTCGCCCAGGAGGCCCAGCAGCTCGCCGGTGCCGACGCCGAAGTGGATGCGCGGGACGCCGTAGCCGGCGACGGCCTCGAAGACCTTCGCCGAGGCCGGGAGCACCGATCGGCGGTAGTCGACGGGGGCCAGCGCGCCGGCCCAGGAGTCGAACAGCTGGACCGCCGAGGCGCCCGCCTCGATCTGCACCTTCAGGAACGCGGCGGTGATGTCCGAGAGACGGTCCAGCAGGTCGGCCCACAGCTCCGGGTCGCCGTACATCATCGCCTTGGCGTTCTCGTACGTGCGGGACGGGCCGCCCTCGACGAGGTAGCTGGCGAGGGTGAAGGGGGCGCCGGCGAAGCCGATGAGGGGCGTGGCGCCGAGCTCGCCGGTCAGCAGGCCGATGGCCTCGGTGACGTAGGAGACGTCCTCGGGGGTCAGGTCGCGCAGCTGCGTGAGGTCCGCGCGGGTGCGGACGGGACGCTCGACGACCGGGCCGACGCCGGGCTTGATGTCGAGGTCGATGCCGATGGCCTTGAGCGGGACGACGATGTCGCTGAAGTAGATCGCCGCGTCCACGCCGTGCCGGCGCACCGGCTGCAGCGTGATCTCGGTGACCAGCTCAGGCCGCATGCAGGACTCGAGCATCGGGATGCCCTCGCGCACCTTGCGGTACTCCGGCAGTGAGCGCCCGGCCTGTCGCATGAACCACACCGGTGTGTGCGGTACGGGCTCGCGCCGGCAGGCCTTGAGGAAGGCTGAGTCGTACGTGGCGGACGGCTGCTGGGCCCGGGGGGCGTCGTTGGCACTCACGGGGCCAAGTTTCGCACGGCGTGGAACGGCGTGATTCAGCCCCTGGAGAGGTGCGGGGTGTCTAGCCCCGCACCTCGGCTCGGGTCCCCGTAATCTTCCCGCATGGCTGCGGCTCAGGGACGACTGTCGGACGGCGCTGGCGGAATGGACGAAGCGAAGGACACCGAGAACGACCGGCGGGAGGCGGACTCCGCCCCGCTGCCCTTCCGGGCCGCCGTCGACGCGCTCAAGGCGGCGCGGCTGCGGCCCCAGATCGAGGTAGAGCCGACACCCCCGCCGAAGCGGCTCGCTCCGCACAGCTACGCGCTGGAGGCCGCGGTCGTCGACGGCGACCAGGACCTGGCCGACGGCCGGCTGGTGCTGCTGCACGACCCGGCCGGGCACGACGCCTGGCGGGGCATGTTCCGGCTGGTGACGCTGGTGCGCGCGGAGCTGGAGCCGGAGATGGCGGCGGACCCGCTGCTGCCGGAGGTGTGCTGGACCTGGCTGACGGGCGCCCTCCAGGCCCGGGGGCTGACCGGCGGAGAGCCGAGCGGCACCGTCACACGCGCGAGCTCCCACTACTTCGGCGGGCTGTCGGCGCGCCCGGCCGCCTCGCAGATCGAGATCCGCGCGTCCTGGACGCCGCGCGAGGGCCTGGGCGGCGTCCCGGACACGGCGGCGCACCTGGCGGCCTGGTGCGATCTGCTCGCCCAGATCGCGGGGCTCCCCCCGGCCGTCCCCGGCGACGCCTCGGTGGTGACGCTGCCGCAGCGACGGGGTCCGCAGTCCCGCTGACCAGCTTCTGACCTGCCTGAACGACCTCTGACCGCCCCGCACTGATCGACCTTGTGCGGGGCGGTCAACCATGTCCGGTCGACGATCACACCTGAGTACCCCTCTTGGCCGAATCACTTTGTCGATACGGCCACTTTCGACCGCGTACCGACGCAGACCGAAACCGTCCGGCCTTCGAATGATCGACCGCGTGTCCGAATTGCACGGATTGTTATCACCGAATCGTGATCATTCTCTAAAGGCGGACGGGTTTGGTGCCGAAGACGACTGTGACCTTGAAAGCACGGTTCGTCCCGGCTTCATCCCCCCGAGCCGGCCCCGTCCCGCACCCCAGGAGGCCTGGTGTCCGTTCTCCTCGAGCAGCCCGCAAGCCTGGTCGCCTACCGCCCGAACAAGCCGACCGCCATGGTGGTCGTGGCCGACCCGCGCGTCCGCTCCACCGTCACCCGCCACCTGTGGGCGCTCGGTGTGCGCGACGTCATCGAGGCCTCGTCCATCGCGGAGGCTCGTCCCCGCATCGGCAACCCCCGCGACATCTGTGTCGCAGACGTCCACCTGCCGGATGGCTCCGGCCTCACGCTGCTGTCGGAGACCCGCGCCGCGGGCTGGCCCAACGGGCTCGCCCTCTCCGCCGCCGACGACATCGGCGCCGTGCGCAACGCACTCGCCGGCGGCGTGAAGGGTTACGTCGTCACCGGCACCCGCACCAACGTCGGGCTCCCCACCCGGCCGGGCGCCGCCCCCATCGGTGCCGCCGCCGCCCGCCTGCACCGCCGCCCCCCGGGTGCCCCGAGCCACCCGGGCGGCTACCGCGAACTGTCCGGCCGCGAGGTCGAGGTGCTGCGACTGGTCGCGGAAGGCCAGTCGAACAAGGCGATCGGCGTCTCGATGGGCCTGTCCGCCCTGACCGTCAAGAGCCACCTCGCCCGCATCGCCCGCAAGCTCGGCACGGGCGACCGCGCCGGCATGGTCGCGGTGGCGCTGCGGACCGGAATCATCCACTGACCCGCTCCACACCGGCCCTTCGTGACCCTTCTCCTACGTGACGCGGGACCGGCCGCCGGCCCCGTTCACGTCACTCACGGTTCGTGAACCCGCCGCTTCCCCGACATGACTGGTTTGCGACCCCCCGGCGCCCGCCGACGGAACGTTCCGTCGGCGGGCGCTGTCCATACATGGATACCCTTGACAGGTGACCGACGCCCACGACACCGCAGCAGACGGCCCACTGCGAACCACCGGAGGCGCCCCTCCGGACGACGGCGGATCTTCTGTTACGGAGGCGCCGATCCCTCTGCTGGAGCCGCGTGAGGGCATTCCGCCCGTCATCGCCGACGAGACCGCCCTGGCCCGGGTGATCGCCGCCTTCGAGGCGGGGACCGGGCCCGTCGCCGTCGACGCCGAGCGCGCGTCCGGCTACCGCTACGGGCAGCGCGCCTACCTCGTCCAGCTGCGCCGCGAGGGCGCGGGGACGGCCCTGATCGACCCCGTGGCCTGCCCCGACCTGTCCGCCCTCGGTGACGCCCTGTCCGGCGTCGAATGGGTGCTGCACGCCGCCACCCAGGACCTGCCCTGCCTGCGCGAGATAGGCATGGTGCCCACCCGCCTGTTCGACACGGAGCTGGCCGGGCGGCTCGCCGGGTTCCCCCGGGTCGGCCTCGGCGCGATGGTCGAGAGCGTGCTGGGCTACGCCCTGGAGAAGGGCCACTCCGCGGTCGACTGGTCGACCCGGCCCCTGCCCGAGCCCTGGCTGCGCTACGCGGCGCTGGACGTCGAGCTGCTCGTCGACCTGCGCGACGCGCTGGAGAAGGAGCTGGACCGGCAGGGCAAGCTCGAATGGGCCCGCCAGGAGTTCGACGCGATCGCCTCGGCTCCCCCGCCCGAGCCCCGCAAGGACCCGTGGCGGCGTACGTCCGGCATGCACAAGGTGCGCCGGCGGCGCCAGCTGGCGATCGTACGGGAGCTGTGGCAGACCCGGGACCGGATCGCGCAGCGGCGGGACGTCTCGCCCGGCAAGGTGCTCGGGGACGCGGCCATCGTCGAGGCCGCGCTGGCGGTTCCGGCCAATGTGCACGCGCTGGCCGCGCTGAACGGATTCGGCCACCGCGTCGGCAAGCGGCAGCTGGAGCAGTGGCAGGCGGCGGTGGACCGGGCGAAGGCGCTGAGCGAGGCGCAGTTGCCGCAGCCGGGGCAGCCGGTGGCCGGCCCTCCGCCGCCGCGCGCCTGGGCCGACAAGGATCCCGCGGCCGCGGCACGGTTGTCCGCGGCCCGGGCCGGGGTGACGGCGCTGGCCGAACAGCTGAACATGCCGCAGGAGAACCTGATCACCCCGGACACGGTGCGGCGGGTGTGCTGGGAGCCTCCGGCGGTCGTGGACGCGGAGTCGGTGGCCACGGCCCTGGCCGGACACGGGGCTCGGCCGTGGCAGGTGGAGCAGGTCACACCGGTGCTCGTGGAGGCGCTGTCCGTCAAGGAGGCCTAGCCGCCGTCGGGTTTCTCGTCGTGCGGCGGCTGCGGGTGGTCTTCGGCTTGTCGCGCCGACGCGGCGGAGCCGCATTCGACACAGCCCCGCGCCCCTCGGGGCGTCAGGGAACACGACCGAGGTGGGGACGATCACCAGGATCGCTCCCGCCGGGATCGTCTCCCCGTGGGTTCCGAAGGGGCCCTTGAAGCGGAACAGCGACGTCGAGATCACGCCAAGATCTTCCGAGGGCGGCTGCGGGGGCCGGAGGACGTGGCGCTGCCGGACTGGGACGACTCACAGCTGTGCCGGCTGACGCATCCGACGCTGTCGGCGATGAGCCATGACGTGCACGGTTTTGGAGCGGCGTGGCCCCGGACGTTGTTCTCCGTGATCACCCGGGGACGCGGACGCGGCCGGATCACAGCCCGTGCCTACGCCGCTACTGACGCCGAGAGGGTCCACGTCACCCCCGAAGGTGTGACCTTCACCGCTCCACCCGCCAGGACTGTGCAGCTACGTTACCCATAAGTAGCATGGGCCTGAGCGCGCGCTCAGCGCATCGCAGCAGCAATGCAGATCCTGACCCTGGAGGAGAGCCATCGTGCCTCGTACCGTCAGGGACGTCGTCTTCGTCGACGGCGTCCGCACCCCGTTCGGCAAGGCGGGCCCGAAGGGCATCTACCACGAGACCCGTGCCGACGACCTCGTCGTGAAGGCGATCCGGGAGCTGCTGCGCCGCAACCCCGGACTCGACCCGAAGAAGATCGACGAGGTCGCCATCGCCGCGACCACGCAGATCGGTGACCAGGGCCTGACCATCGGCCGCACCGCCGGGATCCTCGCGGGTCTGCCGCAGTCCGTGCCGGGCTACTCCATCGACCGCATGTGCGCCGGCGCTCTGACCGCCGTCACCTCGGTCGCCGGTTCCGTGGCCTTCGGCGCCTACGACATCGCCATCGCGGGCGGTGTCGAGCACATGGGCCGCCACCCCATGGGCGAGGGCGTGGACCCCAACCCCCGGTTCGTCTCCGAGAAGCTGGTCGACGAGTCCGCCCTCTTCATGGGCATGACCGCGGAGAACCTGCACGACCGCTACCCGCAGATCACCAAGCTGCGCGCCGACGAGTACGCCGTGCGCTCCCAGGAGAAGGCCGCCAAGGCGTACGCCAACGGCAAGATTCAGGCCGACCTGGTGCCGGTCTCGGTCCGCCGCACCAACGCCGAGGCCGGTGAGACGGGCTGGGGCCTGGTCACCGCCGACGAGCCGATGCGCCCGGGCACGACCCTGGAGAACCTCCAGGGCCTGAAGACCCCGTTCCGCGTCCACGGCCGGGTCACCGCCGGTAACGCGGCCGGTCTGAACGACGGCGCCACCGCCTCGCTCATCGCCTCCGAGGACTTCGCGCGGGAGCACGACCTCCCCGTGAAGATGCGCCTGGTCTCCTACTCCTTCGCGGGCGTCGAGCCGGAGGTCATGGGCTACGGCCCGATCCCGGCGACGGAGAAGGCGCTGGCCCAGGCCGGGCTGTCGATCTCCGACATCGGCCTGTTCGAGATCAACGAGGCCTTCGCCGTCCAGGTCCTGGCCTTCCTCGACCACTACGGCATCGCCGACGACGACGAGCGCGTCAACCAGTACGGCGGCGCCATCGCGTTCGGCCACCCGCTGGCCTCCTCCGGCGTCCGTCTGATGACGCAGCTGGCCCGCCAGTTCGAGGAGCAGCCGCACGTCCGCTACGGCCTGACCACCATGTGCGTCGGCTTCGGCATGGGCGCGACGGTCATCTGGGAGAACCCGCACTTCGAGGGGGACAAGTGAGCACCACCGCCGAGCTTCTGAAGCAGGCTTCCGAGCTGTTCCCGGACGAGGTCGTCACGAGTGCGCACGTACGCCACTTCGACCTGCCGCTGGGTGCGGGCCGTTTCGCCCTGATCACCCTGGACAACGGCCACGACCACACTAAGCCGACCACCTTCGGCCCGGCCTCGCTGGCGAACCTGAACGCCGCGATCGACCAGGTCGAGAAGGAGGCGGCGGACGGCGAGATCACCGGCGTCGGCATCACCGGCAAGCCGTTCATCTTCGCGGTCGGCGCCGACCTCAAGGGCGTGGAGATCCTCAAGGAGCATGAGCACGCGCTCGCCATCGGCAAGGGCGGCCACGAGGTCTTCAAGCGGCTCTCCAAGCTGGCCGTGCCGACCTTCGCGTACTACAACGGCGCCGCGATGGGCGGCGGTGTCGAGGTCGGTCTGCACTGCACCTACCGCACCGTCTCCGCGGCCGTGCCGGCGTTCTCGCTGCCCGAGGTCTTCCTCGGTCTGGTCCCCGGCTGGGGCGGCTGCACGCTGCTGCCGAACCTGATCGGCCCCGAGAAGGCCGTCTCGGTGATCATCGAGAACAGCCTCAACCAGAACAAGCAGCTCAAGGGCAAGCAGGTCTTCGAGCTCGGTATCGCCGACGCGATCTTCGAGGGCGCGGACTTCCTGGAGCAGTCGCTGATCTGGACCGCGGCCGTCCTCAAGGGCGAGCTGGAGATCGAGCGCCCGGTGATCGACCGCGGCGAGGCCTGGGACCAGGCCGTCGCCAAGGGCCGCTTCATCGCGGACTCCAAGGTGCACGGCGCCGCCCCGGCCGCCTACCGCGCCCTGGACATCATCAGCGCCGCCAAGAACGGCGACCTGCAGCAGGGCTACGACGCCGAGGACAAGGCCCTCGCCGACCTCATCATGGGCGGCGAACTGCGCTCCGGCATCTACGCGTTCAACCTGGTGCAGAAGCGCGGCAAGCGCCCGGCCGGTGCCCCGGACAAGAGCCTGGCCCGCCCGGTCACCAAGGTCGGTGTCGTCGGCGCCGGTCTGATGGCCAGCCAGCTCGCGCTGCTGTTCCTGCGCCGCCTGGAGGTGCCGGTCGTGCTGACCGACATCGACCAGGAGCGCGTCGACAAGGGTGTGGGCTACGTCCACGCCGAGATCGACAAGCTGCTCGGCAAGGGCCGCATCAACCAGGACAAGGCCAACCGCCTCAAGGCGCTGGTGTCCGGTGTGCTGGACAAGGCCGAGGGCTTCTCGGACGCCGACTTCGTCATCGAGGCGGTCTTCGAGGAGATCGGCGTCAAGCAGCAGGTGTTCGCGGAGGTCGAGGCGGTCGCCCCGGCGCACGCCATCTTCGCGACGAACACCTCCTCCCTCTCCGTCTCGGAGATGGCCTCGAAGCTGAAGCACCCCGAGCGGGTCGTCGGCTTCCACTTCTTCAACCCGGTCGCGGTCCTGCCGCTGCTGGAGATCGTGCGCGGCGAGAAGACCGACGACGCCTCGCTGGCCACGGCCTTCGCCGTCGCCAAGAAGCTGAAGAAGACCGCGGTGCTCACCAAGGACGCCCCGGCGTTCGTCGTGAACCGCATCCTGACCCGCTTCATGGGCGAGATCCAGAACGTCATCGACGAGGGCACCCCGGTCGAGGTCGCCGAGAAGGCCGTCGAGCCGCTCGGGCTGCCGATGTCCCCGCTGGTGCTGCTGGAGCTGGTCGGCCCGGCGATCGGCCTGCACGTCTCGGAGACCCTCAACCGGGCCTTCCCGGACCGCTTCACGGTCTCTCCGAACCTCGCGGCCGTCGTCAAGGCGGGCAAGCGCGGCTTCTACGTCTACGACTCCGGTAAGCCGGAGCTGGACCCCGAGGTCGCCGCGCTGCTGAAGCAGGGCGACACCGTCCTGACGGAGGAGCAGGTCCGCGAGCGCGTGCTCGACGCGGTGGCGCAGGAGATCGGCATCATGCTCGACGAGGGTGTGGTCGCCGAGGCGCAGGACATCGACCTGTGCCTCATCACGGGCGCCGGCTGGCCCTTCCACCTGGGCGGCATCACGCCGTACCTGGACCGCGAGGGTGTCTCCGAGCGCGTGAACGGCAAGAGGTTCCTGGCGCAGGGCGTCGCGAGCGTCCCGGCGTAACGCGTTACCCCTGAGGGGGGTGGGGCGTACGGTAACAATCCGTGCACCCGCCCCCCTTTCTGCATGCCGCCACAGATAGGATCCTCACACAATCCGACCATTGTTTACCTGACTCTGACGGTCTCCACCCCGGACCGCAGGGTGTCCTCGAAGGAGTCCTGCGTGGCGTCCCCTCGTCGCCGAACACCCCGACGCCGGGTCTGGCCCAAGATCAGGCTCCTGCTCCTCGTGGCGGTCGTCGCCGCCGGCGGCACCGCGCTGTATCCCGTGTGGAAGGCCGCGAACCCGGACCCGCCCGAGCTGAGGGTCCGCTACCGGACCGACACCCCGGCGACGGCCGCGGCGGCCAAGCCGTCCTTCGAGGTCTTCAACGACACCGGGAAGTCACTGCCGTTGAGCGATGTGACGCTCCGGTACTGGTTCACCGCCGACGACGACGCTTCGTACGCCTTCAACTGTGTCAACGCAGTCTTCGGCTGTTCGAACGTGGCCGGCCGGATCGTGGCGATGGACCAGGCCACCGACACCGCGGACCACTACCTGGAGGTCCGCTTCACGGCAGCGGCGGGCAGCCTCGACTCGGGCGCCAACAGCAAGGGCATCGACCTCCAGCTCTTCCGCACCGACCACAAGAAGCTGAAGCAGTCCGACGACCGCTCCTTCGACGCGGAGATGACCAGCTACAAGGCGGCGGAGAAGGTCACCGCCTACAAGCGCGGCGTCCTCGTCTGGGGTGAGGAGCCGGACGGCACCGAGGCGAGCGACGAGAAGAAGACGGCGGCGAAGACCGCACCCGAGCCGCTGCCCGCCCAGCCCTCCGGCGTGCTGTTCGACGACTTCACGTACCAGGGCCCCAAGGACCCGGCCCTGTTCAAGCACGGCTGGCTGGTCCGCACCAGCAAGGGCGGCCCGGGCGTGGAGAACACCTGGTCCGCGAGCGGCGTCAGCTTCCCCACCGCCGAGGGCTCCCACGCCGACGGCCAGGTGCTCAACCTGCGGGCGAGCACGGACGGCACCAAGGCCGGGACGAAGCAGGCGAGCCTCGGCACGGCCGCGAGCAAGTTCCGCGACGGGACCTACGCGGCGCGCATCCACTTCAGCGACGAGCCGGCCACCGGGGACAGCGGCGACCACGTCAACCAGACCTTCTACACTATCGGGGGCAAGGGCTCGACGTACAGCGAGCTGGACAACGAGTACATGCCGAACGGCGGCTGGGGCCGGCCCGGCCCCAAGCTCGACACGGTGACCTGGTTCGACCACAAGACGAACGACCGGGTGTACAAGACCACCAACAAGAGCCTCGACACCTGGCACACCGTGCTGATCCGGGTGAAGGACGGCGTCGTCGCCTACTGGCTCGACGGCAAGAAGCTCTTCCTCAGCAACGGCAAGTACGCCCCACGCGCGGACATGTCCGTGAACTTCAACCACTGGTTCATCGACCTGCCGTTCAAGGGCGAGCGCGCCTGGGACATGAAGGTGGACTGGCTCTACTACAACGCGAACGAGACCCTGTCGGCGAAGCAAGTGCAGTCCGCTGTCGACGGCTTCACCGACGAGGGCATGAACTACTTCGACACGGTTCGGGAGTCCCGGTGAGGAAAAGGCGGTCCGGCGCCCACAGGCACGCGGCGGAGGCGACGGAGGACAAGCCGGTGGTGAGCAGGCGCTCCGCCCTGCTGATGGGTGGCACGGGAGGCGTCGCCATGGCCGGCGGCGGCGCGTGGCTGGGCAAGGTGGTGGCGCAGCCCGCCGCCGCCCCGGCCGCAGCGGGAGGCATCGGCGGCCTCACCACGCCTCCCCTCTACGCCCCCTCGGGGCGCCGCCCCAAGTACCGCCGGGCCACCTGGTCCCAGCAGTTCCAGTCCGGCCACGGCTGGACGCCCGGAGGGGCGGGCACGGCGTCGGCCGAGGCGAACGACACGTCCGTCTTCGTCCGCGGCACCCAGTCGGTGCGGGTGACCACGGGCGGCAACGGCAAGCAGAGCTACGTCCGCAAGACGGGCATGCCGGCGATGAGCCTGACGGGCAAGATGATCCGGCTGGTCTTCCGCGTCGAGGACGTGACGAACCTGGCCAAGCTCGTCTTCTACCTGGGCAGCGGCTCCCTGGCGAACCACTTCGCCTGGACCCACCACGTCCACTCCAAGACCTCGGCCAACTACGTCCAGTCCGGGGAGTGGGTGACCGTCCACCTCCAGTGGGCCGACGTCAACGCGGCGGCCGGCACGTACTCCATCGGCGCCGACGGCAAGCCGTCCACGAAGACCGGCTTCACCGACATGTCGTTCGCCGTGTACGACGACGCGGGCGGCCCGGTGACCTACCGGCTGCAGGCGGTCGAGCTGATACCGGACACCGTCTCGGTCTTCCCCAAGGGCGTCGTCTCCATCACCTTCGACGACTCCCACAAGTCGGTCCACGACCTGGCCCGGCCGGTCATGGACCGCTTCGGCTTCCCCGGCACGGTCTACAACATCGCCGACGCCATCGGCACCGGCAGCTTCCTGACGCTGAACCAGATGCGGTCGATGCAGGACTTCTCGGGCTGGGAGATGGGCGGCCACTCGTACGCGAACGCCGTCCACACGGCCAGCTACCCCAAGCTCACCGCGGAGCAGGCCGACGACGACTTCCGCAAGCTGCGCGAGTGGCTGGTGTCCAACGGCTTCACCAGTGAGCACTTCGCCTATCCGCACGGCGCGTTCCAGAAGACGTCCGACGGGGTCCCGGTCGACCAGATCGCGAGCCGGCACTTCACCACGGCCCGGTCGATCATCTCCGAGACGATCGAGTCGTTCGCCCCGGCGATGCCGTACCGCCTCAAGGCGCTGACGGGCATCAACGACGGCACGGGGATCGGCGGTACGGCCCTGTCGAAGCTGACGGGCGCGGGCGGCCGGCTCGACCGGTGCGTCAACAGCGGCGACTGGCTGATCCTGTGCCTGCACAAGGTCGTCGACGGCGCCCCCGCCACGAGCACGGAGATCGGCAAGGCGGGCCTGGAGACGCTGATGAAGGCGATCGACGACCGGGACATCCCGGTGCTGACGGTCGAGGAAGCGATGGCCTCCTACGCCTGAGGCCCGGGCCCGCACGCCCGGCGTCCGGACGCACAAGAGAGGGGCGGCCCCCCGGCCGCCCCTCTCTCCGTTCTCTCCCGCGGCGTTACCAGCCGCCCTGCCCGTAGCCCTGGCCCTGGCCCTGCGGCCACGACGGGTCCTGGTGCGGATAGCCACCCTGCTGCGGGACGTGGCCGCCCTGGCCCGGGTACTGCTGCTGGTACGGGTCGTGGTGCCCGGGGTGGCCGCCGCCCTGCCACTGCTGCTGACCGGCCGGCTCCGGCGCCCCCCAGCTCACGCGCTGCTGCGGGACGGCCGCGTGGTGCTCCTCGTGGTAGCCGGGGATCGGTTGCGGCTGGGAGGGGATGCCGCCCGTCGGCCGGGGCCGGGTGCGCAGCGCCACGCCCTCCAGACGCATCAACTGGAGCGTCTCGGTGACCTTCTTGTCGGAGTACGGGTCCTCTTCCTCGAAGATCTCCGTCACGTCGCTCTCGTGGTCCCCGGCGACGGACACCTCGACACCGCCCTGGCGGGTGCCCCAACTGCCCTTGTGGAGCGTGAACAGGGCGTAGAAGCGCAGCGGGGTCAGCAGCGTCAGCTGGATCACGCCGTAGATCGGCGCGAGCAGGAACATGCCGAACCGCTTGACGAAGCCCATCCCGCGCCGCGGGAAGTCGAGGTAGCGCACGTTGCGCAGGTAGCCCATCAGCACCATGAAGACCAGGTAGTCGCCGATGTGGTTGACGAACTGGGCGGGCTTCATGATGGGCAGGATGACCATCGAGTAGAACATCGCCGAGCCGAAGACCAGCCACAGGGCGAGTTCCATGCAGGTGAGCCAGAAGGCGGGCCGGTACTTCTTCTGGTGCCGGAACGCCCACAGCGACTCGCGGAAGAAGGACTTGTTCCAGCGCACCTGCTGGCGCAGGAAGTGCGGCAGCTTCTCGGGGACGGCCGTGTAGCCGACGGCGGTCTCCTGGAAGACGACCTGGCCTTCCATCAGGCAGTAGTTGGTCATGCGGCGGTCGTCACCGAAGACGGCCGGCTTGCCCAGGAACTGCTGGTTGAGGAAGTCCGGCAGGTACTTGCGCACCAGCGTGCCGCGGTACGCGGAGAGCGCGCCGCAGCAGCACAGGACCGACTTCAGCCGGGAGTAGGCGGCCCGCTCGAAGAGGAACGAGTTGCCGTAGCGCAGGTCCTGGAGGCGGGTGAAGATGTTGCTGTCGTGGTTGAGCGCGAGGACCATGCCGGTGGAGGCCATGATCTTCTCGTCGGCCAGCGGAAGCAGCAGCTCGCGCACGGTGTCCCGGGACAGCACGGTGTCCGAGTCGACGCACAGGAAGATGTCGGAGTACGGGGCGGCCTCGAAGCCGAGTGCCAGTGCCTCGCGCTTGCCCTTGTTCTCGGGCTGGACGCTGACGGTGTACTTGACGCCCTTGGCCTCGAACTCGCGGCGCAGCTTCTTCGCGGCCCGGATGCCCGAGTCGTTGGCGCTGGCGTCGTCGATGATGTGGATCTCGTTGGGCAGGCGGCTCTGCGCGAGGAGGCTGCGCATGCCCTGCTCGAACATCACCGGATCCTCGTTGTAGATCGGGATGACCGCGGTGACCCAGGCGTTCTCCAGGTACTCCAGTTCCTCCCGCCCGGCCTTGGCGGGACGGTAGAAGAGGGCGCCGAACATCTTCAGGGCCAGCAGGCCCATGGCGCCCATCGAGTACAGGTGGAGGGAGCCGGCGTCGAGCCGGGTGGCGATCAGCGCGGCCAGGCCCAGGAAGACGAAGTACGAGACCTTCAGGTGCCGCCGCTTGCGGTGCGCTCGGCGCCCACCGGAGTCGACGGCCCCGGGTATGTACGTATCTTCGGAAGTCACAGCTTGACCACCCGCGGGTGGTCGGCGGACTTGCCCCGGGTGTCGAAGAGGGCCCGGGCCCGGTCGGCGAGCTCGTCGAGGTCGATCTCGCGGTGCGGCTGGAGCAGGATCGTCAGGTCGGCGGCCTCGGCGGCGGCGAGGTAGTCCTCGGCCCGCTCCACGGGCGCACCGGCGACGTGCCAGTCCTCGACCCGCGGGTCGAAGTAGACGAGCTCGGCACCGCGCGCGAGGAGGTTCTCCGCGACGGCCAGGGCCGGGCTCTCCCGCTGGTCGGAGATGTCCGGCTTGTAGGTCACGCCGAGCAGCAGGACCCGCGAGCCGCGCACGGCCTTGCCCTGGTCGTTGAGCAGGTCGGCGGCCCGGTTCACCACGTGCACGGGCATCCGCTGGTTGATCTCCTGCGCCAGCTCCACGAACCGGAACGGGATGCCCAGCGAACGCACCTTGTACGAGAGGTAGTTGGGGTCGATCGGGATGCAGTGCCCGCCGACGCCCGGGCCGGGGTAGAACGGCGCGAACCCGAACGGCTTGGTGGAGGCGCACCGGATGGCGTCCCACAGATCGACGCCGATCTCCCGGCAGAACATCGACATCTCGTTGACGAGGGCGATGTTGACGTGCCGGTACGTGTTCTCCAGCAGCTTGGCCATCTCGGCCTCGCGGGTGCCCTTGGCCTCGACGACCCGGTTCACGAACCGCTCGTAGAGGGCGCGGGCGGCCTTGGTGCAGTCGGCCGTGATGCCGCCGACGACCTTGGGGGTGTTCTCCAGGCCGAAGGAGGGGTTGCCCGGGTCGATGCGCTCCGGGGAGAAGGCGAGGTGGAAGTCGACGCCGACGGTGAGCCCGCCGGCCTCCAGACGCGGCCGGACGACCTCGTCGGTCGTGCCGGGGTACGTCGTGGACTCCAGCACGACGAGCGTGCCGGCGGTGAGGTGCGCGGCGATGTCGTCGACGGCGGCGTGCACCGCACCGAGGTCCGGGGCGCCGTGGTCGGTGAGCGGCGTGGGAACACACACCACGACCGCGGCGGTGTCGGCGATCACATCGGCCCGGTCGACGGCCTCGAAGCCCTGCTCCAGCATGGCCCGCACTTCGGCGTCGGTGATGTCGTCGACATGTGAACGGCCGGCGTTCAGTCCGTCGACCACCCGTCGGCTGCGGTCGAGACCGACCACCTTCAGGCCCGCGGCGGCGGCGGACCTGGCCAACGGCAGGCCCACGTAACCGAGTCCGACAACGACAAGATCCACCGTGGAGGATCTGCTCACGACATCATTCCCAACCCCGTTGCCACGGCGTCAGCCAGACGCAGCAGCAACCGGCCCCCCGAGGAAAATCGAACAAGTCCGAGGAGGCTAACAAGACCTTCACTTTTTGACCATGTTCACCAAAGGTGCGCCTTGTCACGTACACATCTGTACAACCCTTGACACATCTCAGGTGTCTGGAGCGACAAGAACCACGGAATGAAGGACTCTGTTCCGCTTACCGGAAGGGTTCAGAGCTCCCTCCAGGCCTCCAGTGCGAGCCCCGGTTCGTCCTTGCGCCGGGTGAGCAGCACGGTCCCCGTGGAGGGCGTGAGAGAGGCGGCGACGACCTCCTCGTGCTCGTCGAGCGCCACCGACACCACGGCCTCGGCGGGCAGCCGGGGGCCGGACTCGGTCCACCAGGCGCCGGCCGACTCCTGCTCGGTCGGATACGCGGCGAAGGCGACCCGGCCGCTCGCGGACCGCTGTGCGAGCACGGTGCAGTCGTGCCCCTCGATGACACACCGTACGGCGGACACGGGTCCCGGACCGGCTGAGGGCAGCAGGGTCACCGGCTTCTCACCGGGACGCCAGGCGCACACATCGCCCGAGCCGTCGGTGAAGAAGAGGGTGGTGTGCTCGGCGGACGTGGCGAGCGCGCGCAGGGTGCCCGCACGGACGGACGTGTCGACGCCCTCGGTCCGCACGGGCTTCTTGCCGTCCCCCTCCTGCCGCCAGTGCAGGATCCCGCCGGGCGCACAGGCGTACAGCTCGACCCGCCCCGACTCGCCCGTCACAGGGGCCAACTCCCCCTCGACACCGTGCCCTTCGAGGTCCAGCCAGCCGCCCCAGCCGCCCTTCACCTTCTGGTTGCGCAGGCTGACCCCGCCGCTGCCGTTGCGGACGAAGACATAACCGCGCCCCGCCCCGTCCACGGTCACGGCGGGCGGTCCCGTACGGTCGCCCTTCTTGTCCGGGTGGCCGATGGGAGTCCAGTCCAGGGCTGCGAGGTGGGGGCGGAAGTGCGTGGAGTGCACGAGCCCGGACTCGCCCGGGGCGGTGGGCCGCCAGGCCGCCAGATGCGCGTAGCCGTCGGTGCCTTGTCCGACCGCCGCCCCCGGGTGCAGCTTCTGGGCCCCGCCGACGGTTCGCGGGGCGTCCTCCCAGGGGCCGCCGGGGCCGCGTTCCGCCCGGCACAGGACGGCGTCGCCGGAGGGCAGATAGACGGTGAGGCGGCCGTCGCGGCCGCGGATGAGCCAGTCGCCGTTCACGTGTTCACTTTATGCGGCCGCCCCAACCCGGCGCGCCCGCCCTCCCCCGCCCCGGCCCGTCTCCCGTGCGACCCTGGCCACATGAACGAGCCCTCACCTCTCCTCGTCGTGGTCGACGCCGCGAACGTCATCGGCTCGGTGCCGGACGGCTGGTGGCGGGACCGCCGGGGTGCGGCGGAACGGCTGCGGGACCGTCTGGCGTCGGACGGGGTTCCGGCCGTCGCCGGCCCGGTGGACATCGTCCTGGTCGTGGAGGGGGCGGCGCGCGGGGTGGAGTCCGTGCCCGGGGTACGGGTGTCGTCCGCCCCGGGCAGCGGCGACGACCACATCGTCGAAGTCGTCGCCTCGGCCGGCGAGCGCCCCGTCCTGGTGATCACGGCGGACCGGGAGCTGCGGAGGAGGGTCGGGGAGCTGGGGGCGGAGGTGGCGGGGCCACGGTCTGTCCGCCCGTAGGAGCGGGGCTGGGGCCGGTCGGGTCCGCAACCCGGCGGAGCGTGGTGCCGCTGCGCCCACCCGTGCCGCCCTTGGCGGCACGATTGCCCGCAGCTGGGGAGGAGGCCACCGGCGCGGCCCCGACCCCCCACCCGGCGAGAAGGCGGAGCCGCAGCCGTCTACGGCGTGCCACCGCCCACGCTCGGCTGCTCCTTGCCCGCCTCCTGGCGGGCCAGGCGGCTGTGGGTGCGGCTGTACAGGAAGTAGACAAAGAAGCCGGCGGCCATCCAGATGGCGAAGCGGACCCACGTCTCGGCCGGCAGGTTGATCATCAGCCACAGCGAGGCGCACACCGACAGGATCGGGATGACCGGCACCCACGGGGTACGGAACGCCCTGGGCAGGTCGGGCCGGGTCTTGCGGAGGATGATCACGCCGATCGCGACGACCACGAAGGCGAACAGCGTGCCGATGTTGACCAGCGCGGCGAGTTCCGTCAGCGGCGTGAACCCGGCGAGCACGGCGATGATCACACCGAGCAGGATGGTCGGCCGGTGCGGCGTCTTGAACCGCGGGTGGACCCGCGAGAAGAACCGCGGCAGCAGCCCGTCCCGGCTCATCGCGAAGAACACACGCGTCTGCCCCAGCAGCAGGATCATGCACACCGTCGTCAGGCCGACGGCGGCGCCGAAGCTGATGAAGCCCGCGAACCACGGATGCCCGGTGGCCTTGAACGCGTCGGCGAGCGGCGCGTCCACGTCCAGCTTCGTGTAGTGCTGCATACCGGTGACGACGATCGACACGAGGACGTACAGCGTGGTGCAGATGATGAGCGAGCCGATGATGCCCCGCGGCATGTCCCGCTGCGGGTTGCGCGTCTCCTCCGCCGCCGTGGCCACCACGTCGAACCCGATGAACGCGAAGAACACGACCGAGGCCGCGGTGAAGATGCCCATCACGCCGAAGTTGGACGGCGCCCAGCCGAACATCAACTGGATCAGCGGCGAGTCGAGACTGGACCCCGCCTCCACCGGCTTCTCCTTCGGGATGAACGGGTCGTAGTTCTTCCCCTCGATGAGGAACGCACCGGCGATGATCACCACGAGGACGACCGTGACCTTGATGGCGACGACGAGCGACGTGATCCGCGCGGACAGCTTCATGCCGATCACGAGGATGCCCGTGAGGACGAGGACCAGCGCGGCGGCGAGGATGTCGAAGCCGAAGACGTCGGAGCCCTCACGGCTGCCCAGGGCCGCGGGCATCGTCCAGCCCGCGTTCTCCATGAGCGACTGGATGTACCCCGACCAGCCGACGGCCACCACCGCCGTGCCGAGCGCGAACTCCAGGACGAGGTCCCAGCCGATGATCCAGGCGGGCAGCTCACCGAGGGAGGCGTACGAGAACGTGTAGGCGGACCCGGCGACCGGGACCGTGGACGCGAACTCGGCGTAGCACAGCGCGGCGAGCGCGCAGGCGACGCCGGCCGCCACGAACGCCAGGGCCACCGCGGGCCCCGCGTTGTTCTTGGCGACTGTGCCGGTGAGAACGAAGATGCCGGTACCGATGATCACACCGACGCCGAAGACGGTCAGATCCAGCGCGGACAAGGACTTCTTGAGCGCGTGCTCTGGTTCCTCGGTGTCGAGGATGGACTGCTCGACCTTCTTCGTCCGGAAGAGGGTACTGCTCACGGGGTACCTCCCACGCTTGTCGTCCTCGACATGATCGAGAGGTGGCACCATCCGTATGCCCCGGCACGGGCCAATTCACGCCAATGGGCCGGTTCCACCACCCTCATGGTGGGGAAACCGGCCCACACAGAACCCGTTCGGCCGTGTCGGCCGCGCCCGTCGCGTCTGTCGCTTCGGTGCCGTCAGTCGCGCGCGGCGTCCACGGCGTCCGCCGCACTGCGCTCGTAGCGGCCGTCCAGCTTGGCGACCAGTCCGGTCACCTGCCGGGCGATGTCCGGCGCGGTGAGACCGATCTCCGCCAGGACCTCCGCACGCGAGGCGTGGTCGAGGAAGCGCGGCGGGATGCCGAAGTCGCGCAGCGGCACGTCGACGCCCGCGTCGCGCAGCGCCTGCGCGATCGCCGAGCCGACGCCGCCGACGCGGCTGTTGTCCTCGACGGTGACGACCACGCGGTGCTGCTCGGCGAGCGGCGCCATGGCCTCGTCGACGGGCTTGACCCAGCGCGGGTCGACGACGGTCGTGGAGATGCCCTGCTTGTCGAGCAGGCCGGCGATCTCCAGGCACATCGGCGCGAGGGCGCCGACGGAGACCAGCAGCACGTCCGGCCGGTCGGTGCCGGGCTCGCGCAGGACGTCCATGCCGCCGACGCGCCGCAGGGCCGGCACGGCGGGGCCGACGGCGCCCTTGGAGAAGCGGACCACGGTCGGTGCGTCGTCGACGGCGACGGCCTCGCGCAGCTGGGCACGGACCTGGTCGGCGTCGCGCGGCGCGGCCAGCCGCAGCCCGGGCACGACCTGAAGGATCGACATGTCCCACATGCCGTTGTGGGAGGCGCCGTCGGTGCCGGTGACACCGGCTCGGTCGAGGACGAAGGTCACGCCGCACTTGTGCAGCGCCACGTCCATCAGCACCTGGTCGAAGGCGCGGTTGAGGAAGGTGGCGTACACCGCGAACACCGGGTGCACGCCGCCCGTGGCCAGGCCGGCCGCGGAGACGGCGCCGTGCTGCTCGGCGATGCCGACGTCGTAGACCCGTTTCGGGAAGCGCTTGGCGAACTTGTCCAGGCCCACCGGCTGGAGCATGGCGGCCGTGATGGCGACGATGTCCTCGCGCTCCTCGCCGAGCTTGACCATCTCCTCGCCGAAGACGGACGTCCAGTCGGCGCCGGAGCTGGCGATCGGCAGGCCCGTGTCGGGGTGGATCTTGCCGACGGCGTGGAAGCGGTCCGCCTCGTCCTGGAGGGCGGGCTGGTAGCCGCGGCCCTTCTCGGTGAGGCAGTGCACGATGACCGGCCCGCCGAACCGCTTGGCCTTGGCGAGCGCGGACTCCAGCGCCTCCAGGTCGTGCCCGTCGATCGGACCGACGTACTTCAGGCCCAGGTCCTCGAACATGCCCTGCGGGGCGATGAAGTCCTTCAGGCCCTTCTTGGCGCCGTGCAGGGTGTCGTAGAGCGCCTGCCCGACGACGGGGGTGCGCTCCAGGACCTCCTTGGTACGGGCCAGGAAGCGCTCGTAGCCGTCCGTGGTGCGCAGGGTCGCCAGGTGGTTGGCGAGGCCGCCGATGGTCGGCGCGTAGGACCGCTCGTTGTCGTTGACGACGATGACGAGGGGGCGGTCCTTGGCGTCGGCGATGTTGTTCAGCGCCTCCCAGGCCATGCCGCCGGTCAGCGCGCCGTCACCGATCACGGCCACGACGTGGTCGTCGCGCTTCATGATCTGGTTGGCCTTGGCGATGCCGTCGGCCCAGCCGAGGACGGTCGAGGCGTGCGAGTTCTCGATGACGTCGTGCTCGGACTCGGCCTGCGAGGGGTAGCCGGACAGGCCGCCCTTCATCTTCAGCTTCGAGAAGTCCTGGCGGCCGGTGAGCAGCTTGTGGACGTAGGACTGGTGGCCGGTGTCCCAGAGCACCTTGTCCCTCGGCGAGTCGAAGACCCGGTGCAGGGCGATGGTGAGCTCCACCACGCCGAGGTTGGGGCCGAGGTGACCGCCGGTCTTGGAGACCGCTTCGACGAGGAAGCTCCGGATCTCCTCGGCCAGCTGGTTCAGCTCCTCCGGGTTGAGCCGGTCCAGATCGCGCGGTCCCCTGATACGGGTCAGCAGCGGCACCCGTGCCTCCTTGCAGTAGAGCTGTTGCCGGGCTTGTCGAGTCTAATGTTCCGCCTTTGCGGGCGGCGCCGGGGCTGTGCGTCGTACGTCACGCGTTCGGCTCTACCCATGGTGCGCCACGGCCACGACACAGCTGTGCCCGGCACCTGTGGGGTACCGGGCACAGGAGGTGTCACTCAGCGCTAGGCGCGCCCTGCGGTCTTCTGCGTCTTCCGGGTGACGGCGTCGATCACGACCGTGGCCAGCAGCACACCACCGGTGATCATGTACTGCACCGGAGAGGCGATGCCCTCCAGGGCGAGGCCGTACTGGATGGACACGATCACCAGGACACCCAGCAGGGCGTTCCAGGTGCGTCCCCGGCCACCGAACAGCGAGGTGCCGCCGATGACCGCCGCGGCGATCGCGTTCATCAGCAGGTCACCGCCACCGGCGCCCTGGTTGGCCGCCGCGATCTTGGAGGCGATGAACAGGCCGCCGACCGCGGCGAAGGTGCCGGAGATCGCGAACACCGAGATCCGGACCATCTCCACGTTGATGCCGGCGCGGCGGGACGCCTCGACGCTGCCGCCGAGCGCGAACACCTTCCGGCCGTACGACGTACGGCGCAGCACGAAGTCCGTGACCAGCAGCACCGCGATGAAGATGACCACCGCGAGCGGCAGGCCCTTGTACTGGTTGAAGACGACGGCGACGGTGAAGGAGACCACCGCCAGCAGCACCGTCCGCATGATGGTGTCACTCAGCGGCCGGGAGGGCACGCCGGCGGCCTCGCGGCGCCGGTTGCCGAAGAAGGAGCTGACGAAGAACCCGGCGGTCACCACCGCGGCCAGCGCGTACGCGGCGGCCACGTCGGAGAAGTAGTAGCTGGTCAGCTGGGCCACGACCCCGTCCGGGTCGAGGTTGATGGTGCCGTTGTCGCCGAGGATCTGGAGCATGAAGCCGTTCCAGAACAGCAGACCGGCCAGGGTGACGGCGAAGGCGGGGACGCCGATCTTCGCGAAGAAGAAGCCATGCAGCACACCGGCGACCGTGCCGGTGAGGATGGACAGCACGAAGGCGAGCCACTCGTTCATGCCGTTGGTGACGTTCAACACCGCGAAGCTGGCGCCCGCGACACCGGACACCGATCCGACCGACAGGTCGATCTCGCCGAGCAGCAGCACGAACACGATTCCGACGGCGATCATGCCCGTGCCGACCATGGCGACGGACATGTCGGACAGGTTGCCCGCGGTGAGGAAGTTGGAGTTCAGGCTCGTGAAGATGAGCCAGATGATCGCCAGGCCGATGACGACCGGGATGGAGCCCAGGTCACCGGACTTCACCTTCCGCTTGAATTCGCTGACGTAGCCCTTGAGGCCCTGCTCACGGACCAGCAGCCGGGGGTCGACCACCGTGACGGCCGCCTTGGCCGCCTCGGGGTTCTCCACGACGTGCTCGTCCGGAGCCGCGGAGGTCTTGTCGATGCTCACTTGGAAACCTCCCCGTTCGTGCGCGCCGCACGGCGGGTCACGGCGTTGTCGGTGGCGCCCGTGATGGCGGAGATGATCTCCTCCTGCGAGGTCGACTTGACCTCGAAGACGCCGTTGTTGCGGCCGAGGCGCAGCACCGCGACCTTGTCCGCGACGGCCTTCACGTCGGCCATGTTGTGGCTGATGAGGATCACGGCGTGGCCGCGCTCGCGCAGCCGCTCGACCAGGTCGAGGACCTGCGCGGTCTGCTCGACGCCGAGGGCGGCGGTGGGCTCGTCGAGGATGACCAGCTTGGGCTCGCCGAGCATGGAACGGGCGATGGCCACGGTCTGGCGCTGACCGCCGGAGAGCGAGGCGATCGGGATGCGCACGCTGGGGATGCGGATCGACAGCGTGTCGAGCAGCTCGCGGGAGCGGCGCTCCATCTCCACCTCGTCCAGGACGCCGCGCTTGCGGATCTCCCGGCCCAGGTAGAGGTTGCCGACGACGTCGATGTTGTCGCAGAGCGCGAGGTCCTGGTAGACGGTCGCGATGCCCAGGTTCTGGGCGTCGTGCGGCTTGTTGATCTGGACGGACCTGCCGTCCCATTCGATGAGGCCCTCATCGATGGGGTGCACGCCGGCGATCGTCTTGACCAGCGTGGACTTTCCGGCGCCGTTGTCGCCCACCAGGGCGACCACTTCACCGGCGTGGACCTCAAGCTCTACGTCGGTGAGCGCCTGAACGGCACCGAATCGCTTGGAGACCCCGCGCAACGCCAGCACGGGCGTAGCGGACACGTGAACCATCTCCTTCGCCGCCTGACCCGGCGGGAGGTTGTGCAGAAGGGTGGGAGGAGTGATCACTCCGGCGCCCCGCATAGCTTGCGGGGCTGATGTGGCGGGGCGCCGGAGGAACTCGGGGGCAGCCGGTCCCTGTCCGCGGCTCACGGGAGTCCGCGGGCGGACTCCCGTGGCCCCGGGGGACCTTACGGCTGCTTAGCTGAGACCGGCCTTGTCGCAGGCGGCCTTGAACTTGCCCGCGCAGATCTCGTTCACGGTGTAGATGCCGTCCTTGATGACGGTGTCCTTGATGTTGTCCTTGGTCAGCGAGACGACCGGGACGAGGACCGACGGGACGGCCTTGTTGGTCGGGCTGTCGACCTTGTCCTTGGCGATCGAGTCGAGCGACTTGCCCTGCGCGAGGGCGACGGCCATCTCGGCCGCGACGTCCGCCTCCTGCGGGTAGGGCTTGTAGACGCTCATGTACTGCTCACCGGTGACGATGCGCTGCACACCCGCGAGCTCGGCGTCCTGGCCGGTGACCGGGACGTCGGCGATGCCGGCGGCCTTCAGGGCGGTGATGATGCCGCCCGCCATGCCGTCGTTGGCGGAGTAGACGCCGACGATCTTGTCCTTGCCGAGGGCGGAGATGGCGCCCTCCATGTTGGCGTTGGCGTTCTCCGGCTTCCACTCCTTGGTGTCGTACTCGCGGCCGATCTTCACCTTGCCGTCGAGCACGGAGTGCGCGCCCTGCTTGAACTGGGCGGCGTTCGGGTCGGTGGAGGACCCGTTCATCATGACGATCTGGCCGTCCTTGGCCTTGCCGCCGAGGGCCTTCAGCAGGGCCTCGCCCTGGGTCTTGCCGACGGTGACGTTGTCGAACGAGGTGTAGGCGTCGATCGGGCCCTCGGCCAGACGGTCGTAGGCGACGACGGGGATGCCCGCGTCCTTGGCCTTCTTCACCGAGCCGGCGATGGCCTTGGAGTCCACCGCGTCCACGATCAGCACGTCGACCTTGTTGGTCACCATCGTGTCGACCTGCTGGTTCTGCGTGCTGGCGTCCTGCTTGGCGTTGGCGTAGACGACCTCGCCCTTGCCGTCGGTGAGCTCCTTGACCTTCTTCTCGATGAGCGGACGGTCGAACTTCTCGTAACGGGCGGTCGCGTTCTCCGGAAGGAGCAGGCCGACCTTGATGTCGTCGCCCTTCTTGGCGGACCCGGAGGAATCGGCCTTGTCGCCCGACTCCTTGGCGCTGCCACAGGCAGCAAGCGAAACGGCCATCGCACCGGCGGCAACGGCAACAGCGGCGCGACGCATACGCGTGTTCACTTCAGAAACCTCCCTGACGAGGCCGCGACATTGCGGCCGAGGTGGCTGGAAGTCAACTCGGCCACACGTGCGACGTCAAGAAGTAAATCCTTAACGAGATGGCAACGGTGCCATCCGTTCTCTAAGTGAAGGCAGGGGTGGCCGCCTTCAGTGCGGCCGGGGCAGTTCCGTCAAGAAGGGTCGAATCACCCATCTCGCTGAGGGCGAGAGCGAGCGCTCCGAGCACCTCCGCACGGCCGCCGAGGGCGCCTGGGAGAACGGACAACTGGCGTGCCGCACTGGGGATCGCGTAGCGGCCGACGGACTCCCGGATCGGCCCGAGCACCAGCTCACCGGCCTCGGCGAGATCACCGCCGAGGACCACCCGGCTCGGGTTCAGAAGGTTGCAGAGATTGGCCACTCCACTGCCGATATGGCGGCCGACGTCGGCGATCACCCGACGACAGCCCGGGTCTCCGTCCCGTGCGAGCCGTACGACGCCCTCCATGGTCAGATCGGTGCCGTGACTGGACTGGAGGAGCGGGAGCACGTACCGCGCGGCCGCGAAGGTCTCCAGGCAGCCGCGGTTGCCGCAGCGGCAGACCGGGCCGGATTCATCAAGTGTAATATGTCCGATTTCTCCGGCGGTGCCGCCGGGTCCCCGGTAGATCCTGCCGTCTATCACCAGACCGGCGCCGACACCGCTGGCCACCTTGATGTAGGCCAGGTCGCGGACACCTCGGCCGCTGCCCCAGACCATTTCGCCGAGGGCGCCGAGGTTGGCGTCGTTGTCCACGTGCACGGGGACGCCCAGGCGGTCGCGGAGCTCCTCGGCGGGCTTGGTGCCGGTCCAGCCGGGGAGGATCGCGGTCGAGCCGAGCGTGCCGGACTCGACGTCGATGGGGCCGGGGACGCCGAGGCCGACGCCGGCGATCTTGGAGCGGTCCACGCCGGTGGCTTCGATCAGGCGTGTGACCAGCTGTTCCGCGCGGTCGAAGCCCTGGGTGGACGAGGCATCGACGTCGAGGGGCTCGGATTCCTCGGCAAGGACCTGGTGGGCGAGGTTGCCGATGGCGACGCGGAGGTGGGTGTGGCCGAAGTCAACGCCGATGACGATGCCGGCGTCGCCGCTCAGCGACACGCTGCGGGCCCTTCGGCCGCCGGCGGAGGTCGGTGTGACCTCGACGGTGCCGCCGTCCTTCAACTCCCGGACGATGTTGGAGACCGTCGCCGCGGACAGGCCTGTCGTCCGTGCGATCTCGGCCTGGGTGAGGGAGCCGGCGAGGCGCACGGCTCGTACGACCCGCTCCAGGTTGGCTCGGTGCAGCGACGACTGCGACCCCGGAGTCTCCACGACGACCTCCTGCGCACGGGGCCGCTTCGATGAGGCCCCGTCTATGTCCAACTAGTGAACTCTAAGCTGAGCCGTTCGGGTCGCCTCCCGTCAAGAGGTTGAGCTGATTCCGGGGGGTATGCGGGCGGTTGCGGAGGGCTACGTCGTGGTTTGCGCTTTCTGTCGCGGGGGTGGTGTGGGGGCGGGGGTGGGGGCGCGTGCTTGCGCCTTGCGCCGGGGGTGGGGGCGCGTGCTTGCGCCTTGCGCCCGGTGGGGGCGCGTGCTTGCGCCTTGCGCCGGGGGTGGGGGCGCGTGCTTGCGCCTTGCGCCCGGTGGGGGCGCGTGCTTGCGCCTTGCGCCCGGGGGTGGGTCGGGGCCGCGTCGGGGGGTGTCCGTCCTCGGAACGGCGCGATGGGGCTTCGTACCGACTGACTGGCGTCGACGCGCCAACCGCTGCGGGCGGACACCCCCCGACACGTCCCCTTCCGTTCGACGGCGGCCGCGGGTGTGTCGTGGCTGACCCCCCTGGCTACGGGCAGTCGTGCCGCTGGGGCGGCACGGGTGGGCGATGGGGGTCCGGCACCTCGTCGCGCCGAGCTGCGCCACGCCCCGGCGCCCGCCCCCCCCACCGGCCCGGGCTACTTCAGCGCACCGGCCGTCAGACCCTGCACCACCTGCCGCTGGAAGATGATGTACGCCGCCAGCACCGGCAGCATCGCCATCACCAGGCCCGCGAAGAGGCCCGACCAGTCGCCCTTGTAGCCCTGGCTGACCGCCAGCTGGACCAGGCCCTGGGTGAGGACCCGCTTGTCTGGGTCGGTGTTGAGGACCGTGGGGAGCATGTACTGGTTCCACTGGCCCAGGAAGTTGAAGATGCCCACGCTGATCAGACCCGGTTTGGCCATGGGCAGCATGATCTGGAAGAACGTACGGCTGTGGGACGCGCCGTCGACGAAGGCCGCCTCGGCGATCGACGTCGGCAGCGTGCGGAAGAACGCCGTGAGGAAGAACACCGTGAACGGCAGTGAGTAGGCGATGTACACCAGGATCAGGCCGTGGATGGTGTTCAGCAGCCCCATGTTGTTCACGACGTAGAACAGCGGGACCAGCGCGAGCATGATCGGAAAGCTCATGCCGCCGATGAACAGGAAGTAGATGAAGCGGTTGCCCGGGAAGTCGAAGCGGGCCAGGACATAGGCCGCCATGGAGCCCAGCACCAGGGTGCCGATGAGTGAACCGCCCACCACGAGGACCGTGTTGAGGAAGTAGTCGCTCATGTTGGCCTGGGTCCACGCCCGCGACCAGTTGTCGAAGTGCAGGGAGTCCGGGAGCGACCAGGGCGAGCTGAAGATGGAGCGGTCGTCCTTGAAGGACGTCATGACCGCCCAGAGCAGCGGCAGGACCACCATGAACGCCCAGATGACCAGGACGCCGTGGGAGAAGACGTTGAGGACCGTGCCCTCCTTCTTCTCCTTCGCGGGAGAGGGCGGCTGGAGGTCCGTCTTGGTGATCGGTGCGCCGGACTCGGCCGGGAGCGGCGCGGGGGTCTCGGTCGTCTTCATCGGTCAGTACTCCAGCCGCTCGCGACGGCCCAGCCGCATCACCACGGCGGCGAAGGCCAGCGTGACGACGAGCAGGGCGACACCGATGGTGGTGGCGTAGGCGGCCTGCCCGTCACGGAACGCCTTCTGGTACACGTACAGGACCATGACGGTGGTCGAGTAGTCGGGACCGCCCGGCCCGGTCGTCATGATCTGCACGACCGCGAACGACTCGGCGCCCAGGGCGAGGATGCCCATGTAGACCCAGCCGGACTGCACCGTGTCCCACAGGAGGGGCAGGGTGACCCGGAAGAAGGTGGTGACGCGGTTCGCGCCGTCCAGGAGCGCCGCCTCGTACATCTCCGCCGGGATGGAGGCCATGCCGGCGGAGAAGAGGACCACGAAGAAGCCGACCGTGGACCAGACGAGGACCCCCATCACCGCCCAGAGGGCCAGATCGGGGTCGCCCAGCCAGAGCGGCTGGACGTCGTCCAGGCCGATGCCGCGCAGGAGCGAGTTGATCGCGCCGCTGTCCGGGTTGTACGCGAACGCGAACAGCAGCGCGACGATGGCGATCGAGAGGACCTGCGGGAAGAAGTAGACGATCTTGTAGAAGCCGGAGCCGCGGACGCCGGTGACGACAGGACCGTTTCTCCGTTTCCTGCCGCCCACATTGATCATGAAGGCGAAGAACAGCGCGAGGCCGATCGTCACCACCGGCAGCAGGAGGGCGAACAGCAGGCTGTGCTGCAACGACTTCCAGAAGATGTCGTCGTCGAGCATGCGGCTGTAATTGTCGAAACCGACCATCTTGAATTCGGGGCTCAGGCCGGTCCAGTCCGTGAACGAGTAGTAGATGGACTGGATGAACGGCCAGACCACGAAGAGCGCGTACAGTCCCAGGGGCAACGCGAGGAAGCCCACGATGAACCGGTACTTGCCGTGCTGCATCGCCACTCCGGTGCCGTGTGCGGAATTGTGTTGTGCCGTTACTGGTGCTTGTAGTGCTTGATGGAGTCGTCCTTGGCGGTCTCGTCGGCGAAGCCCTGGATCTTCTTGATGGCCTCGGCGGGAGTCAGGCGGCCGGCCATCATCTCGCCCAGGCCGGAAACGCCGATCTTCTCCTTCTGCAACTGCACGTACCAGTCCTGCATACGGGGATTCACCACGTTCTCGCCGGCCTTGTCCAGTGCCGCGACACCGGATTTCAGACCGGGGGTGAGAGCGATGCCGTCGGTGCCGCCGTTGTACGCGGTCAGCGACTTCACCTTGCCGGTGAAGTTCTTCGACGAGGCCTCGCTGAGCATGATGCGCAGCTGCTCCATGCCGCCGGCGGCGTTCTTCGCCTTGGCCGGGACGATGAAGGGCTCGCCGCCGGAGGCCCAGATGGTGCCGAACGGCAGCTTGTCCGAGGAGTCGAGGCCGGTGGGCGCGGAAACGGCCAGGTCGAAGTCCTTCGGAATGACGTTCGCCGACTCGTTCTCGACCCACGAGCCGTTGGGGATGAACAGCGCCTTGCCCTCGGCCCACGCGGTCTGCGACTGGATGTGGTCCAGGCCCGGGGTGCCCTTGAGGACGTAGCCCTTCTTGTAGAGCTCGTAGTACGCCTCGAAGCAGGCCTTGACGGCCGGGTGCTTCCAGGCGTTCGGCTCCAGGTTGTCGATCGCGTCGAGGACTTCGCGGCCGCCGACCTTGCCGATCATCGGGTAGAGCGAGAAGGGGAGGTAGTAGGGGTATTTGCCCGCGTACGTCCAGCCCGCCATGCCCTTCTTCTTGGCCTTGGCGCAGACCGCGAGCATCTGGTCCCAGGTCTCGGGGTACTGCTCGTCGAGCGAGTCCAGGGCCTTCTGCGAGTACCAGACGCCGTACACCGTGTAGGCGTAGTAGAGGATCCAGACCTTCTCGCCGTCGAACTGGCCCATCTCCACGATGCCGGGGCGCAGCGTGTCGCGGACCTTCTTGTTCGGGTCGTCGTAGGAGGGCGCGTCCAGCAGCGGGGTGAGGTCGGTGAGCTGGTTCTTGCCGACCAGGACGCCCATGTCCATCTGCTCGGCGCCGGAGTTGTCGATGAGGTCCGGCGGGGTGCCCTGGTTGAAGCGGGGCTGGAGCGTGGACTGGATCTTCTGGGTGGCGGAGAACTTCACCGAGGCCTTGGGGAAGTTCTTCTCGTAGATCTTCACGGCGTCCTCGGCGTACTCCTTGCCGAAGCCACCGTCGAACAGGACGAATTCCATGCCGGCCGTGTCGTTGACGGCGAGCGGGTTCTTCGCGGTCTTCTTGCCTGCTTTGGCCTTGTCCCCGCTGTCGTCGCCGCCGCTACTGGCACAGGCGGACAGGAAGCTCATGGTGGGGACGGAGATCAGCCCGAGCGCGGCGGACCTCTTGATCAGATCACGGCGGCCGACGCCTTCGGTGCCGTGGTGCTCGGCGGAAGTGGATCCCATGCTCAAGTCCTCGCCTTCTCCAGGACTCAGGCGGTGAACCGGATCCCTCCCGGCACCGCGATCGGGTCAAGCTGGGTCGTGCAGGAAGTGCGGGTGCTGACGTGCGGATCGTGTGAAGCGTCCGACAGGTATAGTCCACTTCACGCCAGCGGATCAAGATCGAACGCAAGGTTGGCCGTGGGTCTTATCCGAGTTGAGACCTCGCGGAAGTATGCGGGGCCTGCGGGTGCTCCGCCGGAAATATCCCGGTCGCCGCGCCCGAATGCCGCAGGCAACACCCTTGACACTCCTCGCCACTTGGGCAACTACTGGTCCTTGCGCATCGAAGGTGACAACGTTGTCCACTGCGCAGGGAGGGTACCCGTTGATGCAGCGGAAAGCTCGGCACAGATGGGGTTCGGCGGTCGTGTCGGCGACCGCCTTCGCTTTGACCCTGGGTTCGCAGGGCATTGCGGTCGCACTGCCGCAGGCCCCGGGAAAAACCGATCGGGAATTCGCGTCCTCCTTCGAGGCGGACGACCCGGTTCCGGACTGGGTGAACACCGTCGACACCGGCCCGGACGGCACCAAGCGGGCCTCCGGAGTCGACGGCGGCTACAGCAGCGGCATACCGGGCAATGTGACCGGTCAGGTCACCGACGTCCGGGCGAGTGCCGAGAACACGGGCGGCGGCGAGGTGAAGGAGAACCTCGTCGACGGCGAGCCGAGCACCAAGTGGCTCGCCTTCGCACCGACCGGCTGGGCCGAGTTTGATCTGGACAAACCGGTGAAATTAGCACGCTATGCGCTGACGTCGGCCAACGACCACGACGAGCGCGACCCGAGGGACTGGACCCTGAAGGGCTCCGCCGACGGCAAGGAGTGGAAGACGCTCGACGCCCGCTCCGGCGAGTCCTTCTCCGAGCGGTTCCAGACGAAGACGTACGACTTCGCCGAACCCGGTGAGTACCGGCACTTCCGGCTGGACGTCACCCGGAACAACGGCGGCGACATCCTCCAGCTCGCCGACCTCCAGTTGTCCACGGGCGGCACCGACGGGCCCGTCCCACCGGACATGCTCTCCCTGGTCGACCGCGGCCCGAGCGGCTCCCCCACCGCGAAAGCGGGCGCCGGGTTCACCGGAAAGCGCGCCCTGCGGTACGCCGGCCGGCACACCGCGGAAGGCCGGGCGTACTCGCACAACAAGATCTTCGACGTGAACGTGGCCGTCGGCCGGGACACGCGGCTGGCCTATCGCATCTTCCCGTCGATGGCGGACGGTGACCTGGACTACGACGCCACGAACGTATCCGTCGACCTCGCCTTCACCGACGGCACCCACCTGAGCGACCTGGGCGCCACCGACCAGCACGGCTTCCCGCTGACCCCGCGGGGACAGGGCGCGGCGAAGATCCTCTACGTCAACCAGTGGAACAACGTGGCGGCATGGATCGGCTCGGTCGCGGCCGGGAAGACTGTGGACCGGATCCTGGTGGCGTACGACTCCCCCGAGGGCCCGGCCAAGTTCCGGGGCTGGCTGGACGACGTGAGCATCGGATCCGTCGCCCCCGAGCGGCCGAAGGCGCACCTGTCGGACTACGCGGTGACGACCCGCGGCACGAACTCCAGCGGCGGCTTCTCACGCGGCAACAACTTCCCGGCGACGGCCGTGCCGCACGGCTTCAACTTCTGGACTCCGGTGACCAACGCCGGTTCGCTGAGCTGGCTGTACGACTACGCGCGTGCGAACAACGCGGACAACCTGCCGACGATCCAGGCGTTCAGCGCGAGCCACGAACCGAGCCCCTGGATGGGCGACCGGCAGACCTTCCAGGTGATGCCTTCGGCGGCCGCCGGGACCCCGGAGTACGGGCGGGACGCGCGGGAGCTGGCCTTCCGGCACGAGAACGAGACGGCTCGGCCGTACTACTACGGGGTGCGGTTCGAGAACGGTTTGAAGGCCGAGATGGCGCCGACGGACCACGCGGCGGTGCTGCGCTTCACCTACCCCGGCGACGACGCGAGCGTCCTCTTCGACAACGTGACGGACCAGGCAGGGCTGACCCTCGACAAGGAGAACGGCGTCGTCACCGGCTACTCGGACGTGAAGTCCGGGCTGTCGACGGGCGCGACCCGGCTCTTCGTGTACGGCGCGTTCGACAAGCCGGTGACGAAGGGCGACTCCAGCGGTGTCAAGGGCCACCTGCGTTTCGAGGCCGACGACCGGACCGTCACCCTGCGCCTGGCGACCTCGCTGATCAGCCTCGATCAGGCCGAGGACAACCTCCGCCAGGAGATCCCCGAGGGCCGGTCCTTCGAGGCGGTGAAGAAGAGCGCCCAGCGGCAGTGGGACCGGCTGCTGGGCAAGGTCGAGGTGGAGGGTGCGACCCCCGACCAGCTGACGACGCTGTACTCCAGCCTGTACCGGCTGTACCTGTACCCGAACTCCGGTTTCGAGAAGGTCGGCGGCACGCACCAGTACGCCTCGCCCTTCTCCCCCATGCCGAAGCCGGACACCCCGACGCACACCGGCGCGAAGATCGTCGACGGCAAGGTGTACGTCAACAACGGCTTCTGGGACACCTATCGGACGACCTGGCCCGCGTACTCCTTCCTCGCTCCGTCGCGGGCGGGTGAGCTGGTCGACGGGTTCGTGCAGCAGTACAAGGACGGCGGCTGGACCTCACGCTGGTCCTCCCCCGGTTACGCGGACCTCATGACGGGCACGTCCTCGGACGTGGCGTTCGCCGACGCGTACGTCAAGGGCGTGGACTTCGACGGGGAGACGGCGTACGAGGCGGCGGTGAAGAACGCGACGGTCGTGCCGCCCAACCCCGGCGTCGGCCGCAAGGGCATGACCACCTCCCCCTTCCTCGGCTACACCGGCACCGAGACCCACGAGGGCCTGTCCTGGGCGCTGGAGGGCTGTCTCAACGACTACGGCATCTCCCGCATGGGCCGGAAGCTGTACGAGGAGACCGGTGAGCGGCACTACAAGGAGGAGTCGGAGTACTTCCTGAACCGCGCCCGGGACTATGTGAACCTCTTCGACAAGAAGGCCGGGTTCTTCCAGGGCCGGAACGCCAAGGGCGACTGGCGGGTCGAGTCGTCGAAGTACGACCCGCGCGTCTGGGGCCACGACTACACCGAGACCAACGGCTGGGGATACGCCTTCACGGCCCCACAGGACAGCCGGGGCCTGGCCAACCTCTACGGCGGGCGCAAGGGCCTCGCCGACAAGCTGGACGCGTACCTCTCCACCCCCGAGACGGCCTCCCCCGAGTTCACCGGCTCCTACGGCGGTGTCATCCACGAGATGACCGAGGCGCGGGACGTGCGGATGGGCATGTACGGCCACTCCAACCAGGTGGCCCACCACGCCCTGTACATGTACGACGCGGCCGGGCAGCCCTGGAAGACGCAGAAGAACGTCCGCGAGGTGCTGTCCCGCCTGTACACGGGCAGTGAGATAGGGCAGGGCTACCACGGCGACGAGGACAACGGCGAGCAGTCGGCCTGGTTCCTGTTCTCCTCCCTCGGCTTCTACCCGCTGGTGATGGGCAGCGGTGAGTACGCGATCGGCTCGCCCCTGTTCACGAAGGCGACCGTGCATCTGGAGAACGGGCGCGAGCTGGTGGTGAAGGCGCCGCGGAACAGCGCGCGGAACGTGTACGTGCAGGGGCTGAAGGTCAACGGCCGTGCGTGGACCAAGACTTCGCTGCCGCACGCGCTGGTCGCCAAGGGCGGTGTCCTGGAGTTCGACATGGGCGCGCGGCCGTCGTCCTGGGGCACGGGCGAGCACGCCGCGCCCGTGTCGATCACCCGGGACGACGGGGTGCCGACGCCCCGTGCGGACGTGCTGAAGGGCGACGGCGCCCTGTTCGACGACACGTCGGCGACGGACGCCGCGGTGACCTCCGTGGACCTGCCGGTTCCGAAGGGCGCCGAGGCGGTCCAGTACACGCTGACCTCGTCGGCGGACCGGGCGAAGGCACCGGCCGGATGGACGCTCCAGGGCTCCTCCGACGGCACGAACTGGCGCACGCTGGACCGGCGCTCCGGGGAGTCCTTCGCGTGGGACAGACAGACCCGCGCGTTCTCCGTGAGGTCGCCGGCTACGTACGAGAGGTACCGCCTGGTCCTCGACGGTGAGGCCACCCTGGCGGAAGTCGAACTGCTCGCCTGAGCAGAGCAGCCGAGTTGGGGGCCGATGCCGCTTCCCGTGCCCGTCCTCCCGGAGGGCGTGGACCCGGCCTGGCTGCCGCCCGCCGCCTTCCGGGCGGTCGGCAGCCGGCGGACCCTGATCCAGGGCTCGGGCCCACGGGTGGAGACCGCGCACGGGAGGTGGCCGAGGCCCGCCGGCACTTCGGGGCCGAGGGCCAGGTCGAACGAGCCGTCCGGCCCGGCCCCTGTACGCCCTACGTTCAACGGGCACGAGTGCGGCGACGCGGTGGAGGTGCGGCGCCAACCGGACTGGTTGCGGGCGGTGTCGGGCGGACGACCGGACACGGGGGTCAGCGGCAAACGTGAGGCCTCCACCGGACCGACGGCGAGTGTGCCTCGGGCTGGCCGGAACCACACGGGATCAGCGGTACGCGGGAGGCATCAACCGGCTGCGTGCGAAGCGTCGTTGGGCGCACGGACATGCCCAGCAGCGGTGGCGCACCCGCAGGCCGCGCCCCCCTGCCGCGCCCTCTACGTCACCCCGTGACCGGGGACTCCGCGGTGCAGCCGCCGGCGCTCACCAGTCCCTTCGCGCTCTGCTCCTCGATCACCTTGCCCTTGTAGACGATCTTGCAGCTGACCTCGGCGCCTTCGGGGTCGGCGGCGACCGGCATGACCGCCGCCGGCATGATGCCGCGCAGCGTCACCGTCTTCTTCCAGGGCAGCTCGGGCTTCGAGACCGACTCGATCTTCGGGTCCATGGCCTTGCCCCCGCCGCCGTGGAACTCGATCGAGTCGACGTTCTTCCCCGTGACCTCGTACGTGACTTCGTAGGTCTCGTCCACCGCCTTGTCGACCTGGTCCACCGCTTCGGAGCATGCGGTGAGGCCGAAGGCGAGGCCTGCGGCGGCGACGGAACAGACGGCTGCACGGACAACGCGCGTCAAAGGATCCCCCCGGATCATGATGGTCGGGCCCGCAGCCAATCGCAAAGGGAGGGTCAAGTCAACTTCCTTTGTGCGCCGATCTGTTGGAGCAACCGCTCCCGGTCATCGACATAGGCGACGACGTGACGTGCGGGGCCGCCCTCGGCACCGCATCGACGGGGGAGCCCGCCCAGGTCCTCGCACGGGAGCCGTTTACATCTGCGCCGCCGGGCGCTAACTTCCGCAACAGGCGGGGTGGGAGCGCTCCCATCAACGGTGGACCGGAACCCGCCCGCGAGTCGCTCCCATCCCGCGCATCCGTGCACCCACATCCGCAGGCCCGTACCCCCACGAAACGGATGACACTGTCATGATCCTGACAAGAATGCCCGGAGGATCCACGCTGCCCCGACCGGCGCTCCCCGCCCGGGCCAGAGCCCTCTTCCTCGTGCTGCTCTCCCTCCTGGTCACCGTCCCGGCCATCGGCCTGGTCATGACGGCCGGTGGTGAGGCGGAGGCGCACGGCACCCCCATGAAGCCCGGCAGCCGCACCTTCCTGTGCTGGCAGGACGGGCTGACCGGCACCGGTGAGATCAAGCCGGTCAATCCCGCCTGCCGGGCCGCGCAGCAGGTCAGCGGCACCACGCCGTTCTACAACTGGTTCTCCGTGCTCCGTTCCGACGGCGCCGGCCGCACGCGGGGCTTCGTGCCGGACGGCGAGCTGTGCAGCGGCGGCAACACCAACTTCACCGGGTTCAACACGCCCGGCAAGGACTGGCCGCTCACCCATCTCACCTCGGGCGCGACCGTCGACTTCTCGTACAACGCCTGGGCGGCGCACCCGGGTTGGTTCCACGTCTACATCACGAAGGACGGCTTCGATCCGACCAAGGCGCTCACCTGGAACGACATGGAGGAGCGGCCGTTCCTGAGTGTCGACCACCCGCCGCTGAAGGGCTCCCCGGGCACGGTCGAGGCCAACTACTCCTGGACGGGCAGGCTCCCCGAGAACAAGTCGGGGCGCCACATCATCTACATGGTCTGGCAGCGCTCCGACAGCCAGGAAACCTTCTACTCCTGCTCCGACGTGGTCTTCGACGGCGGCAAGGGCGAGGTGACCGGGATCAAGGAGCCGGGCAACCCGTCCGAGCCGGTGCCCGGCACCTGCACGGCCACCCGCAGGACCACGGGCACCTGGAACGGCGGCCACCAGTCCGAGGTGACCGTCACCAACACCGGTACGGTGCCGATGCTCGGCTGGATGGTCGACTGGACGCTCCCGGCGGGCCAGAGGGTCGAGAGCCTGTGGAGCGGCAGCGCGACCTACAACGGCCAGGCGGTGATGGTCCACAACGCCAACTGGAACGGTTCCCTTGCGCCGGGCGGGAGCACGACGTTCGGCTACACCGTCTCCGGTTCGGGAGGTGACAGTACGAGCAGTCTGCCCTGCCGGGTGGGCTGAACCTCCAACCTCCGTACGGGGCGGGCCCGGGCGGCCGGCGAGCGTCGGATACCGGGTCCCCGATACAGGCCCGGGCGGCCGCCCGGGCCTGTATCGCGTCACCTGGCACCGGCACCTGGTCCGGCGCGGTGCGTCTCACGGCCGGGACGGTCGCCATGGCGGCGGCGTACCTCGCCGTGGCCCGGCTGATGGGGGTCGACGACGTGCGCGGCCTCGTCGGCCGACGGTGACGGCGCCCGGCCGACGGTGAGAGCGCCGGCCGCCCGAGGGGTCCGGCCCGGCCGGCTCCCTCGGGGGCGTCCGGCCCGGGAACGGAGGCCGGGTGCCCCATGTGTCCGAGATATCCAGGTGTGCGATTCTGTTGTGTGGGTGCCCTGCCGCTCATGTGCGGCGTGGATCCGCCATGGGAGGCGCGACCCCCGCGCCGCCGGTCCCGTGCCCGCGTCGTCGTCGCCTGAGTCCCGGGGACTCCCACCTGCCGGTGGCTGCGGGATGGACGGGAGGTGGATGCGGACATGCCCCATGACGGCGATGCCCGGGCCGCGATCCCCGGTCTTCGGGCGCCCGGGGACGGGGGCACCGGTCCGTCTCGTCCCGCCCCGGAGCAGGCCGCCCGGGCGCGGCTGCTGGCGTTCGCCGGGGTGGCGCTGGCAGCGGTGTACGTACGCGGCGAGGACGGGGCCGAACTCCGGCTGGTGGAGTCCGCCGGGGCCGAGGCCGAACAGTGGTACCGGTTGCCGGAACGGGTGACGCTGCCCGCTCCCGGGAAATCTCCCGGAGCGGGATCCGGCAGTTCCCCCGGGCCGGTGCCGGAGGCCGCTGCCCAAGGTGGCCCCTCCCACGGGGCCCGTCCCCGCGAAGCTTCCGCCCCCGGTGGCCGCTCCCCCGGGCCGACGCCGGAAGCGACACCATCCGCTGCCCGCGGTCACCCGTCCCACGACCCGGCTTCGCGGGCCCCTGCCCACGGTGGTCCCTCCCCCGGTGCCCGTCCCCGCCAAGCTCCCGTCGGCCCGGGCGCGGGCGGCGGTGCTCCTGCCGTCGCCGAGGCCTATCTGCGGGGGCGGCCCGTGTGGCTCCCGAGCGTGGTGCTCGCCGGGGCGGAGGGAGGCCTGGCCGCCTCCGCCCCGTTCGGTGTTGTGCCGCTGGGGGCCGCGGGCGGGTGGCTGGGGTGTCTCGTCGTGGTGGGAGAGACCGGGGAGGGGTTCGGGGCCGAGCAGCGGGAGTTCCTGGAGCGCTATGCCGAGGCCGTGGCCGCGCGGCTGCGGGGCGAGGCCGACCGCTCGGCGCCCTCGCCACTGCTGGACTCGGCCATGCGCGCCATGGGGGTGGGCTCCTTCGCCCTGTCGCCCGGCACCGGGCTGGTCGAGACGGACCCGGCCCTGCTCGAACTCGTCGGCATCCCCGAGGGCGGTTTCGACGGCAAGACCGACACGCTGCTGTCGGTGAGCGTCCCGGAGGACGTCCCCGCGCTGATGTCGGTCATCGAGCCGTCCGCGCAGACCCCGGGCCGGCGTGAGCTGGAGTTCCGCATCAGGCGGCCCACCGGTGAACTGTGCTGGCTGCGGCTCAACTGCCGGGTGCTGAAGGGTTCCGACGGCGCACCGGAGCGGGTGCTGGGCGTGGTCAGCGCGGCGCCCGTGCTGCGCCGCAGCGCCAGCGACGTGGCCCGGATCCAGTGGCTGACGGCCGCGCTCGACGACGCCACGACCGTCCGGGACGTCAGCCGTGTCGTCGTCGCCGCGTTGCGCGAGCCGCTGGGCGCCGACCGGGTGGCGCTCGCCGAACTGCTGGAGGACCGGCTGGCGGTCACCGTGCTCGATCCGCCGGGTGCCGGCGCCTGGCCGGAGCTGTGGCGCCGGGAGTGGCGCTCGGAGTGGCCCGACGCGCCGGTCACCGCCCTGCCCACGCTCCAGGCGGCGCTGCGGGACGGGCGGATGAGTCTGTGGCCGGCAGGTTCGGAGCTGGAACCGGGGCTCGCGGGGATCGGCCCCGGCGGGGTCGCCGTGCTGCCGCTGCCGGCCAGGAGCGGGGTGGCCGGGGTGTGTCTGGTCGGCTGGGACACCCCCCACGAGTTCGCCCCCGAGGAGCGGGCCCTGCTGACCGCGACCGCGGGCCTGGTCGGTCAGGCCCTGAAGCGCGCGCACGCCTACGACGCCGAGCAGGAGCTCGCGACGATGCTCCAGCGCAGTCTGCTGCCGCGCCGGCTCCCCCGGCTGCCCGGCGGCACGGCCGTGGCCCGCTATCTGCCCGCCCGGCGGGGACTCCAGGTGGGCGGTGACTGGTACGACGTGATCGCACTGTCGGAGAACAAGGTCGCCCTGGTCATCGGGGACGTGCAGGGCCACAGCGCGGGGGCCGCGACGATCATGGGCCAGATGCGTACGGCGGTCCGTGCCTACGCCGTGGAGGGGCATCCGCCGGACGTGGTCGTCGCGCACGCCAACCGGCTGCTCGTCGGCATGGAGACCGACCTGTTCGCCACCTGCTGCTACGCCGAACTGGACATGGAGGAGGGCAACGCGCTGTTCGTCCGGGCCGGGCACCTGGCCCCGCTGGTGCGGCACCCCGACGGCAGCACCGAGGAGATCGCCGTCGAGGGTGGACTCCCGTTGGGTGTCCTCGCGGAGGCCGAGTTCCCGCTGACGGCCCTCGCGCTCGCCCCGGGGTCGGTGCTCGCGCTCGTGACGGACGGTCTGGTCGAGTCGGCGGACCTCCAGGTGGACGAGGGGATGCGGATCGTGCGCCGGGCGCTCGCGGCGGCGGATCCCGCCGACCCGGGCCGGATGGCCGACGCCCTGCTCGGCGAGGCCGGGCGGCGCGAGGACGACGTGGCGGTGCTGCTGCTGCGTTACGACGGGATGCGGGTACGGCCGGTACGGGCGGGCTGGGTGGTGTGGCGGCTGCCGGACGCGGTGATGCACGCCCGCCGGTTCAGTGCGCGCACCCTGCGTTCGTGGGGCATCACCGAGGAGGCCGACACCGTCCTGCTGGTGGTGTCGGAGCTGGTCACGAACGCCCTGGTGCACACGCAGGGCGCGGTCCGGGTGGAGCTGACCCTGGCGGCGGACCGGCTGCGGGTGACGGTGGGCGACTCCTCACCGCGGGCGCCGGCCAAGCCGGTGGTCGTGGACTGGGAGTCGACGGGCGGGCGGGGGCTCTTCCTGGTCGAGGCCGTGTCGGCGGCCTGGGGTTCGGTGCCGGTGGGCGGCGGCAAGCAGGTGTGGAGCGAGATCGTGGTCACCCGCCGGGGGCCGGAGCCCGGTGAGGAGCCCGAAGAGGAGCCGGAGACCGAGCCGGAGGAGGAGCGCAGACCGGGCCGCGGCTGGGGTCTGGGCCGCGACCGGACCTGGGGCCTGGGCCGCAACCGGGACCGCCGCAGGACCCGCGAGCAGGGCCGGAGCCATGACGACGACCGGACGGGGGGACGCGAGGGCGAGCAGGCCGTCGGTCTCGACCGGGCCATGGAGCACATCGGTGACGGGGCCGCGGAGCCGTCCGCGCCCCCGCACCGGGACCGGTCCCCCGAGGGAGGTCGCTGATGCGCGGTCTGGGTCTGCGCGGTGCCGCCGGGCTGCTGGCGGTCCTCCTCGCCGTGTCCCTCACCGCGTGCGCCGACGGCGGCGGGGAGGGCGAGGGCGAACCGACCGTCGGGCTGCTGCTGCCGAGCCGGGCCGTGCCCCGGTGGGAGAAGTCCGACAGGCCCATGATCGAGAAGCGGCTCGAGGAGCTCTGCCCGGAGTGCCGGCTCCTGTACGCCAACGCCGAGAACGACGCGGCGAGCCAGCGGCAGCAGATGACCTCCATGATCACCCGGGGTGTCTCGGTCCTGCTGCTGGACGTCGTCGACCCCAAGGCCCTGCGCTCCTCGGTCCACGCGGCACAGCGCGAGGGCATCCCCGTCGTCGCCTACGACCGGCTCGCCGAGGGCCCGATCTCCGGTTTCGTCAGTTTCGACGGCGCCCGGGTCGGCAGGCTCCAGGGCCGGGCGCTCCTGGCGGGCATGAGCGCAAGGGCCGACGGCGGCGGTGTCGTCATGATGAACGGCGACCCGTCCAGCCCCAACGCCGCCTGGTACGAGGGCGGAGCGCGGTCCGTCCTCCAGGGCAAGGTCCGCATCCTGAAGTCGTACGACACCCTCGGGTGGCGTACGGAGAACGCGCACGACCACATGTCCGCCGCGATCAACGACCTCGGTCCGGCCGCGATCGACGGGGTGCTCGCGGCGAACGACTCCATCGCGGCCGGTGTCATCTCGGCTCTCAAGAGCGCCCGGGTCTCGCCGCTGCCGCCGGTGACCGGTCAGGACGCGGATCTCGACGCCGTGCGGCGGATCATCGAGGGCGAGCAGTACATGACCGTCTACAAGCCGTTCCGGCTGGAGGCCGAGGCGGCGGCCGCGATGGCGGTCGCCCTGGCGCGCGGCGACGACATCGACTCCCTGGTCACGACGAAGGTGGACAGCCCCACGACGAAGGACGTCCCGGCGATCCTGCTCACCCCGACCGCGGTCACGCGCGAGACGATCGGGCGGACGCTCGTCCGGGGCGGTGTCTACACGCTCGACCAGATCTGCACCCCGAAGCTCCGCCCGGCCTGTGCCCGGGCCGGACTCACCCGGTGAGCGAGGTGGTCCCCGTGGCCCATCCCCCCGTCCTGGCGTTGCGCGGCATCACCAAACGGTTCGGCGGTGTGCAGGCGCTGGTGGACGTCGATCTGCAGGTGCGGGCCGGTGAGGTGGTGGCCCTGGCGGGCGACAACGGGGCGGGCAAGTCCACGCTGATCAAGGTGATCTCCGGGGTCAGCCCCGCCGACCGGGGTGTCATCGAGTGGGAGGGGCGTCTCGTCCAGATCAAACGCCCGCACGACGCCCACGCCCTGGGCATCGCGACCGTCTACCAGGACCTCGCCATGTGCGACAACCTGGACGTCGTCGGCAATCTCTTCCTCGGCCGCGAGATCGACCGGGTGGGCGTCCTGGACGAGGTGGAGATGGAGCGCCGTGCCCGTGACCTGATGCGCGCGCTGTCGATCCGCATCCCCGACGTGCGGATGCCGGTCGCCGCGCTGTCGGCCGGGCAGCGGCAGGCCGTCGCGATCTCCCGCTCGCTGATGGGCTCCCCCAAGGTGCTGCTGCTCGACGAACCGACCGCCGCCCTCGGCGTGGAGCAGACCAGCCATCTGCTCGACCTGATCGAGGAGGTCCGCGACCGCGGCATGGCGATCATCCTCATCAGTCACAACATGGGCGACATCAAGGCCGTGGCGGACCGGGTCGCCGTGCTGCGCCTGGGTCGCAACAACGGTCTGTTCGACGTGAGCACCGTGACCCAGGAGCAGATCATCTCGTCCGTGACCGGGGCCGCCGACAACGCCGTGGCCCATCGTGCGAAGGGGGACGAGGAGGCGTGGCCGTGAGCCGCGGCGGACCGCACCGGGACGGCGGACCGGCGGGGCCGGGCAGCGCCGGGCCGGTGGCCGCCGGCGGCGAGCAGCGGGCCACCGCCCGCGGCTGGCGGGACAGCGTGCGGGAGTACGCGCGGGCGGTCAGCGGGGGTGTGCGCGACGGTGAGCGGGGGCCGCTCCTGGTCGTCGCCGGGCTGATCGTGATCTGGATCGTCTTCCAGGGGCTGGACGACAAGTTCCTCTCGCCGCGCAACCTGTCCAATCTGAGCGTGGACATCGTCGGCACCGGGCTGGTGGCCGTCGGAATCGTGTTCGTGCTGCTGATCCGGGAGATCGATCTGTCGGTCGGCTCGGTGAGCGGTCTGGCGGGCGCGGCGTTCGCCGTGCTGAACGTGAACCAGGGGGTGCCGGAGTGGCTGGCGGTGATCGTGGCCGTGGCCGCCGGGACGGCCGTGGGCGCCTTCCACGGGTTCTTCCACGCCTGGCTCGGCGTGCCCGCGTTCGTGGTGACGCTGGCCGGGCTGCTGATCTGGAACGGTCTGACGCTCTACCTGCTGGGGGCGAGCGGCACCATCAACATCGACGAGGAGGGCCTGGTCGCCTCCCTCACCAGCCGGCACTTCGGCAACCACCTGGTGGCGTACGCGGTCGCCGCGCTCGGCACGGCCGGGTACGCCCTGGCCTCCCGCCGCAGGCGCAGCCGCCACCGGGCGGCGGGCATGCCCTACCGGCACGGCGGCGACATCTGGCTGCGCACCGGTCTGCTCGCGGTGGTGGCCTTCGCCGGTGCGTACACCCTCAACCGGTTCCAGGGGCTGCCGCTGGCGCTGCTGATCTTCCTGGTGGTCCTGGTCGTCTCCGACTACGTGCTGCGCCGCACCCGCTACGGCCGGCGGGTGTACGCGCTGGGCGGAGGGGTGGAGGCGGCGCGGCGGGCCGGCATCGGGGTGGAACGGGTGCGGATCGCGATGTTCATGGTGTCGGGGACGCTGGCCGCGTTCGGCGGGCTGTTCGTGGCGTCGGGACTGACCTCGGCGAGCCCGACGACGGCCCGTGCCGCCGGTTCGGGGATGCTGCTGATCAACGCGATCGCGGCGGCCGTCATCGGCGGGACGAGCCTGTTCGGCGGGCGGGGCTCGCCCTGGTCGGTGCTGCTGGGTGTCGTGGTCATCCAGTCGATCGCCTCGGGGATGGGGCTGCTGGGCGTCCAGGACGCGGTGCAGTTCATGATCACCGGCGGGGTGCTGCTGGCCGCCGTGGCCGCCGACGCGCTGTCCAGACGCGCCCAGGCCGGACGCGGCCGACCCTGACGGCACCGGAAATCTGCTGACCATCCCCTGTTGCGATGAATGCCTAAGGAACGGAAAGCCGGGTATGCGGCGAGATGTCATGAAACGCAGCCGCCTCACTCAGGTGACCGTGGCCGTCGCGGTCACCGCCGGTCTGGTACTCGCCGGGTGCGGTGACACCGACCTGCCCGGCGGCGGGAAGCAGGCCGATCTCAGTGTGCTCGCGACGGACGTGCCGCAGATCCAGACCCTGAAGAAGCTCACCAAGCGGCACTTCACGGCGCAGACCGGCATCACCGTCGACTACACGCTGCTGCCGGAGAACGAGGCGCGGGAGAAGATGAACCGCGAGTTCGCGACCCAGGCCGGCACCTACGACGTGGCGAGCGTCAGCGCGTACGAGGTGCCGATCTACGCGGACAACGGCTGGCTCGCCCCGCTGGACTCCTATGTGAAGGCCGACGCGGACTTCGACCAGGACGACGTCTTCCCGAACCTGGTGTCCTCGCTGACCGGCGAGGACGGCAGGCTGTACGCCGAGCCGTTCTACGGCGAGGGGTCCTTCCTGATGTACCGCAAGGACCTGTTCCGCAAGAGCGGGCTGACGATGCCGGCGAACCCGACCTGGAAGCAGGTCGCCGACCTCGCCGCCCGGGTCGACGGCTCCGAGGGCGCGAGCGGCATCTGTCTGCGCGGCCTGCCCGGCTGGGGGCAGAACCTGGCCCCGATCAACACGGTCGTCAACACCTTCGGCGGCGCCTGGTACGACATGGACTGGAACGCCCGCCTGACCTCACCGGAGTTCAAGCAGGCCGTCCGGTTCTACGTCGACCTGCTGCGCTCCCACGGCCAGCCCGGCGCCGAGAGGATGGGCGTGCTGGAGATCCTCGACAGCTTCGTCGAAGGCAAGTGCGCGATGATGTACGACGCCACGTCGCTGGCCTCGTCGGTCGAGGCCGACAGCTCCCCGGTCAAGGGCAAGGTGGGCTATGTCCCCGCCCCGCACGAGAAGACCGAGAAGGCCGGCTGGGTGTGGACCTGGGCGTGGGGCGTCCAGCAGGCCTCCGAGAAGAAGGACGCCGCCTGGGAGTTCATCTCCTGGGCCTCCTCCAAGCAGTTCCAGGAACTGGTCGGACGGGAGATGGGCTGGACCTCGGCACCCGCCGGGAACCGCAGATCGCTCTACGAGAAGCCCGAGTACCGGCAGGCGGCCGGTGCCTGGTACCGGCAGGAGTACACGGCGGCGACGGACTCCGCCGACCCGAAGGACCCGGGCGTCGGTCCCCGCCCCTACACCGGCATCGGCTTCCTGGGCATCCCCGAGTTCGCCGTGCTGGGAACGGCGGTGTCCGAGCAGATCGCCGTGGCCATCGCCGGCCGGCAGTCCGTGGACGCGGCCCTCGACAAGGCGCAGGACCTCGCCCAGGCCGCGGCGGCGAAGTACCGCGGCGAGTGACCCGGCCGCCGGCCCCTGTGCCCGGCCGCCGCGCACCGGGCCCGGCCCCCGCACACCGGGCCCGCCTGTGAACGGCGCGGGCCGCGCCCCCGGTCACCCGGGGACGCGGCCCGCGAACTGCCTTACCCGTCCGCTTGCCCGTTACTTGCGGATCAGGCTGCGCAGCACGTACTGCATGATGCCGCCGTTGCGGTAGTAGTCCGCCTCGCCGGGGGTGTCGATGCGGACGACCGCGTCGAACTCGACGCCGGTGTCGGTGGTGACCTTCACCGTGCGCGGGGTGGTGCCGTTGTTGAGCTCCTCGACGCCGGTGAAGTCGAAGGTCTCCTCACCGGTGAGGCCGAGGGACGCCGCGGACTGGCCCTCGGGGAACTGCAGCGGCAGGACGCCCATGCCGATGAGGTTCGAGCGGTGGATGCGCTCGTACGACTCGGCGATGACGGCCTTGACGCCGAGGAGCGCGGTGCCCTTGGCGGCCCAGTCGCGGGACGAGCCGGAGCCGTACTCCTTGCCGGCCAGGACGACCAGCGGGATGCCCTGCTCGATGTAGTTGCGGGAGGCGTCGTAGATGAACGACACCGGCCCGCCGTCCTGCGTGAAGTCGCGGGTGTAGCCGCCCTCGGTGCCCGGCGCGATCTGGTTGCGCAGGCGGATGTTGGCGAACGTACCGCGGATCATGACCTCGTGGTTGCCGCGGCGGGAGCCGTAGCTGTTGAAGTCGCGGCGCTCCACACCGTGCTCGGTGAGGTACTGGCCGGCCGGGGTGTCGGCCTTGATGGCGCCGGCCGGGGAGATGTGGTCCGTGGTGACCGAGTCGCCCAGCTTGGCGAGCACGCGGGCGCCGGAGATGTTCTCCACCGGGGCCGGCTCGTGGGCCATGCCCTCGAAGTACGGGGGCTTGCGCACGTAGGTGGACTCGGCGTCCCACTCGAAGGTGTTGCCGGTCGGGATGGGCAGGGCCTGCCACTGGGCGTCGCCGGCGAAGACGTCGCTGTAGGACTTGGAGAACATGTCCTCGCCGATGGCGTTGGCGACGACGTCGTTCACCTCGGCCTCGGAGGGCCAGATGTCCTTCAGGAAGACCGGGTTGCCGTCCTGGTCGGTGCCCAGGGCGTCACGGGTGATGTCGACCTTCATCGAGCCGGCGAGCGCGTAGGCGACGACCAGCGGCGGGGACGCCAGGTAGTTCATCTTGACGTCGGGGTTGATACGGCCCTCGAAGTTCCGGTTGCCGGAGAGGACCGAGGTGACCGCGAGGTCGTGGTCGTTGACGGCCTTGGAGACCTCCTCCGGCAGCGGGCCGGAGTTGCCGATGCAGGTGGTGCAGCCGTAGCCGACGAGGTTGAAGCCGACCTTGTCGAGGTACGGGGTCAGGCCCGCCTTCTCGAAGTAGTCGGTGACGACCTTGGAGCCCGGGGCGAGGGTGGTCTTGACCCACGGCTTGCGGGTCAGGCCCTTCTCCACCGCCTTCTTGGCCACCAGCGCGGCGGCGACCATGACGTACGGGTTGGAGGTGTTGGTGCAGGAGGTGATGGCCGCGACCGTCACCGCGCCGTGGTCGATCTCGTACGACGTGCCGTCGGGGGCCGTCACGGTGACCGGGTTGGACGGAACCGCGGCGCCGGTGCCCTCACCGTGCTGCGGCGCGCCGGCGCCGTTCTCCTGGCTGCCGTAGGCCGGGGCGTCGGAGGCCGGGAAGGACTCGGCGCTGGCCTCGTCGACCGGGGAGGCGGCCGCGGCCGGGCTCTGCGCGACGGGGGCCTCGACGTAGTTGAGGACGTCCTTGGCGAACTGCTGGGCGGCCTCGGCGAGGACGATGCGGTCCTGCGGGCGCTTCGGGCCGGCGATGGACGGCACGACGGTCGACAGGTCGAGCTCGAGCTTCTCGGAGAAGTCGGGCTCGGCGGCCGGGTCGAGCCAGAGGCCCTGCTCCTTGGCGTACGCCTCGACCAGCGCGAGCTGCTGCTCGCTGCGGCCGGTGAGCCGCATGTAGTTGATGGTCTCGTCGTCGATCGGGAAGATCGCCGCGGTGGAGCCGAACTCCGGCGACATGTTGCCGATGGTGGCGCGGTTCGCGAGGGAGGTGGCGGCGACGCCCTCGCCGTAGAACTCGACGAACTTGCCGACGACACCGTGCTTGCGGAGCATCTCGGTGATGGTCAGCACGAGGTCCGTGGCGGTCGTGCCGGCCTGCAGCTCACCGGTCAGCTTGAAGCCGACGACGCGCGGGATGAGCATGGAGACCGGCTGGCCGAGCATGGCGGCCTCGGCCTCGATGCCGCCGACGCCCCAGCCGAGCACGCCGAGGCCGTTGACCATGGTGGTGTGCGAGTCGGTGCCGACCAGGGTGTCCGGGTAGGCCTTGCCGTCGCGGACCATCACGACACGGGCCAGGTGCTCGATGTTCACCTGGTGGACGATGCCGGTGCCGGGCGGGACGACCTTGAACTCGTCGAAGGCGGTCTGGCCCCAGCGCAGGAACTGGTAGCGCTCCTTGTTTCGGCCGTACTCCAGGTCGACGTTCTGCTTGAAGGCGTCGTTCGTGCCGAACTTGTCGGCGATCACGGAGTGGTCGATGACCAGCTCGGCCGGCGCCAGCGGGTTGATCTTCGCCGGGTCGCCGCCCAGCTCCTTCACGGCCTCACGCATGGTCGCGAGGTCCACGACGCAGGGAACGCCGGTGAAGTCCTGCATGATCACGCGGGCCGGCGTGAACTGGATCTCCTGGCTGGGCTGGGCCTGCGAGTCCCACCCGCCGAGGGCACGGATGTGGTCGGCGGTGATGTTCGCGCCGTCCTCGGTGCGGAGCAGGTTCTCCAGCAGGACCTTGAGGCTGTAGGGAAGGCGGGCCGAGCCCTCCACCTTGTCCAGCCGGAAGATCTCGTACGACTCGTCGCCCACCTGCAGCGTGCTGCGGGCGTCGAAGCTGTTCGCCGACACGACAGTCTCCTTCATTGATGTGCGCGTACCACCACGATCCTGCCGCCACGGCATCTTGGCCGATCCGCTAAGGTAAGGCTAAGTTAGGTAACCCTTACCGCCGGACTCGATGGCGGCGTGCGGCTGCGGTGCTCTCTCGGCAGATATCTCGATGTCGAGATAACTCTAGTACACGAGCGCCGGATGGTCATGCCCCGGCGCCCCCCCCGGCGGCCATGTACGCCCTTTTCCCGGGTATCCGAACCAGACATCCACGCACCACACAGACAGACGGCCACGCACACACAGGAGAGGAGACAGGCATGCCGCTCACGTTCCGCAAGAGTTTCCGGATCCTTCCGGGGGTGCGACTGAACATCAACAAGCGCTCCTGGTCCATCACCACCGGCGGCGGAAAGAACGGCCCGCGATACACCCGCAGCAGCACGGGGCGCCGTACGACGTCGATGGACCTGCCCGGACCCTTCGGCTGGCGGCGCACCACCAAGGCGCGTCGACACTGAGCCGGCCGGGCGGGATTGACGTCCCGTCACCCGTTCGGACCCCCCGGCCGGGCCTCATCTCATATCTGAGATAACCTCAGCCTCATGGCAGACGACTACCTCGTACGCATCGGCAAGCTCATCCGTGACGCCCGGCAGCACCGTGGCTGGACTCAGTCGCAGCTGGCCGAGGCGCTCGGCACCAGCCAGAGCGCCGTCAACCGGATCGAGCGCGGCAACCAGAACATCAGCCTTGAGATGATCGCGCGCATCGGGGAGGCCCTCGACAGCGAGATCGTGTCCCTCGGCTACGCCGGTCCGATGCATCTGCGGGTGGTCGGCGGGCGCCGGCTGTCCGGTGCCATCGACGTGAAGACGAGCAAGAACGCCTGCGTAGCACTGCTGTGCGCCTCGCTGCTCAACGAGGGGCGCACGGTGCTGCGCCGCGTCGCCCGTATCGAGGAGGTGTACCGCCTCCTGGAGGTGCTGGGCTCCATCGGCGTGCGCACCCGGTGGATCAACGACGGCGTCGACCTGGAGATCGTGCCGTCGGCCGAGCTGAACCTGGCGGCGATCGACGCGGACGCGGCCCGCCGCACCCGCTCCATCATCATGTTCCTCGGCCCGCTGCTGCACCGCGTGGACCAGTTCAAGCTGCCGTACGCCGGCGGCTGCGACCTCGGCACGCGCACGATCGAGCCGCACATGATCGCACTGCGCCGGTTCGGCCTGGACATCGCCGCCACCGAGGGCCTGTACCACGCCCGGGTGGACCGCGAGATCAGCCCCGACCGCCCGATCGTCCTGACCGAACGCGGCGACACGGTCACCGAGAACGCCCTGCTCGCGGCCGCCCGGCACGACGGCATCACCGTCATCCGCAACGCCTCGTCCAACTACATGGTCCAGGACCTGTGCTTCTTCCTGGAGGCCCTCGGCGTCAAGGTCGACGGCATCGGCACGACCACGCTCACGGTGCACGGCGTGCCCATCATCGACGTCGACGTGGACTACTCACCCTCCGAGGACCCGGTCGAGGCGATGAGCCTGGTGGCCGCGGCCGTGGTGACGGAGTCGGAACTGACGGTCCGCCGCGTGCCCATCGAGTTCCTCGAGATCGAGCTCGCGGTCCTGGAGGAGATGGGCCTCGACCACGACCGCACGCCCGAGTACTTCGCCGACAACGGCCGTACCCGGCTGGTGGACCTCACCGTCCGGCCCTCCAAGCTGGAGGCGCCGATCGACAAAATCCACCCCATGCCGTTCCCGGGCCTGAACATCGACAACGTCCCGTTCTTCGCGGCCATCGCGGCGGTCGCCCAGGGCAAGACCCTCATCCACGACTGGGTCTACGACAACCGCGCCATCTACCTGACCGACCTGAACCGCCTCGGCGGCCGCCTCCAGCTCCTGGACCCCCACCGCGTCCTGGTCGAGGGCCCGACCCGCTGGCGCGCCGCCGAGATGATGTGCCCGCCGGCCCTGCGCCCCGCGGTGGTCGTCCTGCTGGCGATGATGGCGGCCGAGGGCACGTCGGTGCTGCGCAACGTGTACGTCATCAACCGGGGTTACGAGGACCTGGCGGAGCGGCTGAACTCGATCGGGGCGCAGATCGAGACGTTCCGGGATATCTGAGACCGCCCTAGGTCAAGCCTCCGGCGGACCGGCAGCGCCCGGTGCAGGGTGTCGCGGTCCACGCCGGGGCGTACGCCGACCAGGGCGGTCGCGCCCGGAGCGGCGTTCAGGACGTGCCAGGCCTCCGTCTTGCCGTGGGGTTCGCCCTCCGGGCGCCGGGCGGTGGCGTCGTCGGCGTGCAGGTGCACGGGGAGTGCGCCGCAGCCGTCGATGAACTTGGTGAGCAGCGGGAATCGGGGGCCGGGCGGGAGCCGGGAGCCGAGCGGTTCCTCCGGGTGCTCGGCCGTGATCTGCCGCAGGATGGGCCCGGCGAGAGGGCCGTCCAGGACGGTCGAGGCGTCGCCCTCGACGTCGCTGACCTCCCATGTCTCGGCGACCGGCCCGTCGGGCAGGCCGGTGCGTCCCAGCCGTTCGGCGATGGCCCGGCCGTCGAAGACGTGCTGCTTGACGGGGGTGGTGAGCCGCAGCGGGTGCCGGTCCACGTCCCTCCTCGGACGGGTCGGTGCCGGTCTCCGGCCGGGGTACCGCCGGGGCGTCGGGCGCATGCGTGCGGCACGGGGCGGGCGGACCGCGGACGCTGACGCCGTCGCCTCGCGCCCGGCGCGCGCCACGGCCCGGTCCCTGATCCGCCTCACTCCGGCGCAAGGCCCGGGCCCGGGTCTTACTGGGCGTAAAGCGACCGAAGAATGGATAGGGGTCATACGGCGAAACGCGGGGAGTGTCCGACGTGCCCGGATGCCGGGTGCTGCGGCTTCAGGAGGGGGAGCGCGCATGGACGGCCGGCCCTTGTACCTCGCACCGCGGCTGGAGCCACGGCTGAGGTCGCTCACGGCGGCACACGGCACGCTGCACTCGCTCGTCGACGCGCTCGGCTCACCTCTGCACGTCGTGGTGCCGGACCAGATCGCCGAGAACCTGGAGCGGTTCCGGTCGGTGTACCGGGCGCACCGTCTGTCGGGCCAGGTCTTCTACGCCCACAAGGCCAACCGGTCCAGTGCCCTGTTGAGGCGGCTCGCCGCGACGGACGCGGGCGTGGACGTCGCGTCGCTGGGCGAGTTGCAGCACGCACTGGGGGCCGGTTTCGGCGCCGGCCGGATCATGGCCACGGGGCCGAAGAACCCCGAGTTCCTGTGGCTGGCGGCCCGCGCGGGCGTCACGGTCGGCGTCGACGCCGTCGCCGAGCTGGACCAGCTCGCGGCCCTGGTGCGCAAGCACGCCCTCGCACCGGTGCGGGTGCTGCTGCGGCTGTCGGGCTTCGAGGCGTCGGGCGTGAAGGTGCTGAGCCGGCGCAGCCGGTTCGGCACCCCCGTCGGGGAGTCGGAGCTGCTGCTGGAGGCGGTCGAGCGGCACGCCGACGCGGTCGACGCGGCGGGGGTGGCCTTCCACCTGGACACGACGAGCGTCAGTGAGAAAGCGACCGCCCTCGAAGGATGCCTGGGCGCGCTGGAGTTGTGCCGTGCCCGGGGGTTACGGCCGCGGGCGGTGGACATCGGCGGCGGGTTCGGCGTCAGCTATCTCGCCGAGCGGGAGCAGTGGGAGGCGTACACGAGCGGGCTGACCGAGGCCGTCCTCGGCCGGCGCCCACCACTGACGTGGGGCGGGCACGGCTACGGGCTGCGCAGCGAGTCGGGCACCCTGCGCGGCACGCTGGGTGTGTACCCCGCCCACCGGCCCGTCGCCGGCGCCGCCTATCTGGACGAGCTGCTGGGCCGGCCCGCCGCCTCGATGGGCGGGCGCCCGCTGGCCGCGCTGCTGCTGGAGCACCTGTACGACCTGCACAGCGAGCCCGGCCGGGCGCTGCTGGACCAGTGCGGACTCTCGCTGGCGCGGGTCCTGGAGGTGCGTGACCCGATGGCCGGGGGGCCACTTCGGGTACGGCTGGCCGCGAAGGCGGACGACATCGCCCTGGAGGACCACGGGGTGCTGATGGACCCGGTCGTCGTCCCCCGCGGCCGGGCCGGGCCGGGCGGCGGGCCCGTCGCCGTGCACCTCTTCGGCAGCCTCTGTCTGGAGAGCGACTTGATCACCCGGCGCACGGTGTTCCTGCCCCGCCGCCCCGAACCCGGTGACCTGCTGGCCTTCGCCAACACCGCGGGCTACGCCATGGACTTCCACGCCACGCGCGCCCAGCACCAGCCCGCCGCCCGCAAGGTCGCCGCCTGGGAGGACGGCGACGCCTGGCGCTGGTGCCTCGACGACCAGTACTGGCCGATCACGCCCTCGAGGGGAGCCCCGTGAGGTACGACAGCATCACCGAGGCGATAGGCAACACCCCTCTGGTGCGGATAGACCCGGCCGTGCACGGCCTGCGCACCATCGACCTGTACGCCAAGCTGGAGATGCTCAACCCCTTCGGCTCGGTCAAGGACCGGGCCGCCTGGAGCATGGCGGGACCACTGCTGGCGGAGGCGGTGGAACACGGCAGCCAGGTGGTCGAGTTGTCCAGCGGCAACACGGCCAAGGCCCTCGCGGTCATCGCGGGCATGCACGGCCTGGGCTTCAGGAGCGTCACCAACCGGATGCGGGTGCCGGAGATCAAGGACCTCCTGCTGCTGCTCGGCGCGGAGATCGAGGAGCTGCCGGGGCAGAGCGAGTGCCTCGACCCGACCGCCACGGACGATCCGCTGACCCTGTTCCACCGGACGCTGGCCGCCTCCGGCAGCGCCTATCTACACACCGACCAGTACTTCAACCCGCGCAACACCGAGGCTCATCTCACCGGTACCGGGCCGGAGATCGTCAAGGATCTGGACGGCCGGGTCCCGGACTGGTTCGTCGCCTGTGTGGGCACCGCCGGTTCGTCCACGGGTGTGGCGCGCGCCCTGCGCGAGGAGGATCCGTCGGTACGGGTGGTCGGGCTGGTCTCGGCCAAGTCCGACTTCATCCCGGGGATCCGCACCATCGACGAGGTGCAGGAGGTCGGCCTGTTCGACCCGGAGACGTACGACACGATGGAGACGGTCGGCTCCGACGAGGCGATCGAGGGGATGCTGACCCTGAACCGCCGCTGCGGCATCCTCTGCGGGCCCACCGGCGGGGCCGCCTACTTCGGCGCGGTCCGTCACCTGCGCGCCGTCGACGAGGAGTCGGCCGAGCGGCGGACGGCGGTGTTCATCGTCTGCGACCGGGTGGAGAGCTATCTGAGCTACGTCCGGCAGCGGCGCCCCGATCTGCTGGGCCGGCCGCCGCGGAAGAACGCGCCGGCCGACGTGACCGACGCCGAGGTCCGCGGGGCGCCGTCGGTCACCGTGGCCGAGGCCCGGCGCTGGATCGACACCGACGGGCCGCTCGTGGTGGACCTGCGCAGCCCTTACGCGTATGCGGCGCTGCACATCGACGGGTCGGTCAACATCGTCGACGAGCTGTTCGCCGAACTCGTCCGGGGCGGACTTCCGTTCAGCCGGAGCCGGCCGGTGCTGCTGGCCTGTCCGGTCGGCGAGCAGTCGGCGCGCTACGCGGCGCTGCTGACGCGGATGGGCCACCCGGACGTGCGCAGCCTGGCCGGGGGCATCATCGCCTGGCGGGACGCGGGCGCGCCCCTGGTGCGGGACTGAACGGCATGACCGCACCGATACCGCCCCAGGAACCGATCCCGCCCGAGGATGGGCACGCGTGGCAGCGGGCGCTGCGCGCCCAGTTCCCCATCGTCACCGGGCACCCCGAGCTGGCGTACCTCGACAGCGCGGCCACGGCGCAGAAACCGCGGGCCGTGCTGGACGCCGTGCAGTCGTACCTGACCACGTCCAACGCCAACGCCGCGCGCGGCACCTACACCTGGGCCAACCGGACCACGGAGCTGGTCGAGCGGACCCGTGAGCGCGTCGCACGGTTCCTCGGCGACCCCCGGCCGGAAAGCTCCGCCGTCCACTTCACGGGCGGCACCACCGAGGGGCTGCGGACCGTCGCCCGTGACTGGCTGCCGGGCTTCCTGCGCGACGGGGACGAGATCGTCGTCCCGGACGCCGACCACCAGGCCAACATCGCGCCGTGGCGGGAGGCCCAGCGGCTGCTGGCCCGCGAGGGCGTGCGCATCCGGCTGGTGCCGATGCCGTACCAGAGCGGCTCCGGGGACTACGACCACCGGGTGCTGGCCGAACGGGCGAGCGCGCGCACCCGGTTCGTCGCCACCACCCATGTGCACCACGTGTACGGCGGCGACATGAATGTGCGGCGGATCCGCGAGGCCGTCGGACCGGAGGCGGTCATCTGCCTGGACGCGGCGCAGAGCGTCGGCCATCTGCCCTTCTCGGTGGCCGAGTTGGACGTGGACTTCGTCGTGTTCTCCGGGCACAAGGCGCTGGCCCTGCCCGGTTCCGGGGCGGTGTGGGCCCGGCAGGCGCGGGGGCCGGCGTTCGTGCCCGGGGGCTGGAGCGGCACCCCGAACACGGTGGGCATCGTCTCGCTGGAAGCGGCGCTGGACTGGCTGGAGGGGGCCGGCCTCGACCGGATCGAGCGCTGGACGGCCGACCTCGCGACCCGGCTCACGGAGGGACTGCGCCGGCTGGACGCCTATGAGATCCTCGGCTGCCCGCTCAGCCTGGCCGCGGACACGGCCGTGCAGCGCCGCCTGGGCATCGTGACCCTGCGGCACCGTGCCATCGACTCGGGCGATCTGGGGTTCATCCTGTTCAGCCACGGCTTCATGGTCCGCTCCGACCATCACTGCCAGGGGGACGCGGGCGAGAAGACCGGTTCGGTGCGGGTGAGTCTGCATGTGTACAACACCGTTGAGGAGATCGACCGGCTGCTGTCGGTTCTCGCCTCACTTCCATGACACGGTCCACTACGCGTAATGGGAACCGTTTCCACCTGTAGGCTCGGCCCGGCAGGAGTCAGGGCGATACGGCGAGGTGGCGCGACCGGATGGGGCTGAGTCTGGCGACGGCGGAGCGATGGGTGGAGCGCTGGGAGCTCCAGCAGCAGCGGTACGCCGTCGACCGCGAGGAGCGGTTCACGGTGATCGCCGATGTCGTCGAGCACGCCACGGCGGGGTGTGCCGCCCGCCCCCTCGTCGTGGACCTCGGCTGCGGGCCCGGCTCCCTCGCGGCCCGGCTGGTCCGACGGCTGCCGGACGCGGAGATCGTGGCCGTGGACCGGGACCCCCTCCTGCTGGAGCTGGGACGCACCCACCACCCGGACGCGGCCCGCTACGTCGACGCCGAGATCGGCGCGCCCGGCTGGACGTGGGCCCTGGACCTGGACCGGCCCCTGGACGCGGCGGTCTCCACCACGGCCCTGCACTACCTCGACCGCGACACCCTGCTCGCCACCTACCGGCAGCTGGCCGTGCTGCTGCGCCCCGGGGGCGTTCTCGTCAACGGCGACCACCTCCCGCCGGGCGAGGCGGGCCCCGCCCGGATCGCCGCCCACGTCGGGCGGTGCCGGGCCGACCGGCAGCGCGTGTTCGCGCAGGAGGACTGGGACTCCTGGTGGGCCGGGGTCCGTGACGACCCGGAGCTGACCGACCTGCTCGCGGAGCGCCGACGCCGCGCGGCATCCGGCACCGGCCGCCCCGCGGAGCTCCCCCTCCCCACCCATGTGGAGCTGCTCCGGCAGGCGGGCTTCGCCCAGGCCGGCCCGGTGTGGCAGTACGGCGACAGCTGCGTGGTCGTCGCGGTGCGCTAGCAGCGCTTCACTCGCACGCCCCGCACCGGGTGCGGCCGGGGGCGGATGCTCCGACACTGCATGCGGAGACCGCTCCACGTCGACATCGCCCCACCGGTCCCGGCGCGAGCCCCGCGAGCGGTCACGCGTCCACGCGAGGAGCCCCCATGACCACCGCCGAGCACGCCACCCACGACGACCACGGGCACACCCACGGCGACGACTGCGGTCATCTCGCCTTCCCCCACGGCGACCACACCGACTACGCCCACGACGGCCACATCCACCGGATGCACGAGGGACACGCCGACGAGTGCGCGAACACCGGCCACACGGTGCACCGCAACCACGACCACGAGCACGGCGACACCTGCGGTCACCAGGCCGTGCGGCACGGCGACCACACGGACTACGTGCACGACGGCCACCGCCACGCGGCCCACGACGGCCACTGGGACGACCACTGACCCTCCGGGGTCGTCGACGGACGCGCCCCGGGCGGCGGCGGTGGAGGCGGCGAGCGTCGCGGTCACCTCGTCGCACACCAGCAGGCGCGCATGCCCACGGCGTCGACCGTGACGGAGCCGGTCGGGTCGGGGACGGAGGCGGGGGGCGGGCGCCGCACCCGCCTCCGTGAGCAGGAGCAGCGCGGCCCGGCCGCCGTGCCGAGAAGAGGTCGCACAGGCATGAGGGAAACCTCGCGAAGGGGTGGGATTGCGGCTTCCCCTCGTACCGGCCCGGTGGGTCGGCACCGGTCATCCCCACCCCTTCGCGGTGGCGAGTCCGCACCGGCCGTCGTGGAACCGTCCCGGGTATGTCCGGGGCGTGTCACGCTTCCCGCCGGGCCGTTCCGATCATTGGGGGACGGCGGGATGGTCGGTCCGTACGAGTCATACGAACCCTTCGGATGGCCCTACCGACGTGGAGGTGCGCCATGTGTGCCCACCAGCCCCAGTGCCCCGCGACCGACTCCCCCGCCGCGCACGTCGTCGCGGCCCACCCCGAGCAGGGCTGGAACCTGCTGTGCGACGGGACGGTCGTCTTCGACGACACCGGCGAACTGCGTCCGGACGGGCGCGTGGTGCAGCCCCGCCGGATGGCGGCGGTCCACCTGGCCGTCGCGGCCTGACCGGAGCCTCGGCCCGGGCCGCCCGAGGCCCTACGGCAGGACCGCGAAGCCGTCCAGCTCCACCATGGCCTCGCTGTCCCACAGCCGGACGACCTGGACGACCGCCATGGCGGGGTAGTCCCGGCCGGCCGACTCGCGCCACAGACGGCCCAGTTCGGACGCGTGCGCGCGGTACGCCTCGACATCCGTGGCGTAGACGGTGACACGGGCCAGGTCGGACGGGGTGCCGCCGGCCGCCGCGAGGGCGGCCAGCAGGTTGGTCAGGGCCCGCTCGAACTGCTCGGGCAGAGTACGGCCGACCACCTTGCCGTCGGCGTCCAGGGCGGTCTGGCCCGCGAGGAACACCACCCTCGACCCGGAGGCCACCACGGCGTGGGAGAAGCCGGCCGGCGGGGACAGCTCGGGCGGGTTGACGCGCTCGGTGCTCACCGGGCCTCCTGACGGGCGTACAACTCCTTGGCGATGATGCCGCGTTGCACCTCGCTGGCCCCTTCGTAGATACGCGGGGCGCGCACCTCGCGGTAGAGGTGTTCGAGCAGATGGCCGCGCTGCAGGGCCCGGGCGCCGTGCAGCTGGACGGCCGTGTCGACGACGTACTGCGCGGTCTCGGTGGCGAGGAGTTTCGCCATGGCGGAGCGCCTGGGCACGTCCGGGGCGTCCGCGTCGTACGCCGACGCCGCCGCGTGGACCATCAGCCGGGCCGCCTCCGTGCGCACGGCCATCTCGGCGACCTGGTGCGCGACGGTTTGCAGGTCCTTGAGCTTGCCGCCGAAGGCGTCCCGCCCGGCGGTGTGGGCGAGGGTGGCGTCCAGGGCCGCCTGCGCCATGCCGACCGCGAACGCGCCGACGCTGGGCCGGAACAGGTTGAGCGTCCCCATGGCGACCCGGAAGCCCCGGTCGGTCTCGCCGAGCACGTCGTCGGCCGTCACCGGTACGGCGTCGAAGTCGAGGGCTCCGATCGGGTGCGGCGAGAGCATGTCGAGACCGCGGCCGGTCAGGCCCGGACGGTCGGCGGGCACGAGGAAGGCGGTGACGCCCCGGGCCCCGGCGCCCGGGGTGGTGCGGGCGAAGACCGTGTAGAAGTCGGCCTCGGGGGCGTTGGAGATCCAGCACTTCTCCCCGCTGAGCCGCCAGCGTGCGGGGCCGTCGGGGGCGGCGGTGAGTGCCGGATCGGCGGCGGACGGTGGGGCGTCCGATGCCCGGTCGTCCTGTGCGGCGGCGTCCGCCTCCGCCCGGAGCTCCAGCGCCGCCGCGTCCGAGCCCGCGCCCGGCTCGCTCAGGGCGAAGGCCGCGATCGCCGTGCCCGCTGTCACCCCGGGGAGCCACCGGTCGCGTTGGGCCCGGGTGCCGTACGCGTGGACCGGGTGGGCGCCGAGGCCCTGGAGGGCCAGGGCCGTCTCGGCCTCCGTGCAGGCGTAGGCCAGGGACTCCCGCATCAGGCACAGGTCGAGCGCGCCCGAGGTGAACAGGCGTCCGAGCAGTCCGAGGCTGCCGAGTTCGGCGACGAGCGCGCGGTTCACCCGCCCCGTTTCCCCCTTGTCGGCCAGCGGGCCGAGCCGCTCCGCTGCCAGGGCGCGCAGTTCCGCACACCAGGCGAGTTGTACCGGTTCGAGCGAGAATGCGGTCATTCGCCGGTCCCTTCTCCGCCACCCTGCGTTCCGGCCGGGCCACTCCGAGGCTATCGCGGACCGTTGACTGTCGTCACCAACACGATACGCTCCAGGGGCGAGCCCACCACGCCATAGGGGGCGAACCGTATGAATCCACGGGGCACGGCCCACGTCGACACCTTCGCCCGGGACCATCTCCCACCCCCGGACCAATGGCCCGAGCTCCGCTTCGACTTGCCGGAGCTGCACTACCCCGAACGGCTCAACTGCGCCGCCGAACTGCTGCACGGCCCGCCCGACGAGCGCCCGGCCTTCCTCACCAACGCCGGCGAGCCGTGGACGTACGGCGACCTGCGCACCCGGGTGGACCGCATCGCCCATCTGCTCACCGGCGAACTCGGCGTCGTCCCCGGCAACCGGGTGCTGCTGCGCGGCCCCACCACCCCCTGGCTCGCGGCCTGCTGGCTGGCGGTGCTGAAGGCGGGGGCCGTGGCGGTCACGGTGCTCGCCCAGCAGCGCCCGCACGAACTGAGCACGATGTGCGAGATCGCCCGGGTGCGGCACGCCCTGTGCGACATCCGGGCCGTCGACGACCTCGCCAAGGCCGAGGTCCCGGGCCTGCGGATCACGGCCTACGGCGGGGACGCCCCGGACGACCTCCTCAGACGCCCGGCGCCCGGAACCCCGTACGAGGCCGTGGCGACGGCGGCCGACGACGTGGCACTGATCGCCTTCACCTCGGGCACCACCGGCCGCCCCAAGGGCTGCATGCACCTCCACCGGGACGTCCTGGCGATCGCCGACACCTTCTCGCGGCACGTCCTGAAGCCCGTCCCCGACGACGTGTTCACGGGCAGCCCCCCACTGGGCTTCACCTTCGGCCTCGGCGGACTGGTGGTCTTCCCGCTGCGGGCCGGAGCGAGCGCACTGCTCCTCGAACAGGCAGGCCCCCGGCAGCTGCTGCCCGCCATCGCCCGGCACCGGGTCTCCGTGCTGTTCACCGCCCCGACGGCGTACCGTGCGATGCTCGACGAGCTCGACGGGCACGACCTGTCCTCCCTGCGCCGCTGCGTCTCGGCCGGCGAGAACCTGCCCGCGGCGACCTGGCAGGCCTGGCACGAGCGCACGGGTCTGCGCGTCATCAACGGCATCGGCGCCACCGAGCTGCTGCACATCTTCATCTCCGCCGCCGACGAGCGGATCCGCCCGGGGACCACGGGCGTTCCGGTGCCGGGCTGGCACGCGCGCGTGCAGGACGAGGACGGCGAACCCGTACCCGACGGACAGCCGGGGCTGCTCGCCGTACGCGGGCCGGTCGGCTGCCGGTACCTCGCCGACCCGCGGCAGCGGGACTACGTGCGCGGCGGCTGGAACGTCACCGGCGACACCTACGTCCGCGACCCCGACGGCTACTTCCGCTATGTCGCCCGCGCCGACGACATGATCATCTCGGCCGGGTACAACATCGCCGGCCCCGAGGTTGAGGACGCGCTGCTGCGGCACCCGGACGTGGTGGAGGCGGCGGTCGTGGGCCGGCCCGACGAGGCCCGCGGTCAGGTCGTGCTGGCCTTCGCCGTCCTCAAGGAGGGCGCGCGGCGCGACGCCGAGGCGCTGCGTGCCTTCGTGAAGGGCGAACTGGCGCCCTACAAGTGCCCGCGGGAGATCGTCTTCCTGGACGCGCTGCCGCGCACGGCCACCGGCAAGCTCCAGCGGTTCAGACTGCGTGCACCGGGGGTACCGGAACGCGACCGCGAATGATCCGTACGACCTAAGATGATCAACGTGTCCGACCAGCATGCACCACGGTCTCTCATCGTCACGCTCTACGGCGCGTACGGCCGCTTCGTGCCGGGCCCCGTGCCGGTGGCCGAACTGATCCGGCTCCTGGCCGCCGCCGGCGTGGACGCCCCGTCCGTACGCTCCTCGGTGTCGCGGCTGAAGAGACGCGGACTGCTCGTACCGGCCCGCACCGCACAGGGCGCGGCCGGTTACGAACTGTCCCCGGACGCCCGTCAGTTGCTCGACGACGGTGACCGCCGCATCTATGCCGCCGCCCCGCCCGAGGACGAGGGCTGGGTGCTCGCGGTGTTCTCGGTGCCGGAGTCGGAGCGGCAGAAGCGGCACGTGCTGCGCTCCCGGCTGGCCGGGCTCGGCTTCGGCACGGCCGCTCCGGGGGTGTGGATCGCGCCCGCGCGGCTGTACGAGGAGACACGGCACACGCTGCAGCGGCTGCGGCTGGACGGGTACGTCGATTTCTTCCGCGGTGACCACCTGGGCTTCGCCCCGACCGCAGAGGCCGTCGCCCGGTGGTGGGACCTGGCGGCCATCGCCAAGGAGCACGAGGCGTTCCTCGACCGCCACGCGCGCGTCCTGCACGACTGGGAGAAGCGGGAGGACACCCCGGCCGAGGAGGCCTACCGGGACTACCTGCTGGCCCTGGACTCCTGGCGTCACCTCCCCTACACCGACCCGGGCCTGCCGTCCGAGCTGCTTCCCGCGGACTGGCCGGGGGCCCGCTCGTCGGCGGTGTTCCGGGGGCTGCACGAGCGGCTGCGGGACGCGGGGGCGGAGTTCGTCGGACTCTGATCCGGCGGGTGCCGCCCGGTTTGCGGCGTTTGCCCCGCCGCCGAACGGTCAACGATGTCCGCGAGCGGACGGAGCACGGAGCGGGAGGCGGGCCGAGGCATGACCGTCACCACACCACCGAGAGCGACGGGCGTTCGCACGGGGCGGTTCCCGGAAGCGGCGGGCGTTCGCGCGGGTCGGATTCCGGGCGCGGCGGACGTCCGGATGGATCGGACTCCGGGCGCGACGGGGATTCGTGCGGGTCGGGTCCCGAGAGCGGCGGGCGTTCAAGCGGGTCGGCTGACGTGAGGCGGCTGGGGCGTTCGGTGCACGGCGGGTGGGAGCGGGCCGGTGCCCATACCCTCGTCCGGCGGGGCCGTGAGGTGGAGTTGATGCACCGGGCCACCGGGTTCGCCACGCTCGCGCTGGTGACGCTGGCGCCGCTGCTGATCGTGGTCGCCGCCGCCGACCCCCTGGGACGCGGCGGCTTCGCCTCGTGGCTGGCCGACGGCATGGGGCTGTCGGGGCGGTCCGCGCGGGTGCTCACGGACATCATCAGCCCGCCGCGCAAGGTCATCGGCACCACGAGCGCGCTCGGCGGTGTGGCGCTCGCCGTCTTCGGCATCGCCTTCGGCGGGAGCGTGCAGAACGGTTACGAGCGGATCTGGGGCCTGCCCTCGGGGCCGTGGCACCGCGTCTGGCGGCAGGCGGTGTGGATGATCGCGATGACCGCGTACCTGTACCAGGAGGTGCAGACACGCAGCCTCGTCTCGGGGCCGGAGCGGATCGCGCTGAGCTCGGCGTCCGGTGTGCTGTTCTTCTGGTGGGGGCAACGCTTCCTGCTGGGCGGGCAGGTCCGCTGGCGTGATCTGCTCCCGGGTGCACTGGCCACCATGCTGGGGCTGGGCGGGCTGCGCATGTTCTCCTACTTCGTCTTCACCCCCCTCATCGTCACCAACGCGATCAGCTACGGGGCGATGGGCGTCGTCCTGGTCGTGGAGTCCTGGCTCATCGGCGTGGGCTACGTCGTCTACGGCGGGGCACTCCTCGGCCGCTGGGCCCTCGAACACCACTGGCGGCGCGACCGCACCGAGTAGGCACCCCGACCTGCTCCTCCAGAGCCCCGGCCCACACCTCCGTACGAACGCACATGCCACCCCTGGAGATCACAGTCCCGGCTCATGCGAACCCACAGGGACCTTTCCCCTTGCATCTGCGGCATTATCATCGGCGCATACTCACCCGAGGGAGAAGACCCGTGCCGACCCGTACCGTGCGCCCGCCCCGCCGCCCGCTCCAGGTGGCCGCGGTGGGAGCCGCCGCCCTGCTGGGGCTGAGTGCCTGCTCGTCCGACTCGGACTCCTCGGCGAAGCCGGACCCCTCAGGGCCGGGCAGGCTCTCCGGCGAGGTGACCGTGTTCGCCGCGGCCTCGCTGAAGGAGAGCTTCACGACGCTGGGCAAGCAGTTCGAGAAGGAGCACCCCGGCACCGAGGTCACCTTCAGTTTCGGCGGCAGCGACTCCCTCGCCGCGAGCATCACCGGTGGCGCCCCGGCCGACGTCTTCGCCGCGGCCAGCCCCAAGACGATGAAGATCGTCACGGGCGCCGGTGACGCCTCGGGGACGCCCGCGACCTTCGTCCGCAACAAGCTGGAGATCGCCACCCTGCCGGGCAACCCGCACAAGGTCACCAGCCTCAGGGACCTCACCGGGCCGGACCTGAAGGTCGTGCTCTGCGACAAGGAGGTGCCGTGCGGCGCCGCCGCCCAGAAGGCCCTGGACGCGAGCAGGCTGAAGCTCACGCCCGTCTCCTACGAGCAGGACGTCAAGGCCGCGCTGACCAAGGTCGAGCTGAGGGAGGCCGACGCCGCCGTCGTCTACCAGACCGATGTGCGCGCGGCGGGTGACAAGGTGGAGGGCGTGGAGTTCCCCGAGTCCGCCGACGCCGTCAACGACTACCCGATCGCCCTGCTCAAGGACGCGCGGAACGCCGAGGCCGCCAACGCGTTCATCGCCCTGGTGCGGTCCGCCGAGGGGCAGAAGGTCCTGAGCGGAGCGGGATTCCTCAAGCCGTGACGTCCCCGCTCGACAAGTCCCGCACCGCGGCCGACACCCTCCGGGGCGGTCCGCGGCGCCGGAGTGTCCGCACGGGCGTGCCGCTGCCCCTGCTGGTCCCCGCGCTGCTCGGCCTGGCCTTCCTGATGGTGCCGCTGGTCGCCCTGCTCGCCCGGGCCCCGTGGCAGGGCCTGCCCGAGCAGCTGACCAGTCCGGAGGTGTGGCAGGCCCTCAGGCTGTCCCTGCTGTGCGCCACGGCGGCGACCGCGGTGAGCCTGGTCCTCGGCGTGCCGCTGGCGTGGCTGCTGGCTCGCGTCGACTTCCCCGGCCGCGGCCTGGTGCGTGCCCTCGTCACCCTGCCGCTCGTCCTGCCGCCGGTCGTCGGCGGTGTCGCGCTGCTGATGGCGCTCGGCCGCAACGGCATCGTCGGGCGGTGGCTGGACGCGTGGTTCGGGATCACGCTGCCCTTCACCACGACCGGGGTCGTGATCGCGGAGGCGTTCGTGGCGATGCCGTTCCTCGTCATCAGTGTCGAGGGCACCCTGCGGGCCGCCGACCCGCGCTACGAGGAGGCGGCCACCACTTTGGGCGCGTCCCGCTTCACGGCGTTCCGCCGGGTCACATTGCCGCTGATCGCGCCGGGCATCGCCGCGGGCGCGGTTCTCGCCTGGGCGCGTGCGCTCGGCGAGTTCGGTGCGACGATCACCTTCGCCGGCAACTTCCCCGGCCGCACCCAGACGATGCCCCTGGCCGTCTACCTGGCCCTGCAGAGCGACCCGGAGGCCGCGATCGCCCTCAGCCTGGTGCTGCTGGCCGTGTCGATCGCGGTGCTGGCGGGGTTGCGCGACCGCTGGCTGCGTGCCGGATGACCGAGACCCACTGGATGCGTGCCGGATGACCGAGACCCACGAGCAGGACGCGCACACCCGTACCGCCGGTGACGGGCTCGACGCCCGCCTCGTCGTGGACCGCGGCGGCTTCCGCCTCGACGTGGCGCTGACCGTCGCACCCGGCGAGGTCGTCGCCCTGCTCGGGCCGAACGGCGCCGGCAAGACCACGGCGTTGCGGGCGCTGGCCGGTCTGACCCCACTCACCGACGGCCATCTGCGGCTGGACGGCACAGAGCTGGACCGTACACCGCCGGAGGCCCGGCCGGTCGGGGTCGTCTTCCAGGACTACCTGCTCTTCCCCCACCTCACGGCCCTCGACAATGTCGCCTTCGGCCCCCGCTGCCAGGGCGCGACCAAGGCCGAGGCCCGTGCGCAGGCCGCGGAGTGGCTCGACCGGCTGGGCCTCACGGAGCACGCCGCTGCCAGGCCGCGCAGGCTCTCCGGCGGGCAGGCCCAGCGCGTCGCCCTCGCCCGCGCCCTGGCGACCCGGCCCCGGCTGCTGCTGCTCGACGAGCCGCTGGCGGCCCTGGACGCCCGTACCCGCCTGGAGGTGCGCGCCGGGCTTCGGCGCCATCTGGCCGACTTCGAGGCGGTGGCCGTGCTCGTCACCCATGATCCGCTCGACGCCATGGTGCTGGCCGACCGGCTGGTGGTCGTGGAGCACGGCCGGGTCGTCCAGGAGGGCACCCCGGCCGACATCGCCCGTCACCCCCGCACGGACTACATCGCCCGGCTGGTCGGCCTGAACCTCTACCGGGGCGAGGCCGACGGGCACACCGTACGGCTCGCCGACGGCCCGGCCCTCACCACCACCGAGGTTTTGTCCGGCCCGGTCCACGTGGCGTTCCCGCCGAGCGCGGTCACCCTGCACCGCGAGCGGCCCACCGGCTCCAGCGCCCGCAACCTGTGGCGCTGCGAGGTGGCCGGTCTGGAGACCCACGGCGACCAGATCCGGGCCGACCTCACCGGTGAACTGCCCCTCGCCGCCGACCTGACGACGGTCGCCGCGGCCGAACTCGGCCTGCACCCGGGCGCGGAGGTCTGGGCCACCGTGAAGGCGGTGCAGACCCACGCCTACCCGGTCTGAGACGGCCGGCGTCCCCACGGGTCAGGCCGCCGTCCTGACGGGCGCGCCCTCCGGGACGACGGCGGTCTCCCGCACGACGCGGCGGCGCCGCACCGGCAGCACCGTCGGGTGGGCGACACCCCAGGCCGCGCCCTTGCAGATGATCTCCTTGTAGAGGGCGGCGAGCCGGCCGGTCAGGGCCGCGGACTTCGCACGGTCGTCGGCGGTGACGTACTGGATCAGGCCGTCCTTGCGGCCCAGCGAGATGCACTGGTTGAAGTAGCGCACCGGCACGTTCGGGACCTTGCCGCCGGTCAGCCGGGCCGCGATGGCGTCGGCGGCCTGCCAGGCGGTGGGGACGCCCGAGGCGCACGACATCCGCAGCGGCTTGTTTCCCGGGCCCATCGCCAGGGCCGCGTCGCCGACGGCGTACACGTCCGGGTGCGACACGGAGCGCATGGTCCGGTCGACCACGATCTGCCCGGTGCCGGAGACCTCCAGGGTGGTGGCCCGGGCGATCGGGTGGACGGCGAAGCCCGTGGTCCACACGGTGACCGCGGCCGGGAGGGCCGTGCCGTCGGCGGTGGTGACGCGGTCGGCGTCGACGGCGGTGACAGCGGTGTGCTCGTGGACGGTGATGCCGAGCCGGTCGAAGGTCTTGCGCAGGTGCGCGCCGCCCTTGGGCGAGAGCCAGTCGCCGAATCCGCCGCGGACGGCCAGGGCGACGTCGAGGTCCGGCCGGGCCTCGGCGATCTCGGTCGCCGCCTCCACCCCGGTGAGGCCGCCGCCGACCACGACCACGGACTCCCCGGCGGCCAGGCCGGAAAGGCGCTCGCGCAGCCGGAGCGCTCCGGGGCGGCCGGCGATGTCGTGGGCGTGCTCGGCGCTGCCGGGCACGCCCTGGTCATTCCAGCCGCTGCCGAGGGCGTACACGAGCGTGTCGTACGGCAGGACCTCGTCCTCCCGCCCTTCCGCGCTGTCCGGGGCAGCGACGGTGACGGTCCTGCGGTCCACGTCGACGGCGGTGACCTTCCCCTGCTTCAGCGCGACGCCGGTGCCCTCGAACATCTCGTCGAAGGGCCGGGGCGCGAGGTCCTGGCCGGCTGCGAGCTGATGCATCCGGACGCGCTCGACGAAGTCGGGCTCGGCGTTGACCAGGGTGATGGCGACGTCTTCTCGGTGCAGTCGCCGGGCGAGGCGCCCGGCGGCGGTGGCTCCGGTGTAGCCGGCTCCGAGGACGACGATGCGGTGCTGCATGGCGTGGCTCCTGTCATGACGGCTGTCTTCAGCGGGTTTCGCCTCTTGAACCGGGCGGCCCGCCGTTTCCTGACAGGAGCGCGATGTGATCCACGTCACATGGCGGTGAGTCGGGTCAGAAGACCCTGAGCAGGGGCTCTCCGCGGTCGTCCGCGGCCCACAGGCGGGTCGCGCGTTCGAGCTTGTCGGGATTGACCTGGTTGCGGAACGCCATGATGCCGTCGTCGGCGACCTCCAGGCACATGACGCCGATGACCCGGCCGTCGAGGACCACCACGAGGGCGGGGTCGCCGTTGGCGCTCCAGGCGTACACGTCGGGCGAGCCGCCGACCAGGGCACGCTTGGCCGCGCTGGGCTTGAACAGACCCCGCATGAACTTCGCGACCGCGAGGGCTCCCTCGAACGCCCGGGCGCGCGCGGGGACCTTCCCGCCGCCGTCGCCGACCGCGACGGCGTCCCCGGTGAGCAGCTGCACGAGCGGCTCGGTCTTGCCGCTGGAGGCGGCAGCGAGGAACTCGCCGATGATCCGCCGGGCGGCGGCCTCGTCGATCTCGGTGCGGGTACGGGCCCTGCCGTCCGCGACGTGCTTCTTCGCGCGGTGGAAGATCTGCTGGCTGGAGGCCTCGGTGATGTCGAGGATCTCCGCGATCTCCCGGTGCGGATAGTCGAAGGCCTCGCGCAGGACGTACACGGCCCGCTCGTTCGGGGAGAGGCGCGCCAGCAGGACGAGCACCGCGTACGAGACCGACTCGCGCTGCTCGGCGGTGTCGGCCGGCCCCAGCATCGGGTCCCCGGCGAGCAGCGGCTCGGGCAGCCACTGCCCCACGTAGGTCTCACGCCGGGCACGGGCCGAGGTGAGCTGGTTGAGGCACAGGTTGGTGAGCACCTTCGTCAGCCAGGCCTCGGGGACCTCGATGCGGCCGGTGTCGGCGGCCTGCCAGCGCAGGAACGTCTCCTGGACGGCGTCCTCGGCCTCACTCGCCGACCCGAGCATCCGGTAGGCCACGGCCTCCAGGCGAGGTCGGGAGGCTTCGAACCGGTCCACGTCGTCCAGCGTCAGGGGCATGCCACGGATCCTAACGTCCGCGGGCGTCACCGCCTCCGAGATCCAGTCGCGGCTTCGGGGCGTCCAGGCGGCCCGTCTGGGGGCGCCGGCTGCCCGCGCGGTACGGGGCCGGCCAGGGCGCGCCCGGCCCCGAGTAGCCCTGCTCGGCCGCCGCGTGCAGGGTCCAGTGGGGGTCGTAGAGGTGGGGGCGGGCGAGGGCGCAGAGGTCGGTGCGGCCCGCCAGGATCAGGGAGTTGACGTCGTCCCAGGAGGAGATCGCGCCGACCGCGATCACCGGGACGCCGGTGGTGTGGCGGATCCGGTCCGCGAACGGCGTCTGGTACGACCGCCCGAACTCCGGCCGCTCGTCGGCCACGACCTGGCCCGTCGACACGTCGATCGCGTCCGCGCCGTGCGCGGCGAAGGCCCGGGCGATCTCGACGGCCTCCTCCGGGGTCGTCCCGCCCTCGGCCCAGTCGGCGGCGGAGATGCGGACGGTCATGGGCCGCTCCCCCGGCCACACGTTCCGTACGGCGTCGAAGACCTCCAGCGGGAAGCGCAGCCGCTTCTCCAGGGAGCCGCCGTAGGCGTCGGTGCGCCGGTTCGTCAGCGGGGAGAGGAAGCCGGACAGCAGGTAGCCGTGCGCGCAGTGCAGTTCCAGCAGGTCGAAGCCGGCCCGGGCGGCGCGCACCGCGGACGCCGTGAACTGCTCCCGGACGTCGGTCAGCTGGGCACGGGACAGCTCACGCGGCGTCTGGCTGAACTCCTTGTACGGCAGCGCGGAGGGAGCCACGAGCGGCCAGTTGCCCTCCTCCAGCGGCTCGTCCATGCCCTCCCACATCAGTTTCGTGGAGCCCTTGCGGCCGCTGTGGCCGAGCTGCACGCCGATGGCGGTGCCGGGTGCCTGGGCGTGCACGAAGTTCGTGATCCGCTTCCAGGCCTCGGCCTGCCGGCCGGTGTAGAGGCCGGCGCAGCCGGGCGTGATCCGGCCCTGCTCGCTGACGCACACCATCTCGGTCATCACCAGCCCGGCCCCGCCCAGCGCCCGGGCGCCCAGGTGGACGAGGTGGAAGTCGCCCGGGACGCCGTCGACCGCCGAGTACATGTCCATGGGCGAGACGACGACCCGGTTGCGCAGGGTCAGTCCGCGCAGCCGGAACGGCGTGAACATCGGGGGCGTGCCGGGCGGGCAGCCGAACTCGCGCTCCACCCGCTGCGTGAAGCGGGCGTCGCGCAGCCGCAGGTTGTCGTGCGTGACGCGGCGGCTGCGGGTGAGCAGGTTGAAGGCGAACTGGCGGGGCGGCTGGTCCACGTACAGGGGGAGGTTCTCGAACCACTCCAGGCTGGCCCGGGCCGCGCGCTGCGTGGAGGCGACGACGGGGCGCCGCTCCGTCTCGTAGGCGGCCAGGGCCTCGGACAGCGAGCCCTGCTCCTCCAGGCATGCGGCCAGGGCCAGCGCGTCCTCCACGGCGAGCTTGGTGCCGGAGCCGATGGAGAAGTGGGCGGTGTGGGCGGCGTCCCCGAGGAGGACGAGATTGCCGTGCGACCAGCGGTCGTTGACCACCGTGCGGAACGTCGTCCACGTGGAGTTGTTCGACTGCAGGGGGCGACCGCGGAGCGCCTCCGCGAAGATCTTGGCGCAGCGCTCGATCGACTCCGCCGTGCCCAGCTCGTCGAAACCGGCGGCGTGCCAGACCTCTTCGCGCATCTCGACGATCACCGTCGAGGCGTCCGGGGCGTAGGGGTAGCCGTGGAGCTGCATGACGCCGTGTTCGGTCTCGGCGATCTCGAAGCGGAAGGAGTCGAAGGGGAAGTCGGCGGCGAGCCAGATGTAGCGGCAGCGGTGGGACGTCACCCGGGGGCGGAAGACGTCCGCATGGGTCTCGCGGGTGGTGCTGTGGACACCGTCGGCGGCGATGACCAGGTCGTGGGTGTGCGGGAGGTCGTCCGGGGCCTCGGTGTGGAAGCGCAGGTCGACGCCGAGGTCGCGGCAGCGGGTGTGGAGGATTTCGAGCAGCCGCTTGCGGCCCAGGGCCGCGAAACCGTGTCCGCCGGAGGTGTGCCGGCTGCCGCGGTGGACGATGTCGATGTCGTCCCAGCGGGTGAAGTGCTGCTGGAGGGCCTGGTAGACCTCCGGGTCGGCGTGTTCGATGCCGCCGAGGGTTTCGTCGGAGAGGACGACGCCGAAGCCGAAGGTGTCGTCGGGGGCGTTGCGTTCCCAGACGGTGATGTGCCGGTTCGGGTCGAGGCGTTTGAGGAGGGCGGCGGCGTAGAGGCCGCCGGGGCCGCCGCCGACGATCGCGACGCGCAGGGGGTGGCTCGTGTCGTGGTGCGGGCGCGGGTGCGTTGCGGCCTGTCGCGCAGTTTCCCGCGCCCCTGTGGGGGCGTCCACTATCGTCCGCTCCATTTCGGGGGGCGCTTCTCCGTGAACGCCGCGTGGAACTCGGCGTAGTCCTCTCCCGTCATCAGCAGGGCCTGGGTCGAGGCGTCGAGTTCGATCGAGGCCGCCAAGGGCATGTCCAGCTCAGCCGTCAGGAGTGCCTTGGTCTGGGCGTACGCCAAGGCCGGGCCTTCTGCCAGGCGGTGGGCCAGTTGCCGGGACGTCTCGTCCGCCCGGCCCTCCTCCGTCAGTTCGCTGATCAGGCCGATGCGCTCGGCCTCCAGGGCGCGGACGGGGTCGCCCAGCATCAGCAGGCGGGTCGCGTGGCCCAGGCCGACGACCCGGGGCAGGAGGTAGGCCGCGCCCATGTCACCGCCGGAGAGGCCGACGCGGGTGAAGAGGAAGGCGAAGCGGGTCGTCGGGTCGGCGACGCGGAAGTCCGCGGCCAGGGCGAGGACAGCTCCGGCACCCGCCGCCACGCCGTGCAGCGACGCGATCACCGGGAACGGGCACTCCCGGACGGCGCGGACCACCTGCCCGGTCATCCGGTTGAAGTCCAGTAGCCGGGCGGTGTCCATGCCGAGGGTGGCGCCGATGATCTCGTCGACGTCGCCGCCGGAGCAGAAGCCGCGGCCCTCGCCGGCCAGCACCAGGGCCCGTACGGACCGCTCCCGGGACAGCTCCGCGAGCAGGTCGCGCAGATCGGCGTAGGCGCCGAAGGTGAGCGCGTTGAGTTTCTCGGGCCGGGCCAGGGTGACGGTCGCGACGCCGTCGGCGACGTCGACGCGCAGATGCTCCCAGCCGGGGGTGCGGGCGGCGGAGCCGGTGAAGGGACTCATGACGTGCGGCCTCCTCGGGCGGGCACTGCCTCACTGAGCTCTACCCCTCGAAGCTATCACTCATCCGTGACTGTCGTCATGAGTGCGCGATAGACCGTACGGGTAGGACTTCGGTGAGGGCCAGGCGCGACCCGGCCCGGTCACATTCGTCACAGATCGTCCACACCGGCGTAACGGCGGGAGCAGCGGTGCGCGGCGGCGCGTTCACCTGGGTAAGCCGTCCGGCATGGAGGCAAGGGCGCCTCCGACGGTGCCCCTCGGACGTCTGCGAAGAGCGGCGCCGTACCATTCATCAGGTTGAAAGCAGGATCTCCTGCTCCATGAACGGACCCGCCTTGTACGAACTCCCCTCCGCCCCCGCCTCGTGGCGCATCGCGCTGCCGCACACCACAGCGGCGGTGCCCGTGGCCCGCGCCCTGGTCCGTACGGCGCTGGCCGAGCTGGAGCACGGGGCGGACTGCGACACCGCGGAGCTGCTGACGGCCGAGCTGGTGGCGAACGCCGTGGAGCACACCACGGGCGAGACGCCGATAGAGCTGGTCGTGGAGCTGATGCCGTCGGGCTGCCAGGTGGAGGTGCACGACACCGACCCCTCCCCGCCCGGTGACCTCACCTGTCCGCTCGGCGGTCCGCCCGACCCCTGGCAGGAGCACGGGCGGGGGCTGCTACTGATCCGCACCCTGAGCTCCTCCTGCGGGCACCGGCCGACCGAGTCCGGCAAGGCGGTCTGGTTCCGGCTGGCCGCGGTACCGGCTCAACGGCGCCGGTCGGCGTGAGGGCCGGCCCGGGGCCCGTTCAGGCCGGGCGCCGGTCGGGGTGAGCGTCGGTGCGCGGCCCGTTTTCAGGCCAGGGTCGCCACCATGACCGCCTTGATGGTGTGCATCCGGTTCTCCGCCTCGTCGAAGACGACCGAGTGGGCCGACTCGAAGACCTCGTCGGAGACCTCCAGGTACTCCAGGCCGTAGGCCGCGTGGATCTCCTGGCCGACCCTGGTGCCGAGGTCGTGGAAGGCCGGGAGGCAGTGCAGGAACTTCACGTCCGGGTTGCCGGTGGCGCGCAGGACGTCCATGGTCACCGCGTACGGCGTGAGGGCCGTGATGCGCTCGGCCCAGACCTCCTTCGGCTCGCCCATGGAGACCCAGACGTCCGTGGCGACGAAGTCGGCGCCGCGGACGCCCTCGTCCACGGTCTCGGTGAGCGTGATGCGGGCACCGCTGGCCTCGGCGAGCGCGCGGGCCCGGTCGACGATCTCCTCGGCCGGCCAGTACTCCTTCGGTGCGACCAGCCGCACGTCCATGCCGAGCAGGGCGCCGGTGACCAGGTAGGAGTTGCCCATGTTGAAGCGGGCGTCACCGAGGTAGGCGAAGGAGACCTCGTGCAGCGGCTTGGCGCAGTGCTCGGTCATGGTCAGCACGTCGGCGAGCATCTGGGTGGGATGCCAGTCGTCGGTGAGCCCGTTGTAGACGGGGACACCCGCGTGCGCCGCCAGCTCCTCCACCTTCTGCTGGCTGTCACCCCGGTACTCGATGGCGTCGTACATCCGGCCCAGCACCCGCGCGGTGTCCTTGACCGACTCCTTGTGCCCGATCTGGGAGCCGAAGGGGTCGAGGTACGTGGTCGAGGCGCCCTGGTCGGCGGCCGCGACCTCGAACGCGCAGCGGGTGCGGGTGGAGGTCTTCTCGAAGATCAACGCGATGTTCCGGCCCTGGAGGTACCGGGGCTCGATCCCGCCCTTCTTGGCGGCCTTGAGGTCGGCGGCCAGCTCGACCAGTCCGCGGAACTCCTCCGCAGTGAAGTCCAGCTCTTTGAGCAGATGGCGGCCCGCGAGGGCGGTCGGGACAGTCGCCATGGGGCGCTCCAGGGATACGGGGGACACAGACTGCTGGAATACTATACGAAAGACAGCATGCCTATACGAGCTTCTCGGGGCCGGGGCTGCCTCCTAGACCGGATCACGTTCGACCGGGCAGCTCATGCACCGCGGCCCGCCCCGGCCGCGGCCCAGCTCGCTCCCCGGGATCTCTATCACCTCGATGCCCTGTTTGCGCAGGTGGGTGTTGGTGGTGGAATTCCGCTCGTAGGCGACCACGACCCCCGGTTCGACGGCGAGGACGTTGCAGCCGTCGTCCCACTGCTCGCGCTCGGCCGCGTGCACGTCCTGGGTGGCGGTCAGCACACGGATCCTGTCCAGGCCGAGGGCGGCGGCGATCGCGCGGTGCATGTGCTCCGGCGGATGGTCGGTGACCTTCAGCTCCTTCTCGCCGACGCCCGGCTCGATGGTGTACGAGCGGAGCATGCCGAGGCCCGCGTACTGGGTGAAGGTGTCGCCGTCGACCATCGTCATCACGGTGTCGAGGTGCATGAAGGCCCGCCGCTTGGGCATGTCGAGGGCCACGATCGTCTCGGCGGAACCGGCGGCGAACAGCTTGTGCGCGAGCATCTCCACGGCCTGCGGGGTGGTGCGCTCGCTCATGCCGATGAGCACCGCCCCGTTGCCGATGACCAGCACGTCCCCGCCCTCGATGGTCGACGGGTAGTCGGCCTGCCCCTCGGACCACTCGTGGAAGGTCTCGTCGCGGAACAGCGGATGGTGCCGGTAGATCGCCTCGAAGTGCACGGTCTCGCGCTGCCGGGCCGGCCAGCGCATGGCGTTGATGGACACGCCGTCGTAGATCCAGGCGGAGGTGTCGCGGGTGAAGAGGTGGTTGGGCAGCGGGCCCAGCAGGAAGTCGTCCAGCTCCATGACGTGGAAGCGCACCGAGGAGGGCTCCGGGTTCACGTCGAGGAACTCGCGTTTGGTCATGCCGCCGACCAGGACCTCGGCCAGCTCCCGGGCGGGCATGTTCTCGAAGGCGGCTCTGAGCGGGTCGGTCGCCAGCGGGCCGTACTCCTTCTCGTCGAAGACCCGGTCCAGGACGAGGGATCTGGCCGCCGGGACCTCGAGCGTCTCGGCCAGCAGGTCGCCGAAGAGGTGGACGGCGACACCGCGGTCGCGCAGCACGTCGGCGAACCCGTCGTGCTCGGCGCGGGCCCTGCGCACCCACAGCACGTCGTCGAAGAGCAGCGAGGTCTTGTTGCTGGGGGTGAGCCTTTTGAGCTCGAGATCGGGCCGGTGCAGGATGACACGGCGCAGGCGCCCGGCCTCGGAGTGGACGTGGTATGCCATGCCTCCATCCTGACCGCCAAGGCCCGGGTTGACGCGCGTCCCGCACGTTTCGACGCGCTTCTGTTCGCGTCAGGGTGACGACAATGGGGCCGCGGCGACGCGGCTCCGCAGGTGGCGCACGGTGAAGACGCCACGGTCCTCCTCCACCCCACCCGGCCGAGCACCCGGTGTCCGGGTGCTCGGCCGGGCTTTGGCTACAGCCTCGGGTCCACCGGCTCCGACTCCAGTGCCAGCACCCCGAACACCGCCTCGTGCACCCGCCACAGCGGCTCGCCCTCGGCCAGCCGGTCCAGGGCCTCCAGGCCCAGGGCGTACTCGCGGATCGCCAGGGACCGCTTGTGGTTGAGGAAGCGCGACCGCAGCCGGGCGAGGTTCTCCGGCCGCGTGTACTCGGGGCCGTAGATGATCCGCAGGTACTCGCGGCCGCGGCACTTGATGCCGGGCTGCACCAGGCGGCCCTGCCCGTCGCGGACCACCGCGCCGACCGGCTTGACGACCATGCCCTCACCGCCGCGGCCGGTCATCTCCAGCCACCAGTCGACACCGGCCCGCACCGACTCCGGGTCGGCGGTGTCGACGTAGAGCCTGCGGGTGGTCTGCAGCAGGCCGCTGCCGTCGTGCTCGACGAGCCGGTCGAGCAGCGCGAGCTGCTCGTCGTGCGGCAGGCCGGCGAGGCTGCGCCCCTGGACCGCGAGGATCTGGAACGGCGCCAGACGCACGCCCTCGAGCCCGTCCGTGGTCCAGCAGTAGCGGCGGTACGCCTCGGTGAACGCGGCGGCGTCCGTGGCGCGTTCACCGGTGCGGGTGAGCAGGCCGGCCACGTCCACGCCCCGGTCCGCCGCGCTCCGCAGCGCGCTCAGCGCCTGCGGGAGCACCGCGCCGGACGCGGCGCCCACGGCGGCGTACTGGGACCGCAGGAGCCCGGACGCCTTCAGCGACCAGGGCATCAACTCGGCGTCCAGCAGCAGCCAGTCCGTCTCCAGTTCGTCCCAGAGGCCGGCCTCGCCGATCGCGGTGCGCAGTCGGTCCAGGATCTCCTCGGTCAGGGCGGCGTCGTCGAGGAAGGGGCGGCCGGTGCGGGTGTAGAGGGACCCGGTGGTCCCTCCCCCGACGCCGAAGCGCTTGCGTGCGGCCTCGGCGTCGCGGCACACCAGGGCCACCGCCCGCGAACCCATGTGCTTCTCCTCGCACACGACCCGCGCGACACCGTCGTCCTTGTACTGGGCGAACGCCTCCGCCGGGTGCTCCAGGTAGCCCTCGACGTGGCTCGTGGCCGTCGGGGCCATGGTCGGCGGGAGGTACGGCAGCAGGCGCGGGTCCACCGCGAAGCGGCTCATGACCTCCAGGGCCGCCGCCGCGTTCTCCTCGCGGATCGCCACGCGTCCCTGGTGCCGGGTCTCCACGACCCTGCGGCCCCGCACGTCCGCCAGGTCCAGCGGACGGCCGTCCTGCCCGCCGGGCGCCTCGCTGCGCAGCGGCTTCGTCGGCTCGTACCAGACCTGCTCCGCGGGGACGTCGGCCAGCTCGCGCTCCGGCCAGCGCAGCGCGGTGAGCTTGCCGCCGAAGACGGCTCCGGTGTCCAGGCAGATGGTGTTGTTCAGCCAGGTCGCCTCCGGCACCGGGGTGTGGCCGTAGACGACCGCGGCCCGGCCCCGGTAGTCCTCCGCCCACGGGTAGCGCACCGGCAGGCCGAACTCGTCGGTCTCCCCGGTGGTGTCGCCGTACAGGGCGTGGCTGCGGACCCGGCCGGAGGTGCGGCCGTGGTACTTCTCGGGCAGACCGGCGTGGCAGACGACCAGCCGGCCGCCGTCGAGGACGTAGTGGCTGACGAGGCCGTCGAGGAACTCCCTTACCTCGGCGAGGAACTCCTCGCTCTCACCGGCCATCTGCTCGATGGTCTCGGCGAGGCCGTGGGTGTGCTGGACCTTGCGGCCGCGCAGGTAACGGCCGTACTTGTTCTCGTGGTTGCCGGGCACGCACAGGGCGCTGCCGGACTTCACCATCGCCATCACGCGGCGCAGCACGCCGGGGCTGTCCGGGCCGCGGTCGACCAGGTCGCCGACGAAGACGGCCGTGCGGCCCTCCGGGTGGACGCCGTCGACGTAGCCCAGCTTGGCCAGCAGCGACTCCAGTTCGGCCGAGCAGCCGTGGATGTCGCCGATGATGTCGAACGGGCCGGTCAGGTGGGTCAGGTCGTTGAAGCGCTTCTCGGTGACGACCGTGGCGTGCTCGACCTCGTCGACACCGCGCAGGACGTGCACCTTGCGGAAGCCCTCGCGCTCCAGGTGCCGCAGGGAACGGCGAAGTTCACGGGTGTGGCGGTGGATGACCCGGCGGGGCATGTCGGCGCGGTCGGTGCGGGCCGCGTTGCGCTCGGCGCACACCTCCTCGGGCACGTCGAGCACGATCGCGATCGGCAGCACGTCGTACTGCCTGGCCAGGTCGATCAGCTGACGGCGGGCGTCGGACTGCACGCTGGTCGCGTCCACGACCGTACGGCGGCCTGCGGCCAGGCGCTTGCCCGCGATGTAGTGCAGGACGTCGAAGGCGTCCCTGGTGGCGCCCTGGTCGTTCTCGTCGTCGGAGACGAGGCCGCGGCAGAAGTCGGAGGAGATGACCTCGGTGGGCTTGAAGTGCCGGCGGGCGAAGGTGGATTTGCCGGAGCCGGACGCCCCGATCAGCACCACCAGGGACAGGTCGGTGACGGGCAGCACGCGCCCCTGCGTCTCGTCGGTCATGCCGCCTTCGCCTCCTTCGGGGTGGTCATCGTGAACACGGCCATCTGGGTGGGCGGACCCACCTCGGAGTCGTCGGGGCCCACGGCGACGAACTCCACTGCGTAGCCGTGCCGTTCCGCCACCGCCTCGGCCCACGCGCGGAACTCGGCGCGGGTCCACTCGAAACGGTGGTCGCCGTGCCGGACGTGCCCGGCGGGGAGGGACTCCCAGCGCACGTTGTACTCGACGTTCGGGGTGGTCACGAGGACCGTCCTCGGACGCGCCGAGCCGAACACCGCGTACTCCAGGGCGGGCAGCCGGGGCAGGTCGAGGTGCTCGATCACTTCGCTGAGCACGGCGGCGTCGTAGCCCTTGAGCCGCGCGTCGGTGTACGCGAGCGAACCCTGGAAGAGCTGGACGCGGGAGGCCTGCCGCTCGCCCATGCGGTCCAGTTTCAGCCGCCGGGAGGCGATGGTGAGCGCCCGCATGGACACGTCCACGCCGACGATCTCGGTGAACGCCGGGTCCTTGAGCAGGGCCTGCACCAACTGGCCCTGACCGCAGCCCAGATCGAGCACCCGGGCGGCACCGGCCTGCCGCAGTGCCGTGACGATCGCCTCGCGGCGCTGCACGGCCAGCGGGGTCGGCTTCTCCTCGGCCTCGGTCTCCGCCTCGACGGCGTTGTCGATCTCCTCGACCTCGCTGTCGTCGGTCTCGGCGAGCCGCACCAGTTCCAGGCGCTCGGTGGCCTGCCGGGTCAGCGACCAGCGGCGCGAGAGGTAGCGGCTGGTGATCAGCCGCTGCTCCGGGTGGCCGGGCAGCCAGCCCTCACCGACGCGCAGCAGCTTGTCGACCTCGTCGGGGGCGACCCAGTAGTGCTTGGCATCGTCGAGGACCGGGAGCAGGACGTAGAGGTGGCGCAGGGCCTCGGCGACAGTGAGTGTGTCCGACTCCAGGACGAGGCTCACGTACCGCGAGTCGCCCCACTCGGGGAACGCGGTGTCCAGCGGCACGGGTTCCGCCGTGACGGCCCATCCGAGCGGCTCGAAGAGGCCCCGCACGAGGTCGGGGCCGCCGCGGGCGGGCAGCGCGGGCACCTCGACACGCAGCGGCCTGGCCTGTCCGGGCAGCTCCGGCCGGGCGTTGCAGACGCCCTTCATCGCACTGGAGAAGACGTTGCTCAGCGCCACGGCGAGCAGGGAGGAGGCCGCGTAGGGGCGGTCGTTGACGTACTGCGCGAGGACCGCGTCCGGGGCGCCGCCGCGTCCCTTGCCCTTGCCACGCCTGACCAGTGCCACCGCGTCCACCTCCAGCAACAGCGCCGCCGTGCAGCGCTGGGCTTCCGCCTCGGGGTAGAGGACGTGGGCCGTGCCGTAGGAGGTGGAGAACGCCTGCGCCTTGTCGGGATGCTTGTGCAGCAGATAGCCGAGGTCGGTGGCGGGACGTTCCGGCGTGCCGGTGGTCGTGATCGTCAGGAACATGCGGAGGGCCTCTCCGGCTGGGTGGATGTTTCGGTGCCGTACGCGCGAGAGCCCCCAGGAAGGGTGATCCTGGGGGCTCGGCAGGACGACGTCCCACAGCTTCGCACACCCGTGCCCACCAGCGCCTTCGGTTATCGAGGGCGGCCGGCGGGACCGGCTACGACAGCTGCGACTGCACCTGTGCCGAGATCAGCTCCAGGTGGTCGAGGTCGTACAGGTCGAGGACCTGGAGGTAGATGCGGCTGGAACCGGCCTCGGCGTAGCGGCCGATCTTGTCGACGACCTCGGCCGGGGAGCCGGCCAGGCCGTTGCGCTTCAGCTCGTCGGCCTCGCGGCCGATCGCGGCGGCCCGGCGGGCCACCTCCGCCTCGTCCCGGCCGACGCAGACGACGAGTGCGTTGGAGTACGTCAGGTCGTCGCCGCTGCGGCCCGCCTCCTCGGCGGCGGCGCGGACCCGGCCGAACTGGCGCTCGCTGTCCTCGACGGAGGCGAAGGGCATGTTGAACTCGTCGGCGTACTTCGCGGCCAGCCGCGGGGTGCGGGACGGGCCGTGGCCGCCGACGAGCACGGGGATCTTCGGCTGGGCCGGCTTGGGCAGGGCGGGAGAGTCCGTGAGGTCGTAGTACGAGCCGTGGAAGTCGAAGGTCTTGCCGGCCTCCGTCGCCCACAGACCGGTGACGATCTCCAGCTGCTCTTCGAGGCGGGCGAACTTCTCCTTGGGGAAGGGGATGCCGTAGGCCTTGTGCTCCTCCTCGAACCAGCCCGCGCCGAGGCCGAGTTCGACGCGGCCGCCGGACATCTGGTCGACCTGGGCGACCTGGATGGCGAGCACGCCGGGCAGCCGGAAGGTGCCGGCGGTCATCAGGGTGCCGAGCCGGATGCGCTTGGTCTCGCGGGCAAGTCCGGCGAGGGTGATCCAGGCGTCGGTGGGTCCGGGCAGGCCGTCCACGTTGCCCATGCGCAGGTAGTGGTCGGAACGGAAGAAGGCGTCAAAGCCGAGGTCCTCGGTGGCCTTGGCGACGGTGAGCAGAGTGTCGTAGGTCGCCCCCTGCTGGGGCTCGGTGAAGATGCGGAGGTCCATGCCTCAATCCTGCACGCCGGAGTGCGCGATCAGCAGGTCGGTCCCCGGGACCGGCCGGTCACCGGTCGGGGGAGATTTGCGTCGTTACCCCGGGGTCCGGGCGACTTGGCCAGTGACCGGCTCCGGCGATGATCGTTGGCTCGGGCGGATCCGGAGCCCCCGGCTTCCGCACCGGGGGGTGGATCGCCGGGGCGACATCCGCGCCGGCTTCACCGGCCGGGGGCCGAGGGGGCCGTCAATGCCCGAGAGACCGTGCCGCAGCAGAGCGGGACCGGGCAGCCGAAAGGGCTGTTGCAGCAAATGGCGCTGAACGCGGACCGGTCGGCGCTGGACGCGGACCTTCAGGCGGCGAAGGACGCGACCGGTCGGCGCTGGACGCGGACCTTCGGGCGGCGAGGGACGCGGACTTGCAGACGGCGGAGGGGTATGGGCCCCGGGCGGCGGGGAACGCCGAGCGCGCGGCCGAAGAGGAGGGGCGCGCGAGCCAGGCACCCCCACCCGGCGGCGCGCGCAGCGCGTATCCGTTCGTACGCACCGACGCGCCGTGGAGGCCCGCCTCCGCACGCACCCCCTGACCGGGCGCCCTATCCTGCCTCCCTCTCCGGCAGGGCCTGTTCCCGGTCGGCGAGTCTGCGGAGCATCTCCAGGACGCGGTCGCGGGACTCGTCCGCGGCGTCGATGGCCTCCATGCACTGCCAGTACGTGCCCTCGTCGTCGGCGGCGCTGGCCAGGGCGACGAGGGCGATGCCGACCTCGCCGAGGAGGCCGCCGAGGTACATCAGGGTGTGGCGGGCGTCGCCCAACTCGGTGAGCTGGCCCGCCCGCAGCTCACCGGGGGCGAGTTCCGGAGGGTCGAGGACACCGCAGCCCCGGCCCGCCAGCTCCGTCAGTCCCAGTGCCTCGCCGCGCAGTTCGGGTGGTCCGGCGACCGCCAGGCGGCTGCCTATCGCCTGCGCGAGGGCCTGCGCCTGCCACACCTCGGCCAAGGTCTCCCGCGCGTCGCCGCCCGCCGCCAGGGACCGCCTGCTTGTCACGATGAGCCGCACCGCGTCCATGCGCTGCCCCCGTCTTGTCCGACGCGCTGCGCGCGTCCGTCCGCCCACACTCCCTTGTTCACTACCCAGCGTGAGGGGGTGTGAGACGAAAAGCCAGAGGAAGGCGGAAATCTGCGGACAACAATTCGGATTCGGGCCGTCATTCGACTACGGAGAGTACAAGTGGACTGTTCTGCTCCAAACAACCGGGGCGTGCCCGGACGTGCTCGCTAGATCGGAAACCTCCGTTCGTTCCGGTCGATCTTCGCGTCCAGTGCCGCCAGCGGGTCGATGCCGAGCACCTCGCACAGCTGGAGCAGATACGCGAGCACGTCGGCGACCTCGTCCGTGACGCGGTGCGCGGTGTCCGGGTCGGCCATCACCCGCGCCGACTCCTCGGGCGTCAACCACTGGAAGATCTCGACCAGTTCGGACGCCTCGACGCTGAGGGCCGAGGCCAGGTTCTTGGGCGTGTGGTACGGCTGCCACTTCCGGGCGGCGGCGAATTCGGCCAGCCGTCGCTGCAGGGTCGCCACGTCCGGGGGTTCGCCGCTGGGGCCGGGCTGCGATGCGTCCAGTGGATCAGTCACGGTCCAGGTGTACCACCGTGACCCCTTCCGTGCCCTCGGCACACGAGCCGTCGCCGACCGCGCCGACGAGCCGGATGTGCCCCCGCCGGCACATCCGCGCCGCGAGGCCCAGCAACTGCCGTTGCTGCCGCGGGTCCAGACCCCGGTCGAAGCCGTCGGCGAGGATGGTGAGTGTCTGGAGTGCGGCGGGCACCTCGCCAGCCGGATCGACCTCCAGCACACCGGGTCCGGTGAGGAGGACCAACGCGAAGGCGAGGTAGCGGAGTTCGCCGTGCCCCAACCGGCCCAGGTCCGTGTGGAGGCCGTTGCCCCGGTCGACCGCGGCGGCGACCGTTCCGTCGTCGTTCAGCCGGGCGAGCACGTCCGTCACCGGCCCGGCGCAGCCGGACCGGGCCGCCGCCACGAACTGCGCGTGCCGTCGCCCGCACTCGGTGCGGGTGCGCCACAGCACGTCCGCGAGGTTGCCGCAGCCGCCCAGGAGGCGGCCGGAGCCGGCCTGGACGGGGCCGCGCATGAGGGCGGGCTGTGGGTCGCAGGCGAAGGCGGAGCGCAGGGCCACCACCATCTGCTCGGCCGCGGCCAGCACCCTGCGCTGCCCGAGCGTCGTGCCGGCGACGCGCAGGGGCAGCAGGGCGGTGCCGAGCCGGTCGTCCGGGAGCGGGCCGCGGGTCACGGGCGTCGGCCCGGCCGTGTGCCAGGCGGCCTGCACGGCGCGCTTGCCCGGGTCGCGCAGCGCGGTCTCCAGGAGGATCAGGCCGTCGGCCGTCAACCGCTCGCCCACGACGCGCAGTTCGGGTTCGGCCTGTACGGCGACGTCGAGGCGGACGGGGCCGGCGGGGCCGTCGGCCGTGCAGCCGATGCGGAAGCCCCGCCGGCGCTGGGCGTCGGGCCGGGCCCGCTCCGGTACGCAGGCGACGGGATCGGGGAAGGCCGCACCGAGCTCGGCGCCGCCCCCGAGCCGGGCGAGGGCCTCGTACGCCCGCAGCGCGCTGGTCTTGCCGGAGCCGCTCCGACCGGCGAGGAGGGTGAAGGGTCCCAGCGGGAACGCGGCGCGGCGGTGGGTGGTGAAGGCGGCCAGCCGCAATTCGGTGACGCAGGGGCGGTCGGGACGGTCGGGATCGGGGTGGTCGGGGGGTACGGGCACGGTGGGCGGAGCGGGCTGGGTCATGTCCGGACCGTAGGGTTCCGCGCGGGGGACGAACCGTTCCGTCTTCGAGGGGTTCCTACGATCGGGTTACGGCCTACACCCCGGGAAGCCCGGCCCCTTCCATCAACCCCGTCACCTCGGTGCCCGCCGGCGTCAGCAGGAACACGTTGCGGTCCACCCGGTGCATTCCGCTGGCCAGGCCGAAGACCACGCCCGTGCTGAAGTCGAGGACGCGCTTGGCGACCTCCGTCTCCGCGCCGGTGAGGTCGAGGAGGACGGGGACGCCCGCCATCAGCCGCTCGGCGACGTCCCGGGCGTCGGCGAAGACGTTCACGCGCAGGACGACGAAGCGGCGGCGGGTCTCCGTCTCGGCCTCGGGTATGGACCGGTGGCCGACGGCTGACGGCCAGGCGTCCCGGCCCCGCAGCGGCACGACCTGGGCGAGCCCCTCCCACTGTTCGTCGGTGACATCGTGGCTGTTCACCGGCATGCTCCGTCCTGGCTCGCGCTCGCTGTCTGCATCGGGCAATTCTTGCGCAGAGTCACCCGTTCGGCCCAATGTGACACGCTCCGCGACCTCATTGCACCTCACAACGGCCGGAAGGCGGCTGTGTGACGGGCGTAACTCCCGTTGATCAAGCCGTGTGACAGAGGCGTAACGGGCGATTCGTACCGTCGGGGCATGACCCAGACCCCCGGAGACCGGCCGGACACGCGGCAGGTGCGCACCGTCTGCTCGTACTGCGGTGTCGGCTGCGGTCTCGTGCTCGACGTGGGGACGGGCCCGGACGGGCGGCGCACGGTGCTGAAGGCGTCCGGTGACAAGGCGCACCCGGCGAACGCGGGGCGGCTGTGCACCAAGGGCGCGACCACGGCCGACCTGCTCGCCGCGCCCGGGCGGCTGACCGGCGCGCTGGTGCGGGACGACCGGGGCGAGGAGGCGGTGCCGGTGCCGGTGGCCGACGCGATCGCCGAGACGGCGGCGCGGCTGCGGGCGGTCGTCGACGAGCACGGGCCGGACGCGGTCGCCTTCTACGTGTCCGGGCAGATGAGCCTGGAGGCGCAGTATCTGGCGAACAAGCTGGCCAAGGGGTTCGTGGGGACGAACCGGATCGAGTCGAACTCGCGGCTGTGCATGGCGAGCGCGGGCACCGGATACAAGCTGTCGCTGGGCGCGGACGGCCCGCCCGGGTCGTACGAGGACTTCGACCGGGCTGACGCCTTCCTCGTCATCGGGTCGAACATGGCCGACTGCCATCCGATCCTGTTCCTGCGGATGATGGAGCGGGTCAAGGCGGGCGCCAGGCTGATCGTCGTCGACCCCCGGCGGACCGCGACCGCCGCCAAGGCCGATCTGTTCCTCCAGGTCCGGCCCGGCACGGACCTTGCGCTGCTGAACGGTCTGCTGCACCTGCTGCACGAGGACGGGCACACCGACCCCGAGTTCGTCGAGGCCCACACCGAGGGCTGGGAGGACCTGCCCGGGTTCCTCGCCGACTACCACCCGGCCGCCGTCGCCGGGATCACCGGCCTGGCCGAGGACGACCTGCGCGAGGCGGCCCGGATCATCGGCGCGGCGGGCCGGCGGTGGATGAGCTGCTGGACCATGGGGCTCAACCAGTCCACCCACGGCACCTGGAACACCAACGCCCTGGTCAATCTGCATCTGGCGACGGGTGCGATCTGCCGTCCGGGCGCCGGTCCGTTCTCCCTGACCGGGCAGCCCAACGCCATGGGCGGGCGCGAGATGGGCTACATGGGGCCGGGGCTTCCCGGGCAGCGGTCGGTGCTCGTCGAGGAGGAGCGGGCGTTCACCGAGGAGGTGTGGGAGCTGCCGCCGGGGACGCTGCGGGCCGACGGGGCAGGGCAGGGCACCGTCGATATGTTCCGGCGGATGGCCGACGGGGAGATCAAGGCCTGCTGGATCATCTGCACCAACCCGGTCGCCTCGGTCGCCAACCGCCGTACCGTCATCGAGGGTCTCGAGGCCGCCGAGTTCGTCGTCACGCAGGACGTGTTCACGGACACCGAGACGAACGCGTACGCCGACGTCGTCCTGCCCGGCGCGATGTGGACCGAGGCCGAGGGGGTGTTCGTCAACAGCGAGCGCAACCTCACGCTGACCCGGCAGGCCGCGGACCCGCCCGGGGAGGCGACGGCCGACTGGCGGATCATCGCCGAGGTGGCGCGCGCGATGGGATACGGGAAGGGCTTCTCGTACGACAGCGCCGAGCAGGTCTTCGAGGAGATCCGGCGGTTCCGGAACCCGAAGACCGGCTGGGACCTGCGCGGGGTGACCTACGAGCGGCTGCGGGAGACGCCCGTGCAGTGGCCGGCCGCACGGGAGGACGGGCCGGAGCGCAACCCGGTCCGGTACGTGGGTGAGGAGGGGCTGCGTTTCCCCACGGCTTCCGGGCGGGCCGTGTTCTTCGCGCGGCCGCACCTGCCCGCCGCCGAACTGCCGGACGACGACTATCCGTTCGTGCTCAACACCGGGCGGGTGCAGCACCAGTGGCACACGCTCACCAAGACCGGGAAGGTCGCCAAGCTCACCAAGCTGAACCCCGGGCCGTTCGTGGAGCTGCACCCCGAGGACGCCGCGGCGCTCGGGGCCGCCGAGGGCGACCTCGTCGAGGTGGCCTCGCGGCGCGGGCGGGCCGTGCTGCCGGCCGTGGTGACCGATCGGGTGCGGCAGGGCTGCTGCTTCGCGCCGTTCCACTGGAACGACCTGTTCGGGGAGTACCTGAGCATCAACGCCGTGACGAGCGACGCGGTCGATCCACTGTCGTTCCAGCCGGAGTTCAAAGCGTGTGCGGTGTCGCTGACGAAGGTGGCGGCACCCGCACCCCCGGCAGCGGCCCCCGCGCCTCAGGCAGTCGCGCCCGCACCTCGGGCAGCGGCGTCCGCGCCGGAGGCGCCGGCCCTGACGCCCACGACGGTGACGCCGAGCCCCGCGAATCCCTTCGGCCTCGAACCGTCCCCTCCCCCGGTGCTGTCCGCCCAGGAGCGCCGGTACCTCACCGGCTTCCTCGCCGGGCTCGGCTCGGGCGCCCCCGGGGTGCCGGTGCTGCCGCCCGACGCGCCCTTCTCCCCCGAGCACGCGCTGTGGGTGAACGGCGTCCTGGCCGGCATGTACTCGCGGACGGGGGCGGACGCGCCGCCGGAGCGGCCCGGGCGTGAGGTCGTGGTGCTGTGGGCCTCGCAGACCGGCAACGCGGAGGAGTTCGCCACGGCGACCGCCGAGCGGCTGACCTCGACGGGGCACCGTACGACCCTGGTCGGCATGGACGACGCCGACGTCGGCACACTCGCCCGCACGGCCGATCTGCTGTTCATCACCAGCACGTTCGGGGACGGCGACGCTCCCGACAACGGCTCCGGCTTCTGGGACGCGCTCCGCGGGGAGCGGGCCCCGCGGCTGGACGGGGTGCGGTACGCCGTACTGGCCTTCGGCGACTCCTCGTACGACGACTTCTGCGGGCACGGGCGGCGGCTGGACGCGCGGCTCGACGAGCTGGGCGGGGTGCGGCTGGCCCCGCGCACGGACTGCGAACCGGACTTCGAGCCGTCCGCCGGACAGTGGCTCGACCAGGTGCTGTCGGCGCTGGGCGGCTCGGCTGCCGCCCCGGCCGCCGAGCCCCGGACGAGGGCGAAGCCCGTCACCACGGCCCGGCTCGTCGGCAACCGGCTGCTCAGCGGGGCCGGGGCGGGCAAGGAGGTGCGGCGGTTCACCTTCGACACGAGTGGGACGGACCTGGCGTACGAGGCCGGGGACGCGTTGGGGGTGCGGCCGGTCAACGCGCCCTCGCTGGTGGCGGAGTGGCTCGCGGTGACAGGGGTGGACGCCGAGGCGGCCGTGGCGGTCGACGGTATCGGTGAGGTGCCGTTCGGTGAGGCGCTGCACCGGCATCTCGACATCACCCGGATCAGTCCCGACCTGCTCCGCTTCGTCGCCGAACGCGCCCGGGACAGGCATGAGTTGCGCCGGTTGCTGCGGCCGGACAACAAGGACGGCCTGGCGCAGTGGAGTTGGGGGCGGCAGGCTGTGGACGTGCTCGCCGAGTACGCGGTGCGGGCCAGCGCCGAGGAGTGGGCCGGGGTGCTGCGCCGGCTCCAGCCGCGGCTGTACTCCATATCCTCCAGCCCCCTGGTCGACCCCCGCCGGGTGGCGCTGACGGTGTCCGTGGTGCGGTACGAGAACCTGCACGGCAGGGCGCGCGGCGGGGTCTGCTCGCCGTACCTCGCGGACGCCGAACCGGACACGGAGGTACCGGTGTTCGTGCAGCGCTCTGCGCACTTCCGGCCGCCCGCCGACGCCTCGACCCCGATGATCATGGTCGGGCCGGGCACCGGTGTGGCGCCCTTCGTCGGTTTCCTCCAGGAGCGGCGGGCGCTCGGTCACCGGGCGCCGAACTGGCTGTTCTTCGGGGAGCAGCACCGGGCGACGGACTTCTACTACGAGGACGACCTGACGGCGCTGCTCGACGAGGGCACGCTCACGCGGCTGGACACCGCCTTCTCGCGCGACCAGCGCAACAAGGTGTACGTGCAGGACCGGATGCGCGAGCACGGGCCGGAGCTGTGGCACTGGCTGCGCGACGGGGCCCGCTTCTACGTCTGCGGCGACGCCTCCCGGATGGCGAAGGACGTGGACCGGGCGCTGCGGGACATCGTGGTGGCGCACGGAGGGCTGGGCGAGGCCGAGGCCACCGCGTACGTGAAGCAGCTGGCGGCGGACAAGCGGTACGTGCGGGACGTGTACTGACCCGGGTGTCAGGCGGCGGCCCGGCTGAAGCGGAGACTGGCGGTGACCGTCGTCCGGCCGCGGTCGCCCTCACGGACAAGGGCCGCCACCTGCTCTAGGAGGCCTCGGCCCCGCTCGCCGAGACGGTCACCGAGGCCCTGGCCCGCTTCATGGGGCCGGACCGGTGCGCGGCGATGCGGGGGCTCGTGCCGGATCTCGCGGGGGACTCCGGCCCCGACCCCGGCTTCGGCTCCGGCTAGGGGTGACCGGGCACCGCGCCCCAGGGCGGCTTCATCTACACGGTCGTGGAATCCGGGAACACCGGCTCGACGACGAGCGTTGTACCGGAGACACACCATCCGTCCAAGGAGCACGTTCTTGTCCGCCAGACCGACGGACCCTCCGGGGCACAGTCCTCGACCATCCCGCCAAGGCACCAGTGATCGCGGCACACGGCGGGGTGGTGTCGGATGAGTGCCGCACAAGCGCTGCTGGGCCTGCTCGCCGTGTTCGTGCTGACCGCCGGCACCGGCTACTTCGTCGCCCAGGAGTTCGCTTACGTCTCCGCCGACCGGCTGACCCTCGCGCGGGAGGCCGAGGCCGGGGACCGCAGGGCCGCCCGTGCCCTCAACGTGCTGGAGCGGCTGTCGTTCATGCTGTCCGGCGCGCAGCTCGGCATCACCGTCACCGGCCTGGTGGTCGGCTTCATCGCCGAGCCGTCGGTGTCCGCGCTGCTCAGGCCCGCCCTGTCGGGCCTCGGCCTGCCCGACCCGGCCGTCAGCACGGTCGCCGTGGCGCTCGCCTTCGTGCTGGCCACGGTCGTGCAGATGGTCCTCGGCGAACTCGCCCCGAAGAACCTCGCGATCGCCGTGCCCGAGCGGCTGGCGAAGGCACTGGCTCCGTCCACCCTGGCGTATCTGAAGCTCGTCGGGCCCCTCGTGCGGATCTTCGACGGCGCGGCCGGCCGGCTGCTGCGCAAGGCCGGGATCGAGCCCGTCGAGGAGCTGCACCACGGCGCCACGCTGGAGGAGCTCGGCCATCTGATCGGCGAGTCCCACGAGCAGGGTGAACTGCCCGGGGAGACCGCCGCGCTGCTGGACCACGCGCTGGAGTTCTCCGAGCGCACCCTGCACGAGGTGATGGTGCCGCGCGCCGACGCCGTGTTCGTCCGCAAGGATGCCGACGCCGAGGATGCGGTCGGGCTGATCGCCCGGCACGGCCACTCCAACTACCCCGTGCTCGGCGACCACCCGGACGACATCGTGGGCGTGCTGGGCGTGCGCGAGCTGATGGCGCTGCCCGCCGCCCGGCCGGCCGGGGTGCGTGCCGGTGAGGTGGCCCGGCGGCCGCTGCTGCTGCCGGACACGCTCGCGCTGCCCGACGCGGTGGCGCGGATGCGGGAGCACGACGACGAGTTCGCGGTCGTCCTGGACGAGCACGGCGGCGTGGCGGGCATCGTCACGTACGAGGACATCGCCGAGGAGCTGGTCGGTGACATCGCCGACGAGTCGGACAAGGTCACCGTCCTCGCCGTCGCGGACGGCGACGGCTGGCTGGTGGATGCCGGCCGCCGGCTGGACGAGGTGGCCGAGGCGACCGGTATCCGGCTGCCGGAGGACGACGACTACGACACCGTGGCCGGCCTGGTCGTGGACCGGCTCGGCCGCTTCCCGACGGTCGGTGACCGGGTCACGGTCGAGCCGCCCGGGGGCGGCCGGGCCGTGATCGACGTCCTGACGCTGGACCGGCACGTGGCCGACCGGGTGCGGATCAGCCCGCTGGTGGAGGCCGAGGAAGCCGAGGAGATGGCGTGAGTTTCCCGATGGCGGTCTTCGTGACCGTGCTGCTGCTGGTCGGCAGCGGCTTCTTCGTGGCGGCCGAGTTCGCTCTGGTCGCCGCCAAGCGGCACCGGATGGAGAAGGCGGCGGCCGAGGGCCGGCGCGGCGCCGGGGCTGCCCTGGCCGGAATGCGCGAGCTGTCGCTCATGCTGGCCGGTGCGCAGCTGGGCATCACCGTGTGCACGCTGGGCCTGGGTTCGGTGTCCAAGCCGACGATCTCGCACGAACTCGACCCGCTGCTGCACGCCGTGGGCCTGCCCAGCGCCGTGAGCTACGGCGTGGCCTTCGCCGTGGCGATGGTCGTGGTGGTGTTCCTGCACATGGTGGTCGGCGAGATGGCGCCCAAGTCGTGGGCGATCGCCCATCCCGAGCGGTCGGCGATGCTGCTGTCGCCGCCGTTCCGGGCGGTGGTGCGGGCCGTGCGTCCGCTGATCCGGCTGCTCAACCGGGTGAGCAACGCGCTGGTACGGCTGTGCCGGGTGGCTCCGCGCGACGAGCTGGCCTCGGTGCACAACCGGGAGCAGCTCACCCACCTGGTAGAGGAGTCGGAGCGGCTGGGCCTGATCAGCGCGACCGACTCGGAGCTGCTGACCCGTTCGCTGACCGAGCCGGAGACGCCGGTCGGGGCGCTGCGCATTCCGGCCGCCGAGATCAGCTGGGTCGAGGGCGGGGCGGACCTCGACACGCTGCTGCGTAGCGCCGCCGAGCACGACCGCACCCGGCTGCTGGTCCGGGAGCACGGCACGGTCCTCGGCTCGGTGCACGCCCGGGACGCCCTTGTGGCCCGGGCCCGCGGCAGTCGGGCCACGACCGCGCGGGATCTCGCCCGGCCGGTGCCCGAGCTGACGGAGACCACCACGGTCGCCGAGGCGATCGAGGTGCTGCGCCGCCGCCGGTCGTCCCTGGCCGTGGTCCACGACGCCTCCGGCCGGCTGTCCGGCCTGGTCACCCTGGACGACCTACTGGCCCGACTGCTCCAGCCGACGACCACGGGCTGAGGGACGGAGCGGGTGAGGTGAGGCCGGGGGCCGAACATCCCGCACATCTGCACACCGCGTGCCGGGATGCGGCGGGGCGGCGGGGCCGCTGCCACGTGCCCGTGGCGACCTGAGAAGTTGGCGGTGAAGTGCCCGCTTCGTCAAACGGAGCGCAATACTCCCGTGCCCGGACGGGCGACGGGCTGTGTGAAGGAGTGGGCGTATCGCGTGACCCCGCGGTCACAGCGGTGAAGACGGTGGCCACGAGGAGGCGCACCGGGCCGGCCGACGGTTGGATCTTCCCTGCGCGGGGTGCTTTGATCCTGCGCACGGCGGGAGCGACCGGGGAGATCCCGGTCCCGGATTCCTGCGATCACCCCTGCTCACCGCCACTGCGAGACATTCACGCGAAGGGAAACACCCCCATGAACCTCACTCCTCGGGTCGACACCGCCGAGCTCACCGACGCCGACCTGGACGCCGTCGCCGGCGGCAACGCGGGCGGCGTCGATGTCTCCGCGGGCCTCGTCGGCGGTCTCTCCGCCGGCCTGGTCGGCCCCCTGGCCGGCGAGGCCTGCGGAGCCCTGCAGGCGGCCGTCTCGCCGGAGGGCGCGGCCGCGGGCGGGAACGCGGGCCTGCACACCACGTCGCTCTGACACACCGCGCGCGACAGGGCCCCGGGAAGCGATTCCCGGGGCCCTTCCGCATGCCGCCGGAGAGACGGACCCGCACACCGCCCGCCGCACGGGCAAACGTGAGGAATTTGCAAAACACGTGACGGAAATCTGGACACCACGGGGGTGGGTAACACGGTGAAAGGGCGTGACGCAGACTTACTCGGACCCCTCAGATTCCGCCTGCAAACCTAAGGAACACCCCTGTGAAGACCGACTCGATCTCGACCGGAGAGCTGCCGATCTACGAGAGCCTCATACGCGAACGCGGTGACGTCGTGGAGGAGGCCCGTGCGGTGGCCGAGGAGACCCAGCACCAGATGACCCAGGCGCTGAACGGCGTCGCCGCGGCCCCGCAGGAGACCGCGGCGCAGTGACGCCGGGGGCGTCGAGCCGCCCGGGATCCTTGCGGGCGCCGCCCACGCCGGGCCGTCACCCGCCGAGCGGGTCGTGGCCCCAGTTCATCAGTGAGTACCGCCACCAGGTGTCCCGAACGTCCCCGTAGGGCCGCTGGGCCAGGTGGCGGCGGACGTATCCGACGACCTTGCGCATGTGCCGGTAGTCGTCGTCCGAGAGATCGTCCTTCCTGGCCCGCAGGATCGTCACGATCCGACGGCCGGAGGCGTGTCCGGTGGACTCGCCCCAGCTGGTGCTGCCCGGCGTTCTGCGAGTCGTCGGACTCCAGCCACTTCTCCAGCTCCGCCGGTCTCATGTTCACCAGCTCACGGAAGTCGTTCCAGGTCTCTTCGCGCTCCCCGTCGTCCACGCCGCCTCACTTCTTCTTCTTGAGCGCGGACGGCTTGTGCACCGCGGTCCTGCCGGACTTGTCGCTGCGCACCTCGTACTGGGGGTCGTCCGGCGAGGCGTCGACCGTACGGCCGGACGCCTCGGTCCGTTCGGTGATCTTCCGCTCCACCTCGCCCTCGGTCCGGCTGCCGTGACTGCTCCAGGTGACCTTGTCGCCCTTCTTCGGCTTCCCGCCCTCGCTGCGGCCCTTCGCCATGCCGGTGCTCCCTCGCCGAGACGTGTGATGTCCCTCCAGCGTGCGGCCCGGGTGGTCAGGGCGCAGCTCGGCGGGTACCGGCCCGGCTGGCGGCGTCGTCGTCGCAGGCCCACGACATCCGGGGCTGCGTCACACAGTGGAAGACCCGCCGTACGGACGGCATGCACGCCGAAGAGGGCCGCCGTCATCAGCGGCCCCCACCGCCTCCCGCCCGTGGCTCAGGTCTCCGGCCACACCAGCACGGTCAGGACCGCGCCCGCGACGGTGACCGGCACGGCGGCCTGGTTCAGCAGCCGTACCCGCATGCTCCGGCCGGACGCGAGGCGTTTGGCGAGGGGCAGGACCGCGAAGGTGCCGCCGCCGGTGCCGACGATCTCGTGGATGGGGTGGTCCACCTGGTGCTGGTCGCCCTCGTACTCCGACATGCGCGCCTGGAGGGTCCCGCCGGCCGGCAGCCCTTCGAAGTGGAGGCTGAGGGTTCCGCTGAAGCGGGCCGGGCCGCGGGCGAAGACACTTCCGCCGACGGCGTGGTCGCCGGTCTCGTCGGTCCACTCCTCGGTGAACTCCACCGAGTTCCAGGCGCCGGGCGTGAGTTGGTACTGCGCGTCGACACCGAGGTTGACGTACTGGGGCATGGGGTCCTCTCCTTCCCACCGGCCCGCCGGGAGGGCCAGGGCGTCGGCGACGTCACGGCGGAAGCCGGCCATGTCGAATCCGCGCGGGTCGATCTTCCAGTCGCTCCATTCCAGGTGGCCGATGGCGCTCTTGTGGCCCCAGCCGTGCGCGCGGCAGACCGCGGCGGTGGCCCTGACCATCGCGAGGTACTGGGCGGGCGGCCACGGGTCCCTGCCGTCGCCCTTGTTCTCGCACTCCCAGCCGTAGAAGCGGGCGTTGCCGTCGATCGCGCGGGCGGAGCCGTCGTGTTCGTGCGTCGGGGGCGGATATGTGCCGTAGGACTCGCCGATGACGGCGTCGAGCACGTCGCCGTCGCCGCCGCCGGCGTGGTTGGCCCGGCCGTTCCCGGTGAGGTGGACGACGCCGTCCTTGGTGATGCACCCCGTGGCGAGCGGGCCGGGCAGGGCGCTGTGGCCGTGGAAGATCAGCTCGACGACGTCCGTGTCGGGGCCGGTGACGGTGTGGTGGATGACCACGCCGTGCACCGGGCCCCACGGGCCTTTGTGGTTACGGTTGTTGGTGCGCCAGCCGGAGACTTCGCGGACGGAGCAGCCCTCGGCCTGCAACGCGGCGACGAGCCGGTCGGCGGTGAGTGGGGTGGCCATGAGTCAGTCCTCCGTTCCGGCGCGTCCACGCCGGTCTGAAGACGGTCCGATCACATGTGGGGGGTGTGCTTGATCTCGGAGCGTGCCTGATCTCGGAGCATGCCGATTCTCGGAGCCTGCTGATTCTCGGAGCGTGCCTGAGCTGGGGCGTGCCGCGTCGTGTGGGTTCGCCCGATCTCGCGGTTCCGCTGTCAGGTCCCTCACCATTCTCGCGCCGCTCGCCCCGTCGCTCACCTCGCCGTGCACCACGTGGGCAAAATCGGCGCGATTACGACGCCATAGGCCGGCGGTATGCCTTCACGACACTGGCGTAGCTGTTCTCGGCGTGCCCCTGCGCGATCACACCCTCCATCAACGCCTTGGAATACCTGGGCAGTTGGCTGTCGACGCCGAGCGCCTCGCTTTCCTCGACGAGGTGTTCGAGCGCGCCCAGGTGCGTCGCCAGGGTGGCGTCGTTGGCCGGGAACCTCTCGTCGCCGGCGTCGATCTGCGCGGCGTAGTCGGCCGTGAACATCTTGATGGCGTCGAGCCACATGTGCGCCCAGGGCAGGAACTCCTGGGCCTTGACGCCGCCGGTCTCCACGATGGCGACGCCGTGCAGGAAGCTGTTCAGGGCTCCCCACATCAGGCCGAGCAGCGACACGTCGAACAGGGCGGGCTTGCCGTGGTCGGTGCCGAGGTAGGTGGTGCCGCCGCCGAGGAGCCTGAGCACGGGCTCATGGGTGTCGAAGACGGCCTGCTCACCGGCGTAGAAGAGGACGGAGGCCGGGGCGCCGATGCCGGGCGGCGTGATCATGATGGCGCCGTCGAGGTACCGCGCGCCGTTCTTCTCGGCCCACGCCGCGGCCTGCCGGGCCTGCTCGGAGGACCCCGTGGTCAGGTTGACGACGGTCTTGCCGCGCAGGGCGTCGCCCAGCGGGCCGAGAACGTCGTGCACCACGTCGTACGTCGACACACACACGACCACGAGGCCGCTCGCGGCCACGGCGTCGGCGGGGTTCGCGGCGAGGACCGCGCCGTCCGCGACGAGTGCGTCGGCCTTGCCCGCCGAGCGGTTCCACACGGTGGTGGCATGACCCGCTCTCAGGAAGGCGGCGGCCAGGGCCTGCCCCATGAGGCCGAGGCCGAGCACCGACACCGAGGTGTGGTTGTCACCCATGGATCTGTTCCTCCAGTACGCAGTTCCGTGCTGTACGAGCACCGGCACGCGGGAACACGCGCCGGGCGGGGAAAGGCGGTTCGCGCATCCCTCGGGGAACCCTGGCAAAGGCCCCTTCGGACCCGCTTCGGACCGCTTCGGAAACGCTTCGGGCTCGCCTCGGGCAGGTCCGCGGAAGGGCGTTGGCGGCCGGTTGCCGGGCCCGCTTCGCCGCCGGTGGCGCCGGTCGTCACCCGGTTACGCTGAGATCATGGAATTCGGGGTGCTGGGGCCGCTGGAGGTGCGTACGGACGGCGGTCGTGGCGTACGGGTTCCCGAAGCCAAGGTGCGCCTGCTCCTCGCCGCTCTGCTCGCCCGCCACGGACAGGTCGTCCCGGCGGCACGGCTCGTCGAGGACCTGTGGGGCGGCTCGGCGTTCACGGCACGGCCGACGGCGTCGCTCCAGGCCAAAGTGTCCCAGTTGCGGCGCGCCTTGGAGGACGCGGAGGCGGGTGGCCGCGCCCTGGTCGCGCACCGGGCACCCGGATACGTCCTGGAGGTCCCGGCCCGCGCTCTCGACGCCGGGCGCTTCCGCGCACTGGTCGCACGGGCCCGTTCCGCCGGGGCCCCGGCGGAACGGGTGGCGCTGTACGGCGAGGCGCTGGCGCTGTGGCGCGGCCCGGCCTTCGCCGAGTTCGCGGACCGGCAGTCGGTGCGGCCGACGGCGGCGGGGCTGGAGGAGGAGCGCCTGACGGCGCTGGAGGAACACGCCGGCCTGCGCCTGGAGTTGGGCGAACACAACCTGCTCGTGGGCGAGTTGACGGCGCTGGTGGAGCGGCATCCCCTGCGCGAGGGGCTGCGGGGCGCGCTGATGCGGGCGCTGTACCGGACGGGGCGTACCTCCGACGCGCTGGACTGCTTCACCGACCTGCGGCGCCGGCTCGACGAGGAGCTGGGCCTGGTCCCCGGGCCGTCGCTGGCGGCCCTGCACCAGGCCATCCTGCGCCACGACCCGGCCCTGGCCCGGCCCGGGCAGCCGGCGCCGTCCGGGACGGCAGGACGGCGGGCGGAGCCGGATCCGGCCGGTTCGGCGACGCCCCTGGTAGGCCGTGAGCAGGACGTCCGGGCGGTCCGGGCCCTGCTCGCACGGCACCGCCTGGTGACGCTCACCGGTCCGGGAGGCGTCGGCAAGACCCGCCTCGCCCGGGCCGCAGCGGCGCGTCCGGCGGACGACCTAGGCGACGGCGTCCGCGTGGTGGAGCTGGCCGACGCCGGAGGTCTGGAGCGGTTCGCCGGGCCGGAGGCGCTGGCCGAGCGGCTGATGGCGGCACTGGGCATCCGGGAGAACGCCGCGGACGACGGTGCCGAGGGACCGGCGGACCGGCTGGCGCACGCGCTGGCCGGCCGTCGGCTGCTGCTGGTGCTGGACAACTGCGAGCATGTCGTGGACGCCGTCGCACGGCTGGCCGGACCGCTGCTGGGGCGGGCCCCTCGGCTGCGCATCCTGACGACCAGTCAGGAGCCCCTGCGTGTCCGGGACGAGACGGTGTACCCGGTGGCGCCCCTGTCGTTGCCCCCGGAGGGCCGGCCGGACCTCGACGCGGTGACGAGCGCGGGCGCCGTGAGGCTGTTCATGGACAGGACCCGGGCGGCGGACCCGGGGTTCGTGCTCGACACCGCAACCGCCCCTCTGGTCGCCGCCGTGTGCCGGCGCCTCGACGGCATCCCGCTCGCCCTGGAACTGGCCGCGACCCGGGTGCGGTCGCTCGGGATCGGGGAACTGCACGACCGGCTCGACGACCGGTTCCAGGTGCTCACCAGCGGTTACCGGGACGCCCCCGCACGTCACCGGACGCTGCAGGCCACCCTCGACTGGAGCTGGAGCCTGCTCGACGAGCGTGAGCGGGCCGTGCTGCGCAGGCTGTCGGTGTTCGGCGAGGGGTGCGGCCTGCGGGCCGCCGAGGAGGTGTGCTCGGGCGGCGGTCTGGCCTCGGCCGACGTCGTCGACGCGCTGAGCCTGCTCGTGGAACGCTCCCTGGTGGTGCGCGTCGAGGGGCCCCAGGGGCCGCGCTACCGGCTGCCCGAGTCCGTCGCGGTGTACGCACGTGTGAGGCTCGACGAGTCAGGTGAGCGCGCCGGGACGGCAGCCCGCCACCTGCGCCACTGCGTGGCCCTCGCCGAGCGGGCCCGTCCGCATCTGCACGGGCGGGAGCAGTCCGGCTGGTGGCGGATCCTGGACGCGGAGGCGGCGAACGTGCGGCGCGCGCTGGCCGAAGCCGCCCGCTCGGGAGCGGCGCGGGAGGCACTGCGCCTGGTCGACTCGCTGGCCTGGTACTGGTACGTGCGTGGCCGGCTGGGCGAGGCCCGCAGGGCGCTGGCGACGGCCCTCGACACACCCGGTGAGGCGGCGCCCGGGGAACGCGCGGCGGCGGCGTTCTGGTACGCGGGCATCCGTCTGCTGCTCGGTGAGCACGCCCCGGCGCGAGACACCCCTCAGGACCACCCGGCCGATGTCACCCCGGAGCCGGTCAGGGCCGAGTGGTTCCTGGCGCACGCGCAGTGGACGGTGGGGGCGCTGGCGGAGGGCGAGCAGCGGGTGGAAGGTGTCCTGCTCAGCTTCCGCGCTCTGCGGGACGCCTGGGGCACGGCTGCCGCGCTGACCACGCGCGCCTGCTTCGCGCTGGCCCGCGGAGACCTGGAGTCGCTGCGCGAGAACGCCGAGGAGGCTGAGGCCCGCTTCACTGAACTGGGCGACCCGTGGGGCCGGTTGAGGACGGCCGACCTGCTCGGCCGACTCGCCGAGATCAACGGCGACTACGACCGGGCGGCCGGGCTGCACCGGGAGAGCCTGCGGATCACCCAGGCGCTGGAGACATGGCCGGAGATGTCCGCGAAGCTCTCCGGTCTCGGCAGAATCGCCCTGCTCACCCGGCACTACGACGAGGCCGACGACCTGCACACACGCGCCCTGCGGATCGCGGTGGAGCAGGGCAACCGGCCGGCCGAGCAGTTCGCCGCGCTGGGCCTGGCCCTGGGCGCCCGCCGTCGGGGTCGTCTCGAGGACGCCGAGGAGTGGCTGCGTCCCTGGCTCGCCTGGAACCGCCGCCGCGGCGACGGTCCCGGCCTCGCGCTGGTCCTGGCCGAGCTGGGCTTCGTCGCCGAGCAACGCGGCGACGCGGAGCGGGCCCTGGCCCACCACCGGGACGGCCTGGCGGCCGCCGCGACGACCGGCGACCCCCGCTCGGTCGCCCTCGCACTCGAAGGCCTGGCCGGTGCGTACGGTCTGGCCGGCGCCCCGGAACGGGCGGCCCGCCTCCTCGGAACGGCCGCGGCGGCCCGGGAACGGGCGGGCGCCCCGCACCCCCCGGCGGAACGGGGCGACGTGGAGCGCATCGCGGCCGGCCTGCGCGCCACGCTGGACGAGGAGAGGTACCGGGACGAGTTCACCGCCGGCACCCGACGCGCCCATGAGACGGAAGCCGCGGCGGAGATGCACACGCAAACGCCGTGAGCCGGGCCTCTCGGGGGGTTGCCCCTCCCGGCCCCGCGGGGGGCGGCTCGGTTCACGGCCGGGCCGGTCAGTCCTTCCGGCCGAGGACCGCCTCGCCGAGATGGGTCAGGCGGTGCAGGGTCAGATTGTCCCGGCGCTCGGCCGCGACCATCCCGGACCGGCGCAGGACACCCAGATGTCTGCTGACCGAGGGGTGGGAGAGGTCGAGACGGCGGGATATCTCGCTGATGGACACCGGGGACCGTAAGGACTCGAGGACGTTCGCGCGGGTGTGCCCGAGGAGGTCGCTGAGAGCGGCGGACCGGTCCTCCTCCTGCTGCTGCCAGAGTCCGGCGGCGGTGTCGGAGCTGGGCGTGACGTTGTAGACGAGGACGGGCGCACCCTGCCCGCCCGTCTCCGCGTCGAGGACCGTCGGCCCGGGGGCGAACAGCGACGGGGCGATGACCAGGCCCTCTCCCAGCGGATCCGCCCTCTGGCCCTCCTGCTCGTTGTCGACGCGCAGCAGGGGCGAGTGCCAGCTGATGGAGGGGTGCAGTTCGTTGAGGATGCTTTCCACACCGCCGGAGAGAACGGCGCGGCCGCGCGCCTCACGTTCCTCTTCCAGGTAGGTCCGAATGCGACCCCAGAAAGGCAGCACGGCCACCGAGCCGAACCGGCGGGTGTCGGCGTGGGGCGCCGCTCCCGGCGCGCGCCGCGGGACGCCCGTGCCGGGCGGGCCCGGCGTGCTCGCGTGGCGCAGCCGTCTGCGCACCTTCATGCGCCAGTCGGCGAACGCGTCCGGTCGCGCGTCCGCGTATCTGAGTTCGGCGAACCGGGCTTCGAGATCCAGTCCGAGGGAGCCGACGAAGCGGATGCGGGAAAGGTCTTCCACCGTGAGATGCATGCAGACCACTGCGCTGTCTCCTCAACTCGGCTGGTGCTGTCGTGCGTCATGCGGGTCCGCGGGTGACCGAGCGCTGCCGGTGGCCGGGCACGGCGGAGCGCCCCGGGACTTCCGGGCGTGTGGCGAGGTGGCGGAGCGGCCGCGTCAGGTCCGCCGGATCCGCCCGGTCGGCCAAGTGCCGGTGCGGCGCCGGCTCCGCTGTGTGACGGTTCCGGATCTGGATCGGATTCCGCCGCCTCCGGTACGGATGTCATCCCCGTGCTTCCCCCTGGTGCTGTCCTGGCCCGACACCGTCGGCGGAGTCAGGGAGGACCCGATCGGACACCCGTACGCCACGGCCGACGCAAGCACTCGGGGACCGTACTCAGCGGATGAGAGGGTGTCAACTGATCCGCTGGGCCGTGCCCTACGGCTCTCCGTCCGCCCTTCGGACCGCCCCTCCCCCGCCCCCGACGCAGGGCAGTTTTGAGCCAAAGGCGGCCGGGCGACCGGAGGGGGCGTGCAAGGCGGCGGTCCGCTGCGTAAGTTGTGTGTCCTATCCTGTCCGCTGGACTCAGACGTGATATCGCGCCCGGGAGTGGGAGACTTGGCCACCAGCAGCAGCGGCGACACCGACATGACAGGCCCGTCCTCCCTGGCCCGGCGGCTCGAAGACATCGTCAACGCCTACTACCGGGGCAACCGTCCTCCCTACAGCAAGATCGCGGAGGAGATCCGGCAGAGCACCGGGCGGACGTTCTCGGCCACCTACCTCTGGGAGCTGGCGACGGGACGGAAGCGGAACGTGACCCGCGACCACCTTCGCGTACTGGCGGAGCATTTCGGCGTCACACCGGACTACTTCACCGACGAGGAGGTGTCCGAGAGGGTGCGGCGCCAGATGGAGTTCGCCGTCGCCCTGGGGAACAGCAAGGTCCGGACACTGGCCTTCCGGGCCGACGGTCTGTCCGAGGCAGGACTCGACGCCCTGCTCGCGCTCGTGAACGCGATGTCCGACGAGTCCGATTCCACAGGAAGACAACAGCGTCCCGGCCGATAGGAACCATGCGGAAGGTCGGGGCAGCGACGACCCGTGAGAGCCGGACGGACCAAGCCCGCTCATGCACGCGCTCAGCCGCCTTTCGCGTTCCTGCCGTCCGGGGACGGGGGTGACAGCAGGTGAGAAGAACGGGCGAGTATGCGAAATTACAGCGGAAGTGTGCGGCGATCCTGCGTGATCTCGGGGTGCAGCGGTCACTGTCCCTGGACGCGATCCGGGAGCGGGTGGAGGAGCTCAGAGGCCGCCCGCTCGTTCTGAAGGAACTGCCCGAGCAGGCGGCGGTCGCCGGAGCCTGCGGCCTCTGGCTGGGGACGGACGACGCCGACTACGTCTTCTACGAGGCCAGGACCGCGCCGCTCCACCGGGAACACATCATCCTGCACGAGATCGGCCACGTCCTGTGCGATCACCACCGGGGCATCACCCTGCGCGGCGACGAGCTGACGGACGGGCTCCTCAGCGGTCTGGAGCCTCGTCTCGTCAAGCGGCTGATGGCCCGGACCAGTTACACGACGGCCGAGGAACAAGAAGCGGAAATGATCGCCAGCCTGATACAGAGCGCCGGGACGACCGGCCGGGTGTCCGGCTCCCTCGGCCGGCTCGGCGCGTTCCTGGGAGTGACGGACGATGTCGGTACCTGAGCTGGCGGGTCAGGTCGGGCTCTGCAGCATCGTCACCATGTGGTTCGCCCTCGTCGTCCGTGCGCGGCCGGCGCTGCGCCAGCCGCGCCAACGCGGGCTGTGGCTCGCGGTCCTGGCCGCGGCCGTCGCCATCACCCTCTTCCAGCCCCGGATCGTCGGCCGGCTCACGGACGGCTTCGTGAACCTCCACACCGTCGCCCTCACCCGGAACCTGATCGGCGTCCTCAGCGCCGGACTGGTCCTTCTGTTCATGGTCGATCCGACCCGGGCCCGGCGCCTGTGCGTCACCGTGACGGCGGGACTGCTGGCGGTCATGGGCACACTGGTCGTCCTGGACCTGCTGCAAACGCAGCACCCGGGCGAGAGCGTCACGTCCGTGCAGGGGCCGGCCGACCCGGCGTTCTCCTACTGGCTGCTCCTCATCGTCGCCCACCTGGTCGGTGACGCCGTCGCCCTGGTGGTGTGCTGGCGGTACAGCCTGCGTACCGAGGACCGCGATCTCGTGTGGTCGCTGCGGCTGTTCGCGGTGGGAAGCGTCCTCGCGCTCGTCTTCTGGTGCGGCTATCTCTGGCACCTGTACGGCGGCACCTCCGCGATGCTCCCCTACCTGTCCCTGGTCATCGGCGTGCACGGCTGCATCAGGGCGGCATCGCTGCTGGTCCCGACCGTGACCGCCCTGGTCCGGTCGTGGACCGCCCTGCGGGTCACCTGGCGCCTGTGGCCACTGTGGCGCGATCTCGTGCTGGCGGTGCCGCAGGTGGCGCTCGCCAGCCCCCAGCGGACCAGGCTGAGGGAGGTACTGCGACCGCGTTCGCCACTCGCCCTGCAGGCCCACCGGCAGACGATCGAGACCTACGACGCGTTCCTCGACCTGCAGCAGTACGTCCGCCCCGGTGCCTACGAAGAGGCGCACCGGCATGCCCGGCGAGCCGGGGTGCCGGACCGGCGTCTGGCCGCCGCCGCGCTCGCCGGGACCCTCGGGCAGGCCCGCCGGGCCAAACTCGTCGGTGCGCCCCCGTCCGTCCCCCATCCCCTGCCCGGAGTGGTGCACGGCAGCTCCGCGACGCTGCTGGGGATCGCCCGGATGTGGCCGTCCATGACGGATGCGCTGCCCTGCGACGACCGGCCCGTCGACGCGGCGGCCCCGGCCCACCGCGAGTAGCACGACAGGGGCAGGGGCGGTCGGTCACGGGCCCGGCGCTCCTCAGCGAGGAGCGCCGGGCACCTCGTCGTGGCGGGGCGCGACATGGAAGTCGAACGCCAGCGTCCCGGGGTCCAGGGCCGTCGCCCCGCCGTCGACGGTGAGCACGGCACCGTTCACATAGGACGCCGCCGGGGACAGCAGCCAGCTGATGGTCTCCGCGACCTCACGCGGCTCCCCCGGGCGACCCAGGGGAAGGAGTCCGGTCACCTCCGCGTAGGCGCCGTCCACGCCCTCCCCCCGCAGGTCCGCCTCCTCGGCGAAGCGCGCCATGCGGCGGTCGGCCATCTCGCTCCGCACCCAGCTCGGGCACACGATGTTGGCCCGCACTCCCCGGCGCCCGTAGTCGACGGCGACGGAACGGCACAGCTGGAGCAGGGCCGCCTTGGACGTGGCGTAGGGGGCGTTGCTCGTACCGTTGCGCAGGGCGGACACCGAGGCGACGGCCACCACCGCCCCTCTCGCCTCCAGCAGGTGCGGGATCGCCGCGCGCAGGAGCAGCAGCGGACCGGTGACGTTGGTGCGCATCACCTCGTCCCAGTCCTCCAGCGACAGGTCGCCCACGGCCCCGCCGCGCCCGATGCCCGCGTTGAGCACGAGTCCGTCGAGTCGTCCGTAGGCGGTCAGGGCCGCCTGGACCAGGCTGTCCGCGGCCTCGGGGTCCCGTACGTCGCAGGGGTGCGCGAGCGCCCCGGTCTCCCGCTCGAGACGTCGCAGCGGCTCGGTCCGCCGGCCCGAGACGACCACCTGGTGACCGGCTTCGCACAACAGCCGGGCCGTGGCCTCCCCGATGCCCGAACCACCGCCGGTCACGACAACAACTCGCTTGTCAGTCATAGTCTGTTTCGGCTCCTTCGCGATCAATGACGTGTCCGAGCCTAGGACCCGCTGATTCAGCGCTGATGACTTTGAGACATGAGGGGGGTGGGGGAAACCCACCCTCCGACTCTCCTGTCAGGTCCACTGCCCCGTCCCCCGCGCCCCTGCTGCACTGAGAGCTTCCGATCCCGACCTCGACGGGGGCTGCCGACATGTCGCTGATCACCGATGTCCGTCTACCCGTGGTCCAGTTGGTCAGGGTCTCCGTCGGCCACCGCGCCGCCGCCGGCGGTGGTCCGGCCCTCCACGAGGCCAGTGTCGGCTTCCCGGAGCGCACCCTGACCGCGGTCGTGGGTCCCTCCGGTGCGGGCAAGAGCACGCTCCTGCGGTGTGCCTCGGGTCTGGAACGGCCCGACGGGGGCAAGGTGTTCAGGGGATTCCGGGAGCTGGACGCCATGGACGACCGGGAGCTCACGGAGCTTCGGGGTCTGTTCGTCCCGAGGCGGCCCGAGTTGCTTCCGGGACTCACCGTGTACCGGACCGTGGCGCGGACGGCACGAGCCACCGGCCGCAGGTCCCGGCGGGCGGCCGCCATGGACGCGCTGTGCCAGGTCGGTCTGGAGGAGGCGGCCGGGCGGAGCGTGGACGGGCTCTCCGCCGAACGGCGGAAGCGGGTCGCCGTCGCCGCGACCCTGGTGGCGAGCCCCCGGATCCTGTTCATCGACGAACCGACGGACTCGCTCGACCCCGCCGGTGCGCGCCGGGTCATGGACGTGCTGCGCGCCCTGGTGGAGCGGGCCGGGCGTACCGTCGTCATGGGCACAAGCGATCCGCAGGCGGCGGCCCGCGCGGACCGGACCGTCTTTCTCGTCGCCGGCCGTGTGGCCGGCAAGCTCGACCATCCGACGGCCGACGAGGTCACCGCGGAACTCGCCCGGCGGCAGCCGACGCAGGCCGACGCCCCCGGCCCCGTGACCCGTGCCGCCGGTCGCGCGATGGTGGGGGAAACCCGACCTCAAGGTCTCGACCTGACCGTCATGACCTGCCCCGACGCCGACGATGCAATGGACGGGTGCTGATTCGACGGGCTCAACTTCGCTGGGACAACCGGGCTTTGTGGTGCGGCGGCTGGCTGGTGGCAGCCGGGTGGGCCGTCGTCTTCCCGGTCACCACGGCGCCCGAGCCGCACCGGGTGTGGGGCATGTGCGCCTGCCTGGGCTACCTCTGCGCGGCGGTCGCCGCCCTGTTCTCGCGCCGGCGCGGTCCCGCCGTCTCGGTGTGGCCGGCCCTCGTCGGTGCCGTCGTCGTGCCCTTCGCGCTCCTGGTGCTGACCGGCACGGCACAGAGCGAGGTCGCAGTGGTCGAGCGCTCCGGTCTGCTGACGCTGCGTCAGGCCACGCCCTATCTGGCGGATCCCGGCACGGTGGGCGAGGTCACCCCGTACCTGCCCGGCATGGCCGTGTTCGGGTTGCCGAGCGCGGTGCTGGGCGGGGGTGGTCCCCTGACCGGGCTGCTGGGCGACGCCCGGCTGTGGTGCGCCGTGGCGTTCCTCTGCTGTCTGCGGGCGGCCCGGCGTGCGATCCGGCGCCGGGCGGACGGTCCCTCGCCTGTCGTCGGCGGCGCGGCGAACGGCTACGCCCTCGGGGCGTTCGTCGCCTCGCCGGCCGTGGCGCTCGCGCTCTGCGTCAGCGGCGTGGACCTGCCGCTGACCGGCCTGCTGTTCCTGGCGCTGGTGTACGCGGCGCGGCGGCGGCCGGTGGCCGCCGGGCTGGCGCTCGCCTTCGCCTGTTCCCTCAAGTGGACGGCGTGGCCCGCCGTCGCGGTCGCCGTGGCGCTGCTCGCGCACCACGAGGGGCTCCGGGAGGCCGTGCGCGGGGCGGCCGTGGCGGTGGGCGGTACGGTCCTGCTGGTTCTGCCGAGCATGCTGCTGTCACCCGGGCCGCTGGTGCAGCAGGTGTTCGCCTTCCCGACCGGCCGCGGGCCGTTCGAGACGCCGGCGGCCAGTCCGCTGCCGGGCCGGTTGCTCGCCGACCTCGGTCCGGCCGGCTGGTACGCGGCGGTCGCTCTCCTGCTGACCGGCGGGCTGGCCGTCTTCGTGTCCCTCCTGGTTTGGCCGCCCCACGACCTCGTGTCGGCCGCCGACCGGCTCGCCGTCGGTCTGTGCGTGGCGTTCCTCCTCGCACCGGCCGGTCGCTACGGGTACCTCGCCCTGCCGGTCACTCTCTGCGTGCTCGCCCGGCTGGTGGGCGGCGCCCGCCGCGAGGAGCCCGCCCACGGCCTCGTCGTACGCGCCTCCCGGCCCGCCCGCCCGGTGCCGCTTCCCGTCGCGCGGGGTGCCCGGTGAGGGCCCGGCGTACCGCGGCGGTGGGGGCCGCCCTGCGGTGGAGCGCGCACCGGTTCCCGTTCGTCGAGGACGGGGTGGCGGTGCTGCGGGCGTTCGTGCCGGCGGGGTCGGTGTGCGTGGACGCGGGAGCCGAGTACGGGCTGTACACCTGGGTGCCGGCCGCCCTGGCCGGGCCGTCCGGCCGGGTGCACAGCGTCGAGCCGCTGCCCGGCCCCTGCCGCCGGCTGCGCGTCACCGGGCGGCTGCTGGGCGCCAGCAACGTGACCGTGCGCCGTGCCCCTCTGGGCGACCGGTATCGAACGCCGGCACCTGGCGAAGTACGGCGTCGAGCCCGGCGAAGTCCTGGGCCGTCTGCGCGACTTCGGATACCAGCCTCACCGCCCGCTGCGCGAGGGCCGGGTCCCCGTCACGCACGTCACCGACGACTGCCGCAACTACCTCTTCACCGCCTGACCACCCCCTCTCCGAAGGCAGCGACCATCCATGGGCACCACGCTGATCGTCACCAACGACTTCCCGCCCCGCCAGGGCGGCATCGAGACCTTCGTCCATGCCATGGCGACCCGCGTCCCCGGCCATGACGTGGTCGTCTACACGTCCGACGAGCCGGGTGCCGCCGCGTACGACGCGACGCTGCCGTTCCCGGTCGTCCGGGACCGCAGCCGGACGCTGCTGCCCACCCCTCGGGTGACCCGCCACACACTGGAGATCGCCCGGCGGCACGGCTGCGACCGGGCCTGGTTCGGGGCCGCCGCCCCGCTCGCGGCGATGGCGCCGGCACTGCGGCGCGGCGGGATACGGCGCATGGTCGCCACGACCCACGGCCACGAGATCTGGTGGGCGCGCACCCCGGGCGCCCGGCAGGTCATGCGGCGCATCGGCGACCACGTGGACGCCGTCACCTACCTCGGCGAGTACACCCGGCGCCGTATCGCGCCGGCGCTGGGGCCGCGGGCCGCGCTGGTGCGGCTGGTCCCGGGCGTGGACGCGGCGGAGTTCCTGCCCGTCCCCGGTCGGGCCCGGCAGATCCGGCAGCGGCACGGCATCGAGGGCCGCAAGGTCGTCCTGTGCGTCTCGCGGCTGGTCCGGCGCAAGGGCCAGGACATGCTGATACGGGCGCTGCCCGCGATACGGAGGGCCGTGCCGGAGGCGGTGCTGGTCGTCGTGGGCAGCGGCCCGGACGAGGAGCGGCTGCGCGGGCTCGCCCGCCGGCACGCCGACGGACACGTGGTGTTCGTCGGCGGGCTGGACCACGCGGCGACGGCTCCGTACTACGCGGCGGCGGACGTGTTCGCCATGCCCTGCCGGACGCGGAAGGCGGGGCTGGAGGCGGAGGGGCTGGGCATCGTGTTCCTGGAGGCGGCCGCCAGCGGGCTGCCCGTGGTCGCCGGGGACTCGGGGGGTGCGCCGGACGCGGTCGTCGACGGGGTGACGGCCACGGTCGTGGACGGCTCGGACGTGGCGGCCATGGCGCGCGCCGTGACCGGGATCCTGCGCGCCCCGGAGAGGGCCGTGGCGATGAGCGAGTCGGGCCGGGCGTGGGTGACGTCGCAGTGGTCCTGGGAAGCGTCGGCGGAGCGCCTGACCCGCCTGCTCTCCCCCGGCGCGGACCTGGAGACGGCGGTGTCGGTCCGCGACGACAAGAAGGACTGACGCGGCCCCGGCTCTCCCCGGGCGGCGGCGCTCGATGCCCCGGTCAGATCTGCGGGGGCCTCCTCCGGACAGTCGGCACCCCAAGGTGCCCCGTCAGATCTCCGGCTCTCCCCCGGACGGCACCCCTCGGCACCCCCTCAGACATGCGGCACTCCCCGGGCGGCGGCCCCCGGCACCCCCTCAGACATGCGGCGCTCCCCCGGGCGGCGGTCCCTCGGTGTGCCCGTCAGAACTGTGGGGTTTCCCGGCGGAGGTGGGCGAGGACTGCGAGGACGCGGCGGTTGCCCTCGGCCGGGTCGAGGTCCAGCTTCATGAAGATGTTGCTCGAGTGCTTGACCACCGACGCCTCCGTGATGGTGAGCCGCTGCGCGATCGCCTGGTTGTTGAGCCCCTCCGCCATGAGGGCCAGCACCTCCCGCTCGCGGGGCGTGAGCCGCTGCAGCGGTTCGTCGGCGGTCCGCTGCTGCAGCAGCACACGCACCACCTCCGGGTCGATCACGGTCTGCCCGCCGGCGACGCGGTCCAGCGCGTCGAGGAAGTCGGTGACCTCCCCGACCCGGTCCTTCAGCAGGTACCCGAGCCCTCCCTCGGCCGACGAACCGCCGCTGAACAACTGGGTCGCGTAGGCCGTGGCGACGTACTGCGACAGCACCACGACCGGCAGTCCCGGGTGCCGGCTGCGCAGCTCCAGCGCCGCCTTGAGCCCTTCGTCGCGGAAACCGGGCGGCATCCGCACGTCGGTGATGACCACGTCCGGCCGGTCGGCGTCCACGGCGCGCGCCAGTTCCACGGCGTCCCCGACGGCGGCGGTCACCACGTGTCCGACGCGGGACAGCAGCTCCACCAGGCCGGCGCGCAGCAGGACGGCGTCCTCGGCGAGCACTACGCGGAGCACGGCACCTCCACCCGCAGTTGTGTGGGTCCGCCGACGGGACTGGTCACGACGAGTCTCCCTTTCAGAATGGCCACTCGGTCCGCCAATCCTTGCAGACCCGCTCCGGCCGCGGGGTCCGCGCCGCCGTGGCCGTTGTCGGTGATGAGCAGGACCAGTTTGTCGTCGCGCAGGTGGCCGACGACGCTGACCTGGTCGGCGCCGCTGTGCTTGGAGGCGTTCGTCAGCGCCTCGGTGACCGTGAAGTACGCCGTCGTCTCGACCGCCGTCGGCAACCGGTCCGGCAGCTGTATGTCGACGGTCACCGGGATCGGGTTGCGCAGGGCGAGTTCGGCGACGGCGGCCGGCAGTCCGTGGTCGGTGAGGACCTGGGGGTGGATGCCGCGCACCAGGGAGCGCAGCTGGTCCAGGGCCTGGCGGGCCTCGCCGCGGGCGCGGGCGATGAGCGCGGTGGCCGGTGAGTCCTGGCCGCGCAGCTCCAGTTCGGCCAGTCCCAACGTCATGCTGAGCGCGACGAGTTGCTGCTGGGCGCCGTCGTGCAGATCGCGTTCGATCCGTAGTCGTTCCGCTTCGAACGCGTCGACCAACCGGGCACGGGAGCGGGTCAGTTCGATGACCCGGGTGCTCAAGTCCTCGTCGCGCGCCGACAGCAGGGACTGGGCCACCCACACCTGCGCCCCGGTGAGGAGTCCGCCCACGTAGGCGGAGACAAGCAGTCCGAACAGGCCCGCGGCGCTGCCGGGCAGGGCCGCGACGGGGTCGGAGATCGGCCGGCCGGGCACCAGCATCACCGTGTCGGGTGCGATCGCCCACACGATGACCGGTGTCGCGGTGAGCAGCACCGACAGGCCGAGCAGGGCGGCGAAGCCGATGCCCGTGGCGGTGAAGACGACAGCGAGGGCGAGGGTGTAGCCCAGTTCCCGCCAGGTGGCCCGCTCACGCAGCCGGGTGCGCAGCCAGGGCCAGGCGCCCGTGCCGGGCAGCGAACCGTGGGGATCGAGGAGCGGTTCCGGTTCGACGAGGCGTAACCGGCGCCGCTCCAGCGTGGCGACGGGGATGCCCAGCACGGCGACCCCCATGAGGACGAGCAGCCCGACGCCCAGCACGGACAGTCCCACTCCCACGAACAGCAGAACCGTCAGCAGGAGCAGGGCGAAGAAGCCCACGACGGTGCCGCTCAGCAGGAACGCCCAGCACCGCAGCGGCCAGAGGGTGAGAGCGAAACGCAGGGGGCGGGTCCGCAGGGCCTCCCAGACGGCGACGGTCATCGTGCGTATCCCTCCGGGGCCGTGCGCGTGCGGGTCCACCGGTCACTCTAGTGGGCCCGTGGCCTCGGCGGATGGTAGGGAAAACCCACCCCCCGGGACTCCTTGCAGCTCCACTGACCCGGGCGGCGCGCGCTGCTGGACTGGAAGCATGTCTCTGCTCACCGACATCCAACTGCCGGCCGTCCAGCTGGCCGCCGTCTCCAAGAGCTACCCGGGCGCCACGGGCCCTGTCCCGGTGCTGCGTGAGGTCAGTCTGGGCTTCTCGCAGCGGGCGCTGACCGCGGTGATGGGGCCGTCCGGCTCCGGCAAGACGACGCTGCTCAACTGCGCGGCCGGCCTGGACAGGCCCGACAGCGGCAAGATCCTCCGCGCGCGACGGCCGGTTCCCGCGTCGAGCACGGACGACGCTCACGCCTGGGCGGTGCAGCACGCACGGGCACTGGCCCGGACCGCCCGCGGCTACGCGTTCGACTTCGACGATCCCGGGCAGCTGAGGCAGTCCATGCGTTACCGGGACGGCTTGATGGCGGACAACGTCGCCTGGTGGGCGGCCCGGACGGGCGACAAGGTGCTGCTGTCCGCGCACAACAGCCACGTCGCCTACCGCACCTCCGACCCGCGCTACCCCCGCATGCAGGGCGCGTTCCTGCGGGACCGGCTGGGCGCGGACTACGTCAGCGTCGTCACGACGTTCGGCGAGGGGTCCTTCAACGCGACGGACCCCGACGGCACGACGCGTGTCCACACCCTGGGTGCCCCGTCGCCGAACAGCACCGAGCGCTTCCTGAACCGGGTGCGCCCCGGCGACTACTTCCTGGACCTGCGCTCCTCCCCCGCCCCGGCGCGCACCTGGCTGGACACGCCCCGGCCCACCCGCAGCATCGGCACGTCCTACCCGGAGCGCCCGCACCGGATCGCCCCCGCGGCATCCCACGACGTCTTCTTCTACCTCCGCCGCGTCGCGCCGGCCCGTCTGCTGTCACCTCCGAGCTGACGTGCCCCGGGCGGCCGACCGCAGCGACCACGGCCCCCACACCGACGGTGCGACACTGGACGGTGTGGCGGAGACCGAGCGGCAGCTCACTCAGCGGCTGGAGCGGGTCATCATGGACCTGCTGGACCGGCGTGCGGCCACTGCCTCGATCTGTCCGTCCGACGCCGCACGCGAGGCCTACGAAGGCGACGACGACGGCTGGCGCGCCCTGCTGGAACCGACCCGCCGGGCCGCGTGGCGCCTGGTGGAAGCAGGCCAGGTCGAAGTGACCCGGGCCGGCCGGCCCGTCACTCGGACCGAGGCCCGCGGCCCCCTCCGCATCCGCCGCCCGGGCCGGTAGCAGCCCGGCTCCGGACGAGTCGGTCTCGGCGGGCGAGCCGGACGCCGATCGCCCAGGTGTCCTACTTCCTGTCGAAGATCGACCTCCGCCGTGGCCCCGCCCCGACCATCGCCCCTTGGCGCAAAGGCCTGTTCATCGCCACCTCCTGCATCACGGTGGACGCAGCCGAGTACTTCGGCCTCCCCCGCGACCGCACGGTCATCATGGGCTCCCACGTCGAGATCCAGCCCCCTGCTGCGCCGCCCGCCGGCATGCCCCTTCGAGCAGGGCCCACATCACCGGCCACCACCGGCCGGACGAGGAAGAAGGAGAGACCACCATGGCGATCCAGCGGATGGACAACGTCGGAATCGTCGTCGAGGACCTGGATGCCGCCGTCGCGTTCTTCGTGGAACTCGGTATGGAGCTGGAGGGCAGGGCGGAGATCGAAGGCCCCTTCGCCGACCGGTGCACCGGACTCGACGGTGTCCGCTGCGACATCGCGATGCTCCGGACGCCGGACGGTCACAGCCGGCTCGAGCTGGCGAAGTACCGCAGCCCCGCGGTGATCACCGCGGGGCCACGCAACCGGCCGCACAACGTCCTGGGCACGCACCGTGTCATGTTCGCCGTCGACGACATCGAGGACACCGTTGCCCGCCTGCGCCCGCACGGCGCCGAACTCCTCGGCGGGATCGCCCGGTTCGAGGACAGCTACCTGCTCTGCTACGTCCGCGGCCCGGAGGGCGTCATCGTCGGCCTGGCCGAGCAACTGCGCTGAACGAGGATCCGGAGTGCGCCCCCGAGGGGGCTACTTCGGGTCGCGGGCGAACAGCGACCCGGACCAGACGTAGCCGAGTGCGCTCAGCCCCAGGCACAGGCGACGGCCACGACCAGACCGACGACGTTCTCGGCGGTCACAGCTTCGTCACTCCCTTGGCGACGAGGCCATCAGCGCGAATCCCGCGACGATGGTGACGAGGAAGGCCGGATCGGCCCTCGCGGCCCCCTGGAAGAGGTTCGGAAAGCATCGGACAGGCAGAGAGAACCTCGCTCCTGACCGCGCACCCCGTCGCCCGTTGACGAGTCCCTTACGGCGACCCCCGAACCTTTGACGCGCCTCTTACGCCCCTGCCCGCACGCACAACAGGCGCAACGGCATCCGGGAGCGGGGCCACCCCGGACTCAAGACCGCAGCGAGGACTGTCGCGAGCTATGGGCACTGCATGACGGATCGTAACTTCACGGCACAACAGTGCACTTGGCGGATAAAGGGGTGAGAAAGCGGGGTATGGAAGCCCTGTTCGTTTCGTGGAATGCTTCACGAAAACGACACAGTTGGCAGGCCGACTTCCGTACAGTGTTCCCGCTGCACGCCGAGTCGCCGGCCGTCTCGGCAGGTGCACGTCTGTTCGGGCTGCCTCCGCGGCCCTCAGACGTGAGGGGGGATGTCGATGTCTGTGGAAGCGGAGCAGCGCGGTGCGACGGGGGCCCTGCCCGGCGAGGAGGACGCGGTCGGGCAGCCCGACCTTCACATCGAGTTACGACTGCTGGCCGACGAACCACAACTCGCCTTCCAGCGGGCCACGCTGGAACGACTCGCCGTGGCCGTCGAGCACGGGGAGGGCCTTGCCGCCTGGTCCGGCGGCGGGCTGGTCGCCGCCTACGCGGGCGAGGGCGCCCTGGCCCCGCGGACGGCGGGCGCGGCCGCATGGGCGCGGCGGCTGGGCTCCGCCACCGCCGTGCTGGTGTACGCGCCGCTGGTCCTGACCTGGTCCGGCCTCGGTCTGGCCATGTACGCCTACCACGAGGCGCGACAGGACCCGTCGGCGCGGCTGCGGGGCACCTTCCTGGAGATGTGGCAGCAGGGTTTCGACGGCCACCTCCCCGGCCTTCTCCGGTTCGACGCCCTGGTCTGGTACACCATCACCCTGCTGGTGCTGGTGGTGGCCGTGACGCTGGCCTCGCGGAGCACGCAGCACCGAGCCGACGAGCAGGACCGGGCACTGCTGCTGCGGCTGGCCCACGCACTGGCCCGGGTCGAGGCGGCGGCGGTGGCGGCGGCCCACACCGAGCCCCGCCGGTTCACCGACGAGTTGCAGGGGGCGGCCGCGGAGTTACGGGCGCTGCTGGGGCTGTCGGACCGCGCGGGGGAACTCTCGCAGAAGCTGCTGGGCCAGGCCGTGGCCGCATCCGCGGAGGCGGCCACGGCGACCCGGACCATGGACGCGTCGGCGATCGCGCTGCGCGAGGCGGTGACCTTGGTCGCGGCCGCCTGCCGGGAGGCGGCCGCGGCCGCCGGACACCTGAGCCGCGGCGCGGACGGCTTCGGGGAGGCGGTCCAGGCCTCGACGGCCACGCTCACCACCGGCATGGTGGCCGCCGCGGAGGAGGCCGCGCGGCGGATCGTCGAGGCGGTGACAACGGCGTCCGGACATCTCACCGAGGCGACGACAGCCGCGTCCGACCGGTACGCGGAGGTGATGGCGCAGGCCGTTGCGGGGCTCGAGGCGCAGGCCGGGCGGCAGACGGACGAGGTACGGACGGTTCTCGCGCAGGGGCGCGACGCGCTGGCGGGTGCGGCCCTGGAGTTGCGGGAGTCCGCGTCCGGGCTGACGCGGAGCGTGGCGGTGCTGCCGGGGTCGCTGGAGGCGGCGGCGGGCGCGGGTGCCGACCACGTCGGCCTCGCCTACGAGACCGCGGTCACGGCGCTCGCGGCCTCCCTCCACGCGGAGGTGCGCCAGGCGGGCGAGGCGCTCGCCGCGGCGACGGCGCAGGCGCTGGCCCGCCAGGAGGTGGCGAACCGGGCCGCACAGGAACGGCATCTCGCCTCCGAGCAACGGCTGCTGGCCTCGGCGGCGGAGTCCCGCACCGTACTCGTCACCCTGCTGCGGCACGTCGAGGAGCACGCGGAACGGCTGACGGAGCGGGAGCGGCACGAGGAGAGCGTGCGCGCACGCGACCGGGAGAACCACCGGCTGCGCACCGACGCCCTGCGTGAGGAACTGGCCCTGCTCGACCAGGTGCGCGAGCGCCACGAGCGGCTCCTGGACGCATGGGCGGACCGCCACGCACAGGCCGGCCCACCGACTCCAGCTGCGCCTCCGGCTCCAGCTCAGACTCCGACTCCATCAGTTCCGGCTCCGGCTCCGGCTCCAGCCCCGGCTCCGGCTCCAGCCCCGGCTCCGGCTCCAGCCCCGGCTCCAGCCCCGGCTCCGGCTCCAGCCCCGGCTCCGGCTCCAGCCCCGGCTCCGGCTCCAGCCCCGGCTCCGGCTCCAGCCCCGGCTCCGGCTCCGGCTCCGGCTCCGGCTCCGGCGGCGCAGTCCCCAGCGGCGCCTCGCCCCGCCGCAGCGGCCTCCCCGCCCCAGGCCACGGCGGAACCATCGGCCGGGCAACCGCCGCCGGGAGGTCAGGCCGCGCCCGTGCCAGGTCCGCGCCCGACGGGAGCGGCGTGAAAAGGCCGCGCGGGCTGTCGCTCGCCCAGGCTTCCGGCTGGCTCTTCGCCGATCTGCTGCTGATGCTCGTCATCGTCGTGCTGGGCGGCCAGTCCTCGAAGGACGGCGGCACACCGCCGTGCCCGGGCTGCCCCTCGCCGTCCGCCGCTCCTTCCTCCACCTCATCGGCCTCGTCCTCGCCGTCCGCCACCACCACTCCCCCGGCATCCGCCGCTGCGCCGGGCCTGGACCCGCACAGCGAGTCGATCACCGTGCGGAACGTGGACGTCGTCGGCGTGCTGGCTCACGAGCCGCGGGCCCTCGCGCACGTCGAGCGTGAAGTCCGGCGGCAGACGGCCAGGTTCGAGGGACGGCACGCCGCACTGGTACTGGTGTGGGGAGTCGCGGCATCCTGCCCGTCCTGCCGCGGCATCGACCTCTCCCACAGCCAGCGGCTGGCCGACGAGATCGCCCCGCGGGTGCGCTCCTACGACCCGGCGTTCTTCCCCGAGGACGATCCCAAGCTGATCCGTCCCTACCACGATGGCGGCGGCACCCGGAACACCGTCCGTCTCGAACTCTTCTTCGTCCGCGCCTAGGCCGAGTCCGGCGCACCGCCGGCCAGTATCCGGCTGTTCACGATCACCAGGGGGGATCCATTGGCACGTCGTCTGTCGCTCAGTGAACTCGAGGAGTATGTCCGGGACGTCGTGGCGTTTCTCGAAGCGCTCGGCCCGCCGCAGACGCCGGAGGAGGAGGCCGCCCGGGAGACTCTGGCACGGGCCGCCGCGAAACTCGCGGCGCGGGTAGCGGCACCCATATCGCTCGCCGTCGTCGGGGAATTCACCGTCGGCAAGTCTTTGCTGCTGGGCGCGCTGCTGGGCCGCCCCGACCTGCTTCCCGTGGAGGAGCGTCCCGCCACCGGCAACATCACCGTGCTGCGGCTGCGCGAGGGCACGGCGGGGACGGGCACCCGCCTCGAGGACACATCGAAGATCCACTTCATGACCCGGGACCGGCTCGCCTCGTGCGTCCGGGAGATCACCCGGGAGTTGGCACGCCTGCTCGACGAGCAGCTGCCGCAGCTGAAGGCAGGCGAGGTGCTCGGCGGCGTCGACCTGATCGGCGGTCCGCAGGGATGGCAGCCGTTCCTCGCCTGGTACCGGTGTCTGTGGGGGGAGCAGATACCCCGGCTGCAGCGCGTCGAAGCCGACCTGATCTCCTCGCGCTTCCGCGACGCCGCCCTTGAGCTGCTGCGTATCCGCGACGCGGAGCAGGGCCAGCAGGGCCTGCTGGGATCCGAGCCGGTGGAACTCGGCACCGATGCCGTGCGCAGGGTGCTGGAGCTCCCCGTCGCCTCGGCCACGCCGGACACCGCTCCGGCTCCGCGCAAGCTCACGATCACCCGCGAGGGCGTCACGGCCGGCGGGGCGGCGCTGTCCGACTGCTTCCCGCTGGTGGAGCGGGTCGAGCAGGTCGTCGAGGTGGATCCGGCGTTCTGGCCTCTGGGCGATCTGCTGAGCGGGCGGGACGTGCAGTTCCTGGACTTCCCGGGCGTCGGCGCGGTCGGCTCCTTCGGGCGGGACCGCAATCTCAGCCGGCAGGCACTGCAGGACATCCACTCGATCCTGCTGGTGCTGCCGGCACACCATCTGCCGTCGGACATCGCGCTCGACTTCTGGCAGATGCTGGCCGCCGACGGACGCAGTCAGGAGGCCCTCGGCACGGCAGCGCTGCTGGTGGCCAACCAGTTCGACCGGATCGTGGTACCTGCGCTGGACGCCGGACAGCCGGGTGGCGCCGGGCTCGGCCGGGTGGACTCCCTCAACAGCCTGGAGGCCTTCGCCCCCAAGATCACCGGGCAGGGCGACAACCGTGAGCAGATCTTCCTCGCCTCGGCCGTCAACGGCCTGCTGCTCGAACAGCAGCCCTGGGAACGGGCCTCGGAGCAGACCCGGGACGTGATCCGTGACGCCGCCGAGCGGCTGGCGGACATCCACCGGCCCACGTGGCACGAGTTCGCCGCCCACCTGGAGCAGGACCGGCCGGACAGCCGCTGGCCCCAGCGGCTGCGCGCCTACGAGGAGGCCGGCGGCCTCGATGCGATCCGCCGCGGTGTCGAGCGGCACCTGGCCCGGCACGGGGACGCCCACCGGCTGGAGCGGGCGCACTCCGCCCAGCGCGACCTGGACCTCGCACTGCGGGCCTACCGGCGCGCCGCACCGCGCGACGAGCCCCCCGAGGCCGCCGCCTACCGGGAGGCGGCGGCCCGTTTCCGCGAGCTGGGCAAGCTGATCGGGCGCATCCTCGACGACATCGAACTCCTCGACGACACAGGCCTGTCGAAGCGGCCCGAGTCCCCCGTCCCTCCGGACGTCGAGACCTCCAGGGCCACCGTGCGCGCCGCGGTCTACGGGGCCCACTGGTGGGAACAGCTCGTGCAGCGGGCCCTGCGCAGCCCCGACCACCTGGTGCCACACGGCCGGCCCGCCGAGACCGATCCGCTCTCCCCGCGCAAACGTCGCCCCCGGCCCCGGCCGACCGCCGACGACACCACCGTCTTCCAGCAGCTCTTCGAACGGGTCCTCGCCGACCAGCGTGCCCTCGACCTCCACGAGCTGGACCGGTGGCTCGAGGAATGGCGCGGCTACTGGTCCGCCGAGATCGGCCCGCTGCGCGAGTGGCTGGACTCCGACGAGGAGTCGGCGTTGCTCCTGCCCGAGCTGTACACACGGCGACTGCACAACCCGCAGATCCTCGACGACCTGATCGAGGACCTGGACGTGGACGCCCTGGTGGAGTACGTCACCGAGAACGCGCCGGCGTTCCTGGAGTCGACGGCCGCCGAACCGGCCCACGCCTTCCCGATGCAGCCCGGTCATGCGCTGCCCTGGCACGCCGAGAGCGACAACGGCGACACCGAGGCCGACGAACGCAGCCGCCATCCGCTCGCCGTGCTGCAGATGCGCGCGGCGGTCGCGGACGCTGCCGCGGGCCAGGTCTCGACCCAGTTGCAGGGGTTGCTGCGCCGAGTGCTGCAGGTCTTCCGGGACACCTTCGACGGGGCCCGTGAGTCGCTCCTCGACCACGACGCCTTCCGGCCCCCGGTGAGCCGGAAGGCACCGGACAGGGCCGAGAGCGGGCGCGCACCCCAGGCCGAGGACGACGCCGGCCGGGGGCCCACCATCGACGACCTGATCCGCACGTGGCTCAACGGTGAGCGGGGAAGCGGGGGAGAGAAATGAGCGACAGCACACTGCGCATCACGTTCGCCCTGCCCGACGAGGGGCGGCTGCCCGACCCGGGCGCGCTGTCCGAGGAGAGCCGCGAGGCCCTCGCCTCGGCATGGCAGCAGGCCGCCGAGCGGCGGAACCCGGCGACGGCCGGGGGGCAGCAGGAGCGGGGACGGCAGGATGCGGGGCGGCCACGGCAGGAAACCGGGCAGCGGCAGGCGCCGGGGTGGCCCGAAGCACCCGCCTCGCCCCGGCGGCCGTCCGACACCCCACAGGGTCCGGCTTCCGGAGCGCACCAAGGGCCGTCCGTCGGCCCGGCCCCGCGCGTCCCGCTGCAGCCGGGCCAGCCCCTGGACCGCACCCCCACCGGCCCCGGCCCGGTCCAGGACCACAGTCCCGGCGGCCCCGGTCCGGCGCAGAACGGGCCGGCACGGAACGGGACGGCGCCCGGCTCCGGCCACCACGGCGACCCCCGGGGCCGCGCCCCCGTCGCCCCCCACCCGCACACGGCGTCGCAGTCACCGCCCGCGCCCCCGTCGCCTCCGGCGACACCGCCCGCGGCCGCGCAGGTCGTACCCGACGGTGCCGCCGCCTTCATCCTGGTCCCGGACGCCGACGGCTACCTCCTGCCCGACGTCCTGCTGGAACTTGTCGGTCCACCCGCCCATCTGACGGCACATCTGCCGGCTCAGGTGGAGGTCCAGCAGCCGGAGGGCGAACGGCTGCCGGGGCTGCTCACCAACGCGCTCGCCCGGTCGTGGTCGGCCGGCGGGCACGGCACGTTCCCGGTGGACGGGCCGCGGCGGATCTCGCACGGGGCGCGGCTGCCGCTGTTCGCGGTGCATCCCCACGGCTCGGCCACGGCGTCCGGCCGGGACACGCGGCCCCTGTCGGTCACCGTGAGCTGGCGTGTGCAGTACACCGGGCCCACCACACAGGGCACCGCCCATGCCTCCGCCGTGCTGCGGCTGTGGCCGCCCGGGCTGCCCGCTCCCGCGCCCCGACCGCACTCGGCCGAGTACCTGGTGCTGCGCAAGCCCGAACGCTGGGTCGAGGGGCTGGCTGCGGCCGTCGACTTCGGCACCACCGCGTCCACGGTCACCCTGCTGGGCCGGGCGCACACCGGCGGACAGGTGGACGCGCATCAGGCCGCCGCCCTCGCCCGGCAGCTGTCCGCGCTGACGGCCCCGCCGGACGACGCCCCGCGGGCCTGGAGAAGCGCTCTGGAGGCCCTGCGTGCAGGGCAGCTGGAGATCGGCGGTCCGTCGGGCCGCACGCTGGGCGGCTCCGAGGCGCTGACGCAGTTGGACAACCTGGCGGTGGCCACCAGGGTGCTGCTGTGGGTGGAGGAGGTCCGCGCGACGGCGGAGGAGCAGGAACTGCGGGACTGGCTGGTCGAGCAGCTCCACCGGGTGGTGACCGCGACCGTGCGCACGCCCGCGCTCGACCTGCACCAGCTCGCGGCGGTCGAGTTCGGTTACGGCCAGGGCACCACCCCCACCCGGGCGCCCGCCACCTCGCTGCGTGAGGTGCACGGCAATCAGGACCGTCCGGGGGTGTCCCGGGCCCGGGGCCTCGCCTTCGAGCTGACCCCGGAGGAGACCGAGGGCATCACCGGCATCAAGCGGAAGCTGCTCACCACGCCCGGCGGCCGGGCGTCGGAGCAGGGTCCGACCCCGGTGCACCTGGCCCAGCACGTCTACCACCTTCTGGCAGACCGGGCCGAGCGGGTCGCCCACGGGGAGGACACGGGCACCCCCGGGCACCTGAGCGCTGTCCTGCTGACCTTCCCCACCTCGGCCACCCCCGCGGCCCGGACCCAGTTGGTGGAACTGGTGCAGCGCGGGCTGTCGGTGCCGCACGTCGAACTCCTCATCGACGAGGGCCTGGCGGCCGGCCTCTACTTCGTGATGCGGGACCTCACCGCGAACCTGGACGTGGGCCTGGAGGCCCTGCGCGCCGCTTCCCGGCCCGTGCCCGGCGAGCCCGATACCTGGCGCAGCATCATGCTGGTCGTGGACATCGGCGGCGGCACCACCGACATCGCGCTGCTGGACCTGGTCCTGCGCGACCTCACCCCCGCCCTCGATCCGGCGGACCGGTTCACCTCGGGCCGCGCCTACATGCTGGAGCCGCGCATCCTCGGCACGATCGGGCACGGCCAGCTCGGCGGCGACCTGCTGACCCTGCTCGTCCTGTACTGGGTGAAGGCCACGCTGCTCGACAAGGTGGGCCGGGGCGACCCGGACCACACCGGCGAGCCGCTGTCCGCCCGGGTCGCGCGACAGGCCGGCGGGCACCGCGAACACCTGGTGAGCAGCGAGGTCCGCGAGCTGCTGCGCCGTGAGCTTCCGACTCACTGGCGCGAGCTGGGGCGCGATCTCGAGGACGCGGAGGAGGCACAGCAGCGGGAGGCCGGCTTCAGCACGTTGTGGCGGCTGGCCGAGCGGGTCAAGCGGGCGCTCGGCGAGGAGAACGGGGACACCGGCCTCACCGAGGACGAACTGGCCGATCTGCGCCAGCGCTTCGAGCCGCTGAAAGGCCTCGCCGGCCCCGTCGTCTTCTCCCAGGACGAGTTCCGCGACCTGATCGAACCGTTCGTTCGGCAGGCGGCCGAGATGGCGGCGGGACTGGTCTCGGACGCCTTCCGGCGGATGAGTGCCCACGCCGGCGACCGCGCCGGGCGGGCCGGCGGGAGCGGTGCCACCGACGCGGCACCGTACCTCGACCAGGTGGTCCTCGCGGGGCGCAGCAGCACCATGGCGGCGGTGCGCCGGGCGGTGAACCACGCCCTGCGGCGGGCCGACCACCTGCACGGCAAGGTCACCCGCAAGGTGGAGTGGAATCCCGAACGGCTGGAAGTCGAGACCGGGTTCCTCGCCAAACAGGCGACGTCCCTGGGGGCGGCCTGGCTGCACCGGGTGCGCGGCCGGGTCGGGGCGTTCGGCACGGGCTCCGGCGGTCTGATCCACTCGGAGCTGTCGATCGTCACGCAGGGTCTTTTCAGCTGCCTGCCGTGCGACTTCGTGCTGCAAGGCCTGGCCGCCATGGGCGTCGAGCTGTTCAGCTCCGGGACGCCGTTCGAGCAGCTGGGCCCGGACGGCTCCCTGGGCCTCGCGAGCCCTTGGCGTCCGGTGGTGCGCACGCCCAGCGTGATCCGCCCCCGGGCGGGGAGCAGTCCCATCCCGTGGGGGATCCTGGAGGTGGAGAACCGGGCCCGCCGGGCCGGATGCGACCTGTCCTCTCCCGCATGGGACTTCGACCACGGCGCCGAGATGCGGTTCCGCATCCGAGTGGACGAACGGCTCAATCTGACGGCCGAGTTCCGGCACGGCCCCCGCCAGCACTACTGGCTCCCCGACGACCCCACGACGGACGGGCGCGGCGCGCTCGCGCTCAACAACCGCGCCGGACTGCGCTTCGCCGCGCACCAGCCGATGGTCCGGGTGCCGGGGGACATCTGCGCGGCGTCGGAAGCGTGGGGCAGCCCCGGTTGTGTGCTGCGCGACGTCTTCCCGGCCGAGGAGGGCGAAGCGGGAGCGCCGCTGCTGACGTACTTCCCGGACCTGTTCCACCTGGGCGCGCGCCCCGACCCGCTGGTCGAGCCCACGCCTGGCCGGATCGCCGAACTGCACCTCAGCGAGCAGGCCCACGCGACGGAGTTCCTCTACTTCTACGTCCGTGATCCCGGCGGCGGTGATCCTGTGTTCCTCGACAAACTCCCGGTGCCGGCGGCGAACCCGCACGCGCAGTCGAGCCCGGTGCGCGTCACGCTGGACGCCCGGGGGGAGCTCCGGCTGCACCGCGGTGCCCTGCGGATGCCGGAGGCGGAGAGCTTCGTGGAGGCCGAGCAGCGGCCGGGCTGGGTGTACTGCGTGCCCATGGAGATCACCGCCCGTGAGTACCAGTCCGGCTGGGACCCCGACAGCGGGGAGCACTGATGGCGAACGAACAGCACCGGTCCGGCACCGACTCCGCCGACGCCCCCGCCGACGCCCCCGCCGACGGCCCGGAGGCGTGCCTCGACGAGGCTCGCCACAGTCTGGCCGATTTCGCCGGTACGGCCGACGAGGTCCTCCGGACCCGTTCCTCCGCCGCCGGTCCGCTGCTCGACGGACTGACCCTGCTGGTCCAGCGGCTGGGGACCGAGCTGACCCGGGTGGACGACGACGCGGCCCCGGTGGTGCAGGACCTGCTGCGGGACCTGGACCGTGCCGTGCGCACCGCCGCCGTGGCCACGGGGGCGCGGGGCCGGACGGCACCGGCCCCGTGGGCGCCTTCGGGCGTCGACGACGCGTCGGCGGCGGTCCGGTACGCACAGGAGGCCGCGGAGGCCGCACAGGAGGCCGCGCACGCCACAGCCAGGGCGCGGCTCGCTGCCCACCGGGCCTGGGAGAAGAAGGCGGCCGCGGAGGCCGCGACGCGGGCCGCCGAGCAGGACGTCGACACCGCCGAACAGGCGGCCGAGGAAGCACACGAGCTGACCCGCACGGCACAGGAGGACGCCCGGAACGCCCGGGAGGACGCCCGCCAGGAGGAGGAGCGGGCACGGGCCGCCCAGGAGGAGACGCGGACCGCCCTGGAGGAGGCCCAGGCCGCCCGGGAGCGCACCCGCACCGCACGCGAAAAGGCCCTGGCCGCCCAGGAAGCCAGGCGCAGCGCACAGCAGGAAGCCCGACAGGCGGACGGGCAGGCACGGACCGCCCAGGAGGAGGCCCGGCAGGCGCAGGACGAAGCCGAGACACACCGGCGGGAGACGGACGGGGCCCGGGCGCGGGCCGAGGAGGCCCGGCAGCGGGAGGCCGAGGCCCGTCGGGAGGCCGCAGAGGTCGGGCGGGCGGCGAAGACCGCGCAGGCCGAGGCCGAGGCGGCCGGGCGCACAGCGGCGGAACAACGCGAGGCGCGTGCCGCCGCGGAGGAACGCGTGCGGCAGGCACGGGCGGAGGCCGAGCTCGAGGAGCGGTACCGGAAGGAGGCCGAGGCCGAGGCGGTCCGGGCGGAGAGCGCACGGCAGGAGGCCCGGCGGGCCCGCTTCCACGCCGGGCTGCGGCTCTCGGCGGACCTGATCTGGGACCGGTACCGCGACCCCGCCTTCGCCTTCGGCACCGAGGAGCCGCCCGCCGACGCGGACGCCGGTGCCCTGTGGTCCCGCGTCCATATCGCGCTTTTGCGGCTGACCGAGCCGGACCGGCTCGGGGAGGCCGAGGCGCTGGCCGCGCTGGCGCGGCGGTGCGGTCTCGATCCGGGCGACATCGCGCCCGGAGAGCCGGGGCCCGGGCAGCCGGCCGGTCCCGGCCAGACCGTGGTCGCGGTCCCGGCGCTGCCCGAGTACGGGGTCGAGGAGCTGCGGCTGCGCACGGACGTCCCGCGCTGGGCCGACCTCACGGTGGACGAACGGGCAGAGGTCACGGCGCTGTTGGCGTCGGCCCGGGCCGAGGCGGAGGGCGGGTCCCAGGACCGGCTCGCGGTGTTGCTCTCCTCCCCCCAGGACGACGACCTGCTGCTGACGGCGCTGCTCCGGATCTGGCAGGCGGACGGGCTACTCGCGCTCGACGCCGGGCTGGGCCGCTGGCCGGACGCCCGGAAGCGGCGCTGGGTCCCCTGGGTGCGCGAGGACTTCCGCAAGCAAGCGGTCCATCAGCTCGCGCTGCTGGCCAGCGTGTACCCGGAACCCGTGCCGGGCTGGACGTGGGCCGGGCCGGAGGACGCCCAGACCGCCGTGGCCTGGCTGCACTCCCTGGACGCGGTGCTGGGCTTCCACCACCACGCCCCGGCCCTGCGGGGAAGCTGGTGGTGGAGCTGGCGCCTCGCACTGGCCGCGGAGCTGGTGCACCCCGCCGGTTGGGCGGGCCGCCGGGCCGTGGTCGACCCGGACGAGCTGACCCGGCTGTTCACCGGTCCCCGCAGCAAGGACTGCTTCGAGCAGCCGGACGTCTGCGACCGTGTCTCCCCGCCGGTCCAGTGGCTGGTCGCACCGCCCCTGATGGCCGCGGACGAGGAGGGCACCCCCCGGTGTCTGCGCAAGGGCCGGATCGTCCGCGGGGTCGGACGTGGCTAGCCGTTCGGGCGCCGACCGGTCCGGTCGGCTGCTGAATGCGGTGTCCGCGCTCGCCGAGCTGCCGCTGGCGCGGGCGTGCGGGCTGAGCCCGGCCCTCGCCGAGGACCTGACGGTGCTGGCGGCGGGACATGCCCCGCGGCTGCGGGTCGCGCTCAGCGGGCCGGAGCCGGCGATCCGCCCGCTGGCGGCGGCGCTGCACCGCGGCCTCCCGCCCGACGTCGTACGGCTGGACGCGCGGCCGGTGGACGGTCACCTGCTGCTGCACGTGGTCCGCGACGAGCGGACACCGTCCGTCGCCGGAGCGGGCGGAGGCGACTCGGACGTCCCGGATGCCCACCTGTCCGAGGTCTTGGTGCGCCCGGGCGCTCCGAGGGCGTCGGTGGTCGTGGTCGCCGAGGACGACTGGGACGGGCTCGGCCTGGACTCCGTGGCGGGATGGAACGCCGACCGCCTCTGGTCGTGGCCGCGGCCCTGGCACACCGTCGCGGTCCGGGCCGTCGTCCCCCGCTGGGCCCTCACCCGGCCGCAGCGGGCCGGGCTCGACGTGCTGCTGCGCGAGGAACTGGTCCCGGCGCTTGACGGACGCCACGCCCTGACGGCCGCCGTGACGCGGACCCGGTTGGCGCGGGCGCTGCGGCTCCTGGACGCGACGGCCCGGGACGTGACCGCCGCCGAGCCGGTCGCGGTGACCGCCGCCGACAGCTGGCTGCGGTTGCAGGCGCGGGCCGGCGGCCGGCCCGCCCGGCGGCTGTCACGGCTGCTCGACGGATGGCCGGCCGGCCCTGTGACTGCCGGTTCCTCGCCGGACGGTGGTGCCTTGCCCGACACGAACACACTCCCCGGCATCAGTTCCCCGCCCGGCGCGGGACAGGACACGGCCGATGCGGCCGGGCCGGACGTGAGAGACGGAGAAGTCTCATGACGACGCTGGTGCTCGGGGTCCTCCTGTCGGTCAGCGTGCTGAGCCTCGCGCTGCTGGCGCTGCGGCTGCGGGCCCGGGAACGCGTGCTGCGGCGTGCCGCCCAGGCCGAGCGCGCCGCACAGCAGGCCGCGTTCGACGCCGAGCTTGCGAGGCAGCGGGAGCAGTGGCAGACCGAGCGGGCCGGGCTGGTGGGCACCGTCGGCGAGAGCGGGAACAGCCTGGAACTGGCGCGGGCCGCGCAGCGGTCGGCCGAGGCCAGGGCCGAACAGGCGGTGGCGGAACAAGCCGACACGCAGAAGGAGCTGGCGGCGGTGCGGGCGGCTCGGGCCGACGCCGAGGCAAAGGTGCGGCTCCTGGAGGCGCGGCTGCGGGAGACGGACGACGCCGTGCCGCCGACCGCGCGGGCGGCGTCCCCGGCGGTTCCGCGTGAACTGCCGCTCGGCCGGGACGCGGCCGCGGACAGCGTCGTCGACGGGGCCGACCTCGGGCCCGTGGTCGTCCGGGCCGCCTCGGTACGCGGCCGACGTCACCGCGAGGACCGTGAACACCGCCGGGACGCAGTGCAGTTACGGCTGGTGGACGGCTCCGGCTCCCCGGTTCTGCTGAGCGCCGTCGCGCCCGGAGCGCCCCACGCTCCGCTGTCCCAGTCCGCCGCCACCGCGGCCTGCCGGGCCCTGGTCACCCAGCTGTCGTCCGGCACCTCGCCGTTCCGCGACGGCCCCTTCGGTGAGGGTGACGACGCGTCGGTGACATCCGCCCTTCGGACCGTCCTGGCAGGGGTGGCCAACTCCGTGCGCCTGGTGGGCCGGGCGAACACCGCGGGAGTGGTGCACGCCAGCGAGGACGCCCAGGTGGCGACCTCCCTCTACGGGTTGCTGTCCCAGCTGGGCGACCACCGGGAACGGCAGCACCTCGTCTTCGGGGTGGGCGACGCCCGGCTGCTGCGGCTGCGCGCGGGGGACGGAGCGGAGGGCGCGCCGCGCTGGACGCCGCTCCTGACGCCCGATGCCGCCCTGGCCGGCCGCTCGCTGCCCGCCGTCGCGGAGGACGGATCGGACCTGGTCTGGCAGCGGGTCGTCACGCGGTCCGGTGACGTCCTGCTCCTGGCGTCCGGGGCCATGGCCCGGCTGTTGGACCAGGAGGAGGTGGCGGACTGGTACGCCCGCCGCTGGCACGGCCGTCAGCCGTTCCTGACGTCCTTCCTCTCCGACGTCAACGCCGACATCCGTGACGACGGGGGCGATCGCAGTCTGGTCTGTCTGTGGGACCACGGGCACGCCGCCGCCCTGCGGGGAGAGGGAGCCGCCCCCCGGTCGTGAGGGCGGCGTGCCACGTGCGGGTCGGCGATTGGGCGCAGCAGCGGGCGGCCGCGTCCGGACCGGCGGACGGGGGCGATGTCACGCAGGGGCGCCGAGCGGCGGGTGCTCGAGCACGCGGGGCTTGTACTCGAGCAGCTGGATGCGGCCGTCGAAGGTGCGGTGCCCGATCATCTCGAGGGCGACGTCCGGATAGCCGTCGTAGATGCGCTCCGTGCCCGTGGCCCCTGTGATCACCGGGAACATCACGACCCGGAAGCGGTCGACGAGTCCGGCTCGGAGCAGGGACCGGCACAGGCTGAGGCTGCCGATCGTGCTGAGGAGCCCCGGGCCCTTCGACTTCATGGCGCGGACCGCCTCGACGGCGTCGCCGCGGACGAGCGTGCAGTTGGCCCACGTCAGCGGCTCCTGGAGTGAGGAGGAGAACACCACCTTGGACGCTCGCGTGAGCTCGTCGACGGACGCCTCCTCCTCGGGCCTGAACTCGTCCTGGCCACTCGGGACCTCGCCTGCGGCGAACCCCGACATCAGGCGGTAGGTGTTCGCTCCCATCAGGTAGGTGACCTCGGGCTGCTCGCCGAGCCACGCGAGGTACTCCGGGCCCTCGAGGCCCCAGAAGCCGGGCCATCCCTCTCCCGATGCGCAGCCGTCGAGGGAGGTGATGAAGTCGACGAGAAGCTCCGACATGGCGGTGTCCTTTCCTGGGCTGTCACGAGCTTGGACCGAGCGAGCGCCACGAACTCATCGGCCGCGCTGTGGAACAACCAGGAAACCAAGATGTCGATCTGAACAAGCCGCGTAGACCTCCGGACCGGATCCTCATCCCCTGCCGAGCCTTTTCTCCGGGCTGTGGAAGCACCCGGGCTGCACCCCGGACGCCGGGGTGCAGCCCGGGTTTCCGTGAGCGTTCTCCAAGCGGTCAGTGATCGTCCGGCGGCCTTCGTGAGCCGCACCCATGCGCGTGACCGTCGTGGGGGCAGGGCACGGTGATCCGCATCGGCAACCGCACCGGTCCGGCCGGAGCCGACGGTCCGCCGCGGTCACCCGCCTCCGTCGGTCCCGGCGGCGTACGGGGGCACGGTGGTGTGGGTCCCGTCCGGGGCGACCATCACCGCGTGCCCCACGCTGTGCAGCATGGGCAGGTCGGAGGGATGGTCGCCGTAGGCCCAGCAGTCGGCCGGGTCGATGTCAGGGTGGCGGGCGAGGAGCCGGCGCACCAGGGTGCGCTTGCCCTCGCCGATGGCCGGGGGGCCGATCAGTTCGCCGGTGAGCAGCGGTCCGCAGCGTTCGAGTCTCGCGCCGAGGGCGAACTGCGCCCCCACCGCCTCGGCGATGGCGGCCAGCAGCGGCGGGAAGGTGCCGGAGACCAGGGCGACGGACGCACCCTCGGCCCGGTGCCGGCGCAGCGCGGCCAGTGTGGTGGGGAGGTAGAAGCCGTCGGCCCGGCTGTGCTCCCGGTACCACCGGCGGGCCGCGGCCTCGGCCTCCGCGGCCGGGCAGCCCCGGAAGGCCCGGTGGAAACGGCGGTTGGCTTCGGCGCGGGGCAGACCGGCCAGTGCGCCGAGCAGTTCGCCGGCCCGGCGCACTCCGTCCGCGCCGTGCATCCGCGCGAAGTGGTCGCGCAGGAAGTCCGGGCCGCTCTTGCAGCGGATCAGCGTCTCGTCCACGTCGAAGAACACCAGCCGGCGGGGGCCCTCGGAGCGTGCCCGCGCAGCGGGCCGGGCGGGTGTGGGACGGGGTGGCGGCGTCGCGGGTCGCGGGGACGGGTTCCGCCCGCTGCGGGTGTCAGTGGACACCGGCGACCACCTCCGGCGGCGCGGAGTGCGCGATGAACCGGGGCGCGGCCGCCGGCCCGGCCGCCTGCTCGGGACGGTCTTCGAAGTCGGCGAACACCGAGTCGGCGTACAGGGCCGCCGCGGTCTCCCGGCGCACGGCCTGGTGCGCGGCCAGCACGTGGACGTCACGCCAGGTGCGCTCCAGCGGCCCGGGGCCGCCGCATGCGTGGGTTCCGGCCGCGCGGAACAGCCGCTCGACGGCGGTGACCAGGTACTGTGCGGCGGCCGCCGCGACCCGGCGGTTGCGGGCCACGTCCCGCTCGGCGCGGGTGCCCGAGTCGGCCCGCAGCGCCGCGTCCACGAGCAGCAGTTCGGCGGCCTCGATGTCGTCAGCCGACTGCGCCAGTGTCAGCTGGAGCGTGGCGCGCTCCGAGGGCCGGCCGGGTCCCCTGCGCGCGGCCCACGCGGTCCACTCCCGCAGGGCGTTGCGGGCCGCCCCGAGGGCGGGCGCGCACAGCAGCAGTCCCGTCCCCAGGTACGCCGGGGCGGTGTGGCAGCGGGACCGTCCGGGCCCGGGAGAGCCCGCCAGCACGTCCGACAGCGAGCAGGTGCGGTGGTCGGGGACCACCACCGGGCCGTCGAGGACCGCGGTGTGGCTGCCGGTGCCGCGCATTCCGGTGCTGCGCCACGTCTCCCGTACGTGGATCTCGGCGGCGGGGACGGCGAAGAGCCGGCACCGGCCGCCGGGTAACGGCGGTTCGTCCGGTTCCGGGGCCGCGAGCAGCAGCCAGTCCGCGTCCGCGATCCCGCTGACGCACTCCCAGGTGCCGCTGAGCAGCCAGCCTCCGGAGCAGCGGGCGGCCGAGCCGGAGGGCCGCAGTCCGGCGGCGATCCGCACATCGGGCGATCGGCCCCACAGGTCGAGCTGCCCTTCGAGGGGCAGGTGGGCGGCGTATCTGCCGTGGGTCGCCCACAGGGCGGCGCACCACGCGGCGGACGCACACCCCTCGCCGACGGCCGCCACCTCGGCGAGGAGGTCGCTGAAGGTTCCCTCGGTACCCTGCCAGGCCCCGGGCACGAAGTGACGGGCGAAGCCGGCGCGGGTCAGCAGCGCGACGGTCTCCGCGGACAGCCGGCCGGTGGCGTCCGCCGACGACGCGTGTGCCGCGGCGGAGGCCACGGCGCCCGCCAGCTGTACGCGCGCCCGCGGCGTGCCACCCTGTGCCCCCTGGCCTGTGCAGATTTGACTCCGGTTCACCTATCGCTCTCCTTTGCTCCACGACTAGAATTCGTTCGGGAACGAATCTTTCTCGGCCGGTCCTTCACCACCGGGCCGGGGTGAAGGAGGTGATCAGCGTGGTCAAGCAGGCGCGTGCCCTTCGGACGCACGATCGCGTCCTCGACGCCGCGGCGTACGAGTTCGCACGCTACGGCTACGTGAACGCGAACCTGCAGCGCATCGCCGACCGGATCGGGTTGACCAAGGGCGCCCTGTACGGGCACTTCTCCAGCAAGGAGAAGCTGGCCGCCGCGCTGACGGAACATCTGTCCGGGAGCGTGCGGACACTGCTGCACGAGGCCAAGACCTCGCCCGAGCCGGCCACGAGCCGGCTGGAGGCCCTGGTGCTCGGACTCGGCCGGCTCTTCGAGACCGACCCCAGGGCGCAGGCGGCCCTGCGGCTGGAGGTGGAGGCGGCTCGGGCGGCCGACACGGTGGCTCCTCTCCTGAGCGACACCCATGGCATCGCGCTCGAACTCGTGGGCGAGGTGCAGCAGGGGCGGCACTGGGACGAGGAACCGTCGGCCGACGCCCTGGCCGGTCTCATCGTCGCGGCGTTCTGCACCGCGCTGTGGACCGGCGCCTGCGCGGGCCCGGACCGGCCCGGGCCCAGCGTCGCCGCGATGTGGGGCGTGCTGACGCGCGTGGTGGGGACACGCGCATCCGCCTGAGCCCCGACGACCGTGCGGCCCGGAGCCCGGCCCGGTGGGCCGCCGCTACCAGGAGGCCGGGACGGCCGCCGCCGGGCGGGTGCCCACACAGGCCCACGCGGTCCGTGCGCGGGCCAGTACGGTGTCACCCTGGACCGCCGAGACGGACAGCTGAAACGTTTCCTGCGGACGGGCGCCCGACGCGCACTCCTCGACCACCAGCCGGGTGGGCCGGTCGAACTCGCCGAATGCCAGGCACTGCACCGTGGTCCGGGCCAGCGCGAAGGACAGGTCGGCGAACGGGCCGTCGCACGCCTCGTGCACCTTGAGGTGGCCGAGCTGGCGGAAGCCCTCCAGCATCACCATCATCGGGATGTGATCGGTGGGGTGGTCGAAGAGCACCGCGTGGTCGCGGTCCACGCGCAACCGCCACTCGTCGGGCCTCGCGGCCTCTTCCAGGACGCAGTCCCGCCAGCGCAGCCGCCCCACCCGGTGCGGGGGCGTGCGCGGCGCCCCGGAGGCGGCCGTCGGCGCCGGTACGGTGGCCGGCGCGTCCGCGGCACCGCCGCCGAGCCGGCGCAGCAGGCGGTAGCGCCGTTCGTCCACCATCAGCATGCTGATGGTGCCCCAGCCGCACGCGCGGCCGCCGACGACGAGCCGGAAGTCCATCCGGGCCCCGCTCCTGCCCCGCGCGTCGTCGCCGTCCCAGGTCCACTCGCCCACCAGGAACACCGAGAGCGGTACACCCTCGACGCGCAGGGCGGCGGGGTCGGTGATCTCGAAGTCGATGTCGCGGCCGATGAAGCGCCGGCCGAGCGGCACACCGCAGTGCCGGTGGGCGACGTAGACCATCCCCTGACGCAGGGTCTCCGCGAACAACAGGGGGTCACTCAGACCGTTCTCGTCCGGGTGGTAGAGCGCGTGGTCGCGCGGCCACTGGGCGGCGACGACGAACTCGCGGTCACCGACACGGGCGCCGTCGGTGACGAAGACCTCCGCGACGGAGCTGCGGTGCACCAGCTCACGCGTCACGGGACGTGCAAAGCTCAACGAATCACAGGCGTGGGCCATTGCTGACGCCTGAGGGATGCTGGGATGATTGAGCACGACTGACATCTGGGATTCGCCTCCCCCGTACTGGAAGAACCAGGACCATGCGAACTAACAGACGTGCGGCGCCCTTCGGCACGAAATTAATATACCTTCGGGAAGGTATCTTGCAAGGCTCGGGCAAGGTACGGCAAATGAACGGTCATCTCTGCTGGTCAGAGGGGCGAAACCCGCGAAGCGTCCGCACCTGCCCCGGTCCAGTCCCCCCACGAACCGGCCACCGAGAGCAGCGGACGGCACGGCACGAATGGACGTCATGAGCGAACACAGCGACGCGACACAGACCTCGCGCATCTCCGGCGGCACCTCGGTCGACGACACCTCGCACCTCAAGCAGGAGCGCGCCATCCGCACCCGGCGCACCATCCTCGACGCGGCCGCGGAGGTCTTCGCCCGGCACGGCTACCCGAACGTCACCATCAAGGACATCGCCGACGGCGCGGAGATGACCAAGGGCGCGGTGTACTTCCACTTCTCCAACAAGGAGGCCCTGGCGGTCGCCGTGACGGAGGAGTTCTACCGCAGGCTCAACGAGATCGTCTCCCCCGCGCTCGAGGGCGACCACTCCTCGCCCTCGACGGTGGTGGACGTGCTGCTGCGCACCGCACGGGGGTTCCGCGACGACGTCTACGTCAAGGCGGGAGCGCGTCTGCAGATCGAACGTCCCTACATCAAGGCGGAGATGCCGGTCCCGTACGTCGGTTTCACGTCACTGATCGTCGAACTCCTCCAGGAGTGCCGGGCCGCGGGCCGCCTGCCGGAGAGCGCGGTGCCCGAGGCCCTCGCCAGGGTCCTGGTCTCCGCCCTGTTCGGCGCCCAGCACATCTCCTGGGTGCAGAACGACCGGGCCGACATCGTGGAGCGGGTCGAGGAGATCCTCGACGCCTTCGCCCTGCTGTCGGTGCCGGCGCGGTAGGACCGTGTGGCCGGGAAGGCGCGGTGGGAGCCGGTGAACCGCTCCGGTCGCCGCACCCGCCACACCGTCCGGCGGCGAGTGCGGCGACCGGAGCGGTTCAGTCCAGGAAGGCGGCCTCTATCCAGCGGCGCAGGGCGCCCGGACGCATGCGGTGCAGCCGGTCCACGCTGTCGGACACCTCGTGCGGGCCGCCGACCGACAGGAACTTCTCCCGCACCAGGTCCGCGTGGCGGACCCGGGTCTCCGGGCCGGCCGCACCGACCGGAATCAGCCGGGTGCGCGACACCGTACGGCCGTCGGTCAGCCGGACGGTGACCCGGGCACCGGTGGCCTTCGCGGCGCGGGAGAAGTCCCGGTCGTCGGCGCTCAGCGGGCCCAGCAGGTCGACCAGCTCGTCCCCGCCGAAGCCGCGCAGCCACGGCACGGCACGCTCCCCCGCCTCCCGTACCGCCTCGCCGAACGGGGCGTCGGACAGGAACAGTTCGCGCGTCATCTCGGTGTCGTGCTCCAGGCGCACCCGCCGGGCCAGCGCCCAGCGGGCCGGGTCGTCCAGGTGCGGGGAGGAGAAGTCGTCCACGGTGAACTCGCCGGTGAGCAGGGTCGTCGCGACGGGGTAGGGCACGTCGAGGACCAGGGCACCGAGCGGGGAGCCCGGACCGTTGACGTACCGGGCGGCGCGCTCACCGGCGAAGAGGGTGTACAGGGACGCCTCGACGACCACCTCGGCCACGTCCTCGGGCCGCAGGCCGCCCAGTTCCCGGTGGATCTCGGCGGCGCAGTCCACGGCCGCGTCGATGCCCGGCCCGCCGGGGTGCATCTTGAAGGAAAGCGTGTCGGTGTGCCAGCGCCGGCCCAGTCCCTTGGCCACCGCCTGCGGCAGCGGCACGGTGGCGAACCGGGCGAGGAAGCCGTCCTCGTGCTCGACGATGTCGGGAGCGCCGCGCAGCCCCGCGTACGCCGCGTCGCAGGCGTCCATGGCGGTGCGCACCGGGGTGAAGGTGTTGAACAGGCGGGCGTCGCTGGCCAGGAAGGCGCGCATCAGGGGCCAGTTGGGCATGGCGAAGGCCAGCCCGAAGGCGTTCTCGAAGAGCGCGGCCGGGGCCCGGTCGCAGTGCAGCCGGCCGGCCACCGCGCCCGCCAGGTGCGTGTGCACGGCGCTCTGGCCGCGCAGCGGGCCGAGGGTGGCCGAGGCGGTGATGCGGGCCGCGCACTCGTTGGCCGCGACGACGGCGGTCAGCAGGGACAGCCCGTCGAGCCGGCGGGCGTAGGCGAAGGCGAGCGGTACCGCGACGGTGGAGTTCGACAGGTGTCCGGCGTAGGCGGTGTCGTCGAGGTTGAGCCAGGACCCGAGGGCGGCGAAGACGCCCGCGGCGGTGCGCGGGTCGCGCTGCATGGGGTGACCGAAGGCCGCCACCAGCCGCCGTCCCAGCGGGTGCCGGAGTCCGGCCCTGATGGATGCGGCCTGCGAGAGCACCTGACTGGCGGCGAGCTTCAGCACCCGGCACGGGATGTGCTCGGGGCGCAGCGTCGCCGCCCACTGGGACAGTTCACGCAGCGGGGTGTCGGTGGGCCGGCGAGGACGCCTGGGCGCCGTGCTCCCCCAGTCGTCGCACAGCGCCCTGGCCACGCTCTCACCGAGTACTGCCGTCATGGCGCGAGGCACCTCTCTTGCCGTACGCCGGCCGGGGCGTGCCGTGGCCGGCGGCTGGTCGCTCCGGGCGGGTGGAAGCGGGGGGGGGGGGCCCCCCGCGCCGGGGGGCCCCCCCCCCGGGGGGGGGGGGGGGGGGCCGCCCCCCCCCCCCCCGCGGGCGGGGTTCAGGCGGCCGGCACCTTGTCCAGGAAGCCGTAGACGGCCTTGATGCGGCCCGCCTCGTCGGCGACCAGGACGTCGAAACCGATCGCGACGGGCTCGGCGCCGGGCTCGGTGACCAGGCCCCACTGGAACCGGGCCTGGTTGTGGTGGGCGTCGACCGAGCCGTGCAGTTCGAAGGTCAGGCCCTTGAACTGCTCGCGGGCGCCCGCCACCACCGCGCCGAAGCCCTCGTGGCCCTCGACGGCGGCGAGCGGGTCGATGTACGGGGCGTCGGCCGTGAACAGCTCGGCGATGGCCGCCGCGCGCTTGTCGGCGTCCGCCTCGTTCCAGATGGCCAGGTAGCGGTCGACGGTGGTGGTCAGGTCGCTCATGTGTGTTCTCCTCGTTTCCGTTGGTGCGGCTGACCCGACGTGCCGTCGCCAGGCGTGCGGTACGACGGGAGTTCTGGATGTCTCAGGGGGTCTCGGGGCGGTCCGGGGCCGGGGCCCACACAGGGAGGGCGCCCGGGAGGACCTCGAAGGTGGCCGTGGAGCCGATGCCGTGCTGGTACTCGCCGTCGTGCTCCAGCGGCAGCCGGCGGCCGTCGGTGCGCTCCACGGTGATGGTCCGGCCGCGCGCGTACCACGTGGCGGGGTGGCCGATGTGGGCGGCGGTCAGGGTCAGCCGCGGCACGTTGGCCGCGGCGATGCCGTCGCCGATGACGCAGACGTCGAGCAGGCCGTCGTCGAGCAGCGAGTCGGGCAGGACGTTGAACCGGCCGCCGCGGTAGGGGCCGCCGCCGACGTTCGCGAGGACGGTCGGGCCCTCGTGCACGACCCGCCCGTCGACGGTGACCCGGCCCGGGTACGGCGCGTAGCCCGCGGCGGTGTCGGCGAAGGCGCGAGCGTACCGCTCGCGGCCGGTCAGCGGCAGGTCGCGGGCGGTGATCAGCGCGTCGGCGATCACACCGGAGCAGGCGCCGAGGTAGACGTACTGACGGGTCTCCGCGAGACGGGCCAGGTCCAGGCGGCGCGGGCGGGCGCTGCCGCCGATGCCGGAGTCGGTGAGGATCGCCTTGAGGGACTCCGTCCAGGGGCGGTCGCCCCACAGCATCTTGTAGCCGGAGTTGCCGGTGCCGCCGGGCACCACCGCGAGCGTGGCGCGCCCGGAGGCGGGCACCAGGCCCTGGACGGCCTCCCGGACGGTGCCGTCGCCGCCGATGACGACGACCAGGTCGGGGGCGCCGGTGTGCCGTTCGAGGGCCCTGCGCACCGCGACGGTGGCGTCACCCGGTCCGGTGGTCGGGTGCACCTCGGTGCGCTCCAGGTACGAGTCGCACAACTGGCGCACCTGTTCCACCAGTTCCGGGCTGTGGCTGCCGGAGGCCGGGTTGGCCAGGACCAGTGCCCGGGTCGGGACCGGGGCTGCGGTATCTGCCATGCGGGCGTACTCCTTCGTCGGACGGTGCCGGCGGGTCCGGGGCCGCGCCTGCGGCCGCGGGCCCACGAGGTCGACTCTGCCGCCGACCGCTGTCACGGCGCTGACGTGCGGCTGACGCCGACGAGGCGCACGGGCACGGGGAGGCAGGGCAGGGACACGCCAGGCGCGGGGAGGCAGGGCAGGACACGCCAGGCGCGGGGAGGCAGGGCAGGACACGCCAGGCGCGGGGAGGCAGGGCAGGGACACGCCAGGCGCGGGGACGCGGGGCAGGACACGCCAGGCGCGGGGACGCGGGGCCGAGGGTATGACCGGCCCGCCGCGGACGCCCGCGGTGCACTGGGCCGGGCGCCCGCGGGCACCCCTGGGCGGGGCACCGGGCGCCGCGCCCGGAGTCGTGCCCCGCGCCCGGGCACGCGCGTGTCAGACACGTGTGCGGCGAAGTGGCTCGGGAGCGAGGTGAGGGCAGGGCGCGGGCCGGGCGGTATGCCCGGCCCCCGCCCGGCCCCCGGCCGGGCGGCGGCCACGCGGGAGGCGCCGCCCTCGCGGTCACTGCTTGGCGAAATCCAGCAGATCCGCGTTCAGCCGGTCGGCGTGGGTGGCGAACAGGCCGTGGGCCGCGCCCTCGTAGGTCAGCAGGGTGCTGCCGGGGACGAGCTCCGCGGTGCGGGGACCGCACAGCGGATACGGCGCCCCGAGGTCGGCGGTGCCGTGGATGACCAGGGTGGGCACCCGCACGGCCGCCGTCTCCGCTCGCTGGTCGGTGGTGAACAGCGTGCGGTAGATCTCCGTGGCGGCCCGCGGCGAGGTGTCCATCGCGAGGTCCATCAGCCACTCGGCCAGTCGGGGCGAGAGCGGCGTGCTCGCCGGATCCGCCTCGGGGCCGGCGAAGAACGGCCAGGTCAGTGATCTCAGCCAGGCGGCCCGGTCGGTCCGGACGGCCTTCTCGATCTCCTCGAGCAGCGCCATCTCCAGGCCGTCCGGGTTGTCCGGGGCGCGCAGCAGGAACGGCGTGGTCGAGGCGACCAGCGCCAGCTTCCCCACCCGTGCGGCGCCGTACCGGGAGAGGTAGCGCACGGCCTCACCGCCGCCCACCGCGTAGCCGACCAGCAGGACGTCCCGCAGGTCGAGGTGGTCGAGCAGGTCGGCGAGGTCCGAGGCGAGGGTGTCGTAGTCGTAGCCGCTCCAGGGGACGTTCGAGCGCCCGGTGCCACGCCGGTCGTAGGTGACGCAGCGCAGCCCCTGACCAGCGAGGAACGGCGCCTGGAACTCCCACATCCGCGAGTCCGCCATGGCGGCGTTGAGCAGCACCACGGGACGTCCTTCGCCCCAGTCGGTGCAGTGAAGCCGGGTCCCGTCCCGGGTGGTGACGTACGGCATGACGCCTGCCTTCCTTGGTGGGGACCCTCAGCGCCGTGCGGTGCGGCCAGGCGCCGCCAGGACCAGGACGGAGGCCAGGAGTCCCAGGGCGATGAGCGGGACGAGCGTGACGGCGAACGCGTGGGGGTAGGCGCTCGCCGAGCCGCCGGCGTCGGCCAGGGTGGGGAAGAAGACCGCGCCGGCGATCGCCACGCCGACGGCCGCGCCGCCCTCCTGGGCGGTGTTCAGCAGTCCGGACGCGGAGGCCGCGTGCTCGGGCACGGCCGCGCCCAGCACCAGGTTGGTCAGCGGGCCGGTCGTCAGGCCCATGCCGAGCCCGGCGACGAGGAGGGCGGGCAGCAGCCACAGCACGTGTCCCGTCGTGTCGAGGCGGTCGGCGGTCAGGGCGACCGCCGTGTAGCCGATCGCGAGGGTCAGCGGGCCGACGGCCACCCTGCGGGCGGTGACCGAGGCGGCCTTGCGCGAGGACACCACCGAGGCGCCGAAGTAGCCCGCGCCCAGGGCCAGGAAGACGGACCCGGACTCCAGGGGCGACAGGCCCCGGCCCAGTTGCAGGTAGAGGGCCAGCACGAAGAAGAAGGAGCCCATCGCGAGGAAGTAGACCACCGTCGCGGTCAGCCCCACCGAGAACACCCGGCCCTTGAACAGGGCGGGTTCGATCAGCGGGCCCCGGTCGGCCGCCGCCCGCCGGCGCAGGTGCCAGACGGTGACCGCCAGCAGGACGGCCGCGCCGGCCATCGCCTCCCACACCCACAGCGGCCAGCCGCTCTCCTGGCCCTCCAGCAGCGCGAAGACGATGATGCCCAGGGACGCCGTGACCAGCAGGGCTCCCACGAGGTCCAGCCGGGTGCCGCCCTCACCGCGCGACTCGGGGATCGTGCGGCCGACGAAGGCCAGGGAGACCAGGCACAGCGGGACGTTGATCAGGAAGATGGTCCGCCAGCTCAGTCCCGCGACGTCGACCGTGATCAGGGCACCGCCGATGAACTGGCCGAAGACGCCGGCGACTCCGATGACCAGGCCGTAGGCGTTGAAGGCGCGGTCGCGGGCGGCGCCGGTGTAGACCGTGCCGATGATGCCGAGCACCTGCGGCACCATCAGCGCGGCGGCGGCACCCTGGGCGATACGGGCGACGACCAGGACGGTCGCCGTGGGTGCCAGGCTGCACGCGGCCGAGGCCAGCATGAACAGCACCATGCCGAGCGTGAACAGCCGCCGGCGGCCGAAGAGGTCGCCGAGCCTGCCGCCGGTGATCAGTCCCGCGGTGAAGGCGACGCCGTAGCCCACGACGAACATCTGGGCCTGGGCGGCACTGGCGCCCAGGTCGGCCTTGATGGCGGGGACGGCCACGTTGGCGATGAAGAAGTCCAGCACCGTGATGAACGTGCCCACGAGCACCACCAGGAGGGCACCGGCCGAGGGGGCGGCGGCCGGTGCGCCGCCGGGGGGCGTCGGCGCACGCCCCTCGACGACGACTTCCGTGCTTGTCTCAGAAGTCATGACGACTCCGTTTCTCGATCATTTCGGGTGGTTGGCCGGTGGTGCCGGTACCGTGGCCGGTCACCAGGTCACGGGAAGGTGTGTCACCCCGTGGAAGACGGTGCCGCGGCGGAAGACCGTGCGCGGGTCGGCCGCCAGCCGCAGGTTCGGGAAGCGCCGCAGCAGGGAGCGCAGCGACAGCTCCATCTCCAGCCGCGCCAGCGGGGCCCCCTGGCAGTAGTGCGGCCCGAAGCCCCACTGCAGGTGTCCGCTGGTGTCGCGGTGCGGGTCGATCCGGTGCGGGCAGGCGAAGACCGACTCGTCGTGGTTGCCGGCGGGCACGGAGATGACGACGGCATCGCCCTTGGAGACGGCCACACCGCCGAGTTCGAGGTCCTCCACCGCCAGCCGGACCATCGCGTCCTGGGAGATCGACCAGTAGCGCATCGACTCCTCGATGAAGTTCGGGATGAGCGCGCCGTCGTCGGCGGCCACCTGCGCCCGCAGGTCGTCGTCGCGCAGCAGCGCCAGGATGTTCAGGGCGATCTGGTTGGTGGTGGTCTCGTGTCCGGCCACCAGGACCAGCCGGGCGATGCCGACCAGCTCGTCCAGGGTGATGGCGCCCTTCGCGTGGTGGTTGACGGCGAGGCGGCTGATCAGGTCGTCGCCAGGGCTCTCCAGCTTGAGGAGCGCCAGTTTGGCCAGGTACTCCGACATCTCCTCGAAGGCGGCCAGGGAGACCGCCGGGTCCTCCTGGGAGATGGTGACGCGGGTCTTCTCGATGAAGAACGCGGAGTCCTGCTCCGGAACGCCCAGCAGCCGTGCGATGACGAGGGTCGGCAGCGCACGGGAGAACACCGCGTGCAGGTCGGCCGGCCGGGGCAGTGCCTCCAGTTCGTCCAGCAGCTCGTCCACCAGCCGCTGGACCGGTTCGCGCAGCCGCTTCACCCGGCGCGCGGTGAACTCGGTCTGGATCATGCGGCGGAGCCGGGCGTGCTCGGGGTCGTCCAGGCGCAGGAAGGAACTCGGGTTCCCGCCGGGCGGGACCTGGATGCGCACCGGTGCGCCGGGCAGCCGTTCGTCGGCGCTGAGGCGGGGGTCGCCCAGCGCCTGCCGTACGTCGGCGTACCGGGTCACCAGCCAGGCCAGGCGGGACTCGGCGGCTCCCGCCGGGAGGCGCACCACACAGGGGGGCGCGTTGCGCAGTTCCGCCAGGATGGGCGGCGGGTCTCCGTCCTCGGTGCGGGCGAAGGGCCAGTCCAGGACATCGGTGTGGTCCGCGAGCGACACGTCGGCCTCCAGGGGTGAGGGGGCAGGCAGATGGATCCCGGGCACCGGCTCTCCTCCGTGGTCGGACTCGGACGCGCTGACGCCGCCGGGCGGTGGGGACATGGGTGGTGTCCCGTCCAACGCCGCGGACGGTCGTGCGCCACTGTCGCGCAGTCCGCTGACACGGCGCTGACACGGCGGCCGGCCGGCTGTGGAACCCGGAGGAACTCGTGTGGGGGCGGTGCTGGGTGTGATGCAGACCGGGAAGGCGCCGGAGCGGGGCGCCTTCCCGGTGCCGCGCTGGTGCCGGGGCCGGGAAGGCCGGCCGGTCGGCCTCTCCGGTCGCGGCGCTAGCGCGCGTGGTGGGCGGCGATCCGCTGCAGGCGGTGCGCGAAATGGGCGGTGACGGCCTGGGCGTGCGTGTCGATGTAGAAGTGGCCGCCGGAGTACTCGTTGTGGCCGAGGTAGGACGGGGTGCGTCCGGCCCAGTGGGTCATGGCGTCCGGCTCCTCCTGCAGGGGGTCGGAGCGCCCGCCGTAGGAGGCGAGCGGGCAGGCGACCCCGGCGCCGTCGTCGACGTACTGGGCGGCGACCCTGAGGTCGGCGCGGAGCGCGGGGACCACGAGGGCGAGCATCTCGGGGTTGTCGTAGATCTCGGCCGGGAAGGAGCCCAGCTTCTTGATCCACTCGACGAGCTCGGACTCGGGCATCCGGCTCTGCTCCTCGGTGGGCTGGAAGAAGCCCACGGGCGACCAACCGGACATGCCGACCATGACGGGCGCCGGGCCGCCCTCCTCCTCCATGCGGATGGCCAGCCGGAACGCCAGCTGGGCCCCGAGGCAGTGCCCGAAGAACGCGAACGGCCGGTCGTCCAGGTCGTCGAGCACGGCCTCGTGCAGCGCTTCGAGCAGCGGCCAGAACTCCTCGTAGGTCGGCTCCTCCCGGCGGTTGTGACGGCCCGGCAGGGTCACGGCCTGCGGGGCGATGTCGGGCGGCAGCAGGCTCTCCCAGTCCCGGTAGATGATGGCGCCGCTGCCTGCGTGCGGGAGCAGGAACAACCGGATCGAGGCGTCGGGCGAGGGCTCCACCGGGTGGAACCACTGGCCCGCGCGGGACATCCGGCTGCCGGCGGTGACGGTGGCGCCGGTGTCCGTTGCGTCGGTGGTACTGGTCACGACTGTGTACTCCCCACGGTGGTGGTCGGGCCGAGGGCGCGTACCGCGGGCAGCAGCACCTCGGCGATCTCCTTCAACTGCGGTTCCGGGTCGAGCGATCCGATCCTCAGGACCAGGTGGCGGGCGCCGGCCCGGACGTAGCCGCCGAGCCATTCGGCGCACTTCTCGGCGCTGCCCCAGGCGTAGGCCTGGATGGTGCGCATCTGGTCGAGGGAACGGCCGTAGTAGTGGCTGATGTAGTGCTCCAGTTCGGCCTCGGCCGCCCGTTCGTCGCGGTTCACCGTGATCGTCGCGTACAGGGCGGGGGTGACGGCGCCGGCGGGGCGGCCGGCCTCCTCGGCGAGCTCGGCGATCCGGCGGCGGGCCCGGCCGTAGGCGCCGGGGTCGGGCAGGAACGGCAGCCAGCCGTCGTAGCGGGTGGCGGCGCGGGCGAGCACCTTGGGGGTGTCGCTGCCGGCCAGCCACAGCGGCGGGCCGCCGACGGTGGCCGGGGAGGGCAGCCGGTCGAGGTGGTCGGCCTGCCAGTACCTGCCCTGGAAGTCGGCCGGTTCGCCCTCCTGTCCGGCGCGCCAGGCCGTGCGCCACAGGGCGGTGATCTCGTCGAGGCGTCCGACGCGGCCGTGGAAGCTGGCGCCGACCGAGGCGAACTCCTCCTCCGTCTCGGGCATGGGGAAGCCGGAGCCGAGCCCGAGGACCAGCCGGCCCGCGGCCACGTGGCTGAGGCTCGCGACCATGTTGGCGCCGATCAGCGGGTGGCGCAGGGCCGGGGTCAGGGCGGCGGTGCCGACGGTGATCCGCTCGGTGGCGGCGGCAGCGGCGGCCAGGACGACGAGCGGGTCCAGGCGGGGGCGGGCGGTGAGCGAGTCGCCCGCCCAGAGGGAGTCGAATCCCAGTGCCTCGGCCTGCCGGGCGAAGTCCAGCAGCGGGGCCGCCGCGTAGGTGCCGTTGATGGCCTGTTCCCGGGTGGGCAGCAGGATGCCGACGTGCAGGGGCCCGTTCATGGGCGACGACCTTTCTGTCCGTGGTGGCTGACGCGGTGTCATGCGACCGTGCCGGCCAGCGGGTCCCGGGCCGGTGCCGTCAGCCGCTCCCGCACCGCGCGGCGCAGGATCTTGCCGGAGGGGTTGCGGGGCAGGGAGTCGGTGAAGTGGTAGGCGGTGGGGATCTTGTAGTCGGCGAGGCGGCCGCGCAGGGAGAGCAGCAGTTCGCGCGGGTGCGCCTCGGCACCGGGGCGCAGGACGACGACCGCGTGCACGCTCTCGCCCCAGTGCTCGTCGGGCAGTCCGACGACGGCGGCGTCCGCCACGGCCGGGTGCGCGGCGATCGCCTTCTCGACCTCGGCCGGGTAGATGTTCTGCCCGGCGACGATGATCGTGTCGTTGATGCGGTCGCACAGGTGGAGGTAGCCGTCCTCGTCGAGGTAGCCGGCGTCCCCCATGTGCAGCCACTCCCCCACCAGGGTGCGCGCGGTGGCCTCGGGCAGGTTCCAGTAGCCGAGCATCCGGGACGGGGCGCGCACGCAGATCTGGCCGATCTCCCCGGGCGGGAGGGGGTCGCCGTCGGGGCCGATCACCTTGACCTCGTTGCCGGGGCACGGCCTGCCGACCGAGTCCAGCACCGGGCTGCCCGGGTGGTGCGCGTCGGGCGGCAGGCACACCGCCACACTGCCGGTCTCGGTACTGGCGTAGATCTGCGCGAACTCGCAGCCGAAGGTCTCCAGGCACTGCTTGAGCAGGGTCTCGGACATGGGCGCCGCACCGTAGGCGATCTTGCGCAGGGAGGTGAACGCCTCCGGCCCCGCGCCGCGTTCGGCGGCCATCATCTGGAGCATGGCGGGGGCCGCGAAGGTGGTGGTCACCTTGTGGGTGCGGATCAGCCGGACCGCTTCCTGCGGGTCGAACTGCGGCATGATCACGTTGGTGCCGCCCGCGTTGAAGGTGTGCAGGAACCAGCCGATGCCCGCGACGCCGAAACCCGGCAGCGATATGAGGCTGACGTCGTCGGGCAGCCAGTCGATCCAGGCGACGCCGTGCTCGCGCATCGCGTGCGGCAGGGTGAAGAAGCTGCGGTGGGCGAGGACGGCACCCTTGGGCAGTCCGGTGGTACCGCTGGTGTAGATCTGCACCACGGCGTCGTCGGGGCCGGTGCCCGGCACCGGCTCGGAGTCGGGCTGGTCGGCGGCCCAGGCGGGCAGGCCCGCGCCGCGGGCGGGTTCGCCGTCGGCGTCGGTGCCGTCGACCCGGACCACCCGCCGCAGACCGGGCAGTTGGTGGCGCACCGCGGCGACGGTGTCCCAGAACTCGTCGTCGACGAAGATCAGGGCGGCACCGGAGTCGCGCAGGATGTGGTCCACCTCGGTCGGGGTGAGCCGCCAGTTGACCGGCACCAGGACCGCGCCCGCCTTGGCGCAGGCGAGCATCACCACGTAGTAGTTCTCCGACTCGCGCCCCAGGTAGGCGACCCGGTCGCCGCGCCGCACACCGCCGGCGCGCAGGGCGTGCGCGGCACGGCTGCTGTCGCGGTGCAGCTTGTCGTAGGTGGTGACGCGGCCCTCGCAGATGATGGCCGGGTGGTCCGGCCGGCTGCCGGCGTGGGCCCGTGAGGAGTGGGTGAGCGTCCAGCGCTCCCTCGGTGTGCCGCTGGGTGTGTCAGTCATGATCCGTCCTTGTGTGCGTCAGGCGGCCGGCACCGGCTCGAGCTGCCCGCTCAGGAACTGGGCCAGCTGCCGCACGGTCGGGTGGTCGTGGGTGAGCGAGGCCGGCAGGGGCAGCCGGAACGCCTGCTCCAGGGCGGCCTTGACCTGCTGGGCCATCAGCGAGTCCAGACCCAGGGAGACGAACTCGGTGTTCGGGTTCAGTTCGTCGCCCTCCTCCAGGTGCAGGACGGCGGCGACCTTCTCGCGGACGACCCCGGTCACGGCGGCGCTCCGCTCGGCCGGTGGGAGGGCGGCGAGCGCGGTGAGGTCGAGGCCGGTGTCGTCGTCGGAGGCGTTGCGGGCGAGCCGGTCGTAGAACAGGTCGCCGGTGACGCTGCCCGCGACGTAGCGGTCCCAGTCGAACTCGCCTACCACCCGCTGGGTGCGGGGGCGTCCCCAGAGCCTGGCCAGGGTGTCCAGGGCGCGGGTCGGGGAGAAGAAGCGCACGCCGCTGCGTTCGATCTCCTGGCTGAGGTGCTCCTCCAGGCGGGCCGACATGCCGACCCGTGCCCAGGCGCCCCAGTTCACCGACAGGCCGGGCACGCCCTGCCGGCCGCGCCACTCGGCGAGGGCGTCGAGGGCGGCGCTGGCCGCGGCGTAGTGGCCCTGAGTGGCGCCGCCGAGGACCGAGGCGATCGAGGAGTAGGTGACGAAGAAGTCCAGCTCCGGGAAGGAGGACCGGGCGGCCTCGTGCAGCAGCCAGCCGCCGTACGCCTTGGCCTCCAGCTGGGCGTCGATGGCCTCCCAGGTCAGCTCGGCGATGAGCTTCTTGTCGTAGGCGCCTGCGGCGTGCACGATCCCGCCCACCGGGTGCGGACCGGCCGCGAGGTGCCGCACCAGCCGCCGCACGTCCTCGGCGCGGCCGATGTCGGCCCGGACCAGGTCGAGTTCGGCGTGCTCGGCGAGGTCGGCGAGGACGGGGGCGGCCTCCTCGGTGGGCCGTCCGCTGCGGCTGACCAGCGTCAGGTGGCGGGCGCCGAGGGCGATCAGCTTCCGGGCGGTGACCAGGCCGAGGCCGCCCAGACCGCCGGTGACGAGGTAGGTGCGGTCCTCGCGCAGGGCGGCCGGGACCTCCTCGCCGGGTGCGGCGGGCTCCGTCTCGGGGGCGTCCGGGAGGGTCACCCAGGACTGTCCCGACGGGTCCGACAGGGCCGTCCGCAGCGCCTCGCCGGTCTCGTCGAGGCGGAAGTGCCGGGAGCCGTCGTCCTCTTCGGCGGACGGGGCGTGCACCACGGCCGCCGCGGGGACGGTGAGCGTGGAGCGGAACGTGCCGTCGTGGCGTACGAGGACGTCGTCGCCCGGCGCGAACCCGGTCCCCTCGGCTGCGGCGAGGACCGTGCCGGTGGCCGCGGTGCCGAGCAGCGGCGGGGGTTCCTCCTCCGCGCCGAGCAGTTCCTCGCGCTCCGCGCGGCCGGTGTCCAGGGCGGTGCGGGCGTCGCCGGCGGTCAGGCCGACCGACCGGACGCGGATCTGGACCTCGTCGGCCCCCGGGGGCACGTCCGTGGCGGCGACCAGCGCGAGGTCGGACAGGTCGCCCGAGTCGGGGGCGCGCAGTTCGAAGCCGCCGGACCAGGTGAGCGGGGCGTCGCCGGAGAGGAGCCGGCGGACGTAGCGGCGGCCCGGACGGTGGGCGACCTGGTACTCGCCGGGCGGTTCGGCGTGCCACTCCTCCAGCAGCGGGGTCAGGCCGCTGCCGGGGGCGACGTCGACCAGGGTGGCCCGGTACTGGGGGTACTCGGTGAGCAGCACCCGGCCGAAGCCCCAGAGCGTGGCGGCGGCCAGGTGCCCGCCGTCGCCGGCCGGGTCGCCGGGCAGCCACTGTGCCCCCTCGGTCACCAGCCACAGGCGGGGCGGCCGGGGGGTGCCCGTAGCGTCCAGCGCGGTGACCAGGGCGAGCAGTTCGCGGTAGTTCTCCTCGCACTCGGCGCGCAGCCGGTCGGCGGACATGGCCTGCGGGAGCTGCCGCCAGACGCGGCAGACGTCGGTGACGGTGGGGTCCTCCAGGGCTGCCTTGAGTTCGGTGAGGCCGGCGCCCCGGGTGACCTTCAGGCCGGGCCGTCCGGCGAGGTCGGCGGCGCGGGCGGGCGACGGGTCGAGCAGCACGACGTGCCGGGCGGGGGCGGTGGTCTGCGGTGCGGGCAGGGCGCGGCGCACCCATTCGGGGCGGTGCAGGAACCGGCGGCGGCCGGTGCTGCCCTCGGGGCGGGCCAGCCGGACGCCGAGCAGTTCGGCGACCGGGTCGCCGTTCTCCAGGAGCAGCACGTCGGCGGTGCGGCGGTCCTGGTCGCCGTGCACCCGGGCGAGGACGCGCAGCTCCTCCCCGCGAGGCTTGCGGAAGTGGCGGACCGAGGCGACGCCGCGGGGCACGAACACCGGGCCCTCGGGGTCGAGGACGACGCACGCCTGGACGGCGGCCTCCACGAGCTCCGCCGGCACGTGTTCGACGGCGGAGGCGTTCCGGCCGGTCAGCTCTCCGGTGACCAGGCCGTCGGCGTGCCGGGCGGCGCGCAGCAGCAGCCGCATCCGGGGGCCGTGCGGGCGGCCGACGGAGGCGAGGTCGGTGTAGATGTCCTCGTCGTCGATCTGCGTTCCGGCGGGGGCGAGGCCCGCGTCCAGTTCGGCCAGTTCGGAGACGGGGACCACCGGTTCGGGGTCGGCGGCGATCACCGCGGTGGCGTGCACGTCCTCCTCCCCGCCGACGACCGTGAACACCGCCACCTCGGCGCCCCCGCCCGGCAGCGGCCGCCAGCGGGTGGTCAGGGCGGTCCTGGTCTCGGCGGGAACGTCGAGCGGCGCGAGCAGCCGGAGGTCGCGCACGGCGGACCGGGCGTGGCCCCGGACCGCGTCCTGGACCGCGAACAGCAGGTCGACGTAGGCGCCGGCGGGCAGGGTGGTGCGTCCGCCGTCGGCCAGGTCGGCGAGCGGGCCGAGGTCCTCGGCGGTGAACTCAGCGGTGAATTCCCGTACCCCCGAGGCGAAGCGCTCCTCGGTGCCGAGCAGCGGGTGGCGGGCGGTGCCGCCCGCGGCGGCGCGGCGGGGTCCGGCGGCCGGCAGCCAGTAGCGCTTGCGCTGGAAGGCGTAGGTGGGCAGGTCCGCCTTGGCCGGTACGGCGTGCCCGGCGTGGTAGCCGGGCCAGGAGACGGTGAGTCCGGCGGCGTAGTACTCGGCGAGTGCCGTCAGGGTGGTGGTGGCCGTCCGGTCGCGGCGGCGCAGGCTGGCCAGCCACAGGTGGTCGTCGGCGGCGACGCCGCGCCGGGCGAGCGCGGTCAGCGCGGCCTGCGGGCCTATCTCGATCATGGCGTGCCGGCCGCGCCGGACCACCGCGCGGATGCCGTCCAGGAAACGCACGGGTTCGCCGATGTGCCGCACCCAGTAGTCGGGGGTGGCGATGTCGCGGTACCGGGCGAGCCGCCCGGTCACGTTGGAGATCAGGCTGATGGCCGGCTCGTGGAACTCGATGCCGTCGAGTGCGGCGCGGAAGTCGTCGTAGACCTCGGCCATCTGCGGGGAGTGGAAGGCGTGCGAGACCGTGAGCCGGTCGACGCGCACACCGCGCTCCTTGAGGAGGCCGCAGACCTCCTCCAGGGCGGGGAGGGCGCCGGAGACGACGCACTGGTCGGGGGCGTTGACCGCGGCCAGGGCGAGGTCGGGGCGGCTCTCCAGGAGCGGCTCGACGTCCTCGGCGGGGGCGGCAACCGCGGCCATGCCGCCCTCGGCGCGCACCGCCTGCATCAGCCGGGCCCGCGCGGCGACCAGCCGCACGGCGTCGGGGAGGCTGAACAGGCCGGCGACCGCGGCGGCGACGACCTCGCCGATGCTGTGCCCGAGGAGCACGTTGGGGCGCACGCCCCAGGCCATCCACTGCCGGGCGAGGGCGTACTCGAGGGTGAACAGGGCGGGCTGGGTGTACTCGGTGCGATCGATCGCCCCGGGGTCTTCGGCGGTGCCGAGCAGCAGGTCGCGCACGGAGCGGTCCAGGTGCTCCGCGAACAGCCGGTCGCACGCGTCGACATGGGACCGGAACTCCGGAAGGGCCTCGTAGAGGGCGGCGCCCATGCCGGCGTACTGGGAGCCCTGGCCGGTGAACATGAAGGCTGTCTTGCGGATGCCGCTGGGGCCCTCGTGGTCCTGGCCGGCCGCCCGCTCCAGGAGCCGGGCCAGGGCGGCGCGGTCGGCGACCGGGGCGGCGACGCGGTAGGGGTGGTGGGTGCGGGCGACGTTGGCGGTGTGGCAGAGGGCGTCGAGGGGGAGGTCGGGCCGCTCGTCGAGCAGCCGCCGGTGGTTCGCGGCCTGCTCGCGCAGGGCCGCGGAGCTCTTGGCGGAGAGGGTGAACAGCGGGGCGGCGGGCGTGCCGGAGGAACGCGGCGCGGGGCTCGCCTGCGGTGCCTGTTCCAGGACCACCGCGCCGATGGTGCCGGCGAAGCCGAAGCTGTTCACGACCGCGCGGCGCACCTCGGCCCGCCATGGCTCGCAGGCGGTCGGCACGCGCAGCGGGTAGAGGTCCCAGGGGATGCGCCCGGACGGAGTGGTGAGGTTCAGGTGCGGGTAGATGGTGCCGGAGCGCAGCTGCAGCACCGTCTTGATGACACCGACGATGCCGGAGGCCGGCTCCATGTGGCCCAGGTTGGTCTTCACCGACGCGGTGAGCACGGGGTTGTCGGCGGTGTGCGACTCGGCGAACACGTCGCCGATGGCGCCGAACTCGATCGGGTCGCCGAGCGGGGTGCCGGTTCCGTGCGCCTCCACGTACTGGATGTCCTCGGGGGCGAGGCGGGCCGTGGCCAGCGCGGCGCGGATCACCTTCTCCTGCGCGGGACCGTTGGGCACGGTCAGTCCGGCGCTGTCGCCGTCCTGGCCGACGGCGGTGCCGCGCACCAGGGCGAGCACCCGGTCGCCGTCACGCTCGGCGTCGGAGAGCAGCTTGAGGACCAGGACGCCGCAGCCCTCGGCGCGCGCGTAGCCGTCGGCCGACTCGTCGAAGGTCTTGCACTGCCCGTCCGGGGCGAGCATCTGCGCGTTGGAGAACATCACCGGGATGCGCGGGTGATGCAGGGCGTTGACGCCGCCGCACAGCGCGATGTCGGTCTCGCCGGAGCGCAGGGCCTGCACCGCCAGGTGCAGGGCGACCAGGGAGGACGAGCAGGCGGTGTCGACGCTCATGCTGGGTCCGCGCCACCCCAGGAAGTACGACAGCCGGCCCGACAGCGGGAACATCGTGATGCCGGAGGCCAGGTGGCCGTCCATCTCCTCGTACGGCAGGGACTCCAGCTCCAGCGCGTAGTCGATGGAACTGGCGCCGACGTAGACGCCGCCGTTGCCGCGGCGCAGCGGTGCCGGGTCGATGTTGGCGTGCTCCAGGGCCTGCCAGGCGGTCTCCAGCAGCAGGCGCTGCTGGGGGTCCATGTACCGCGCCTCCTTCGGGGAGATGTTGAAGAAGGCGGCGTCGAAGAGGTCCACGCGGTCGAGGAAGCCCCCCGCGGTGGTGTGGATCTTCCCCTTGTCCTCGGGGGTCTCGGGGGTGAACGCGGCCACGTCCCACCGGTCCTGCGGGATCGGGCCGATCCCGCTGCGCCCCTCCCGCAGGAAGGCGTCGAACTCGTCTGGCGAGGTGCTGCCGCCGGGGAATCGCAGACCGATTCCGACGATCGCGACCGGCTCGGGCGGCTGCTGGGATTCCGCACGCGGCATGGAGGGACTCCTTAGCTTTCCTGAGAGGAACTGTCCTGGACGGCCTGGGTCAGGTGGTCCACGAGATGGGCGACCGTCGGCTCGTTGAAGAGCACGTTGACGTTGATGGAGAGATCAAGGAGCCGCTCCAGGCTCTGGCGTATCTCGGTCAGCCGCAGTGAGGTGAGTCCGAGATCGAAATAGCTGATGTCGAGCGGGAGGTCCTCGGATTCGTCCATGAGGAGAACCGCCCTGAATTTCTTCAGGACGATCGACTCGATTTCTTCGGCGAGTTCGGCGCGCGGCAGATCACGCAGGCGCTGAACAGTGCTGTCGACGGGTGGCATGCGGTCATGCAAGCAGCGCAGGCTGACGCCCCACTGACGGACGGCGGGGCCGGCTTGGCTGAATCAGCCCCCTGTCAGCGCCGGGTCAGATTCCGCTGCCACGCTCGCACTGCTTCGAAAAATCCGCTCGCCAAAGGTGAAAGGCTGAAGATGCTTCGCGAAGCCGCGCAGGAGGAGAGTGCCGAGGCACCTTCCGATATCAAGAGCTACGACCTCTACATCGCGGGCAAGGACGTCGCGGGTGACGGGTGGGTGTACACCGTCAGCGGCCGGTCCCTGCTGGAAGACGTGTTCACCAGCGTGAGCCTGAAGCGCGCCCTGGAGCAGGACCCGGAATCGGAGGCGGCCAGGCACCCGTACGTCGTCGGGCGCTGCGCGGTCGCGGACGACGCGTCCATCGACCTGGCCACGCAGGCCGCGGCCGCCGCCGCACCCGACTGGGCGGCCGTGCCGCTGGAGCGGCGGATGCGGCTGGGCACCCGGTTCCGCGAGGAACTCATCAAGCACCAGGACGAGTTCCTGCGCATGCTGGTCGCCGAATCCCACCCGGTCAAGCTGGCCCGCTGGGAACTGAGCTGCCTGCTGCAGATCTACTCCCCGGGCTCCCTGCGCTGGTACACCAAGCAGATGCGGGTGGAGAAGGAGTACGCCGGCCGCACGCTGGTGCTGCACCGCCAGCCCGACGGTGTGGTGGCCTTCAACCCGCCGCAGAACGCACCCCTGCCGAGCGCCGCCCTGTGCGTGCTGGCGCTGATGGCCGGTAACGCGGTGGTGGTGCGGGCGCCGCGCAGCATCGCGCTGAGCACCATGTGGCTGCTGCGGGACGTGGTGGCGCCGCTGCTGGAGGAGATGGACGCGCCGGCCGGGGTGCTCAACGCGGTGTGCAGCAACCCCAAGCAGACCATGGACCGCTGGATCGCGGACCCGCTGATCAACGACATCTTCTACATCGGCGGCAGCCAGGAGGGCCTGCGCTTCGAGCAGCAGTGCGTGGCGCACGGCAAGAAGCCGATCCTCGAACTGGCGGGCAACGACGGCATCGTGGTGTGGAAGGACGCCGACGTCAAGTGGGCGGCCGAGGCCATCACCGAGGCCTTCTACGGCTCCGGCCAGATCTGCATGGTGCCCAACTACGTGCTGGTGCACCCGGACGTCGCGGACAGCCTGATCGCCGAGGTGAAGGAGCAGGTCAAGGGCATCCGGCCGGGCCTGCCCGAGGAGGAGGACGTGCTGCTGTCGCCGGTGCGGCGCAGCGAGCGGTTCTTCCGGCTGCTGCGGCAGGCGCTGGACAACGGCGCCGAGCTGGTCACCGGCGGCCACCGCACCGAACTGGACGGCACGCCCTCGGAGACGGGGGTCTTCCTCCAGCCGACGGTGGTGCGCGTGGACGGCCTGGACCGGGCGCGCACCTACGACGTGGTGCGCGAGGAGACGTTCTTCCCGCTGGTGCCGATCGTGGTCCCCGAGCGGGAGGACGACGACGCCCTCCTGGAGGCGTTCCTGCGCTTCGTCAACAGCAACGACTACGGGCTGCGCAACTCCCTGTGGTCGCGTTCCGATCACGTCATCGAGACCTTCGTGCGGCGGGTCGTCAACGGCGGCCTGCTGAAGGTCAACGACTCCCACATCGGCTTCCTGCCCTACCTGCCCAGCCACGGCGGCACCGGCCGCACCGGCGGCGCCTTCGGCGAGGCCAACTACCCGATGCTCAAGACCTCCCACGTGCAGGGCGTCAGCATCGCCCACGGCGTCAGCCCGTACGACGCCGTGTTCGGCGCCTGACCGCCCTCCGCCCCCGAACTCCGCCGTCTTTGCTGGAGGCTTCCGTTGCGTTCCCTCGACCTCGCCCGCTCCGTCTGCGAGCGCTTCCACCCCGGTCTGCTCAAGGAGCTGGACCAGATCCCGTACACCGACCGCGAACGGCCCGGCAGCCCGGTGATCGACCTGTTCCGCATCCACGGCGGGGTCGGTCTGCTGATCCCCGAGGAGTACGGCGGCCACGGCGCCGACGCGCTGGACGCGCTGCGGGTCCAGCTGGCCCTGGGCGCCGTGTCCCCGTCGCTGGTGGCGGCCGTGTCGATGCACCACTTCACCGTCGCGATGCTGTACTCGCTGGCCGTCAAGGCAGGCCGGCTGACCGACGAGCAGACGGCCCTGCTGCGCCGGATCGTGCCCGACCAGCAGGTGGTGGCGTCCGGCTGGGCCGAGGGCCGGACGGCGCAGAACATCCTCAAGCCGGCCGTGACCGCCCGCCCGGTGCGCGACGGGTTCCTGCTCACCGGCGCCAAGAAGCCGTGCAGCCTGTCCCGTTCGATGAGCCTGCTCACGGCGAGCGTCGCCATCCACGGCGACGACGGCGAGCCGGAGCTGGCGCTCGCCCTGGTGCCGGCCGACGCGCCCGGCCTGACCGTGCACCCGTACTGGGGTAACGACCTGCTGGCGGGCGCGGAGAGCGACGAGGTGCGGCTGGAGGACGTGTTCGTGCCGGCCGGCATGGTCGTGCGGGCCGGCGCCGACGACCCGCACCGCCTCGACGACCTCCAGTCGGCCGGGTTCGTCTGGTTCGAGATGCTGATCTCCGCCGGGTACGCGGGCGGTGCGCTGGCGCTGGTGGAGCAGGTGCTGGAGCGCGAGCGCGGCAGCGTGGCGGAGCGGGCCTCCCTCGCCGTGGACATGGAGACCGCGGTCGCGCTGCTGGAGGGCGTCGCGCGGGCGACCGGCCCGGAGCCCGGTGACGAGGAGTCGGTGGCCCGCGTACTGGTGGCCCGGTACGCCGTGCAGAACGCCCTGCCCGACATCGCCTCCCGCGCCCTGGAGCTGCTGGGCGGCCTGGACTTCATCCGCGGCTCCGGTCCGGCACAGGCCGCGGCGGCGCTGCGGGCCCTCGCCTTCCACCCGCCGTCGCGCACCGCCGCCGCCGAGCCGCTGCTGCGCTGGTTCGACGGCGGCCAGCTCGTCCTCGCCTAGGGCCGCGGCCGGGACGGTTCGCCGGCCGGTGAGAACCCGGTCACGGCACCACTGCCGCGGCCGGACAGGACCCCGGCCGCGGCACGGGCCCGGTCCTGTCCGCACGACCCCACGACCTCTTGGAGTGAGCCACACGTGACCGTCGTCCAGGAATCCCCGGCGGCTTCGTCCGCCGACGCCGAGGCAGAGGTCCTCGGCCTGTACCGCGCGCATCTGAGCAAGGGCCGGGCCACGCTCGCCGAGCTGTTCGGCAGCCACATGGAAGTGGCGTCCGAGGGCGCCTGGCTCACCACCAGCGACGGTGAGCGCTTCCTCAACGCCGGCGGCTACGGCGTGTTCGTGATGGGCGCCCGCCACCCGATCGTGATGGAGGAGGTGGAGCGCCAGCTGCGCACCCACCCCACCGCGACCCGCATCCTGCTGGAGCCCACCGTGGCCCGCGCGGCCGAGGCACTGGTCTCGGTGCTGCCGTCCGGTCTGGACCGGGTGCACTTCGCGCTCTCGGGGGCGGAGGCGGTGGAGACCGGCCTGAAGCTGGCCCGCGCGGGCGGTTTCAAGCGCACGGTCTCCATGCGCGGCGGCTACCACGGCAAGACCCTCGGCGCACTGTCGGCCACCGCCAAGGAGGTCTACCAGCGGCCGTTCCGCCCGCTGGTGCCCGACTTCCTGCACCTGCCCTTCGGTGACGCCGACGCCCTGGAGGCCGAACTCGCCGCCCACCCGGGCGAGGTGTGCGTCATCCTCGAACCGGTCCAGGGCGAGGGCGGTGTGATCATCCCGCCGAAGGGCTACCTCAAGCGCGTCGAGGAGCTGGTGCGCGAGTACGACGGCTTCCTGATCCTCGACGAGGTGCAGTCCGGCTTCGGCCGGCTCGGCGAGTGGTGGGGCGCCGACATCGAGGGCGTCGTCCCGGACGTCCTGCTCGCCGGCAAGGCGCTCGGCGGCGGGGTGATGCCGGTCTCGGCGGCCGTCGCCACCCGCAAGGCCTTCCGTCCCTTCGACAAGGACCCCTACGTCCACACCGCCACGTTCTCCGGCCAGCCGGTGCTGATGGCCGCGGTCCAGGGCGCCATCCGGGCCGTGAAGGAGGAGCGCCTGGTCACCAGGGCGCTGGACCTCGGCGCCCGGCTGCTGCCGGCGATCACCGAGATCGCGCGCCGCAACATCCCCGACCTCGTGGTGGACGTGCGCGGCCGGGGCCTGCTGATCGGCGTCGAGCTCGTCGAGGCCGGGCTCGCCGGCGAGCTGCTGATCGAACTGTTCAACCACGGCGTGGTCGCCAACCATTCGATGAACGGCAGCTCGGTGGTGCGGTTCACCCCGCCCGCCGTGCTCGGCGACACCGACGTGGACTTCCTCCTCAACTCCTTCGACCTGGCCACCCGCGACCTCGTACGGGGCGCGGCCAAGATGCCGGAAGGCGGTAACTGATCGTGAGGCACGTCGAACTCGATGCCCTGATACCCGGGGAGCAGGCCGAGACGGTCCTGCACGCCGTACGGCGCTGGGAGCGGTACCCGGACCTGGCGCCCCACGTCAACGCGACCACGGTGCACGCCGCCTACCCCGACCCCGCCGCCTCCTCCAGCTGGGAGCTGCACTTCCGCAGCGGCCTGCTGCGCTGGACCGAGGACGACACGGTGCTGCCGGAGCAGGGCGAGATCCGCTTCGAGCAGTCCGACGGGGATTTCGACTCCTTCTCCGGGACCTGGTCGGTGACGCAGGACGGCGACGACGTCGCGGTCCGCTTCGACGCCGACTTCGACTTCGGCATCCCGAGTCTGGAGGGCATCCTCGACCCGATCGCCGAGCGGGTCATCAAGGAGACCGTGGCCTGGGCGCTGACCGGTCTGTTCCCCGCCGTGCGCATCAGCGGCGGCATCGAACTCACCCCGCCCGCCGCGGTCGGCGCCTAGCGCATCAGGGAGCTGCTGACCATGGACCAGGCAAACCCGTTCGAGACACCGCGCACGTACTCGCTGCACCGCGCCGAGTACCTGGTGGGCTTCGCCGTCACCACCGGCCTGATGATCGCCCACTTCGACGAGATCCGCTGGCTGCCGGCGATCGCCCTCTTCCTCTACATCGACCTGATCGGCTACATCCCGGGCGCGATCGCGTTCCGGCGCAGTGGCGGGCGGCCGATCCACAAGGCGTACTACGTCCTGTACAACGTGATGCACAGCCTCATCACCCAGGCCGCCGTGGCCGCGCTGTGGTGCTGGCTGGTGAAGCCGGAGTGGGCGCTGCTGGTGCTGCCCTTCCACCTCTTCGGCGACCGCGGGCTGTTCGGCAACTTCATGAAGTCCTTCGCGCTGCCCTTCGAGCCGGTCCGCCAGCCCGGCTACCTGCGGCTCCTGGACGACCTGGGCCTGCCGCACCCCAAGCCGGTCGGGCATGTGACGGACCCGGTGCCGGTCGGGCACGTCCCGGTCCGCAAGCCCGTGCTGGCACCGCGGGCGGACGCCGCCGCGGCGCAGGAGACCCCGGCGCAGGCCGCCGTGGCCGGAGAGTCCGCGGCCAGGCAAGCGGAGGCGCTGCGATGAGCACCGCGACCGTGACCGGCCCGCGCACGCGCCGGCCCGTCCGCCAGGACCCGGCCGAACGGCGCCGGGCGCTCTACCACCTGGCGTCCCCGGTGTCGGTGCTGACCACCGGCCCGGAGAGCCGGATGCACGGCACCACCGCGAGCACGGTCACCCTGGTCTCGCGCGAGCCGTTGCTCGTCGGCGTCGTGCTGCGGGCCGGGTCGTCCTTCGCGCGGCGGGCCGCCGCCGAGGGCCGGTTCGCGATCAACGTGCTGGGCGGTGACCAGGCGGAGGTGGCCCGCCGGTTCGCCGACAGCGGGCGCCCCGACGGCAGCGCCCAGTTCGCGGGCCTGGCCTGGACGGCGGATCCGTACGCGCAGGCCCCGCTCATCGCGGGCGCGCTCGCCCACTACACCTGCCGCTTCCACTCCGCCCACGCCGCGGGCGACAGCGAGCTGCTGCTCGGCCACGTCGTGCGCGCCAGGGCGGACGAAGGGCTCCCCCTGCTCAGTTACGCCGGCCGCCTGCACGCCGGCACCCTGCACCCGGCGAAGGAGGCCGCCGCGTCATGACGCAGTCCAAGGTACTCGTGGCCCCCGAGGCCGACTGGGACAAGGCGCCCGGTCTGCTGGACGGGGCGAAGGAACTCACCCTCGGTCCCGAGGAGTGCAACCTCGCCTACTGGATCACCTCGGTTGCCCAGGGCACGCTGCGCGATCGCGGCGTGACCGGCCACCACGACGACGCGGTCGTCCCGGACTTCCTGAAGGAGCCGGGCCCGCTGCGCGAGGCGCTGGTGCTGGAGTTCGGTCTGCGCGGGCTGTCCGAGGAGCTGGCCACCCGGCTGCTCGGCCACTACGTGTCGATCGCGCCCGGCATCCCCGAGATGGAGTTCTACGCCACTCAGCTGCTCGACGAGGCACGGCACGCCCGGGTGTTCCGCAACCACCTGGTGGAGCTGGGCATCCCGGCCGACACGCTTCTGAAGAGCATCGACGAGATGGCCCGGGACTACCGCGCCCGGGTGCTGGACCCGGTGGTCGACTTCACCCTCGACATCGTCCGGGACCAGGCCGACTTCCCCGGTGGTGTCGCCGTCTTCGCCATCGTCATCGAGGGCGTGCTGGCGCCGGCCGCCGAGCTGAGCGAACGCAAGTGGACTCCCCTGTCCCCGGCCACCGGCGAGATCTCCCGCGGCACCGCGATCGACGAGATCCGCCATCTGACGGTGGCCAGCACCATCCTGCGCGACCACGTGGCAGCGCACCCCGAGTACCGTCCGCGCCTGCTGGAGATCCTGCGGGCCGGCGTGCGGCTGTGGGACGAGATCCCCGACCGGGAGTTCGTGATCCACCGCGAGGAGCTGTTCCAGGAGGGCATGCTCCGGCACGCCGACCGGATCGGCGACTACGAGATCTGGCCCGGCGTGCGGATGCTCGACACCACTCCCGAGCAGCGCTACGACATGGCCGAGCGGTGGACCGACGAGATGGCCGAGGCCCGGATGGCCTACATGGGCCTGCCCCTGGAGATCCTCAGCAGTCCGGGGCCGGGCGCGTGAGCACCCGACGGGCCGCCGTGATCTGCGGGATCGGGTCGTACGTCCCGCCCGACGTGGTCACCAACGAGGATCTGGCCCGGCGCCTGGACACCTCGGACGACTGGATCCGCTCGCGCACCGGGATCGCCCGGCGCTGTGTGGTCGCCCCGGGCACGGCGACCAGCGACCTGGCGGTCGAGGCGGGCCTGCGGGCGCTGAAGTCGGCGGGAGACGGGCGCGCGGGCGCGGTGGTGCTGGCCACCACCACCCCGGACCAGCCGTGCCCGGCCACCGCCCCGCAGGTCGCGGCGCGGCTCGGACTGGGCGAGGTGCCCGCCTTCGACGTGGCCGCCGTCTGCTCCGGCTTCCTGTACGGCCTGGCCAGCTCGGCGGGCCTGATCGCCGCCGGGGTGACGGACCGGGTGCTGCTGATCGCCGCGGACGCGTTCACGACGATCATCAACCCCGAGGACCGCACCACGGCGGTGATCTTCGCGGACGGCGCGGGCGCGGTGCTGCTGCGGGCCGGCTCCCCCGGGGAGCCGGGCGCGGTGGGCCCGCTCGTGCTGGGCAGCGACGGCGGGCTGAGCCATCTGATCGAGGTGCCGGCCGGAGGGTCGCGGCAGCGGTCGTCCGGCCGGGAGCCCGCACCGGAGGACCGTTTCTTCCGGATGGTGGGCCGCGACACCTACCGGCACGCGGTGGAGCGGATGACCGCCACCTCCACCGAGGCGGCCGAGCGGGCCGGCTGGCGGCCGTGCGACGTCGACCGGTTCGCCGCGCACCAGGCCAACGCCCGCATCCTGGAGGCGGTCTCGGAGCGGCTCGGCATCCCCGGCGAACGGCGGCTGAGCAACATCGAACAGGTCGGCAACACCGGCGCCGCCTCACTGCCGCTGCTGCTGGCCGAGAGCGCGGCGGACGGACGGCTCACCGCCGGGCACCGGCTGCTGCTGACCGCGTTCGGCGGCGGGCTGTCCTGGGGCGCGACCACGCTGGTCTGGCCCGAGGTGCAGGCCCTCTGACGTCCCGTCACAAGCGGGGCCCGGGCCGGCCCCTCCAACAAGCGCTGTCCGACACAGCGGAGAACGGGCGCTTGCGCCTTCGAGAGAACTGTCGAAAGGAACCGACATGCTGGAGCAGCTCAAGGAAATCCTGTCCAACAAGCTCAAGGTGTCGCCCGAGGCCATCACCCCGGAGGCCACCCGGGAGGACATCGAGCTGGACTCGCTGGCCGTGGTGGAGCTGTCGCTGCTGCTGAAGTCCGAGCTCGGCCTGGACGTCAGCGACGACGACCTGCTGGAGGCGGAAACCGTGGCCGACATGGTCCGGCTGATGGAGGAGCGGAGTGCGAAGGTCTGATGGCGGGCATGGACATCGCCGTCACCGGGCTCGGCCTGGTCACCCCGGGTGGTATCGGGGTCGGGCCGAGCTGGGCGGCGGTCTGCGACGGCAGGCCGGCCGCCGCCCTCGATCCGCTGCTGACGGATAACCCCGTACGTATCTCCTGCCGGGTGCCCGGCTTCGACCCCGAGCGCCTGCTGAGCGCGCGGCGGGCCCACCGCCTGGACCGGTTCGTCCAGTTCGCGCTGGTCGCCGCGCACGAGGCGGTGGCCGACGCGGGCCTCGATCCGCAGACGTGGGACGGGGCGCGGGTGGGTGTGGTGCTGGGCTGCGCGGACGGCGGCCCGGGCACCGTCGAGGAACAGCACCACGTGCTGCGCGAGCAGGGCGCCGACCGGGTCTCGCCGCTGCTGCTGCCCATGCAGCTGCCGAACATGCTGGCCGGGCAGACTGCCATCGAGTTCGGGGCGACCGGGCCCAACCTGGTGGTGGCCACCGCCTGCGCCTCGGGCGCGACCGCCATCGGCACGGCCCGGGACCTGCTCGCTCTCGGCCGCTGCGACATCGTCCTCGCGGGCGGCAGCGAGGCCATGGTCACCCCCCTGGTCATGGCCGGCTTCGCCCAGATGGGGGCGCTGTCGAAACGGCACGACGACCCGGCCTCCGCGTCCCGGCCGTTCGACGCCGACCGGGACGGCTTCGTCGCCGGGGAGGGCGCCGGCATCCTCGTCATGGAACGGGTGGCGGACGCCCGCGCCCGCGGCGCCCATGTGCACGGCCGGATCATCGGCTACGGCGCCACCGCCGACGCCCACCACATGACGTCGCCGCACCCCGACGGCGCGGGCATCGAGGCCGCCGTCCGCGCCGCGCTCGCCGACGCGGGCGCGGACCCGGACGACGTCCAGCACGTCAACGCCCACGGCACGTCGACACCGCTGAACGACCTGGCGGAAGCCCGCATGATCGGCCGGACACTGCGCGGGGACCCGCTGGTCACGTCCACGAAGGGAGTCACCGGACATCTGCTCGGCGCGGCCGGGGCGGTCGAGGCCGCCTTCACCGTGCTGAGCGTCGAGCACGAACTCGTGCCCCCCACCGCCAACCTCGTCATGCCCGACTCCAGGATCGACATCAAACTCGCCCAGACCGCCACCTACATGCCCATCGATCTCGCCCTGAGCAACTCCCTGGGCTTCGGCGGCCAGAACACGGCCCTGGCCATCGCCCCGGCCTGAACGGCCCGGACACGTAACGGCAGCCGCCCGCGGAGCACCTCCGCCGGGCGGCTGTTCCCGTGCGGCGCCCGGCCGCACGGCGCCCACCCCGCCCCACGTCAGGAGTCCACCGTGCACGATCCCCAAGAACTGCTGAAGGACGGGCCGCAGGCCGTACGGCGGCTGGCCCGCCGCCGCCACGACTTCGATCCGGCCGCGCTGGCCGACGCCCTGCGCGAGCGCAACGGCGCGCAGGCGGAGGTGACCCGGCTGCGCACCGAGCTGAACCGCACGTCCAGGGCCCGCCGCTCCGGCCCGCCGACCGAGGAGGAGAAGGCGTCCGCCCGGGCGCTGCGGACCGAGGTGCAGCGGGCCGAGGCCGCCGCCCGCACGGCCGCAGCGCGCCTGACCGAACTGCTGCTCTCCGTCCCCAACATCCCCCTGGACGCGGTCCCGGACGGCGACTCGGAGAAGGAGGCCGTGGAGATACGCCGGGGCGGTCCCGCTCCTCGTCCGGCGGACGGCGCCCGCCACCACGCCGACATCGGGGAGTCCCTCGGCATCCTCGACGGTCCGGCCGCGGCCCGGCTGTCCGGTGCCCGCTTCGCCGTCGCCCGCGGGGCCGGGGCACGACTGGAGCGGGCCCTGCGCGACTTCCTCCTCGACCTGCACACCCGCGAGCACGGCTACACCGAGCAGTCGGTGCCGTTTCTGGTCGACCGCGACACCATGACCGGGACCGGGCAGCTGCCCAAGTTCGAGGACGACCTGTTCCGCACCCAGGTCGGTGAGCGGGAGTTGTTCCTGATCCCCACCGCCGAGGTCCCGCTGACCAACCTGGTGGCCGGCCGGCTCCTGGACTCCCGCTCGCTGCCGCTGGCCTTCACCGCCTGCACGCCGTGCTTCCGGGCGGAGGCCGGGGCGTACGGCCGGGACACCCGCGGCATCCTGCGGCTGCACCAGTTCGAGAAGGTGGAGCTGGTGCGCGTCTGCGCCCCCGAGGACGCCCCGGCGCAGCTCGAACTCATGGTGAACCACGCCGAGGAGTGCCTGAAGCGCCTGGAACTGGCGCACCGCGTGGTGCTGCTGCCGGCCGGCGACCTCGGGTTCTCCGCCCGGATGACGTTCGACGTCGAGGTGTGGCTGCCGGGCAGCGGCTCCTACCGGGAGATCTCCTCGGTCTCCGACTGCGGCACCTTCCAGGCGCGTCGCGCGGACATCCGCGTCAAGCGGCCCGACGGGAGCAGGACGCCTGCGGTCACGCTGAACGGCTCGGCGCTGCCGATCGGCCGCACGGTCGCCGCGCTGCTGGAGCAGGGCGTGCGGGAGGACGGCTCGGTGGTGCTGCCCGAGGCCCTCGTCCCGTACACCGGCTTCCGCCGGATCCTGCCGGGCGGGGACACCGCGTAGGCACCGGCGGGCGCCACCGCGAAGGGGCGGGAGCCGGGTCCGCGACCCGCTCCCGCCCCTTTCGCCGCGCCCGGCCCCGGGGCTCAGGCGCCCATCATGTGCACCCCTCCGTCGACGTGCACGATCTCCCCCGTGGTACGCGGGAAGAAGTCCGACAGGAGGGCGACGACCCCGCGGGCCGCCGGGTCCGGGTCGGTGGGGTCCCAGCCCGCCGGGGCCCGGTGCTCCCAGACCCCGGCGAGGTCGGCGAACCCGGGGATGGACTTGGCCGCCATGGAGCGCAGCGGTCCCGCCGCGACGAGGTTGCAGCGGACGCCGCGACCGCCCAGGTCCCGGGCGAGGTAGCGGCTGGTCGACTCCAGGGCGGCCTTGGCGACGCCCATCCAGTCGTAGCGCGGCCAGGCGACCGCGGCGTCGAAGGTCAGCCCGACCACCGAGCCGCCGCGCCGCTCCATCAGCGGCAGGCAGGCCGTGGTCAGCGACTTCAGCGAGTACGCCGACACGTGCACGGCGGTCGACACGTCGTTCCAGTCGCCGTCCAGGAAGGAGAAGGCGCCCCGCGGCCCGTAGGCGATGGAGTGCACCAGTCCGTCCAGGGTGTCGGTGTGTTCGCGGATCCGGTCGCCGAGGCCGTCCAGTTGCCGCTGGTCGGTGACGTCGAGTTCGAGCACCGGGGCCGGCTTCGGCAGCCGCCCGGCGACGCGCTCGATCAGGGAGAGGCGCCCGAAGCCGGTGAGGACGACCTCGGCACCCTCCTCCTGGGCGATGCGGGCCGTGTGGAAGGCGATGGACGCGTCCGTGACGACCCCGGTCACCAGGATCCGCTTGCCGGCGAGGAGTCCGCTCATGTCCGGTTCACCGCCTCGGGCAGGGCCCGCACCAGCGGGGAGTCGTGGCCGAGGGCGCCGAGTGCGGCGGCGCCGCCGGGCGAGCCGATGGCGGTGAAGAAGTCGGCGTTGGAGGCGGTGTGGTCGCCCCACTCGGCGGGCACGTCGTCCTCGAAGCGGATCGCCTCGACCGGGCACACGGGTTCGCAGGCGCCGCAGTCGACGCACTCGTCGGGGTGGATGTACAGGGCCCGGCGGCCCTCGTAGATGCAGTCCACGGGGCACTCGTCGACGCAGGAGCGGTCCTTGACGTCGACGCAGGGCAGCGCGATGACGTAGGCCATCGTCAGCTCCTCTTCGTCACAGGGGTGGTCGGGGGGCCGGGGACGCCGTCGACCGGAGCCCCGGTGGTGCGCTCGCCCAGCAGCAGAACGGTCGCCGCCAGGGCCGCCATCGCCGCGGCGATGACTCCGAACAGGGCACCGGGGCCGTGCGAGTCCAGGACCGGCAGCAGGACGAACGGCAGTGCGGCAGCGCTGAGTTTGGACAGCGAGTAGGCGGCGCCGGACGCGGTGGCGCGGATCGCGGTCGGATACTGCTCGGAGAGGTACACGTGCGAGACGCTGGAGAAGACGTTGCTGCAGAGGGTGTAGACGAAGCCGAACGCCACGATGAGCGCGGGGGATCCGGCGTAGGCGAAGCCGAGGCCGGCCACCATCATCGCCGCCGCGGAGGCCGCGACCAGCGTCCGGCGCTCGAACCGGTCGACGATCGGCAGGGCCAGCGCGGAACCGACCGGGTAGCCCAGGAAGGACAGCGCGGTGAAGCCGATGCCCGCGACGATGCCGTAGCCCTTGGCCGCGACGATCTGGGGGGCCAGCGTGCCGAAACCGTAGTAGCCGACCACGGACAGCACGCAGAAGATCCACAGCACCACCGTGCGGCGCCGCATGCCGCGGCCGAACACGTCGCGCACACGGTGGCGCACCGCGGCCGGCTCCACCGGTCCGGCGGTGTCCGCGGCCACCGGGCGAACCGTCGCGGGACGGTCCGGGTAGGCCTGCTTCTCCATCTCGGCCACCAGCAGCTCGGCCTCCTCGGTGCGGCCCTGGGCGGCCAGCCACCTCGGCGACTCGATCAGCCGGCGGCGCAGCACCCACACCACGGCGGAGCCCAGCGACCCGATCACGAACAGCCAGCGCCAGCCGTCGATGCCCAGCGGGGACAGGGGCACCAGCCACAGCGCTGCGAAGCCGACGGCGGGCACTCCGCAGAAGGCGACGGTGTAGGCCCAGGCGATGTACCGGCCGCGCCGCTTGGCGGGCAGCACGTCGGCCAGGTAGCAGTCGGACAGCACCTGTTCGGCACCGATGCCGATGCCGGCCATGAAGCGGGTGACGATCAGCCAGACGGCGTTCGGCGAGAAGGCGCCCAGCAGGGAGAAGCCCGAGTAGAGGGCGAGGTTGATCAGGAAGGCCCGGCGCCGGCCGAACCGGTCGGCGATCCGGCCGAGCACCAGCGAGCCGATGAACTGGCCGATGAACACCGAGGCCAGGACGAGTTTGAGCTCGGTCGCCCCGAAGGCGAAGTCGCTCTGGAGCACCTTGGCGATGGTGCCCGAGAGGTTGTTCTCGAACGTGTCGAAGAGCAGGCCGATGCCGACGACCATGGTGAGTCTTCGGTGCATCGGGGTGATCGGCATGCGGTCCAGGCGGACCCCGATCGCGGCGGGAGCGGTGACATCGCCCGCCACCGTGGTGGTCTGGGACATGGGGAGGCTCTCCTTGGACTCCTGGTTCTCAGGGACTCCGGTGAGGGAACCGCCCGGGCCGACGGCGGGCCCGGGCGTGCGGCCCGGGGGCCGGGGCTGTGGACGCGTGTGGGGGGTGCGGGGGCCGTGCGGGACCGGAGCGTGGGGGGTCCCGGACCGGCGGCGACCGAGGGGCGCGGGTCGGGTCAGGCCGCCTGGGCTGCCCGGCGCCTGATCTCCTCCTCCACGGTCCCGGCCCGGACCGGCTCACTGACCTCGTGCAGGTAGGAGGCGACCTCCCGGTAGGACGCCCAGAAGCCGACCTCGTGGTACGGCACCCCGCGCTCGGCGCAGTAGGCGCGGGTCAGTTCCCGGGCGCGCGGCAGGTGCTTCTGCGGCATGGCCGGGAACAGATGGTGCTCGACCTGGTAGTTGAGGCCGCCGTAGAGGAAGTCGACCACCGGGTTCGGGCGGATGTTGCGGGAGGTGAGGACCTGGCGCTCCAGCCAGTCCAGGGTCTCCTCCTCGCCGTCGCGGACGTCCATGCCCTTGTGGTTCGGGGCGAAGATCATGCCGAAGTAGACGCCCAGGGCGGCGTGCTGCACGAGGATGAACGCGACGGCGAGGACCGGCGAGAGCACCGTGAAGACCAGCGCGCAGTAGACCGCGGCGCGCAGCACGAGCAGGAACGACTCCAGCACGGGCCGCTTGGTCTTGCCCTGCGCGATGGACACCACGGCCGTCCGGAGCATCTTGAAGCCCTCCAGGACGAGCAGCACGAAGAACAGCACGCTCTGGTGGCGCACGACGAACTTCTGCGTGCCCCGCCGGCTGGGGTACTGCTTGACGTCGAAGATGACGGTGCGCCGACCGATGTCCGGGTCCTTGTCCAGGTGGTTGGGGTTGCTGTGGTGCCGGTTGTGGTGGTTGACCCACCAGCCGTAGCTGACCCCGTTGACGAGGTTGGCGTGGATGTAGCCGACGGCGGAGGCGGCCTTCTTGCTGCGGAACATGGCCTTGTGTCCGGCGTCGTGCCACATGAACGCCGACTGGCCGCCGCACAGCCCCATCCACAGGGCCGTCAGCAGCTGCCACCAGGAGTCGCCCAGGGCGAAGAACGCGGCGAATCCGATCAGCAGCAAGGTGGTGTTGAGCGCGAGACGGCCCACGTAGTAGCGCGGGTCGAGGTCGAGGAGACCTTCCGCCTTGACGCGTTTGAGGAGCTCGGCGAACGTCGCCGAGGCGCCGGTGCGCGGGCCGGCCGCGGAGGCGGCTGCTGCCCCGGCTTCTTGTGTGTGCGGACGCTGCATGCGTTGCTCTCCTTGGGAGAAGTGCCCGGTTCGGGCGGCGGCGCCGCTGCCCCGCGGACCTGCGGGCGCCGCGAGTCGACAGTGCTCCCGCGGGCGGTCGGGAACGCGCGGGCGTGCCCGCCCGGCGGTCCGGGGACGCCGGAGCACAGTGCGGTACTCCGCCGGGGGACCACCGGACGAACACGTGTCCAGCGTGCTGCGCCGCGCTGATGTGCCACTGATGCCGGTCTGATCGGCGGCGGCCGTCAGGCGGCGGACTCGGCGCGAAGACGTTCGTCGAGCGCCAGGACGGCGGCGTCCGCGTCGCGCGCCACGTCCTCGTCGTCGGGCGCGCCGATGACGGCCATCAGCCGCTCGACCACGGTGTGCTGGAGGACTTCGGTGCTGGTGTCGGGTTCGTTGTCGCTCATCGCTGGTTCTCCTGTTCTGTAAGACGGGTGGTGCGTGAAGGTGGCGCGTGAGGGCGGTGCGGGGAGGGTGACCCGGGTCGTCAGAAGGCCTTGCAGGCACGGAAGACGTGGGCGAAGGACGCCAGCGAGGCCTGCGGGCCGTCGAAGGCGACGTACTCCGGGATGACCACGCCCGGAGCCCACTTCTGCTTGTACGACAGCTGGGTCTGCGCGGGGTACAGCGCGGCCCCCTCGGCCCACAGGGCGTGCATCAGCCACTGGAACGCCGGGCTGTGGCCGTCGATCTCGTGGCCGGCGTCGAGGCCGGTGAACGGAGTGAAGCCGAAGTGCAGCCACTCGACGCCCTCCGAACGGAACACCTCGATGGCGGTCGCGTTGATGGCCTCCATCAGTCCCGGGGAGCCGTCCGGGACGCGCCGGCTCAGGTCGTGCATCCAGCCGGCCCGGCCGCCGTACACCGGCGAGTAGGAGATGTACGCCACGGGGCTGCCGTCGATGGTGCCGGTGAACAGCCGGCGGTGTGCCTGGGCCGGGCCGCCGATCTGGCCGACCAGGAACTCCAGTTGCTGGGCGCCGCCCTTGGAGCCGAGCCAGGCCCGGTCGATGGCGGCGATCGCGTCCTGCCAGTCGTCGGCGGGGACCTCCTGGACGACCAGGCCGTTGCGGCGGGCCCGGGAGATCTTGTTGCGCAGCTGCATGAAGCGGGTGCCGCGCAGTGTGAAGTCCGGCAGGCCGACGGCCCAGGAGGCGCCGACCTGGTTGACGGTGAAACCGTTGCGGGCGTAGTGCTCGGCGTCGGCACGCTGGAGCTGGATGCCGACCAGGGTGCGGCCCTCGTCGCGGACGTGCCGGCGGAAGGCCTCCAGGAGAGGGCCGTAGTCGTCGGGGGCGGCGAAGGGGCCGCCGAACTGGACGGCGAACCGGCCCGTGCGGCGGTACACGACGACGCCGTCGGCACCGGGCAGGGTGAAGACGTCATTTCCGCTGTTGAGGGCCAGGAACGCGCTGGGATTCTCGCTTGACGTATGGGTGCGTATCGCCTCGAGAACCGGGTTGTCCATGGCGGTCACAGTCATTGTTTTCCCCTTTCGGGAGCGTTTTCCGTCGTCCCGAGTAGAGCATCGAGGACAGGCGTGGGAAAAGACCGGACGGGAATTATCAGATCGCGTCAGAGAAACGTCAGCACATTGTCAGACCTCCCTGCCACTGTTGTTCTCGTGAACGGCACGGGAGACCGGAAGCCGGGAACGAGGAGAGGTGCCCGGAGCGGCTCATCGGGGACCGGAGAGCAATTCTCACGGTCGGGCCCACAAGCCCACGCAGGTTCGAATCCTGCCCTCTCCGCGAAAAAGGCCACGCACCACCGGCCACACCAAGGAGAGGTGCCCGGAGCGGCTCAACGGGGACCAGAGAACAATTCTCACGGTCGGGCCCACAAGCCCACGCAGGTTCGAATCCTGCCCTCTCCGCGAAAAAAGGCCACGCACCACCGGCCACACAAGGAGAGGTGCCCGGAGCGGCTCAACGGGGACCAGAGAGCAATTCTCACGGTCGGGCCCACAAGCCCACGCAGGTTCGAATCCTGCCCTCTCCGCTCGTCGTACACACTCCGGCACCCGGCTTCCGGCGCGGCCCCGCCCCACCCGGCCGCGCGGCCCCGGTGCCGCACGCACCGTCGGTGACCCCCTCGCCGGCGGACACACGCGCCCCGGCGCACCGCCCGACACCAGGCGGTGCGCCGGGGCGCAGACACGTCCGCATCCACCACCACCCCTTCCGCTTAACCTCTACTGTCCGGCAACCCCGCAGGTCAGAACCCTTGTCGGCCTCACTCGGACTCGTTCAGCAGAAAAATACCTTCCCAAAGGAATTATTCTGTGCCACGATGAGGTCGGGAGGAAACCCCGGGACGGAAGCCGGCCGGGAGACCGCCACGCGGCCTCGGCCGCAGAGACGGACCGCCGCGACCGGGCCCCCGACCACTCTCTGCCGCACTGATCGCCAAGGGGGAAACATGCTGAGGTTCTCGATCCTCGGGGCACTGCAGATCCGCACCGCGTCGGGGCCGGCCGAGATCTCCGGCGATCTGCAACGGACCCTGGTCCAGACGCTGCTGGTCAGCGAGGGCCAATCGGTCTCCGGTGAGGCGCTGGTCGAGGAGATGTGGGGCGAGGGCGCCCCGGACAACCAGGCCAACGCCCTGCAGGCCCACGTCAGCCGGCTGCGCCGTAAGCTGCGCGGCCTGGAGCCCGACCGCACCACCTCGCGCGTCACCATCCACCCCTCCGGCTACCGCCTGACGGTCAACGAGGGGGAGCTGGATGCCGCCGAGTTCGTCAGGACGGTCCGCCAGGCCGAGACCCTCGGCTCCGGCTCACCGGAGGAGGCGGCGCGGTTACTGAGGCAGGCCCTTGCCATGTGGCGGGGGCCGGTCTTCGGCGGCTTCACCGGCGGGACCTTGTGCCAGCTCGCCGGCGCCCGCTACGAGGAGTACCGCATGCGGGCCATGGAGCTCCGCTTCGACGCCGAACTGCGGCTCGGCCGGCACGCCGCCGTCCTGGCCGAACTCGCCGAGACCCACACGAGCCACCCGCTCAGGGAACGCTTCTGCGAGCAGCTGATGATCGCCCTCTACTGCGCGGGCCGCCAGGCCGACGCCCTGGACGTGTTCCGCCGTATGCGCCGCCACCTCGCCGACGAACTCGGCATCGAGCCCTCCCCCGCGCTGCGGCAGGTCGAGAGCGCCATCCTGTCGCACGACCCGGCCCTGTCCGGTGACCTGCGCGCTCCCCTCCTCCAACTCACCTGACGCCACCGGTCCCGACGCCGCGTAAGCGGCACGTCAGCCGCTGGTCAGCACTGCCTGGAACGATCCGGATCGGAAGTGGAAACCGCCCCCCGACCTTTGGAGAACCACATGACCACGAGCCAGTCGCCGGCCCGCGCCGTGACGACCCAGGGGCGCGCGGAGGCCGCGCGTCCGTTACGTCTCTTCCTCGGCCTCGACGCCGTCGTGACCGGGGGCAACGGCCTCATCTACCTGTTCGCCGCCGGCCCGGTGGGGGACCTGCTCGGCCTCGACAGCGGCTTCCTCCGCGGCATCGGCGTGTTCCTCACCGTCTACGGCGCGCTGGTCGCCGTGCTGGCCGGCCGTCCGGTGCCGTCCACCGCGGCCACCAAGGTGGTCATCGAGGCGAACCTGCTGTGGGCGGTCGCGAGCGTGGCCGCCGTGGTCTTCGGCTGGCTGGACCCGAACACCGTCGGCACGGTGTGGACCCCGCTCCAAGCGGCCGTCGTCGCGGTGTTCGCCGTGCTCCAGATGAACGGCCTGCGCCGGCTCGGCAACTGACATCCCGTCCCATCAGGGGGAGACATGAGGTCCCACGTCGCGGAGCTGGCCGGGATACGCCGCCAGGTGCTGGCCGGCCCCAGTGAGAAGGCGACGCGGGCGCAGCACGCCAAGGGCAAGCTGACCGCGCGCGAGCGCATCGGCCTGCTGTTGGACGAGGGCTCGTTCCGCGAGGTCGAGCAGCTGCGCCGGCACCGGGCGACCGGATTCGGCCTGGAGGCCAGGAGGCCGTACACGGACGGTGTGATCACCGGCTGGGGCACGGTGGAGGGCCGCACGGTGTTCGTCTACGCCCACGACTTCCGCATCTTCGGCGGTGCACTGGGCGAGGCCCACGCCACCAAGATCCACAAGATCATGGACATGGCCATCGCGGCGGGCGCACCACTGGTCTCCCTCAACGACGGCGCCGGCGCCCGCATCCAGGAGGGCGTCACCGCGCTCGCCGGCTACGGCGGCATCTTCCAGCGCAACACCAAGGCCTCGGGTGTCATCCCGCAGATCTCGGTGATGCTCGGCCCGTGCGCCGGAGGTGCCGCCTACTCCCCCGCACTCACCGACTTCGTGTTCATGGTCCGCGAGACGTCGCAGATGTTCATCACCGGACCGGACGTCGTCAAGGCGGTCACCGGCGAGGAGATCACCCAGAACGGCCTCGGCGGCGCGGACGTGCACGCCGAGACCAGCGGCGTCTGCCACTTCGCCTACGACGACGAAGAGACCTGCATCGCCGAGGTCCGCTACCTCCTGTCCCTGCTCCCGCAGAACAACCGCGAGAACCCGCCCGCGGTGCCGTGCGACGACCCGCACGACCGTCGCTGCGACACCCTCGCCGACCTGGTCCCGGCGGACGGCAACCGGCCCTACGACATGGCGGAGGTCATCGAGGAGATCGTCGACGACGGCGAGTACCTGGAGGTCCATGAGCGCTGGGCGCGCAACATCATCTGCGCGCTGGCCCGTCTCGGCGGACAGGTCGTGGGCGTCGTCGCCAACCAGCCCCGGGTGCTCGCCGGTGTCCTGGACATCGAGGCCAGCGAGAAGGCCGCCCGCTTCGTGCAGATGTGCGACGCCTTCAGCATCCCGATCGTCACCCTCCTGGACGTCCCCGGGTTCCTGCCCGGCGTCGACCAGGAGCACGGCGGCATCATCCGCCACGGCGCCAAACTGCTGTACGCGTACTGCAACGCCACGGTGCCGCGGATCTCCCTGATCCTGCGCAAGGCCTACGGCGGCGCCTACATCGTCATGGACAGCCAGTCCATCGGCGCCGACCTCACCTACGCCTGGCCGACCAACGAGATCGCCGTCATGGGCGCCGAGGGCGCGGCCAACGTCATCTTCCGCCGCCGGATCGCCGAGGCCGAGGACCCCGAAGCCATGCGGGCCGAGCTGGTCAAGGAGTACAAGGCGGAACTCATGCACCCCTACTACGCGGCCGAGCGGGGCCTGGTCGACGACGTCATCGACCCCGCCGAGACCCGCGAGGTCCTCATCGGCTCACTGGCGATGCTGCGCACCAAGCACGCCGACCACCCCGCCCGCAAGCACGGCAACCCCCCTCAGTGACGGCACGGCCGCCCCACAGTGACGGAGGTCCCATGCTCACTCCCCCGCCCCCCATCCGCATCGAGAAGGGCCAAGCCACGGACGAGGAACTGGCCGCCCTCGCGGCCCTGCTGCTCAGCCGTGCCGCCCGGGCCGGCGTCGACGCGCAGGCGTCCACCCCCGGCACCACCTCCTGGCGCCCCCACCCCTTCCACGCCCCGCACAGCTGGCAGACACCCTGAGCAGTGACGAGCCGAAGCACCGGACCGGCCCCCTCCCCCCGAGGGGGCCGGTCCAGCGCTTCGGCACACCCAGCTCCCGCAGCACACAGGGCAACAAAAGCTCAGGTCAGGACCCCTTGCCCGCAGGTTCGAGGATCGCCACGCACTCCACGTGATGCGTCATCGCGAAACATGTGGAGCAAATACGTGTGGACATTTCCGCTGCCCAGCGGCGCCTTGAGAAGAGACAGGCAAAGGACGAGCACCGCCGAGGACGCCCTGTCCGGCCACGCTCAGATCGAAGACGGCCAGACAGCATCCGCGTCGCTCCTCGGGCGCCAGGGCGATGGACAGGCCCCACACCGCGGAGTTGGCCGTCAACTCCGCCAGGGACAGCGTCACCAAGGCGGCGGTCAGCCATGCCCTCGCGGGCCCGCCCGCGAGGGAGCCGGACGCGGCGAAGCACAGACTGCTCACCGCGGGCATAGCGCCCGTCCACGTCAGCATCCGGGTGGTGCGCCGTCGGCCGGTCGCCAGTTCGCTGACCGGGATCTGTAACACGACGACCAGCAGCCTCGTGTCGAAGGAGAACAGCAGGAAGTTGAGCCCGGTCAGCGTCAGATAGCGCGCGTCGGGCAACATCCGGCTGGTGTCCGACCAATCGGCCGCGCCGCGCCCTCCGGGCCGCCTCGGTTGTCGGCGCGGTGAGTTCGGACACCCGCAGCACGAGTACCGCACCGCCGAGGAAGCCAGCCCGATGGTGACCAGCGTGACCCGGTGGGCGGCCGGGATGTCGTCGGTGAGCGCCGCCCCGGCAGCCCCGGACGGGCGCACGCCACCGCGCACAGCGTCACCGCCATGAACTGCCAGAAGTCCGTGACGAAGACGTACGCCGCGCAGCACAGCCCTCACTCCGAATACACCGAGGCGAGCACCCGCCGAGCCCGTACCGGTCGGCGAATGCCCCGCCGAGCAGGGATACCCCGAGGGCCACGACGCCGGCGAGGCCAAGCGACTGGACGAGAGCGGCGGCGGCGAGCCTGCGCCCGCCCGCGGTGAGCCTCACGCCGCTTTCCCCCGCCCATACTCAAGATCAAAAACTTCGATTCCTGTCCTTCCTGCCTGGCCGAAGTGAGCGGAACAATCATTCCGAGGTAAGCCGAGGCATCGCCCTTGGCGGCCCCGACCTGGGCTCACGCGGGCTCCTGGCCAGCGGCCAGGGCACGCAGATGCCGGTGAAGGATCGCGCGCGCGTCCTCGGGCGGCATCAGATCGGGGTGGAGCACCCCGCCGAGGGTGAGGCCGTCCAGGAGGGCGGCCAGCCGCTGGGTCTCCAGCGCGATGTCGAGGTCGCCGGGGATGCCACCGGAGCGCTGGGCCTCCAGCAGGACCCGACCGATCAGCTCGCGTGCCTCCTCGTGCATCCGGCGCGCGCAGGGCCGGAATTCCGGGCGGGTGCGCGCGGCGGTGACGAACGCCAGCCAGACCACCGCCTCCTCGCGGCGGGTCTCGTCGAGGGGGAGGAACTCGGCGAACAACTCCTCGGTGCGGGCGCGGCGGTCGATGCCCGCGTCCGGGTCGAGGAGCTGCTCGGCGTGGCTGCGGATGCGGCCGTCGATGCGGCGCCGCAGCTCTTCCATGGTGAAGATCATCAGCTCGGTGTGGCTGGCGAAGTAGTGCCGCACGGAGCCGATGACGAGCCCGGCCTCCTGGGCGACGTTCCGCAGGGAGGCGCTTTCGAGGCCCTCCCTGCCCACGATGCGAAGAACGGCTTGGGCGACATCCTGGCGCCGGGTTTCGGCTACGACGACTCTTGGCATGTTGTTGTTATAGCACGGGCTTGCTAAATTAATCCGGCGCGTCCCTGCTGGGGCACGGACAGGCCAGGAATAAAGGGGTGCAGTGGTGGACACGTGGATGCTCGTAACGATCATCGCCATAGCCGCGGTCGCGGTGGTGATCAAGCGTCTGCTGGGCGAACCGCTCAACGCCCGGGACCTGTTCGCGCCACCGCTGGTCCTCACCGGCCTCGGGATCTGGGCCCTGACCGAGGTGAAGGGACTGACCGGTACGGACCTCGGCTGGGTCATCGCCGGTTCGGTGCTGGGTGTCGGGCTCGGCGCGGTGCGCGGCGCCACCATCCAAGTCTATCCCAAGGAAGGGATCCTCTACCAGCGCTACACCGGCAAGACGTTCCTCGTGATCATCGGTTCCCTGCTGGTGATGGCCGCCTTCGGCTTCCTCGCGGTACACATGGGGATGCAGGCGGAGGCGCGGCCGATCAACCTCTCCATCGGCGTCGGATTCCTGGGCGAGGCGCTGGTCGTCGGCGCCCGCGGGCTGTCCACGGGGGTTCCCTTCGCCCCCGAGAAGCCGCGGCGTTTCGAGCGGCCGCGCATCTGACGGCCGCCCGCCACGACGGCGAGACGAGGGGCCGGGAGACAGTGACTGTCTCCCGGCCCCTCGTCTCGTCATGTCGTCATGCCCGCAGGAGGCGGTCCGGGCATGACGGCTTCACGCGTACAGCTCCGGGCGCCGGTCGCGCAGGTACGTCGTGGAGGCGCGGGCGCGCTTGAGGACCAGCGGGTCGATGTCGACCACGAGCAGGTCCTCGCGGTCCCCGGTGACGGCGTGCGTCGTGCCGTCCGGCGCCGCGACCGTGGTGTGGCCACAGAAACTGAGGCCGCCATTGTCCCCGGTCCAGTTCGCGTACGCGATGTAGAGCTGGCTCTCGAAGGCGCGGGCCGGCACCAGCGTGCGGGCCACGAACTCCCAGGGCCGCATCAGTCCGGTGGGCACGAGCAGCAGATCAGTGCCGGCCAGAGCGTGGGCCCGCACCGTCTCCGGGAACTCCACGTCGTAACAGATCAGCATGCCGAGCGTCAGGGCGCCGAAGGACACCTGCACCACCCCTTCTTCCCCGGGGGTGAACCGGGCCCGCTCGGCCCGCCCATACAGATGCGCCTTGCGGTAGACCGCGAGCGTCTCACCCCCCGGCGCGACGAGGCGCGCGGAGTTGTACAGGGCGGGGCCGTCCGTCTCCGGCCAGCCGTGGACGATGCCGATGCCGAACTCCCGGGCGATGGCGGACACCTCCGCGCACCGCTCTCCATCCACGGGACCCGCGGCCTGGGCGAGATTGCCTGCCTGAAGGGGGTAGCCGCCGATCGAGATCTCGGGAGTGACGAGCAGCTTGGCCCCCTCATCGGCAGCGCGGCGCGCCGCTGTCCGCAGCTTCTCCAGAAGCTGACGCACATCGGTCGCGCCACAAGCCGCCTGTAGACAAGCGATCCTCACTGAGTGTTTCCTCCGGGGGAATCACTGGGCCCGGCCTGCGATTCCCGCGCGAGCCGCTCCAACTGCCGCTTGTCCGGCTTGCCGTTGCGGTTGAGCGGGAACCGGTCCAGGACGACGACCCGGTCGGGGTGCTCAAAGGGGGCAAGCATTTCACAGAGCCGGTCGCGCCAGTACGCGGCCGTCTGCCCCCGCTCGTCCTCGACGAAGAACACCAGGCGCGACCCGCGCCGCTCATCGGGCAGCGGGACGATCCGGGCGGAGCAGTCCAGGGCGGCCACCTTGCGTTCGATCAGCTCCGGATAGAGCGTGTAACCCATCCGGTGCACGGCGAACTTGCGGCCGAGCGGGTACACGTTGCCGTGCTCGTCCAACTGGCCGAGGTCGCCGGTGCGCTGCCAGCCGTCGGCCGCGGGGATCAGGGCTCCGTCCTCGTCGAGGTGGCCCTCCATGCCGTCCGGGGTGTCCACCTCGATCTCGCCCGCCACGCCCGGTGCCACCTCGTGGCCGTCCTCGTCGACCACCCGCAGGCGGATGCCCTCCATCGTGCGGCCGCAGGCGACCGGGTTCTCGATGGTGGCGAAGGCGATGTTGCCCAGCTCGGTGCTGCCGTAGCTGTCCAGCAGAGGGCGGCCGAACTCCGCGACGTACCGGTCGACGAGCGGCCCGTCCAGGGGCGCGGCGCCGACACAGAACATGCGCACCTGCTCGACGTCGGCGCGCAGCACGGGCTTGCGGCCGATCAGGTTGAGCATGCTGCGGTAGCTGGAGGGCGTCGCGTCGATCACCGTGACCCCGGTCTCGCCCGCCATCCGCAGGGCCCGGTCAAGCCGCTTGTACGGTGCGATCACCAACGAGGACCCGGTGATCCAGGCGATCAGCACCATGGAGAGCCCGTACTGGTGGGAGAAGGGCAGCAGCGGCATCAGCACGTCGTCCGCGACATGCCCGACCTGGTCGGCGTTGCGCCGCAGGTTCGTGAGGAACTTGGCGCCCGACTTGACGACGCCCTTGGGGGAACCGGTCGAGCCCGAGGTCCACATGATCAGGCCGTCGGGCCGCTCGCCCCACTCGTCGAACGACAGCCGCTGTTCGGTGAGTTCGCGGCCCGCCGCGGTCACCAGGATCTCGTAGAGGTGGATGGCGTCCAGATCGTCGTCGATCGGCGCGTCGTCGTCGACGAGGAGGACCTTGGCGCCGGTGCGCCGGATGATGCGCCGGGTCTCCTCCGCGTGCTCCTGCTGGTCGACGAGGACGATGGAGGCGCCGAGGTGCATGAGCCCCAGCAGCGTCCCGACCCAACCCGCCGAGTTGCCTGCTTTGAGCAGGACGCGCTGGCCCGGGCCGACACCGCGGTCGCGGAGCGCGTCGGCGATGCGCAGGGCTCCCTCCTCCGTTGCGGAGAGGGTTTGAACCGAGTCGTGGGCAAATATCTTCGAGGTCACTGTCGGGAGGTTCCTTCCTCGGGCTCGGACATGACCGGTGCGCAGAGCCGCGGACCGGGAAGGCGACCGTCCACAAGGGCGGTCCATCGTCCGGGACGGTGAGGGAACCGTGCCGCTACTGATGCGTAACACGGGCCCCACCAAGGAAGTTAGGCAGTATGCCCCCACTCGGGAACCCTTAACCTCCCCCTAGGCTCCCTTGTTCTCCGCGACGAGAAGCTGATCGTGGACGAGGTTGGCGACCTGCCGGCGGCTGATGTCGAGGTAGCCCCGAGCCCCCGGGAACACCTCCAGGTCGAAGGTTCCGCTGGTGCGGTGCCGCCAGTTCCCCACCGCCGACACCGGCGCCTTTCGGTCCCTCTCGCCGGTGAGCGCCACGACCGGGCACCGTAACTCCGGTCCGCCGTCGCGGACTTCGCTCCGCGCGGCACCCACGGCGCCCGAGACGAACAGGGTCGCGGGGACGACGCCCGCCTCCCGCTCCAGCCTGCGCGCCACCCGGTACGCCAGGTCGGCGCCCCTGCCGTGCCCGAAGAGCGCCAGCGGCCGGTCCGTCCACTCCGCGAGGGTCTCGAAGGCGTCGTCGGCCAGGTCCGGGAGATCCCCGATCCGCGGGGGCGCGCTGCTGTCGAAGGCGTAGGAATGCTGGACCACCAGCATCTCGACGGACGGCAGCAGGAGTTCCGCCAGACAGAGGAACGAGGACGTCGATTCGACACCGTGCGGAAAGGCGGCCAGCCTGAACTTGCCGGCGATCGAGGCATGCCGGATGCATATCAAATCCAGATCGGCACACACACGTGACACCAATAACCTTCCCCTTTCGAATCGATACTTACTTGTCACATACATCGATTAGCGCGACATTACGACGGAGTGAAACCGGCAACCTGGACCCTATGGTTGAGGTCCGGGTGGAGATACTGGCAGCTCAGGACCAATTTCGGCCACTACCGGCCGGCCGGGGTCCCGACCCCTGCACCCCACCCCCTGACCCCAGTTGAGTCCCGCAGGGGATACTAGGGGTTGTCCGCCGAATTCCGCGCGCAATACATTCTTTTCTCCCTGCGCTCAGCGCATCATGCGAGACCGGATGAGGCACCGCCGATGATCAAGGTACGAGACCTTGCCAAAACGTTCCGCAGCCGAAAAAACACCGTAGAGGCCGTCCGGGGCGTGGACATCGACGTCGCGGAAGGCGAACTGGTCGGATTCCTCGGCCCCAATGGCGCGGGAAAGTCCACCACGCTGCGGATGCTCTCCACGCTGCTGCGCCCCACCTCGGGCGTGGCGATGGTGGCCGGCTGCGATCTGCTCGACGACCCCGCCGGAGTGCGCCGCCGCATCGGTTACGTGGGGCAGGGCAACGGCGCCGGAGGCGACCAGCGCGTCGGCGAGGAGCTGATGACACAGGCCCAGCTGTACGGCATCGACCGCAGGCAGGCCCGCCTGCGGGTCGAGGAACTCCTCGGCCAGTACGACCTCACGGGCATGGAGACCCGGACCGTGTCCACCCTCTCCGGGGGCCAGCGGCGGCGTCTCGACATCGTGATGGGCGTGCTGCACCGGCCCCAACTGGTCTTCCTGGACGAGCCGTCCACCGCCCTCGACCCGCAGAGCCGCAGCAACCTGTGGGACCACATCAGGTCGCTGCGCGATCTGCACTCCACCACGGTGTTCCTCACCACGCACTACCTCGACGAGGTGGACGCCCTCTGCGAACGCATCCTGGTGATCGACGGCGGGCGGATCATCACCGAGGGCACCCCCGACGGCCTCAAGAGCGAGGTCTCCGGTGATCTGCTCGTCCTGGAGACCTCGGACCCGTCGAGCACGGCCGCGACCGCGGAACGCCTCCCGGGCGCCCGCGAGTTCACCGTCGACGGCTCGACCGTACGGTTCCGGGTGCCGCTCGGCGGCTCGGTCCTCCCCGGCCTCCTGCGGGAACTCGACCGGAACCAGATCTCCGTCATGTCCGTACAGACCCACCGCCCGACCCTGGACGACGTGTTCCTCACCCTCACGGGCCGCAGTCTGCGCGACACGGATGCCGACTCCACCGACGAACAGGGAGAGTGACGGTGCACTACCTGAAGCAGACGCGCCTCATCTTCATCCGCTCCACCCGCCCGTGGGCCCGCAGTCCGCTCCAGCTCCTCGTCGGGATATCCGGCCCGCTGGTCTATCTCGTGCTCTTCGGCCCCCTGCTGAAGAACACGCTGCCCAGCGACGTGGACGCCTGGCAGTGGTTCGTGCCCGGCATGCTGATGCAGCTCACCCTGTTCGGTGCCGCCTACGCCGGGTTCTCCCTCACTCCCGAGCTGCGCTCCGGGGTCATGGAGCGGCTGCGCGTCGCCCCCGTCAGCCGCGCCGCGCTGCTCTCCGGCCGCGTCCTGAGCGACCTGGCCCAACTGGGCATCCAGGGCGTCATGCTGCTCGCCGCGGCCACGGCCTTCGGTTTTCGCGCCCCGCTCCCCGCGGTCGTGCTGCTGCTGGCGCTGTCCTCCGTGCTCGCCGCCGGGATCAGCTCGGCCTCGTACGCGCTGGCCCTCATCCTCAAGCAGGAGAATCGCTTCGCCCCGCTGCTCAGCATGGTGCTGGTGCCGCTCATGCTGCTCTCCGGCGTGCTGCTCCCGATGAGTGCGGCGCCGGACTGGCTGTACGACCTGTCACGGGTCAATCCGCTGTCCCACGTGGTCGACGCGCTGCGTGCGATCACCGCCGGGGAGTACGCCTCCTCGACCACCCTGACCGGTGCCCTGGCCGCCCTCTCTTTGGTGGTCATCTTCGGCGCCTGGGGCATGCGGACCATGAACCGCGAACAGGGTTGAGGCCCCTGCGGCACCCGGCCGGGTGCCGCGCGTGTGACGGAGCCGGGGCCCCCCCCCCCCCCCCCCGGGGGGGGGGGGGGGGGGGCCCGGCCCCCCCCCCCCCCCCCGGGGGGGGGGGGGGGGGGGCCCGGCTCCGTCACACGCGCCGCGGCAGCGGGTCAGTCCTTGATCTCGCAGATGACCGCCCCGGCCGAGACCGTCGCGCCCACGACGGCAGACAGGTCCTTGACGGTCCCGGCACGGTGGGCGGTGAGCGGCTGTTCCATCTTCATCGCCTCCAGGACCACGACGAGGTCGCCCTCCTCCACCTGGCTGCCGTCCGCGACGGCGAGCTTCACTATGGTTCCCTGCATCGGGGAGGTCAGCGACTCACCGGAGGCCGCCGCCGACGCATTGGAGCCGCTCTTGCGCCGCGGGGCCTTCCTGCCGCCACCGGAGGCGGCGCCGGCGACCGCGGCGCCCAGGGACTCGGGGAGGGAGACCTCCAGGCGCTTGCCCGCGACCTCGACCACCACAGTCCTGCGGGCCGCGTCCACGGTGTCCGTCCCGGTGTCGGTGGCGGGTGCGGTGAAGGCCGGGATGTCGTTGACGAACTCGGTCTCGATCCAGCGGGTGTGGACCGTGAAGGGGTCGCTGGAGCCGGTCAGTTCGGGGGCGAACGCCGGGTCCTTGACGACGGCACGGTGGAAGGGGATGGCGGTGGCCATGCCCTCCACATTGAACTCCGCCAGAGCACGCGCGGCACGCTGCAACGCCTGCTCACGGGTGGCGCCGGTGACGATCAGCTTGGCCAGCAGCGAGTCCCAGGCCGGGCCGATGACCGAGCCGGACTCCACACCCGCGTCCAGACGCACACCCGGGCCCGAGGGAGCCTCGAACCTGGTGACCGTGCCAGGCGCGGGCAGGAAGTTGCGGCCCGGGTCCTCGCCGTTGATACGGAACTCGAAGGAGTGCCCGCGCAGTTCCGGATCGCCGTAGCCCAGCTCCTCGCCGTCGGCGATGCGGAACATCTCACGCACCAGGTCGATGCCGGCGACCTCCTCGGTGACCGGGTGCTCGACCTGGAGGCGGGTGTTGACCTCCAGGAAGGAGATCGTGCCGTCCACACCGACGAGGAACTCCACGGTGCCTGCGCCGACGTAGCCGGCCTCCTTGAGGATCCCCTTGGACGAGGCGTACAACTCCTCGACCTGCGTCTCGGAGAGGAAGGGCGCCGGGGCCTCCTCCACCAGCTTCTGGTGGCGGCGCTGGAGCGAGCAGTCACGGGTGGAGACCACGACCACATTGCCGTGCTTGTCGGCCAGGCACTGGGTCTCCACATGCCGGGGCTTGTCGAGGTAGCGCTCCACGAAGCACTCGCCCCGCCCGAAGGCGGCCACCGCCTCGCGCACCGCCGAGTCGTACAGCTCCGGGACCTCTTCCAGGGTGCGGGCGACCTTCAGGCCGCGCCCGCCACCACCGAAGGCGGCCTTGATCGCGATGGGCAGGCCGTGCTCCTCGGCGAAGGCCACGACCTCCTCCGCACCCGAGACCGGGTCAGCAGTACCCGCGACCAGCGGGGCACCGGCACGCTGCGCGATGTGCCGCGCGGCGACCTTGTCCCCCAGGTCGCGGATGGCCTGCGGCGGCGGACCGATCCAGATCAGGCCCGCGTCGATGACGGCCTGCGCGAAGTCGGCGTTCTCCGAAAGGAAGCCGTAACCGGGATGGATCGCGTCCGCCCCCGAATCCTTGGCCGCCGCCAGCACCTTGGAGACGTCCAGATAGCTGGTGGCCGGGGTGTCACCGCCCAGCGCGAACGCCTCATCGGCCGCCCGCACATGCAGAGCGTCCCGGTCGGGATCTGCGTAGACGGCTACGCTCGCGATCCCCGCATCCCGGCACGCCCGGGCAACACGGACAGCGATTTCGCCACGGTTGGCGATCAGGATCTTGTGCACGATGAACTCCTACGTCCCATGTGGTCGTTGATGGCGGCGACCGCCGCGCGGCGCCGGGCGGCCCGCCCGGCCGTGTCCCGGTCAGCTTCCGAACCCGCCTCGCTCGGGCGGGCGTGTCATGCGCTGCGCGGGCGCGCCCCAGCGGCGGCGCGGCCGCGGGCCCGCGGTGTCCCGGCTCGCCGTCCGCTCCGTCAGCAGCGCCGTCACCGCGACCACCACCGCGGCGAGTTCCTCTCCCGTCGGACGGCCTCGCTCCACCCGCAGCCCGGCTGCCTCGTGGGGGGTGGTGACCCCCTCGTCCCGAGCGCTCACAGGGGGATGTTGCCGTGCTTGCGCGGCAGCCGGTGGGCTCGCTTGCCGCGCAGTGTCTCCAGTGCGCCCGCGATGCTCGCCCGGGTCTCGTGAGGCATGATCACCGCGTCCACGTAGCCGCGCTCGGCGGCCGTGTACGGGTTGCACAGCGCCTGCTCGTACTCCTCGCGCAGCCGGGTCCGCTCGGCGGCCGGGTCCTCGGCCTCTGCCACCGCGCGGCGGTGCAGCACGCTCACCGCGCTCTCGCCTCCCATGACCGCGATCTCGGCGGTCGGCCAGGCCAGGTTGACGTCGATGCCCAGGTGCTTGGAGCCCATGACCCCGTACCCGCCGCCGTACGCCTTGCGCGTGACCACGGTGACCATCGGCACGGTGGCCTCGGCGTAGGCGTAGATGAGCTTGGCGCCCCTGCGGATGATGCCGCCCTGCTCCTGTTCGAGGCCCGGCAGGAAGCCCGGCACGTCGACGAAGCTGAGGATCGGCACGTGGAAGGAGTCGCACATGCGGATGAAGCGCGCCGCCTTCTCGCTGGCGTCGATGTCCAGGGCGCCCGCCTGGACGATCGGCTGGTTGGCGACGATGCCCACGCTCTGGCCGTTGACCCGCCCCAGGCCACAGACGACGTTCTGCGCGAACAGCGGCTGCACCTCCAGGAGTTCACCGGAGTCGAGCACGGTACGGATGACCCTGCGCATGTCGTACGGCTGGTTGGGGCTGTCGGGGATCAGCGTGTCCAGGGCCAGGTCCGCCTCGGTGAGGCCCTCGGGCTCGGTCACGTCGTAGTCCGGCGGGTCCTCCATGTTGTTGGAGGGCAGATGGCTGAGCAGCAGCCGGACGTACTCGAACGCGTCCTTCTCGTCCTGCGCCAGGTAATGGGCGTTTCCGGAGACGGTGTTGTGGCTGAGCGCCCCGCCCAGTTCCTCCCGGTGCACCGTCTGCCCCATGACGGTGCGCAGCACCTCGGGACCGGTGACGAACATGTGTGAGGTCTCCTCCACCATCACCACGAAGTCGGTGATCGCCGGCGCGTACACCGCGCCGCCCGCGCAGGGGCCCATCATCAGCGAGATCTGCGGGATGACGCCCGAGCCCTCGACGTGCCGCTTGACCAGCTCGGCGTAGTACGCGAGCGAGACCACGCCCTCCTGGATGCGGGCGCCGCCGGAGTCGTTGATGCCGATGATGGGGCAGCCGGTGCTGAGGGCCAGGTCCATCACCTTGACGATCTTCTCGCCGTACTTCTCACCGAGGCTGCCGCCGAAGACCGTGAAGTCCTGGGCGAACACGCACACCTTGCGGCCGTCCACCTTGCCGTAGCCGGTGATCACACCGTCGCCCAGCGGACGGTTGCGCTCCATGCCGAAGTCGTGGCTGCGGTGGCGGGCGAAGGCGTCCAGCTCGACGAACGTCCCGGGGTCGAGCAGCGCGTCGATGCGCTCCCTGGCCGTCATCTTGCCCTTGTCGTGCTGACGCCTGACCGCGTCGGAGTCGGCATGCGCGGCGAGTTCGTCGCGGCGGCGCCGCAACTCCGCCAGGCGCGCGGCCGTCCCGTTGCGGGAAGGGTTGTCGGACGTCTCTTCCGAGGCCATCAGGCGCTCCGCTCCGCTGCCACGGCAGGCTTCAGTTCGTTGTTCAGGTATCGCTCGCGGCAGGCTCGGCGCTGCACCTTGCCGCTGGTGGTACGGGGCAGGAGGCCGCGCCGTACGACGACGACCTCGTCCGTCTCCAGCCGTTGGCGTTCGTAGACGGCCCGGTGGACCAGGTCCTTCAGTTCCTGCGGTCCTGTGCCGCGCAGGGCCCTGCCGTCGGCCTCGACGACGACGATCAGGCGCTCTCTCTCGCCGTCGTCCACGGAGAACGCCGCGGCGGCGTTCGGGTGCAGGCCCGCTGCCGCGTTCTCGGCGGACAGCTCGATGTCCTGCGGGTAGAAGTTCCGGCCGTTGCGGATGATGACGTCCTTGAACCGGCCGGTCACATACAGCTCCCCGTCGAGCAGGAAGCCCAGGTCGCCGGTGCGCAGATACGTCGCGTCGCCGGGGCCGTCCTGCCCGGCGATGACCGCTCGGAAGGTCTCCTCGCTCTCGCGCTCCCGCCCGAGGTAACCGGCGGCGACGCAGGGCCCGTTCACCCAGATCTCGCCGACCCGGCCCTCGGGGCACTCGGTCAGCGCCACGGGGTCGACGATCCGCACCCGGGTGCCGGACACGGGGAAGCCCGACCCCACCAGGGGCTGTGCTCCCACGGCGCCCGGGGCGCGCAAGTCCGCCCGGCCGGCCAGCAGGGCCTCCGCGGCCACCCAGAGGACGGTCGGCTCCTCGCCGAGGCGGCTGCCGGTGGCCTTGAGGGTGTTCTCGGCGAGGCCGTAGCCTGGGCTCATGGCGGCGGGGTCGAAGCCGGCCGGTGCGAACGTCTCCGCGAACGTGCGCACGGCTCGCCAGCGCACGGGTTCGGCGCCGTTGGCCGCCACCCGCCAGCTCGACAGGTCGATGTCCGCGGCGACCTTGCCGTCCTGCTGGGCCCGTACGCAGAGTTCGTACGCGAAGCTCGGCGCGGCGGCGTGCGTGCCGCGGAACCGCGCTATCGCCTCCAGCCAGCGGCCGGGCCTGCGGATGAAGGCCTCGGGCGCCATCAGATAGGCGGGGATGCCCGAGCACAGCGGCATCAGCACGCCGAAGAGCATGCCCATGTCGTGGAAGAGCGGCAGCCAGGAGACGACCACGCCGTCGGGTCCGGCCGGCCACAGCTCCTCGGTCTCAGCGACGTTGCTCAGGAAGTTGGCGTGGGTGACCATCACGCCCTTCGGGTCGCCGGTGGAGCCCGAGGTGTACTGGAGCAGCGCGATGTCCTCGGGGCCCGGGCCCTCGCCCGTCCACGGGGCGTCCGGCAGCGCCTCGGTGTCGATGAGCGTGAGCCCGGCCAGCTCGGGCAGATCGCCGAACCGTTCCTCCAGGTCCCGCTTGACGGCGCCGGTGGTCAGAACGGTGCTGGTACCCGCGTCGTCCGCGATGCGGCGCAGCCGCTCCACGCCGCGCCGCCGGGTGGGGACCTGGGCCGGGGCGCCGGCCACTCGCGCGTACATGCAGCCGAGCAGCGCTCGTACGAACTCCAGACCCGAGGGGTAGAGCAGCACGGCGTTGCCGCCGCTCAGCCCGGCCCGCTCCAGGGCGGCGGCGCGGGAGCCCGCGTCGGCCTCCAGCTGCCTGTAGGTGAGGGACCCGTCGGGCTCCTCACCGTCGCGCAGGAATACGTAGGCGGCTTCGTCGGGCTGCTTCTCGCAGCGCAGACGGAGCGCCCGAGGCAGAGTCGAGACGTTGCCCGCCCGCACATCCGGTCCGGTCCTGGTCATGATGGTGATACCTCGTTCCGCGAGGAGCATGGGGATTGATGGACAAACACAACCGGCTCAGGCGTAGGGCAGTTCCACCGGGGCGAGCCGGTCGAAGAGGTCGCCGGGGCCGGGGTTGGCCGCCGGGGTGCGGCCGCCCAGATGGTTGACCACGCCCCACACCGCGTTCAGCGCGGTGGTCACCGCGCCCTCGGCGAAGCCCGCGGTCCAGGAGACGTCGTCGCCGCTGAGGAAGAACCCGCGGTGCGACGCGTCCATCCGGTCCTGCATGAAGTGGGTGAACAGCCGCCGCTGGTACCGGTACTGGCCCGGCAGGTTCGCCTTGAACGCGCCCATGAAATGGGGCTCGTTCTCCCAGGTGACGGTGATCGGCTCATCGATGATGTGCGACCGGATGTCCACCCCCGGGTAGATCTCGCCGAGCCGGTCGAGGAGTACGTCCAGGCGCCGGCCCGGGGAGAGGGTGGAGAACTTCAGCGAGTCGTCGTTCCAGGTGTACGACAGGCACATCACGCCAGGTCGGTCCGCTCCGTTGTCGAAGAGGTACACGCCGCGGGCGATCCGGTCGGTGAGGGTCATGCCCATCGTCTCCCGGCCGGTGCGCGGGTCGATGTCGCGCCAGAACGGGCGGTCCGTGAGGACGAAGACCTTGGAGGAGCTCATGTAGTGCGTGCGCTCCACCGCCGTCCAGTGTTCGGTCGGCAGCAGCCCCGGTTCGCAGTCGATCCGGTTCAGCAACGTCCACAGATGCGGCGTGAACACCACCGCCGGGTAGGCGCTGACGTCCCCGGACGCGTCCTCGACCACGTAGTCGGATCCCTTGCGCCGCAGTCCCACGACGCCGGGTCGCGGGCCGCCGCCGTGCAGTGTGGAGAGGGAGGTGCCCTCGGGCCAGTGGACCGGTGACGCGGGCCGCCGCTCCCACAGGCCACGGGGCAATTGCTGCACACCGCCGACGATGGAGAGCTGGTCGTCGTCGGCCTCCGTGAAGACGACCCGCAGGATCTCCAGGACGGAGTTGGGGAAGTCGGTGTCCCAGCCGCCCGTGCCGAAGCCGACCTGGCCGAAGACCTCACGGTGCCGGAAGGAGTGGAACGAGGACGAGGACGCCAGGAAGCCGTAGAAGGACTGGTCGTCGAGGTCGCGGACCAGGCGGTTCCAGACGGCCTTGAGGGTCACGACGTCGCGCTGCTGGATCGCGCCGCGCACCGTCGACAGTTCGGCCAGCTCCTGGAGCGTCTTCTCCCAGGCCTCGGCGACCTCTTGGTAGAGCGGCGGCAGGTCGTCCTGCGAACGGGCCCAGTGCTGGCGGCCATTGACGTCGATGAGCGTGCCGGGGGTGTCCGGTGCCAGCGGGTTGGGGAACGGCCGGGTGTCCAGGCCGAGCAGGTCGATGTAGTGGAACAGGGCCCGCGCCGACTTCGGGAAGCGCATCGCCCCGAGTTCGGCGACGTATTCGGGGCGGCTCGCGAAGGGGACGGCCCGCATGCGGCCGCCCAGCTCGCCGGCCTCGTACACGACGGGCCGCAGGCCGAGCCGCATCAGTTCGTACGCGGCCGTCAGCCCGGAGATGCCACCACCGATCACGGCCACCGGCGTGCCGGCGCGATCGGGGGGCAATTCCCCGAGACCGGCGGGGTGGCGCAGCCAGTCGTCGTAGGAGAAGGGGAAGTCCGGAACAAGCATGCTCATTGAAGCCGGGCTGGGTGACGTCATCAGGAATACCCTTCGGGCCGTTTCGGCGATGCTGGTCGGGGAATCAATGGAATTCCGGGAGGCTCCGCCCGCTCACGCCGCGCGAGCCGCATGTCGATGCCGTCGGTGTGGCCCGGCCGGATCGAAATGGGGAACTGCCGGCCGAGGACCGCCTGCTCCGGCAGGCACACGCTATTTTTCGCCGGGCGGCACAGGCAACCCCTATCCCCCCTGCCTGTGTGACATGCGGGACGGGTCGGCGCGGTGACCGCGGGCCGTGCCGTGAACGTCAAGGGGTGTCTACGGGGTTGTCTTAGGGGGCCTATGGGGTGGCCGGGGGCCTGCCCGCCCCCATAGCGTCGGCCATGCTGTCCGCTGGCTGACTGTGGGTGAAATCTGATGGAAGAGAAGACAGCTGTCGTATTTCCGGGGATGGGACCGTCAAGCTTTTCCGCGGTCGGCAAATTCATGGTTCTCGACAGGTACGCGAGGCGCCGCATATCGGCCGCCGACAAGGCGCTCGGGTACTCGCTCCTCGACCGGTTCCACGGAGCCGAGGACGACTACTCGGAGTACACGCAGGTGGCCTTCCTGGCGAACTCCCTCGCGCTGGCCGACCGCGCCGAGGACCTCCTCGGGATGCGCCCCGACTACTGTGTCGGGCCGAGCTTCGGGCAGAAGGCCGCGGCCGCCTGGACAGGGGCGCTCGACTTCGCGGACACCGTCCGCATGACGGCTGAACTGGCCCGATGCGAGCAGGAGTTCTTCGCTTCCGAGCACCAGGACGTGGTGACCCACTCCTGTGTGCGGGTCCCGGCGGAACCCTTCCAGGAGTATCTGGACGGGCTCACCGCGAACGGCGACTGGTACGACATCTCCGGCCGGCTCGACGAGGGCTTCCTCATGGTGTCGGTGCGGGAGCACCTCCTGGACGGCCTGAAGAAGGCCGTCGGCGCCGTAGGCGGCTACTCCATGTACACGATGCGCCCGCCCGTGCACGCCGAGGCGTTCGGCGGGCTGCGCCGCAAGGCCGACGAGGAGGTCTTGTCCCGGTACGAGATCCGGGACCCGAAGCTCACCGTCGTCGCCGACCAGGACGGCAGTGTCGTGCGCACCGCGGACGCCATGCGGACCATGCTGCTCGACACGTTCGACAAGGCCATCAACTGGCCCGAGGTCGTCGATTCACTGCTCGGCCTCGGTGTGCGGAAGCTCTACATCACCGGTCCCGACAATCTGTTCCGGCGGGTGAAGTGCACCACCCGGAACTTCGACGTCGTGGCCGTCGATCCGAAAAGTGTTCTCCGGTCCACTCTGCGGCCCGCGAAAAACTGATGCGCTGCGGTGCTCAATTCCCTGTCCGCCGTCCTCGCGGCATCGAATGCCACCGCATCACCGATCCCCGTACCGGCAATGCACCAAGGGGTGCGTAGGGGTGTGAACGCCACTCGGCGTCCACATACTCTCGCGTGAAGTCCGGTTTCTTTGAACAGCCATGTCGGCAGAGTTGTGGAGCGAGCGATGGTAGGCCAGTCCGGAGAATTCCGTTCGCAGGCTGAACTGACCGGGCCGGAGCAGGAACACCACCTGCTCGCCTTCGTCACCGGTCTGACCGAGGACGTGCTCAAGAGCGCGGACCGAGAGGCACCGAACGGGATCGACCCCGAGAGTTCCTTCCTCGAACTGGGCTTCCACTCGCTCGCCGCCGTCGACTTCCACAGCCGGCTCGTCGCGGCCACCGGGCTGCGCCTGCCCGTGACTCTGCCCTTCGACCATCCCACCCCGCGGGCGCTCGCGCGCGAACTCCAGCGCCTCCTGTACGGCTCCGCCGCGGACGCGGGCGCCCTGGGCGAGCAGCCGGGCTCCGCCGCGGCCGACGACGAGCCGATCGCCGTCGTCGGCATGGCGGTGCGGCTGCCCGGCGGCGTCAGCACCCCCGAGGGGCTATGGCGGTTCCTCTCCGAGGGCGGCGACGCGATCTCCGACTTCCCCACCCGCCGCGGCTGGGACCTCGACGGCTTGTACTCTCCCGACCCCGACGACGCGGGCAAGAGCTACACCCGCCGGGGCGGATTCCTGCACGACGCCGGTGAGTTCGACGCGGACTTCTTCGGCATCAGCCCGCGCGAGGCGCTCGGCATGGACCCGCAGCAGCGGCTCCTGCTGGAGAGCACCTGGGAGGCCCTCGAACGCGCGGGCATCGATCCCAAGTCCGTCCGCGGCAGCCAGACCGGTGTGTTCGTCGGCGTCGAGAACCAGGAGTACGGCCCGCGTCTACAGGATGCGGCCGAGGGTTTCGAGGGCTACTTGCTGACCGGCAACGCCGCCAGCGTGGCCTCGGGCCGTCTCGCCTACACCTTCGCCTTCGAGGGTCCCACCATCACGGTCGACACCGCCTGCTCCGGCTCGCTCGTCGCGCTCCACCTCGCCGTGCAGGCCCTGCGGCGCGGCGACTGCCCTCTCGCTGTGGCGGGCGGCGCGGCGGTCATGTCGAGCCCCGGCGGGTTCCTCGCCTTCAGCCGGCAGCGCGGCCTCTCCGCCGACGGGCGCTGCAAGGCGTACTCCGCGGACGCCGACGGCACCGGGTGGGGCGAGGGCGTCGGCATCGTCGTCCTGGAGAGGCTCTCGGAGGCCCGGCGCAACGGCCACCAGGTCCTCGCGGTGGTGCGCGGCACCGCCGTCAACTCCGACGGCGCGTCCAACGGCCTGACCGCCCCCAGCGGTCTCGCCCAGCAGCGCGTCATCCGTCGCGCCCTCGCGGACACCGGCCTCGCCGCGACGGACGTCGACGCGGTCGAGGGCCATGGCACCGGTACGCGTCTCGGCGATCCGATCGAGGCGCAGGCGCTGCTTGCCACGTACGGGCAGGGGCGCGAGGGCGGGGAGCCGCTGTGGCTCGGCTCGCTGAAGTCGAACGTCGGCCACACGCAGGCCGCGGCCGGTATCGCCGGTGTCATCAAGATGGTCCTCGCGATGCGGGAGGGTGTGCTGCCGCGGACGCTGCATGCCGACGAGCCGTCCCCGCACGTGGACTGGTCGGCGGGGAACGTGGCGCTGCTGACCGAGGCGCGCGAGTGGCCGCGGACCGGGCGTCCGCGCCGGGCCGGTGTCTCGTCGTTCGGCATGAGCGGCACGAACGCGCACGTGGTGCTGGAGGAGGCGCCGGCCGAACTTTCCGAGCCGGTCTCCGAGACCCCGCTCTCCGAGGCGCCGGTCGTCGACGGGGTCGTGCCGTGGGTGCTCTCCGGTAAGACGGAGGACGCGCTGCGGGCGCAGGCCGAGCGGCTGCACTCCTTCGTACAGGAGAACTCCGACCTGCGTCCGGAGGACGTGGGCTACTCCCTCGCCGTCACGCGGGCCCGGTTCGAACACCGGGCCGTGGTGGCGGGCGCGAGCCGCGAGGAGCTGCTGGCCGGCCTTGAGGCTCTCGCTGCCGGGGAGGTACCGGGCGGTGCGGTGATCTCGGGGAGCGCGCGCCGCGGTCGGGTCGCGTTCCTGTTCACGGGGCAGGGGAGCCAGCGGGCCGGGATGGGCCGCGAGCTGTATGACACGTATCCGGTGTTCGCCGCGGCCTTCGACGAGGTGTGCTCCTACCTCGACCTGCATCTGGAACGTCCGCTGAAGGAGATCGTCTTCGGCACGGACGAGGCGGCTGCCGGTCTGATCGATGAGACGGTGTTCACGCAGGCCGCGCTCTTCGCCATCGAGGTCGCGCTGTTCCGGCTGGTCGAAGCGTGGGGGCTGACCCCTGACTTCCTCATCGGCCACTCGGTGGGTGAGCTGGCCGCCGCGCACGTAGCCGGTGTCTTCGATCTCGAGGACGCGGCGATCTTGGTTACCGCGCGGGGCCGGCTCATGCAGGCGCTCCCGGCCGGTGGGGCCATGGCCGCGATCCAGGCCACCGAGGCCGAGGTTCTGGAGACGATCGAGGGCCGCGAGCACGAGATCGCCATCGCCGCCATCAACGGGCCCACCTCCGTGGTGATTTCCGGCGACGAGGCCGCCGTGACCGAAGTGCTGGAGCACTGGCGCGAGCAAGGCCGCAAGGTCCACCCGCTCCGCGTCAGCCACGCCTTCCACTCCCCCCGCATGGAACCCATGCTGGAGGAATTCCGCTGGCACGCCCGGGTGATGACCTACTCCGCACCGCGGATCCCGATCGTCTCCAACGTGACCGGTGAGCAGGCCACCGCGGAAGAACTGTGCTCACCGGAGTACTGGGTGCGGCACGTGCGTCAGGCCGTGCGTTTCCGGGACGGCGTCACCTGCCTCGCCGAGCGGGGCGTCACCTCCTTCGTGGAGCTGGGCCCCGACGGCATCCTCTCGGCGATGGGCCAGGAGTCCCTGCCCGATGCCGAGGGCGTGGTCTTCGCCCCGGCCCTGCGCAGGGGCCGCCCCGAGGCCCAGGCCTTCACCTCCGCCATGGTCCGTCTGCACGTGAACGGCGCGGAGCTGGACTGGGACGGGGTCTTCGCGGGCCGCGGCGGACAGCGCGTGGACCTGCCGACGTACGCCTTCCAGCGCCGGCACTACTGGCTGGAGGCGCCCACCCTCTCCGGGGACGCCACGGGCTTCGGGCAGTCGGCGACGGGACATCCGCTCCTGAACGCGGCGGTCGCGCTGCCGGAGTCGGACGGGATACTGCTGACGGGACGCCTGTCTCTCCAGTCGCACGGGTGGCTCGCGGATCACGCGGTGCTGGGTTCGGCCGTCGTATCGGGCTCGACCCTGGTCGAGCTGGCCATCCACGCCGGTGACCAGGTCGACTGCGGGTCCCTGCAGGAGCTGACGCTCCAGACCCCGCTGGTCCTGCCCGAGCAGGGCGCGGTGGCGCTGCGGCTGGCCGTGGACGCCGCCGACGCCGCGGGCCGCCGCCCGGTCCGCTTCTTCTCCCGCTCGGACGAGGCGGCGCCCGGGAGCCAGTGGACACTGCATGCCACCGGCACGCTGTCGGGGGCCGCGGAGCCCGCGGCGTTCGACTTGTCGGTGTGGCCGCCGCAGGGCGCCGCCTCCCTCGATACAGATGCGGTCTACGAGCGTCTCGCCCAGGCCGAACTGTCCTACGGCCCGGTCTTCCAGGGCCTGCGTGCCGCCTGGCGGCTCGGTGACGACATCTACGCCGAGGTCGCCCTCCCCGAAGGCACCTCCACCGACGGCTTCGGACTGCACCCCGCACTCCTGGACGCCGCCCTGCACGCCCTGCCCCTCACCCCCCACGAGCAGGCACGCACCACCTCCACCTGGAACCACGTCACCCTCCACGCCACCGGCGCCACCACCCTGCGCGTCAAACTCTCCACCACCAACGGCACCCTCACCGCCGCCGACAACACCGGCGCACCCGTCCTCACCGCACAAACCATCACCTGGCGCCACACCACCCCCGACGAACTCACCACCGGACACAGCGGATTCCACAACTCCCTGTACCGCCTGGACTGGCCCGAACTGAACCCGGCACCCGCCGAACCCCAGACGTGGGCCGTACTGGGCGACGAGCCGGGTCTCCTCACCGAGGGACCGGCGTTCCCCAGCCTGGCTGAACTGGCCGCCGCCGACACCATCCCCCAGGTCGTATTCGCCCCGCTGACCGCCTACGACGACACCGACACGGCCACCGCAGCCCACCAGGCCACCCAGCATGCTCTGACGCTCATTCAGGAATGGCTGGCCGAGGACCGGTTCGCCGACTCCCGCCTGGTCCTCGTCACCCGTGGTGCGGTCGCCGCCCGGCCCGGTGAAGACGTGGCCGATCTGGCCAACGCGCCCGTCTGGGGGCTCGTACGCTCCGCGCAGGCCGAGAACCCCGACCGGTTCGTCCTCCTCGACACCGACACCGAGTCGCCCGAACTCGCCACTCTCTGGCCGCTCCTGGCCTCCGACGAGCCCCAAGCCGCACTCCGCGACGGTTCGGCGCGCGTGCCGCGCCTGGTCCGGGTGCCTGTCGCCGACGGCGATCCGACGGACTTCCGCCTGGACCCGGCCGGGACCGTCCTCGTCACCGGCGGCACGGGCGCTCTGGGCTCCCTCGTCGCCCGCCACCTCGTCACCGAGCACGGCGTACGCCACCTCATCCTCACCAGCCGCCGAGGACTCGACGCCGAAGGCGCCCCGCAGCTCGCCGCCGAACTGGCCGAACTCGGCGCCGACACCGTGGAGATCGCCGCCTGCGACGCCGCCGACCGCGGCTCCCTCGAAACGCTGCTCAACTCGGTCGACAGCGGGCGTCCGCTGACCGCCGTGATCCACACCGCCGGTGTCCTGGACGACGGCGTCATCAACGCCCTCACCCCCGAGCGCCTCGACGCGGTTCTCCGCCCCAAGGCCGACGCCGCCGTCCATCTGCACGAGCTGACGAAGGACCTGAACCTCTCCGCCTTCGTCCTCTTCTCCTCCTCCGCCGGCCTCTTCGGCGACCCGGGCCAGGGCAACTACGCCGCCGCCAACACCTTCCTCGACGCACTCGCCCACCACCGCCACGCACTCGGCCTCCCCGCCACCTCACTCCAATGGGGCCTGTGGGAACAGCGCAGCGGCATCACCGGACACCTCACCACCGCCGACATCGAGCGCATCCACCGCTCCGGCATGACCCCCCTCCCCACCACCCACGCCCTCCAACTCCTCGACACAGCACGCACATCGGGCGCCGCTGTCGCGTCGCCCATGAGCCTGGACCTCGCCGCGTTCCGTGCGCCTTCGGCCACGGTCCCCGCCCTGTTGCGCGGGCTGGTCGGCATGCCGGCGCGCCGGGTCGCGGCGAGCGGGGCGGCGGGCGGAACGTCCGCCTTGGCCCGCAGGCTGGCCGGGCTCGCGCCCGCCGAGCGGACGAGTACCTTGCTGGAACTCGTACGCGGTCACGTCGCGTCCGTGCTCGGTCACGGCGACGGGCGGGCGATCGAGCCGGGGCGGGCCTTCAAGGAGGTGGGGTTCGACTCGCTGACCGCGGTCGAGCTGCGCAACCGCCTGAACACCCTCACCGGTCTCCGCCTCCCTGCGACCCTCACGTTCGACTACCCGACCCCGTCGGCGCTGGTGGAGCACCTCCTCGCCGAGACGTTCGCCGACCAGTCCGCCATCGCCGGCCCCGTGACCCCGGCCGCCGGGCCGCGCCACGACGACGAGCCGATCGCCATCGTCGGCATGGCCTGCCGCTTCCCGGGTGACGTCGCCTCGCCGGACGACCTCTGGCGCATGGTGGTCGGGAAGGGCGAAGGTCTCTCCGCGTTCCCCACCGACCGCGGCTGGGACATCGAGGGCGTGTACGACCCGGACCCGGCGCGTGTCGGCACGACGTACGTCCGCCAGGGGGGATTCGTCTCCGCGGCGGAATTCGACGCCGAGTTCTTCGGGATCTCGCCGCGTGAGGCGCTGGCGATGGACCCGCAGCAGCGGCTGCTCCTCGAAGCGTCCTGGGAGTCGCTGGAGGCCGCGGGGATCGACCCGGCGTCTGTACGCGGCAGCCAGACCGGCGTCTTCGCCGGCGTCATGAACACCGACTACTTCCCAAGCCTCCAGTCGGTCCCCGAGGACCTGGAGGGCTACCTCAGCACCGGCACGTCCGGCAGCGTCGCCTCGGGCCGCGTCTCGTACGTGCTCGGCCTCGAAGGCCCGGCCGTCTCCGTGGACACCGCGTGCTCGTCCTCGCTCGTCGCCCTGCACCTGGCCGTGCAGTCGCTGCGCCGGGGAGAGTGCTCGCTGGCGCTTGCCGGTGGTGTCACGGTCATGTCGACGCCGGACACCTTCGTGGACTTCTCGCGCCAGCGCGGCCTCGCCCCCGACGGCCGTTGCAAGGCCTTCGCCGGTGCCGCCGACGGCACGATCTGGGCCGAGGGCGTGGGCATGCTGCTCGTCGAGCGGCTCTCGGACGCCGAGCGCAACGGCCGCAAGGTGCTCGCCGTCGTCCGCGGCACGGCCGTGAACCAGGACGGTGCGTCGAACGGCCTGACCGCTCCGAACGGCCCCTCGCAGCAGCGCGTCATCCGCCAGGCCCTCACGGGCGCGGGCCTGACCGCCGCGGACGTGGACGCGGTGGAGGCGCACGGCACGGGCACGCGACTGGGTGACCCGATCGAGGCGCAGGCGCTGCTGGCCACGTACGGCCAGGGCCGCGAGGGCGCCGAACCGCTCTGGCTCGGCTCCATCAAGTCCAACATCGGTCACACCCAGGCGGCAGCCGGCGCCGCGGGCATCATCAAGATGGTCGTCGCGATGCGGGAGGGTGTCCTCCCGCAGACCCTGCATGTGGACCAGCCGTCGCCCGAGATCGACTGGTCGGCGGGTGACGTCCGGCTGCTGACCGAGGCGCGGGAGTGGCCGGACACCGGGCGTCCGCGCCGAGTGGGCGTCTCGTCCTTCGGTATCAGCGGTACCAATGCGCATGTGATTCTGGAGCAGGCGCCGGCTGCCGTCGACGCCGCCGACACCGAAGCGGCCCCCGAGGCTCCTGTTGCTGGTGGGGTCGTGCCGTGGGTGCTGTCCGGTAAGACGGAGGGGGCGCTGCGGGCGCAGGCCGAGCGGCTGCACTCCTTCGTACGGGAGAACCCCGAGCTGCGTCCGGCGGACGTGGGGTACTCCCTCGCCGTGACGCGGGCCCGCTTCGAGCACCGGGCCGTCATCACCGGCTCCGATGTGGACGAACTCCTGACAGGTGTGCAGGCGTTGGCCGCCGGGGATGCGTCGGGTGCGGTGGCCTCGGGGAGCGTGCGGCGCGGCAAGCTGGCGTTCCTGTTCACGGGGCAGGGCAGCCAGCGGGCCGGAATGGGCCGCGAACTTTATGACACGTATCCGGTGTTCGCTGCTGCCTTTGATGAGGTGTGTGCCCGCTTCGATGGGCAGCTGGAGCGTCCGCTGAAGGATGTCGTCTTCGGTACGGACGGGACGGACGCCGGTCTGATCGACCAGACCGTGTACACGCAGGCCGCGCTCTTCGCCATCGAGGTCGCGCTGTTCCGCCTGGTGGAGGCCTGGGGTCTGACCCCTGACTTCCTCGTCGGGCACTCCGTGGGTGAACTGGCCGCCGCCCATGTGGCCGGGGTCTTCACCCTGGAAGACGCGGCGAAGCTCGTCGCCGCTCGTGGACGCCTCATGCAGGCTCTCCCGGCCGGTGGGGCCATGGCCGCGATCCAGGCCACCGAAGCTGAGGTTCTGGAGACGCTCGAAGGCCGCGAGCACGAGATCGCCATCGCCGCCATCAACGGACCCACCTCGGTCGTGGTCTCCGGCGACGAGACCGCCGTAGGCGAGGTGCTGGAGCACTGGCGGGAGCAGGGCCGCAAGGTCCACCAGCTCCGCGTCAGCCACGCCTTCCACTCCCCCCGCATGGAACCCATGCTGGACGAGTTCCGCACCATCGCGGCGGGCTTGACCTACAGCACTCCGAACATCCCGGTCGTCTCCAACCTCACCGGCCGGCTCGCCACCCCCGACGACATCGGCTCACCCGACTACTGGGTCCGCCACGTCCGCCAAGCCGTCCGCTTCGCCGACGGCATCACCCACCTCGCCGAACAAGGCGTCACGTCCTTCATCGAGCTGGGCCCGGACGGCACCCTGTCCGCCCTGGCCCAGGAGACCCTCACCGACACCGACACCGCGGCCTTCAGTCCCGTACTCCGCAAGAACCGCCCGGAAGCGGAAACCCTCACCCAGGCCATCGGCACCGCCCACATCCACGGCGCCGAACTCGACTGGGACGGCGTCTTCGCAGGCCGGGGCGCGCGCCGCGTCGACCTGCCCACCTACGCCTTCCAGCACCAGCACTACTGGCTGGAGCAGGCTGCCCCCACCGGCAGCCTTGCCCCTGCCGGCCTGGCGTCGGTCACGCACCCGCTGCTCGGCGCGGCGGTCGCGCTTCCCGCGACGGGAACCATCCTGCTGACCGGCCGTCTCTCGCTGCAATCCCACGACTGGCTCGCGGAGCACGTGGTGATGGGCGTCCCGATGGTGCCCTCGTCGGTCCTGGTGGAGCTGGCGACCCAGGCGGGTGACGAAGCCGGTTGCGGTGCGCTGGCGGAGCTGACGCTCCAGGCTCCGCTCGTACTGCCCGCACAGGGTGCCGTCGCCCTCCGGGTGACCGTGGACAACACCGACGAAGACGGGCACCGGGCCGTCGCGATCTACTCGCGCGCCGAAGAGGCCTCGATCGACGAGCCGTGGGTGTGCCACGCCACGGGCCGCGTCACCGGAGTGGCCCAGGATGCCGACTTCGACCTGTCGGTGTGGCCGCCGCAGGGCGCCGCCTCCCTCGATACAGATGCGGTCTACGAGCGTCTCGCCCAGGCCGAACTGTCCTACGGCCCGGTCTTCCAGGGCCTGCGTGCCGCCTGGCGGCTCGGTGACGACATCTACGCCGAGGTCGCCCTCCCCGAAGGCACCTCCACCGACGGCTTCGGACTGCACCCCGCACTCCTGGACGCCGCCCTGCACGCCCTGCCCCTCACCCCCCACGAGCAGGCACGCACCACCTCCACCTGGAACCACGTCACCCTCCACGCCACCGGCGCCACCACCCTG